>NZ_JBVKBN010000031.1:0-74760 GCF_055657065.1 Streptomyces sp. NPDC110618 | reverse complement strand
CGTCAACGTCATCTGGGCTCTGATTCGTGACCGGCGGTGCTACGAAGTGACACCGCCGGTGACTGCGGCAGCTTGACAACAGCATTAGGAAGCGATGGGACCGGCTGTGCCGGACAGGGCCTCCAGGTCGCTCTTGCGGACCTTGATCACGAACCAGGCGGTGATCAGGGCGAGCACACCCATCGAGGCGGCCGCCACGAAGCCCATCGAGATGCCCTTGGCGAGTACTTCGTGCCCCCACGGCGCGGGCAGCTGCTGCGTCTCGGCGAACTGGGCCTTCTGCTCGGGCGAGGCCTCCGCCATGAACTGCGCCACCTGCTTCTCCGCCTCGTCCTTGCTGGCGGAGCCGAACACTGTCGTCAGGATGGACAGTCCGAGCGATCCGCCCACCTGCTGCATGGCGTTGAGCAGACCGGAAGCCGCGCCGGCCTCGTGCTGGGCGACCCCGGACACCGCGGTGATCGTCAGCGTCACGAAGTTCAGCCCCATGCCGAAGCCGAACAGCAGCATCGGTCCGAGGACTCCGCCCACGTACGAGCTGTCCGCGCTGAGGAGGGCCTGCCAGCTCAGACCGACCACCACGAGGGCCGAGCCGGTGAGCATGAACGGCTTGGGCCCCAGCACCGGCAGGAATCGCTGCGACAGGCCCGCACCGAGGGCGATGACCACGGTGACGGGGAGGAACGCGAGGCCCGCCTCGATCGGGGTGTACTCCAGCACGTTCTGCACGAAGAGCACGATGTAGAAGAACATGCCGAACATCGCTGCCGCCAGGCTCAGCATGATCACATACGTGCCGGAGCGGTTGCGGTCGGCGAACATCCGCAGCGGGGTGATCGGCTCCTTCGCCCGCGACTCGATGAACGCGAAGGCGAGCAGCAGAATCACCGCGGCGACGAAGGAACCGATGGTCAGGTTGTCCCGCCAGCCCTCGTCGGCGGCCCGGATGAACCCGTAGACCAGGGACGCCATGCCCAGGGTCGACGTCAGCGCGCCGGCGATGTCGAAGCGGCCGGTGTGCCGTTCGGACTCGTTGATGTACAGCGGGGTGAGGAAGGCGATCAGGACGCCGATCGGGACGTTGACGAAGAGCACCCACCGCCAGTCGAGCCACTCGGTGAGCATGCCGCCGGCGAGGAGTCCGATGGCGCCACCGCCCGCGGATACGGCGGCGAAGACACCGAATGCCCGGTTTCGTTCCGGGCCTTCGGGGAATGTCGTGGTGATGAGCGCCAGCGAGGTCGGCGAGGCGATGGCGCCACCGACACCCTGGAGCACACGCGCGGCGAGCAACTGCCAGGGCTCCTGGGCGAGTCCGCCGAGCAGGGAGGCGAAGGTGAAGAGCAGGATGCCGGTCATGAAGACCCGGCGGCGGCCGAGGATGTCGCCCGCCCGGCCGCCGAGCAGCAGCAGACCGCCGAAGGTGAGGGTGTAGGAGCTGACGACCCAGGTGAGGTCGGTCGTGCTGAACTTGAGCGCGTCTTGAATGTGCGGCAGCGCGATGTTCACAATCGTCGCGTCGAGTACCACCATGAGTTGGCAGGCCGCGATGACGGTGAGCGCGATGCCGGGGCGGCCCTGCCTGCGGGCCGCACCTGGTTGCTTGTCCTGAATCAACTGAGAGGTTGTCACTATGGGTCCCCCATAAGCGCCTTAGTGAACGCTCGCGTTCACTGTCGCGTCAAAGGTAGTGAGTCCCCAGTAGTGAACGCAAGCGTTCACTTAATCCGTACCTCCATGACGCTCCCCGCTTGCCGCCGCCGCGCGGCGTCCCCAAGTCCCCCGCACCCCCCGCTTTTCGCTCGTTGGAGAACACTGATGGTTACCTCGCGCTGGACGGCCGCCCCCGCTCAGGCGGCTTCAGTGCGCCGGCGCGGCGCCGTACTGGAACGCGCCATCCTCGACGCCACGTTGGAGCAACTGAGCACCGTCGGCTGGAACGGCCTCACGATGGAAGGTGTCGCTGCCGGCGCCCAGACCGGCAAGGCCGCCGTCTACCGTCGCTGGCCCTCCAAGGAGGACCTCGTCGCCGACGCGCTGAAGGCCGGACTGCCGCGCATCGACGCGGTGCCGGACCTCGGCAGTGTGCGGGAGGACCTGCTCGCGCTGTGCCGTCTGGCGCGGGACGCCATGTACTCACGTCCTGGTTTCGCATTCCGTGCAGTCATTCACGAATGTGACCAACTGCAGGCGGAGCGATTCCATGGAGTGATCTTCAACGGGATCGTCGAGCCGACCCTCAAACTGATCCGTGAGGTCATCACCCGTGGAATAGGGCGCGGCGAGGTGCGCTCCGACGCGGCCAACGCATGCGTCTTCGACGCCATTCCGGCCATGATGATGTACCGCTCCAAGATGTGCGGAAGCGAATGGGAGGACGGCGAGCTGGAGGAGATGATCGACCAGCTGATGCTGCCGCTCCTCCGGCCGCAGGCGGGCTGAACCCCGTGCGTCGGGGAGCTTCGGTTACGTTCCGGAAAACCTGGGTGTCGCCGGGTGATCCGGGCGGCGTAGGCTAAGGGCGCCATGCCGTACGAACCGCCTACTCACACCGTCGAGCGCTCACTCCGCGCCACGACCGGAGCGAAGGTCATTGCCGGTGTCGACGAGGTGGGGCGCGGCGCCTGGGCCGGGCCCGTCACCGTCTGCGCGGCCGTCACCGGACTGCGTCGGCCCCCTGAAGGGCTCACCGACTCCAAGCTGCTCACCGTCAAGCGGCGCACCGAACTGGCCGCGCAGCTGCAGAAGTGGGTGACGTCGTACGCCCTCGGGCACGCCTCGCCGGAGGAGATCGACGAGCTGGGTATGACGGCCGCGCTGCGCCTGGCCGCGGTGCGCGCCCTGGACGCCCTGCCGGTCCGCCCCGACGCGGTGATCCTCGACGGCAAGCATGACTACCTCGGGGACCCGTGGAAGGTCCGTACGGTGATCAAGGGCGACCGGTCGTGTGTCGCGGTCGCGGCGGCTTCGGTGATCGCCAAGGTTCAGCGCGACAAAATGATGGCCGAACTGGGTATCGACCATGCAGACTTCGGTTTCGCGGACAACGCCGGGTATCCGTCGCCCGTGCACAAGGCCGCACTGGAGGAGCGGGGGCCCACCCCGTACCACCGCCTGTCGTGGGCGTATCTTGATGCGCTGCCCCAGTGGCGGCACCTCAAGAAGGTCCGCAGCTGGGCGGAACGGAGCGTTCCGGCGATCGAAGGGCAGCTCGGCTTCGATTTCTGACCGTTCCGCTCGCACTTGTGTGCCACCCGCCCACGTGAGCCGCACCAATGTTTGATAAATATCAGCCCATGCCTCTCATTCCCGAGGAGCCTCAGATTCACGAGAGTGCCCAGGGTCCCCGCGCCACTCCGGCCAGCGGCCGTACCGCGCCGACCCCCCGCCCCGTACCCGGTCCGCGTCCCGCGGCTCCGTCGCGTCCCGGCCGTCCCGGGCCTTCACGGCCCACGGCTCCGGCGCAACGCACGCCCCGTGATGCGGCCGCGCCCAAGCCGGGCCCTTCCGCCCCGGCCGCCCCCGCCTCCGCACCGGCCAAGGCGACTCCGCAGATCCAGCTGATCCCGGCCTCGGCCGAGGGTGCGCTCGACGCTGCCGAGGAAGCCGTCGACCTGCTGCTGGAGTCGGGACGTGCCCCCGGTGACGTGCTGGTGATCACCACCGGCGAACAGCACCCGTGGGCCGCCCATGAGCTGTCCTTCGGCGAGGCCTCCTACTGGAGCCAGCACGACGCGGCCGACGACGTCTTCTACGCGGACGCCGCCGTCGCGAGCCGTGCGGCCCAGCGCCCCGTCGTGGTGGTCGCCGTCAACGGCGGATCCGACACCGCTGCCGCCACCGCCCTGCCCCTGGCCCTCGCCCGGGCCGGCGCCCTGCTGATCGTCTGCGGCGACCCGCAGCAGATCAACTCCGTGCTGGGTGCGGGTGTCTGAACCGCCTCCGGTTCCTCCGGGGCGGTCGGCACACCGGTGCTGCCGCAGGAGTACCTGCACGGTGCGGCCTTCGGCATGCGCGCGGGAAGGTGTGGCGGTCGGTTCGGCGACGCCTTACGGTGCGTTGACCAGGCGCCGGTGGATGCTCGTGGAGGCTCGTCGTGGTGCCCGAGAGGACGTGCGGCGCGCTGCCCTGGTCAGGGCAGCGCGGAAACGTTCCGTCGTGAAGTTGGGTGAGACGGTGCCGAGCCGCTCAGCGGGCCGCGGCGCGGCGCAGGATGTCCGAGGCGGCGCCTCCGGTACGGGGCAGCGGAGGCGGTGACTCGGACGTGGCGAAGGCCTCCGGGGCGGAGTTCGCGCTGGGGCGACGCCCACCGCGGCCCTCTCCGAGGACCTGCCAGCCGTCCCGGGTCAGCGTGATGTACGCGCCGCAGCGCAGCCCGTGCAGCGTGCAGGCGTCGCGCAGCCCCCACATCCACGCCCCGTCCTCCTGCGTCCAACGCGCGTCGCCCTCACGGCAGTAGAGCAGCACGGCGGTGCGCACGGGGGTGCGGCGGCGCAGGTCGTGCGGAATGACCCGGCGCAACTGGTCCAGCAGCACGTTGCGGAACATCCAGCCGTCGGCCTGAGTTGTACGGCGGGTGAACGAGGCGCTCGCCCGGAGCCGTTCGTCAGGGTCGAGTACGGCCACGATCGCGGTCGCCGGTCTGGGGTGGTGCCGCGCATGCAGTCCACTGACGACCTCGCGGGGGTTGCGCAGCAGAGGAATCCCGGCGGCAGCCCACTCCGCGGGCTCCAGCACGCGGCCCGTCGTGGTGGCGGACAGGTCGTTGGAGGTCGACGTGGATGCCGCGGTGGACGGAGCGAATCCGAAGGTCACGGTCCTCCCTTCGGCTACGCGCCCACACTGAGGGCGGGGTGGATTCGGGGGAGCGCACACCGCAGCAAAGCCCTGCCGGACCACGGGCGAGCCGTGCGGGGAGCGGACTTCAATTCTTCCTGTCGAACTTGGTTGCGGCAACGAGCAATTGGAATGCCCGACCGATATAGGGAGGAGTGAGTGGTATATCCCTACCCCGTGTGCCACCTGCTGACGCGCGGGTGCGACCGCCGTCGTACGCCTTTTGAATGCGCCCCCCATGTTGATTACGCGCCGTGATCGGACCCTCTCAACAGCGCACAGTCTCTGTCCCATCGATCCCGCCCTCGCGCGCGCGTGGCGAGGCGGATCGTCTACTCGTTGTGATCGTGCGTCCACATCCCCCACGCGCGCGTGCCGAGGCTCCGTTCGCCTCACGCGCCACTGAAGTGGCCGACTGGTAGTGCCATCGGGTTGCATGGGGGCATGGACGAACTGGAACTCCGTGCCGAAGCCGATACCGTCCTCGGCCAGCTGGTGGGCGACCCGGGAGGTACCGCGCGTCTGCGGGAGGACCAGTGGCAGGCCGTGGCCGCTCTGGTGCGGGAGCGTAGACGCGCCCTGGTGGTGCAGCGCACCGGCTGGGGCAAGTCGGCCGTGTACTTCGTCGCCACCGCGCTGCTCCGGCGACGCGGCTCGGGCCCCACGGTGATCGTGTCGCCGCTGCTGGCACTGATGCGGAACCAGGTCGAGGCGGCGGAGCGGGCCGGAATCCGGGCACGCACCATCAACTCCGCCAACCCGGAGGAGTGGGACGCCATCCACGACGAGGTCGAGCGGGGCGAGACCGACGTGCTCCTGGTGAGCCCGGAGCGGCTCAACTCCGTCGACTTCCGCGACCAGATGCTGCCCAAGCTCGCGGCGACGACCGGTCTGCTCGTGGTCGACGAGGCGCACTGCATCTCCGACTGGGGCCATGACTTCCGCCCCGACTACCGGCGGCTGCGGGCGATGCTGGCCGAGCTGGGTCCCGGCGTGCCTGTGCTGGCCACCACCGCGACGGCCAACGCGCGCGTGACCGCGGATGTCGCAGAGCAACTGGGAACCGGTGCCGGTGAGGCCCTGGTGCTGCGCGGCCCACTGGACCGGGAGAGCCTGCGGCTCGGCGTGGTCCAGCTGCCGGACGCCGCGCACCGCCTGGCCTGGCTCGCCGAGCACCTGGACGAACTCCCGGGCTCGGGGATCATCTACGCCCTGACGGTGGCCGCGGCCGAGGAGGCCGCCGCCTTCCTCCGGCAGCGCGGCTTCGCCGTGGCCTCCTACACCGGGCGCACGGAGAACGCGGACCGGCTCCAGGCGGAGGAGGACCTGCTCGCCAACCGGGTCAAGGCGCTGGTCGCCACCTCCGCACTCGGCATGGGCTTCGACAAACCCGACCTCGGCTTCGTCATCCACCTCGGCTCCCCTTCCTCGCCGATCGCCTACTACCAGCAGGTGGGGCGGGCCGGCCGAGGCGTGGCCCACGCCGATGTGCTGCTGTTGCCGGGCAAGGAGGACGAGGCCATCTGGCGCTACTTCGCCGACACCGCCTTCCCGCCCGAGGCCCAGGTCCGGCAGACCCTCTCGGCCCTCGCCGGAGCCGGACGCCCACTGTCCGTGCCCGCCCTGGAGGCGGCCGTGGAGCTACGGCGCAGCCGCCTGGAGACCATGCTGAAGGTGCTGGACGTCGACGGCGCGGTGAAGCGCGTCAAAGGCGGCTGGATCGCCACCGGAGCGGAGTGGGTGTACGACGCCGAGCGCTATGCCCGGGTGGCGCGGCAGCGGGCGGCCGAGCAGCAGGCCATGCGCCAGTACGCGAGCACCCATGAGTGCCGGATGGAGTTCCTGCGCCGCCAGTTGGACGACGAGGGCGCGGTCCCGTGCGGCCGCTGCGACAACTGCGCGGGCCCGTGGGCCGATCCGGCCGTCACACCGGAGGCGCTGACGGGAGCCGTCAAGGAACTGGACCGGCCCGGCGTCGAGATCGAACCGCGCCGGATGTGGCCGACGGGCATGCCCGCCCTGGGCATCGAGCTCAAGGGCCGCATTCCGGCCGGCGAACAGTGCTCCACCGGGCGGGCCCTCGGACGCCTCTCGGACATCGGGTGGGGCAATCGCCTGCGCCCGCTGCTGGCCGAGAACGCGGCGGACGGACCTGTCCCCGACGACGTCCTGCGGGCAGCCGTGTCGGTTCTCGCCGACTGGGCCCGATCGCCGGGCGGTTGGGCATCGGGCGGCGAGCAGGCGACGGCGCGGCCGGTGGGTGTGGTGGCGGTGCCGTCCCTGACGCGGCCGCAACTGGTGGGCACGCTGGCGCGGGGCATCGCGGATGTCGGACGGCTGCCGTTCCTCGGCACGCTGACCCGCACAGGGTCCGAGCAGCCGCTGCGCCGGAGCAACTCGGCGCAGCGGCTCAGGGCGCTGGCCGATGCGTTCGAAGTCTCCGGGGAACTGGCCGAGGCGCTGGCCGGCTCACGCGGTCCCGTGCTGCTCGTCGATGACTACACCGACACCGGGTGGACGCTGGCGGTCACGGCACGGCTGCTGCGGCGGACGGGGAGCGGAGAGGTTCTGCCGTTGGTACTGGCCGCGGCGGGGTGAGCCGTGCCCGGGGGCTCCCGGTTCGGCGGACGGCGTGGGGCGTGGTGAGGGCGACGGAGCGTGTAATTGCCATGTCCCTGCCCCGAGTTATCCACAGGTTAAGCGGAAGATTGAATTCCGCGAGATCGTCTAGCCATGACGAACCACGGCGAAACCACAGGAAACTTCGAGAACCACGACATCGTGGGACACGACCCGAGCCCCGCGAAGCAACTCGACTGCACCGCCTACGAAGGCCACCGCGACGACCAGGTCACCCTGCGCACCCCGGCCGAACTGGCCGACGCGCTCCCGTACCTGCTGGGCTACCGCCCCGAGGACAGCATCGTGTTGGTCGCCCTGCACGACCGGGACGGCCGCGGCCGCTTCGGCGGGCGGGCCCGGCTCGGCATCCCCACCAACCCGGACGACTGGCCGTCCGCGGCACGCCAGTTGGCGCACGGCCTGGTCACGGGCAGCGAACGCCGAGGCGCACGCCCCGAGCAGATCGTGGCCTTTCTCTGTCAGGAACCCGCGGCGGGCGAGTCCGGGCGCCAGGTCATGGAACGACTGCGCCCGCTCGCCCAGAAACTGCGCATCGAGTGCGGCCACCTCGACGTACCGGTGATCGAGGCGCTGTGCATCTCGGGCGGCCGCTTCTGGTCGTACTGCTGTGACAACGCGACCTGTTGCCCGCCCAACGGCACCGCCATGGGCCTGCCGGGCACCTCGGTCCTGGCCGCGGCCGCCACCTACGCCGGGCTCCAGGTGCGCGGCACGCTACGTGAGTTGCGGGCAAGGCTGCTGCCCTGGGAGACCGGAGCCGCGCTGGAACAGGAGATCGCCCTCGACACCGCGGGCATGGCCCTGGTCCCTCGGATCCTGGAGGAAGCAACCCGCGCGGAGGTCGCCGAGGAGACCCTGGAACTGGCGGAGAAGCTGATGAAGCGCCTCGCCGAAGCACCCTCCGTCTCCGGCACCCTCACGGCCGACCTCCGCGACGACGACCTCATCACCCACGAGGAAGCGGCCCGGGTCATCCTCGGCCTCCAGGACCGCACCACACGGGACCGAGCCGCGGCCTGGATGGAGGGCGACGAGGCCACACCCGCACTGCGCCTGTGGCGAGCCCTGGCCCGCCGCTGCGTCGGCCCCTACAACGAGCACGCAGCGCCGTGCCTCACGCTCGTCGGCTGGGTCGCCTGGTCCACCGGCGACGAACTGGAGGCCCGCGAGGCCCTCGCCATGGCCCTCGGCGCCGACCCCGACTACCTCTTCGCACGCCTCCTGCACCAGGCGTGCAACGAGGGCCTGGACCCGGAAAAGATCCGACGCTGCCTGCGCGCGGAACGGGGACGTAGGACCGCGCCCGCGGCGCTGGACCGGGGTGCCGCGCAGCACGCCGATGCGGCTGTTGCGGACCACGCCTCCGCGGCCGAGACGCCGGCCGCCACCCGGACCAACGCCGTGCCGGAAGCCACCCCGACCAACGACGCGCCGCACGCCCACCCGACCAAAGCCCCAACGCCATCGACCGACACCCCACCGTCCCGGCCGGCCACCACCCCCCGACGCCCCCACCGCACCCAGTCCCGCCCCACCACCCCCACCAGCCCCGCCTCCACGGCCCCCGTCGGCAGGGCAGGACGCCGGCCCAGGACGAGGGTGCCCGGACCCCGCACACCCATGAGCGGCACGCGCACCGGAACGACCCGCAAGCCCCGCACCACACGGGTCCCGGGACAGCCCGGCGGCACGTGCCAGGAGGGGACGAACACCGGACCCGAGGGGGAAGCGTGACCACCCGAACCACGAACCCCGGCCGCCCTCGCCCGCACAGGTCACCCATTCCCGGGCGTGACCTGGAGGAGCGTCACCCCGTTCACCTGAGTGGCGGAATGTCCGTACGGGCCCTGCCGCCGACCCCTCCAGGTAACCCCGGACCCCCCACCCGGCGCCGAACCCGCCCCAGGCGCACAGAGCGCAGAGGAAGCCGCCCCATGCACCAGCCGACTCCGCCCTCCGCCGCCGACAGCCGCCCACCCGGCTCCCGGCCGACACAACCGCCCGGACCCGGCCACCAAGGACCACCCCGCACGGCAGCGACCGACCCGAATCCCCCCACCACGCACCGACCACCCACCCCACAGCCCCCACGAGCAGTCCCACCCCGCCACCCTTCCGACCTGCCGCCCACCCACACCGCCCTCATCTGCGTCGCCCTCCCGAGCCTCGCCATCTCCACACCGCAAGCGCAGCTGACCGGCCAGGACCTGGAAGGCTTCTACCGGGCAGGCCGGCGCCTGCTCTCCCGTTGCCAACTGCGCGTCGCCGGCCGCGAACCGCTCCCCGTGCACGCCCGCATCACCACCGCCGACCGGGCCCGCTTCGTAGGAACCCTCCGCGCCTCACCGGACGCGGGCCCGGACCCCGATGTCGTCGTCGAGCGCACCCGGCAGGCCGAGGGCACCGAACGCATCACCCTGCACAGCGCGGCCTCCCGCCCCCTGCGCCTGCCCGTCGAGGTCGCCCTCGGCACCGACCTGGCCGACCTCAGCGCCATCGCCTCCGGACGGACCGGCCCCGAACTGCCCGCCACCGTCCACGACTCCGGCCTGCGCTGGACCTGCGCCACCGGGACCTCGGCCGTCACCGCGGCCCCGCCGCCCACCGACGCCCTGGCATCCGCCGGCCTGCTCCGCTGGGACATCACCCTGCCCCCCGGCGGCAGCGCGACGATCGAACTGAAGGTCCGGCCGGAAGGAGCCGGCCCCGCCCGCGCCGTGAGCCGGGCCTCCACGGCCGCCCCACTGGCCCCCGCCCGGGCCGACGGCGACCACCCCGGAGCCCAGGCGCTCCTGCGCACCTGCATCGACGACCTCCAAGCCCTCCTGCTGCGCGACCCCACCCACCCCACCGACACCCACCTCGCCGCCGGAGCACCCTGGCGCTGCGGGCTCGCCCCCGCCGACGCCCTCGCCGCGGCCCGGATGACCCTGCCCCTCGGCACCCGCCTCGCCGCAGGCACGCTCCGCACCCTGGCCCGCACCCAGCTCACCGAGGGAACACGCGCCGGCCTGATCCCCGCCCCTCGCCGGGACGCGGGCCCCCACCTGCCACCCGGCTGCACGGCCACGGAAGCCACCCTGCTCTTCCCCGCACTCCTCGCCGAGGCCCGCCGCTGGGGGCTCCCCGACAAGGAGACCGAGGAACTGCTCCCGGCCGCCGAGAGATGCCTGACCTGGCTGCGCACCACTGTCGGAGCCGGCACCTACCTCAGTGACCCGCACCCCGGCGGACCACAGCGGTGCGAGACCCAGGCCCACGCCCACCGCGCGGCCCTGCTCGGCGCCGACCTGCTCGACGCCCTCGGCAGACCCGGAGGCGCCGGACTGCGCCAGTGGGCGGGAAGCCTGCGCACCGCGTTCCAACGGGACTTCTGGATCGACGACCTCGGCGGCGGCAGACCCGCGGCGGCCCGCACCCCCGACGGGCGCCTCGTGCCGCACCTCGGAGCCTCGGCCGTCCACCTCCTCGACACCGGCCTCCTGGGCGGTGGCGAACAGGCGCCCGGTCTCCTCGACAAGGTGGCCACCGAGCAGCTCGCCCGGCTCCTCGGCAGCCCCGCGATGGACTCCGGCTGGGGACTGCGCGGACTGGGCACCAAGGAGGCCGGGTTCAACGCCTTCGGCCACCGCAGCGGCGCCGTACGCACCCACGAGACAGCCGTCGCCGTCGCCGGGCTGCTCGCCGCCGGATACGAGAAGGAGGCCACCGGACTGCTGCGCGGCGCCATGGCCGCCGCCGAGGCGTTCGACCACCGCCTGCCGGAGATGTACGGGGGAGAGAAGCGCACCGACGGCAGCGCACCGATTCCGCACCCCGCAGCCTGCCGCCCCGCCGCCACCGCCGCCGCGGCCGGAGTCCTGCTCCTGACCGCGCTCGCCGGAATCCGCCCCGACGCCCCCGCGGGCACCGTCACCCTCCGCCCCGCCGCCAGTGCCCCCCTCGGGGAGATCGTCCTCACCGGACTGCGGGTCGCGGGCGCCCCCTTCTCCCTGCGGGTCGGCCGCCTGGGCCTCGCCATGGTCGAGGAGGCCGCCGACGGACTCCAACTGGGGGTGTGACCTCGCACGACGTACCACCCCGGCACCGAAAGCAGGTCCCTGACCGTGCGAACCCGATCAACAAGGACGCCCCTCACAGCGCGAACTCGATCAACAAAGGAGGCCCTTGACGGTGCGAACTCGATCAACAGTCGAAGCGACCGGCGAAGGGAGTGTTTATCGTCAGGCAGACGACTATGATCGCGGCATGCCCTACGACCCGTCAGCGTTTCCGCCCTTTGCCGTCACCGTGGACCTGGTCGTGCTGACCGTGCGCCGCCATGCCCTGTGCGCGCTGGCGGTACGCAGGGGCGAACCACCGTTCCAGGGGCGCTGGGCGCTGCCCGGCGGATTCGTACGGGCCGACGAGGACCTGGCGCAGGCGGCGGCGCGCGAGCTCGCCGAGGAGACCGGCATGCGCGCCCACGACCCGACCGCACCCGTCCAGGACAACGGCGCCCACCTGGAACAGCTCGCCACCTACGGCGACCCCAAGCGGGACCCGCGGATGCGCGTCGTCAGCGTCGCCCACCTCGCCCTCGCCCCCGACATGCCCGCCCCGCGCGCCGGCGGCGACGCCAGCAACGCCCGCTGGGCGCCGGTGGAGGAACTGCTCCAGCAGGGCGGCTACGGCCGCGACGGCGAACCCCTCGCCCCGCTCGCCTTCGACCACGCCCAGATCCTGTCCGACGGAGTGGAACGCGCCCGCTCCAAGATCGAGTACTCCTCACTGGCCACGGCATTCTGCCCGCCCGAGTTCACCGTCGGCGAGCTGCGCCGCGTCTACGAGGCCGTCTGGGGCGTCGCCCTCGACCCCCGTAACTTCCACCGCAAGGTGACCGGCACCCCGGGCTTCCTCGTCCCCACCGGCGGCACCACCACCCGCCAGGGCGGACGCCCGGCACAGCTCTTCCGGGCCGGCGGAGCAACCCTGCTCAACCCCCCGATGCTGCGCCCGGAGGTCTGAGGCGAGCAGCGGGCGCACCAAGCCGGACCGGGCCCGCGAGCGAACGGCGAACACGGGTCCGAGCGCGCCGAGTCCCGGGCCGGGAGCGGGCCTTGCGATGCCCGAAAAACCGGACATACCGCGCTATCTTGCTTCGGGTGATCCAGGCCATCGGACTGACCAGCGACCCGCGCAAGGATCTTCCGCCCGCCGTCGACGACGTCTCCTTCGAGGCATACGCCGGCCGAGTCACCACGCTGCTCGGTGCACCCGGAGCGGGCAAGACCACAGCGCTCAGACTCATGCTCGAACTCCAACAGGGCCGCGGACTCACCCACTTCAGAGGCCGCCCCCTGCACCGCATCGCCCACCCCTCCCGCGAGGTCGGCGTCCTCCTCGGCGATGTCCCCGGGCACCCCTCCCGCACCGTCCGCGGTCATCTGCGCATGCTCTGCGCCGCGGCCGGGGTGCCGGTGCGCCGCGCCGACGAAGTCCTCGAAGTCGTCGGCCTCGTCAGCCTGCGCGACGAACGCCTGCGCACCCTCTCTCGCGGCATGGACCGGCGGCTCGGACTCGCCTGCGCACTCCTCGCCGACCCGCACACCCTCGTGCTCGACAACCCCGCCGACGGACTCTCCACCCGCGAGAGCCGCTGGCTGTACAGCGTCCTGCGCGCCCACGCGGCCCAGGGCGGAACCGTCCTGCTCACCACCTCCGACCCCAAGGAAGCCGCCCGCACCGCCGACCGCGTCATCACCCTCGACCAGGGCAGGCTCGTCGCCGACCAGGACGCCGCGGAGTTCGCCCGGACCCGCCTGCGCCCCCGCGTCGCCGTACGCACCCCGCACGCCGCCCGCCTCGCGGCCCTCCTCGCCAAGGACGCCCGCACGACCCGGCGCTCCGTCGAGATCGTCCGCGAGGACGGCAACCGCCTCTCCGTGTACGGCAGTACCTGCGCCGACATCGGTGAGGTCGCCTACCGGCACGATGTCCTCGTCCACCAACTCGCCGACGAGATCGGGGACATGGGGCCGGGGGCCGCGGAGCAGGCGGCGGAGGGCGAGCAGGAAGCCGGACCGGAGGACACGCGGCGGCAGGGCCCCGCGATCGAGGACAGCGGTTCTCCGGGGGGTTCCCCCCCGCCCCCCTCCCCCCTCCCCTCCCTCCCACCCCCCATCTCCGTCCGCCCCGCCCCCAGCCCCCTCCGCCCCCTCCGCTACGAACTGCGGCGTGCCTTCAGTGTCGGCACCGCCTTTCTCACCGGTGCCGCGGTGCTCGTCGTGTCCGCGCTCGTCGCTGTCGTGCTCGCGCGGATCGGGCACACCCCGCAGGAGCGGCTGCTGGCCGCGTGGCCGCGGGAGATGCCGTTGCCGCCCGCGGCGCTGGGTGCCGGGCTGCTCGGTGCGCTGGCCTTCGGGGACGAGTTCCGGCATCCGGCGCTGGCGGCGGACCGCGGCACGGTGCCCCGCCGGCTGGGGCTGCTCGTGGCCAAGCTGCTGGTGTCCGGGGTCACCGCGGTGGCGCTGGCCGTGGTGACGGTGGGGTGCGATGCGGAGGTGCTGTATCTCGTATACGGACGGGAGCTGGCGGAAGTTCCCTCGGAGTGGCTTTCGCTGAGTGCGAGTTGGGTGGGGCTGGTGGCGGGGTGCGCCTGGGCCGGGGTGCTGGCCGCCGGGGTGTTCCGGTCGACGACGGCAGGGCTCGCGGCGGTGGTCGCGGTGCCGGTGGTTGTCGTACCGCTGGTGCAGAAGTTCCTGGAAGGACCCGGTGTGCGGTCGGCGGCGGGATTCCCGATGCGAGTCAGGGAAGTGCTGCTGATGCAGTGGCCCTTCGGGGGAGAGCGCTACCTGGTGGGGGTCGCGCGGCTGCTGGCTCAACCCGTGGGCGGCGCTTTGGCGTTGTCGCTCACCACGCTGCTGTGCGCGTATCTGCTCACAACGATGCGCACCAGGCTTCGGTAGTGACTGTTTCTGTCTATTCAGTGGCTTCGGTGTGCGCAACTCCCCATGGAAAGCCCATTTCTTTCCGATAAGGCGTCAATTGCGACGGGGTGAGCGATCACCCTTTCGTGTGCTTTTCACCAAAGACCTCAAGGGAGTTGGGGAGGGCGCCGACAAAGGATCCGTGAGTACCCTTGCGCACACCATGATGACCGCCGCCCGCGCCGCCGACTCCGGTCTCGTCGGCCCGGGCGAACTCGACCGCTACCCCTACGCCGAGGCCCCGGTGGCCGACCGCGTCGGAGCCCCGTCCTGGGAGAGCGCGGAGCCGGAGCTGGGCCGTGTGGGCCGGCGCGCCGCGGGCAGCCGCGGACGTGGGCTGCACGGCCAACTCGTCCAGCAGCTCGGCCAGATGATCGTCTCCGGCGACCTGGGTGCCGACCGCCCGCTGGTGCCCGAGGAGATCGGCCAGCGCTTCGAGGTCTCCCGCACCGTCGTCCGTGAGTCGCTCCGCGTCCTTGAGGCCAAGGGCCTGGTCAGCGCCCGGCCGAACGTCGGCACGCGCGTGCGTCCCGTCAGCGACTGGAACCTCCTCGACCCGGACATCATCGAGTGGCGGGCCTTCGGGCCGCAGCGCGACGACCAGCGCCGTGAGCTGAGCGAGCTGCGCTGGACGATCGAGCCGCTCGCCGCGCGTCTGGCCGCGGGGCACGGCCGTGAGGACATCCAGCAGCGGCTGGCCGACATGGTCGAGATCATGGGCCACGCCATGGGGCAGGGCGACGCGCTCACCTTCTCGCGCGCGGACGCCGAGTTCCACTCGCTGCTCATCCAGGTCGCCGGCAACCGCATGCTGGAGCACCTCTCCGGGATCGTCTCGGCCGCCCTCCAGGTCTCCGGCGGTCCGGTCACCGGCTGCGAACGCCCGAACGAGTCGTCGCTGGCGCACCACGCCCGCATCGTCGACGCCCTCGCCGCCGGAGACGGCGCGGCGGCCGAGGCGGCGATGCGGCAGCTGCTCACCGTCCATCCGGAGGTGGAGCGCGTGGTGCCCGCCCCGCGCGAGCACTGAACGTGCCCCACGGGCGGCGCGGCCGGGGATGCCTCCCCCCTTCCGTGGCATCGTCCGGTCGGTGGACCGCCCCCCGTCGGACCCCGCAGGATCCGCGCGATCCTGCGGGGTCCGACGGCGCGGCGGGGCGGCGGCGCGGGCGGAGTTACCGTTAGCAGTGCCCTCGACCGACACCATCTGTCCGTATCTGACCGTTTTTGATCGCTTACGGGGTGTGACTCGGGCCACGCAGATTGGGCGTAACGCTTGTGGAAACAGCGCGATGACCTAAGAGGTGACAGCCGCGGAGGGAATACGGACGCCGTACACGGCGCTGTGCATCTTCCCGGCCCCCGCCCGCACCGTCGGCCCATCCCCAGGTCGGTGGTCGGCTCCTGTCCGCTGTGGACGGGGCCGGAAGCCGTTTTCCAACGTTCCGAGAGGTTGTTCGTGTCGGCCAGCACATCCCGTACGCTCCCGCCGGAGATCGCCGAGTCCGTCTCTGTCATGGCGCTCATTGAGCGGGGAAAGGCTGAGGGGCAGATCGCCGGCGATGACGTGCGTCGGGCCTTCGAAGCTGACCAGATTCCGGCCACTCAGTGGAAGAACGTACTGCGCAGCCTCAACCAGATTCTTGAGGAAGAGGGTGTGACGCTGATGGTCAGTGCCGCGGAGCCCAAGCGCACCCGAAAGAGCGTCGCAGCGAAGAGTCCGGCCAAGCGCACCGCCACCAAGACCGTCGCGGCGAAGACGGTGACCACCAAGAAGGCCACCGCCACCGCCACGCCCGCGGCACCCGCCGCCGACGCGGCCGCCGAGGAGGAAGCGGCGCCTGTAAAGAAGGCCGCTGCCAAGAAGACCACCGCCAAGAAGACGGTGGCCAAGAAGACCACCGCGAAGAAGACGGCGGCCAAGAAGACCACCGCCAAGAAGGACGACGCCGAGCTGGTCGAGGACGAGGTCCTCGAAGAGGTCAAGCCCGGCGACGAGCCCGAGGGCACGGAGAGCGCCGGTTTCGTACTCTCCGACGAGGACGAGGACGACGCGCCCGCGCAGCAGGTCGCGGCCGCCGGTGCCACCGCCGACCCGGTCAAGGACTACCTCAAGCAGATCGGCAAGGTCCCGCTGCTCAACGCCGAGCAGGAGGTCGAACTCGCCAAGCGCATCGAGGCCGGTCTGTTCGCCGAGGACAAGCTGGCCAACGCCGACAAGCTCGCCCCCAAGCTCAAGCGCGAGCTGGAGATCATCGCCGAAGACGGCCGCCGCGCCAAGAACCACCTCCTGGAGGCCAACCTCCGTCTGGTGGTCTCCCTGGCCAAGCGCTACACCGGCCGCGGCATGCTCTTCCTGGACCTCATCCAGGAGGGCAACCTCGGTCTGATCCGCGCGGTGGAGAAGTTCGACTACACCAAGGGCTACAAGTTCTCCACGTACGCCACCTGGTGGATCCGTCAGGCGATCACCCGCGCCATGGCCGACCAGGCCCGCACCATCCGTATTCCGGTGCACATGGTCGAGGTCATCAACAAGCTCGCGCGCGTGCAGCGCCAGATGCTCCAGGACCTGGGCCGCGAGCCCACCCCGGAGGAGCTGGCCAAGGAGCTCGACATGACCCCCGAGAAGGTCATCGAGGTCCAGAAGTACGGCCGCGAGCCCATCTCGCTGCACACCCCGCTCGGCGAGGACGGCGACAGCGAGTTCGGTGACCTCATTGAGGACTCCGAGGCCGTGGTCCCGGCCGACGCGGTCAGCTTCACGCTCCTGCAGGAGCAGCTGCACTCCGTTCTCGACACCCTGTCCGAGCGCGAGGCGGGCGTCGTCTCGATGCGCTTCGGTCTCACCGACGGTCAGCCGAAGACCCTCGACGAGATCGGCAAGGTGTACGGCGTGACGCGTGAGCGCATCCGCCAGATCGAGTCCAAGACCATGTCGAAGCTGCGCCACCCGTCGCGCTCCCAGGTCCTTCGGGACTACCTCGACTAGGCCGAGTCCTACGTGACGAAGGCCCGGTTCCCCGCGCGGGGGCCGGGCCTTCGCGCTGCCCGCGCGGGTGCGGGGTGCGCCGGGGTGGATGACGCTGGGTGTCCCACGACCACCCCTGAGTGAGGAGCGCGTATGCGTCGTCCCCTGGTCCGGGCGCTCGCCCGGCCTCTGGTCCTGGCTGCCACCGCGGCCGTCATACCCTTCACCTCCGCGGCCCCGGCGGCCTCCGACAGCATCATCGTGGGGGGCTTCCCGGTGGATGTCGCCGACAGTCCCTGGACGGTGGCGCTGTCCAGCCGTGACCGGTTCGGGGGTACGCGCTCGGGGCAGTTCTGCGGCGGCGTCGCCGTCGGGCCGACCACCGTGCTCACCGCGGCCCACTGTCTGCGCGAGGACGTCCTCGGGTCGGCGCCGGACGAGGTGCCCGACCTCAGGGTCATCACGGGACGCACCGACCTGCGGACGGACCAGGGGCAGGAGATCGCCGTACGGCGGAGCTGGGTGAACCCCGAGTACGACGACGTCACCAACGCCGGGGACTTCGCCGTCCTCACGCTCGCGGAGCCGCTGCCGCAGGACTCGGTGATCCATGCGGCGGCGGCCGGGGATCCGGCGTACGCGGAGGGGACGGAGGCCATGGTCTACGGGTGGGGGGATGTGACCGGGGGCGGGGACTACGCGACGAGCCTGCGGGCGGCGCGCGTGCATGTGCTCGCCGACAGCCGCTGCGAGCGGGCCTATCCCGGCGGCGGTGGCGGCGGTGTGTATCTCGCCGACAGCATGCTGTGCGCCGGTGAGGTGCTGGGCGGCCGGGACGCCTGCCAGGGGGACAGCGGCGGCCCGCTGGTCGCCGGGGGGCGGCTGATCGGGCTGGTGTCCTGGGGGAGCGGCTGCGGCCTCCCCGGGAGCCCCGGGGTGTACGCGAGGGTCTCCGACGCCCTGGCGAAGCTGGGCTGGGACACCGGCGCCGTGAGAGGGGCGCAGGGGGCGCCCTGAGCGGTTCCGGGCAACGCGTAGGGCGGCTGCCCCGGGAAATCGGGGACAGCCGCCCGTACGCCGGCCTAATGCCTGTATCTGGCTCGTCGTGGACGCGAGGGTGTCAGCGCTCTTCCTCGGAAGCGGTGGCGGGAACGGCCGTCAGCCGCTCCGTCTCGTCCTGTATCTCAGCGGCGATCTTCTTGAGTCCCGGCTCGAACTTGCGGCCGTGGTGGGCGCAGAAGAGCAGTTCTCCGCCGCTTACCAGGACGACGCGCAGGTATGCCTGGGCGCCGCAGCGGTCGCAGCGATCGGCGGCCGTCAGCGGGCTCGCGGGGGTCAGAACAGTAGTCACGTCGCCTCTTCTCTAGCTCGACGAGCTGTCGTACCAGGGTCAACATCCAACCAGCCCGAAAACGTTCCCGCTCGTGGCTTTTCCTTGAAAAAATCTTTCCGGGCGGCTGGCTGCTGCCGGTTGGCGGCGAATGTGCCGTATCGCGTGTCTGTGTGTCGTACGGGTTCGCACTGTCGGTCGGTGTCGGTCCCTCCGGCTGGATTGCCGGTTTGTTCATGAGGACGTGCCCGGAGCCTAAATGGTTCATGCCTGGAAGGGAACGTGATATGTACTTCACTCCATCGAGGGATCGAACATCTATGCGACTCTGGACTAGTCTGCCGACAGACGAGGGTGGCGTTACATCGGCTCTACCAGGCCTCGGTACCCTCTGAGCGGCGACCGAAGCCGCGCCCTTACCCATCAGGGCGCCACCTGAAATTCAGCGAGGAGCGAACCGCGTGACCGCCGAGACGTCCGTGCCGTCCACAGCGCTGCTGGCAGGAGCAGACCGGGACGGTTCCAACTACACCGCGCGGCACCTGCTCGTCCTTGAGGGCCTCGAAGCCGTGCGCAAGCGCCCGGGCATGTACATCGGCTCGACCGACAGCCGCGGCTTGATGCACTGCCTCTGGGAGATCATCGACAACTCCGTGGACGAGGCCCTCGGGGGCTACTGCGACCACATCGAGGTCGTCCTCCACGACGACGGCTCGGTCGAGGTCCGCGACAACGGCCGGGGCATCCCGGTCGACGTCGAGCCCAAGACCGGCCTGTCCGGCGTCGAGGTCGTGATGACCAAGCTGCACGCCGGCGGCAAGTTCGGCGGCGGCTCCTACGCGGCCTCCGGCGGTCTGCACGGCGTGGGCGCCTCCGTGGTGAACGCCCTGTCCGCGCGACTGGACGTCGAGGTGGACCGCGGTGGCCACACCCACGCCATCAGCTTCCGGCGCGGGGTGCCCGGCGTGTTCGCCGCCACCGGACCGGAGGCGAAGTTCGAGGCGGGCAGCGGGCTGCGCAAGACCAAGAAGATCCCCAAGAACCGCGCCGGCACGCGCGTGCGCTACTGGGCCGACCGGCAGATCTTCCTCAAGGACGCCAGGCTCTCCCTGGAGAACCTCCACCAGCGCGCCCGCCAGACCGCCTTCCTGGTGCCCGGGCTGACCATCGTCGTGCGCGACGAGTTCGGCCTCGGCGAGGGCGGCAGCAAGGGTGAGGAGTCCTTCCGCTTCGACGGCGGCATCAGCGAGTTCTGCGAATACCTCGCCACCGACAAGCCCATCTGCGACGTGCTGCGCCTGTCCGGCCAGGGCACCTTCCGGGAGACCGTCCCGGTCCTGGACGAGCACGGCCAGATGACGCCCACCCAGGTCACCCGCGAACTCGACGTCGACGTGGCGCTGCGCTGGGGCACGGGCTACGACACGACCGTGAAGTCGTTCGTGAACATCATCGCCACCCCCAAGGGCGGCACCCATGTCGCGGGCTTCGAGGCGGCCGTCACGAGCACCCTCAACGAGGTCCTGCGGGCCAAGAAGCTGCTGCGCGTGGCCGAGGACGACATCGTCAAGGACGACGCCCTGGAAGGCATCACCGCCGTCGTCACCGTCCGCCTGGCCGAGCCCCAGTTCGAGGGCCAGACCAAGGAGGTGCTCGGCACCTCCGCGGCACGCCGCATCGTGAACTCCGTGATCAGCAAGGAACTCAAGGCGTTCCTGACCTCCACCAAGCGCGACGCGGCCGCCCAGGCCCGCGTGGTCATGGAGAAGACCGTCGCCGCGGCACGCACGCGTATCGCCGCGCGCCAGCACAAGGACGCGCAGCGCCGCAAGACGGCCCTGGAGTCCTCCTCGCTGCCCGCCAAGCTCGCCGACTGCCGCAGCGACGACGTCGAGCGCAGCGAACTGTTCATCGTCGAGGGAGACTCCGCGCTGGGCACCGCCAAGCTCGCCCGGAACTCCGAGTTCCAGGCGCTGCTGCCGATCCGCGGCAAGATCCTCAACGTCCAGAAGTCGTCCGTCACGGACATGTTGAAGAACGCCGAGTGCGGCGCGATCATCCAGGTCATAGGAGCCGGTTCGGGCCGGACCTTCGACATCGACGCGGCCCGCTACGGCAAGATCATCATGATGACCGACGCCGATGTCGACGGCTCCCACATCCGCTGCCTGCTGCTGACCCTGTTCCAGCGCTACATGCGGCCCATGGTGGAGGCCGGACGGGTCTTCGCGGCCGTGCCGCCGCTGCACCGCATCGAGCTCGTCCAGCCCAAGAAGGGCCAGGACAAGTACGTGTACACGTACTCCGACCGCGAACTGCGCGACAAGCTCATGGAGTTCCAGTCCAAGGGCATCCGCTACAAGGACTCCATCCAGCGCTACAAGGGTCTCGGCGAGATGGACGCCGACCAGCTGGCGGAGACGACCATGGACCCGCGCCACCGCACCCTGCGCCGGATCAACCTCTCCGACCTGGAGGCGGCCGAGCAGGTCTTCGACCTGCTGATGGGCAACGACGTGGCGCCGCGCAAGGAGTTCATCTCCTCCTCGGCGGCGACGCTGGACCGCTCCCGCATCGACGCGTAGGAACCTTCGGGCCGGGGCGGGCCGAGGGCGGGTGACTCCGCCTACGGCCCGCCCCGGCCTACGCGTTTGCGAAGCAGATCGCACCGTACATGCGGGACAAATCACCTGATGGGGTGAAGGGCGAGGGGAACAAGAGTCGGGGATCTTCCCGTTCTGTCCATCCTTGGGCATGCACTCAAGCAACGGTCACTCCCGCGCGCGCGAGGGTGGTCCCGGCGGCCCCGACGCGGTCGGGTCAACCGGGAGCGTGCGGTACGACGATCCCTGGTACGACGCGCTCGCCTCCGGCTGGGGCGAGTCGGACACCGCCCCCGCTCCCGCCGCCGCCCCGGCGGCCCGCGCGGAGGGGGCCACGGCCGCGGAGGTCTACCTGGAGGTGCAGCGCAGCGCCGCCTTCCAGGAAGTGCGCAGCCAGTACCGCAGGTTCGTCGTCCCGGCCGTCCTCGGCTTCCTGGCCTGGTACATCGGCTACGTCGTGACGGCCACCACCGCGCCCGCACTCATGGCCCGACCCGTGGCCGGCGCGGTGAACGTGGCGATGGTCGCCGGGCTCGCGCAGTTCCTCACCACCTTCCTGCTCACCTGGGCCTACACCCGCCACGCGCGCCTGCGCCGGGACCGGGCCGCGCTCGAACTGCGCTGGGACACCCAGGAAATGACCCGCGGCACGAGGAGCGGCACATCGTGACGGGCGATCATCAGACCCTGGCCCTGCTGCTGTTCAGCGCGTTCGTCGCCGTCACCCTGGCGATCACCACCTGGGTGAGCCGGCACCGGCACGGCTCCGCCGAGGAGTTCTACGCGGGAGGCCGGCTCTTCTCGCCGATGGAGAATGGTTTTGCCATCGCGGGCGACTACATGTCGGCCGCGTCCTTCCTCGGCATCTCCGGACTCATCGCCCTCTACGGCTACGACGGCCTGCTGTACTCGGTGGGCTTCCTGGTGGCCTGGCTGGTCGTGCTCTTCCTGGTCGCCGAACTGGTGCGCAACTGCGGCCGGTTCACCCTCGCCGACGTGGTCGCCGCCCGGATGAGCGAGCGGCCCGTACGCATCGCGGCGGGAACTTCCTCGGTCACCGTGTCCGTTCTGTATCTGGTGGCGCAGATGGTGGGTGCGGGCAGCCTGGTCGCGCTGCTGCTCGGCGGACAGGGCGAGGCGGCACAGACCTGGACCGTCATCGGCGTCGGCGCGCTCATGGTGATCTACGTGTCGTTGGGAGGGATGCGGGCCACCACCTGGATCCAGATCGTGAAGGCGGTCCTGCTGCTCGGCGGCACCATCGCGCTGACCGTGCTCGTCCTGGTGCGCTTCCATGGCGACTTCGACCACCTGCTGAGCAGCGCCGCCGAACGCAGCGGCCACGGCGAATCGTTCCTGGCCCCCGGCCTGAAGTACGGCGCCGACTGGACCGCCCGCTTCGACTTCATCAGCCTCGGACTCGCCCTGGTCCTCGGCACCGCCGGACTGCCCCACATCCTCTCCCGCTTCTACACTGTCCCCACCGCGCGGGCGGCACGCCGCTCGGTGGTCTGGTCGATCGGGCTGATCGGCGGCTTCTACCTGATGACGATCGTCCTGGGCTTCGGCGCCGCCGCCATCGTCGGCTCGGACGCCGTGCGCGCCTCCAACGCCGCCGGGAACACTGCCGTGCCGCTGCTGGCCCTCGACCTGGGTGGCGGGGCCGACTCCACCGGTGGAACGGTTCTCTTCGCCGTCGTCGCCGCCGTCGCCTTCGCCACGATCCTCGCCGTGGTCGCCGGAATCACCCTCGCCTCCTCGGCGTCCGTCGCCCACGACCTGTACGCCTCCCTGCGGCGCCGACGGGCCAAGCAGCGCAGCGAGGTCGCCGTCGCCCGGGTCGCCGCGGTCGGCATCGGCGTCGTCGCCATCGCCCTCGGCCTGCTCGCCCGCGACCTCAACGTCGCCTTCCTGGTCGGCCTGGCCTTCGCCGTCGCCGCGTCCGCCAATCTGCCCGTGCTGCTCTATTCGCTGTTCTGGCGAGGGTTCACCACCCGCGGTGCCGTCTGGGCCGTCTACGGGGGCCTCATCCCCGCCCTGACGCTCGTCCTGCTCTCCCCGGTGGTCTCCGGAAGCCCCGAGTCCCTCGTCCCCGGCGTCGACTTCCACCTGTTCCCGCTCCAGAACCCCGGCATCGTGTCCATCCCGCTCGGTTTCCTGGCCGGCTGGCTCGGCACCGTCACCTCCGCCGAACTCCCCGACGAGGCCAAGCACGCGGAGACCGAGGTGCGGTCACTGACCGGGGCGGGAGCGGCCTGATCGAAACGTTGCGAGCGGCCGGAGACAACCGGCCGTGAAATCCGTATCCCAGGGTGCGGGTACGGCCGCTTCCCCCGCCCCCACGAACGGCCGTGCCCTCAGACGCGGGTCGCCCAGACGTATCGGTGCTCAGGGCGGCCCGCGTCGCCGTACTTGAGGGTGAGCCGCGCGCGGCCCGTGCGCTCCAGGAGCTTCAGATAGCGCTGCGCGGTCTGGCGGCTGACTCCGGTGCGGTCCGCGATGTCCTGGGCGGACAGCGGGCCGTCCGCGTTGATCAGACAGCGCCGCACCAGATCGGCCGTGGTGGGGGAGTGGCCCTTGGGCAGCCCCGGCTCCGACGGCGCGGACAGGGCGCCGAAGATCCGGTCCACCTCGGCCTGTTCGGCCTCACCGCCGCCGTCGAGCGTGCGGCGCAGCTCCGCGTACGCCTCCAGCTTGGCGCGCAGCCCCGCGAAGGCGAACGGCTTGACCAGATACTGCAGCGCCCCGTGCCGCATCGCCTCCTGGACGGTGGAGACGTCCCGCGCGGCCGTCACCATGATCACGTCGGTGCTGTGGCCGCGCCGCCGCATCTCCCGTACGACCGACAGGCCCGTGTCGTCGGGCAGGTAGTGGTCCATCAGCACCAGGTCCACCCGGGGCAGCTCCTCGACCTGCCGCAGCGCCTGGGCCGCGCTGTGCGCCTCGCCGGCCACGTGGAAGCCCGGCACCTTCTCCACATAGGCGGCGTTGACATGGGCGACACGGGTGTCGTCGTCCACGACCAGGACCTCGATCATCGCGACTCCTCCTCGGCGGCCGCGCGGGCGGCGGCCCGGTGGGCGGTGGGGGCGGTCAGGGCGGGTTCGGCGGCCGGCTCCGTCAGCGCGTCCGGCAGGACGACCGTGAACTCCGCGCCACCGCCGGGCGCCTCGCCCACGGTGGCGCTGCCACCCTGCCGTTCGGCGAGCCGGCGCACCAGGGAGAGCCCGATCCCGCGCTCGCGATGGGCCGGTGCCTCCTTCGTGGACCAGCCCTCGGTGAAGATCAACTCGCGTCGCTCGGCCGGGATTCCGGGCCCGGTGTCGCGTACGACCAGGACGACCGTGTCCCCCTCGGTGCGCAGTTCGACCTCCACGCGCGCGTGCGCGGTGCCCGCGACCGCGTCCAGGGCGTTGTCCACCAGGTTGCCGACGACCGTCACGATGCCCCTCGGGTCGACCAGCCGGTCCGGCAGCCGCGTCCGGTCCGACACCAGCAGCGCCACCCCGCGCTCGGCCGCCACCGTCGCCTTGCCGACCAGCAGCGCCGCGAGCAGCGGGTCCTGGATCCGCTCCGTGACCTGTTCCGCGGTCGCCCGGTGCTCACCCACCACCTCGCCGACGAACTCCACGGCGTCGTCGTACATCTCCAGCTCCAGCAGCCCCAGCAGGGTGTGCATACGGTTGGCGTGCTCGTGGTCCTGGGCGCGCAGGGCGTCGATCAGCCCGCGCGTGGAGTCCAGTTCCCGGCCGAGCTGCTCCAACTCGGTGCGGTCGCGCAGGGTGGCCACGGCGCCGCCGTCGTCGGTGGGCATACGGTTGGCGACCAGGACGCGCTGCCCGCGCACGGTGAGCAGATCCGTGCCCGTCACCCGCCCGGCCAGTACGTCGGTCGTACGGCCCTCCCCGAGCGCCTCGTCCAGGGAGCGCCCGAGCGCCTCGTCACCGATGCCGAGCAGCCGCCGCGCCTCGTCGTTGAGCAGGCGCACCCGGCCCTCGCGGTCCAGTGCGACCACGCCCTCGCGGATGCCGTGCAGCATCGCCTCGCGCTCCGCCAGCAGCGCCGAGATGTCGGAGAAGGCCAGGTCGCGGGTCTGCCGCTGAACCCGCCGGGAGATCAGCCAGGCGGCCAGCGCGCCCACCGCAAGGGCGCCGCCCGCGTACGCCAGCAGCTCCGGGATCGCGTGGATCAGCCGGGCCCGGACGCTGTCGTAGGCGATGCCGACGGAGACCGCGCCGACGATGTCGCCGTCGCTGTCGCGCAGGGGCACCTTGCCGCGCGCGGTGCGGCCCAGGGTGCCGGCGTCGATCTCCATGACCTCGTCGCCGGCCAGGGCGTCGCCCGGGTCGGTGGACACGGTCCTGCCGACCTCGTCGGGAGTGGGATGCGACCAGCGCACGCCCCGCCAGTCCATCACGACCACGTACTCGGCCCGGGTGGCCTCGCGGATCCGCTCGGCCTCCTTCTGGACGGGCCCGTCGGACGTCGGGGGCGTGTTCACGACGCCGTGGGCGATCTGCGGATCGACGGCGGTGGTCTGGGCGATGGCCAGGGCCCGGCGCATGGCCTGGTCGTCGAGCTGGTTGCCGAGCGGCGCGAGGAACAGGCCCGTCGCGAGCACCGCGACTCCCGCGGCGATCGCCACCTGCATCAGCAGCACCTGCGAGAACATCCGCCGCGGCAGGCCGAGGCGCAGGCGGCGCGCGGGGGGAGTGGGGCTCATACCCACGACGGTACGTGGACCCGCCGCGGAAGCGTCAGGCCGGTGCCGCCATGCTCGTCGGCCGACCGGTGCCGCCGGGCTCGTCAGCCGGGCGGTGTCGTCATGGCCGTCGGCCGACTGGTGCGGTCGCGGCTGTCAGGCGGCTGATGCGGTCAAGGCCCTCAGCCGGCCAGTGCCGTCGTGGTGGCCAGCTCGCGTACCGCGACCACGTCCATCCGCGCGGGCGAGCCCAGTACCGACGTACCGCAGCTCTCCGCCCGGGGCGGCAGCGCCTCGCCCTGGGCGACGACCACATGCCACAGGCGGCCGTCGGTGTGGGCGACGGTCACCGTCCAGCGCGGCGCGGCGCCCTCGGTGCGGATGACGCTCAGGGCGTCCGCCGCGTACTCGCCCACCGCCGAGCGCACGGCCAGCTCGGCCGTCTGCCCGGGCCGCTCCCACGCGGAGTTCCCGCGGCAGCCCTCGACGACGATCCGCCCCTCCCGCGCGTGAAGGAGGACCTCCTTGACGGCGGGCGCCTGTGCGCGGCCGTAGGCGTAGCCGTACGGCAGGACCAGCAGGGTCGGGGAGAAACGGTGCCCACCCAGATGGGTGACCTCCCAGACGCCCTCCACGCCCGAGGCGTCGAGTTCGGCGGCGAGAGGGCGGCCGAGGAGGGCGCAGCAGCGGTCCCGCTTGCCGTTGGTGCACACGAGCGCGAGTGGGTCGCCGGTGTGCGGGGCGGCCTGGAGCACCGTGTCGAACACACGGTGGTCGCCCCTGCCGAGCGCGGCGAAGTCCAGGTCGAGCAGCCGGCGCGGGTCGGTGATGGTGGCGCCGTGCAGCCAGGCGTTCCCGGGGGTGGTGTGGGCGGCGTACACCCGACGCGCGGCGGGCGTGCCGCGGTCGGCGTGGCGCCCGGGGCGGCGGATGAGCGCGATCCGCACGCCGGTGCCCTTGGCGGCGGCCTCCAGGGCGCGGCCCAGCGCGGGGTCCAGATGGCTGGAGGTGAGCGCCTTGGCGCCCCACGGACCGGGCTGCTCCAGCAGCAGCCAGGTCTTCGCGGTGGCCGCGGTGCCCGCGATCGGCTCGTCGAGGTCCCGGGAGACACTTGAGCAAGTACTCACGAAGGTGAGCCTAACCTGACTTGATCCAGAGTGGCTTCCCGGGCCGCTCGTGTCCTACTCCGGCAGTGGTCGGGGTGGCCTCGGGCCGACGTAGTGACCGCTGGGACGTATCCTCAGGGGGCGCTCGCCGTACTCCTCCAGCGCGTGGGCGATCCAGCCCGCCGTCCGGGCGACGGCGAAGATCGTCTCGCCTGCGGTGGCGGGCATGCCGCAGGTCGCGGTGAACACGGCCAGGGCCAGGTCGACATTGGCGTGCAGCGGCGTGTGCCGGGCGGTCGTGGAGACGACGTCGCGGGCCGCCGCCAGGGCGGGCTCGGCCCGCGGGATCCGCTCCAGCAGCTCGAACAGTACCCGCGCGCGTGGGTCCTCGCCCGGGTAGAGCCGGTGCCCGAGGCCGGGGATGCGGCGGCCGGCGCGGAGTTCCTCGGCGATCACCGGTGCCGCGTCGCCGCGGTCGAGGACGTCCAGGAGCATCCGGTGGGCGAGGCCGCTGGCCGCGCCGTGCAAGGGGCCCTCCAGGACGCCCAGGCCCGCTGAGACGGCCGCGTAGGCGTGCGCGCGGGCCGAGGCGGCGACGCGCACGGCCAGTGTGGAGGCGGCGAGGTCGTGATCGACGAGGAGGGCGAGCGCCGTGTCCAGGACGCGCACGCAGTCCTCGTCGGCGGGCAGTCCGCTGAGCCGTGCCCACAGGCGGGCGGCGAGCGGGCCGGTGTCGCGGTGGCCGCGCCGTATGGGGGGCAGGGCGGCGACGAGGGTGGGGATGAGCGTGCGCGCGGTGCCGAGAACGGCGTCCTCGGACAGGTCGAAGCGCAACGGGTCCGCGGTCGCCGCGGCGATGGCAGCGACCCTCAACCGGTCGGTGGGCCCGGTGTGTTCGGGCAGTGCGTCGGCTGCGCGGCGGGCCGCGGTGGCCGTGGCCTCGGGGGCGTCGAAGGTGATGCCCGGGCGGAGGCTTCCGGTCCACAGCCACTCGGCGACTTCCTCGTAGGAGTGGCGCAGGGCGAGTTCGGTCGCGTCGACGCCGCGGAAGTAGTACCGGTCCGCGTCGATGAGGGTGATGCGGGTGCGTACCGCCAGCTCATGGCCGGAGCCCGAAGTGCCGCCGCTGTCGCGCCGGTTGCGCCGGGCGAGGGCCTCGACCTCCTTGGCGTCGAACGTGCTGCCCCGGCCGCTGGGCATGCGGCTGCTGCTGAGCAGTCCGCGGCTGACGTACGCGTACACGGTCTCGGGTTTCACGCCGAGCAGCTCGGCTGCCTCCTTGGTGGTCAGCCGCCGGGACGGGTGCTCGGAGCCGGGGTCTTGATCGCGCATGGGGGTCACCGTATCCGTCTGGGCGACACGTGGATTGTTGTATTGACTGAATCAATATTGACAGAGATTGAGTCAAGCATGGACAGTCGAATCAAGTCCAGGGAGGTAGTCATGACGGTCAACAGGTCGGGCAGCACGCTCATCGAGGCGCCGCGGGGGCTCGCGGGTGTCGTCGTCACCGACACGGAGATCGGTGACGTACGAGGGAGAGAGGGCTTCTACCACTACCGGCAGTACTCCGCGGTCGACCTCGCGCGGACGCGCTCCTTCGAGGACGTCTGGCATCTGCTGATCCACGGCGAACTGCCGCCGGACGCGGAGCGGGCCGCGGCCTTCGCCGCCCGAGACCGCCGTACTGCGGCGCCTGCCCGACGAGGTGAGCGCGGTACTCCCCGCGATCGCCGCGGCGGAGCACGCCACCGGGTCCGGACCGCTCGCCGGGATGCGCACGGCACTGTCCCTGCTCGGCGCGGTCAAGGGCTTCCGGCCGGTGTACGACATCGGCGCGGACGAACGCCGCCGGGACACGCTGGCCGCGGCGGCCGCCGTGCCGACGCTGCTCACCGCGCTGTACCGGCTGGGGGAGGGGCGCGATCCGGTGGAGCCGCGGGAGGACCTGCCGTACGCGGCGAACTATCTGTACATGTTGACGGGTTCCGAACCGGAACCGGAGCGGGCGCGGGCCGTCGAGCAGTACTTGATCTCAACCATTGATCACGGATTCAACGCGTCAACCTTCACCGCGAGGGTCATCGCGTCGACGGGAGCGGACGTGGCGGCGTGCCTCGTGGGCGCTGTGGGCGCGCTCTCCGGCCCCCTGCACGGCGGCGCGCCCAGCCGGGCGCTGGACACCCTGGACGCCATCGGCACACCCGACCGCATTGACCCGTGGATCCGTCAACGCGTCCTCGCCGGCGACCGCATCATGGGCTTCGGCCACGCCGTCTACCGCACCGAGGACCCCCGCTCCCGCATGCTCCGCGAGATCGCCCGGCGCTTCGGCGGCCCCCGCGTCGACTTCGCTGTCGAGGTCGAGCGCCGGGTCGAGGCGATCCTCGCCGAGCTGAAGCCCGGTCGTGAACTCCACACCAACGTCGAGTTCTACGCGGGTGTGGTCATGGAACTCTGCGGCCTGCCCCGCGAGATGTTCACCCCCACCTTCGCGGCGGCCCGCGTCGTCGGCTGGAGCGCCAACATCCTCGAACAGTCCGAGGACCGGAAGATCATCCGCCCGGTGGCACGGTATGTGGGGCCGGGGGCGCCGATGGCGGTGCCGGTGGCCGCTTGACCCGGGCGATGCTCAGGAGGCGGGCGACCCGTCACCCGTGGAGGTTTCGCGGATCGCTCGGTCGAAGAGCCGGAAGAAGCGTGCCTCCGTGCTGTCCTCGGGGAGCGCTGCCTTGGCGTCCCGCGACAGCTGCCAGTAACGGCGGAACGCCGGACTCCTGACCAGGCTTCGCGCATGGGCGAGGACCTCGGCGTCCGACACGCTTCCCCACTCGTAGATCAGCGCGTAGTGGCTGTACGTGAGGTTGGCGAAGAGCAATTGGCGTATCTCGGCCGGGCTGTGACCCGGGTAGTCGTTCCACACCTCGGCCAGCGACGCGTCGTTCATCTGCATCTGCGTCAACTGGATGTGCAGACCCCGCAGATCCGCTGTCGCGCTCCTGCGCAGTTCTTCCCGAGAGGCGATCAGCTCCCGCCGCTGAAGGGCGAGTTCCTCGCGTTGCATCCTCAGTTCGCGCTGCTGGAAGAGCAAGGTGGCGACCAGCAGGAGGACAGCCACACCGGAGAAGACCGCGCTCACCGCCCCGAAGTAGTCACCGAGGGCGCTGCGCTGGGCCGCTTCCTCCATGCCGCCGTTCGCCTGCTCCACACCGCTGATCAGCCATCCGCTGACGACCAGGGACGCCAGGCACACGGCGGCCGTACCGATGAGCGCCACGGCGAGCCATGCGATCGCCCTGCTCGCGGACCGCCATGCTGGTGTTCCAGCCAAGATCCCCTCCCGGATGCCGAGTTGGGAGGATTCCCCCGAGCCGAGCAGGAAAACTCGGGGGCTCGGTCCAGCAGAGACGTTGGGGGCGACTGGCGCCGGGTCCGGTAGCGGTTCTACCGGACCTTCCGCCTCAGGCGTCCGGAATGTCCGCCTTGGCTCTGAGGAGGGTTTCTCTGGTGATGACCACGATGCGCTCATAGTCGGCGCGTGCGGCGTCATGAGGAAGTGCGGGGTCGAGTTCCGCAGTCGCTTCGCAGCCGATGATCGCGAAGTTGCCGTCATCGAGCTCGAAGATGTCCGGGCACGACTGACCCGTACCACTGCCACGCTCACGGGGCGAGGCCCCAATACGTCGCACGATTTTCACCGAGAGATACCAGCCTTATGGCTCGCAGGGGAGGGGAGCCTCCAGGCGTGGCTGCCTCCGGGCAAGAGTGTGCTACGGAGCGCTCCTGCTCCGAGCGTGATGGTGTCGCCGGAGTGCCCGGAGAGGGTGGGCAACAAGATAGCCGACCGGTTGCTGACGACGTGCGGCATCACGCTGGAAGATCGGGTGAAATGCGACCGTGGTCAGCCGTCAGCAAAGGTGGTCACCCGTCGTCCGTCCCGACGACCCACCATTCCTCCCCGTCGGAGTCGTCCAGCTCCCGGATCAGATCGTCCATCCTGTTCCCGAGTACCGCTTCCTCCGATTCCCTCGGCAGGCTCATCCGGTGCGGACGGGTGGCCTCCCAGTACTCGCGGAACACAGGGTTCTGGCACAGGATGCGCAGGTGTCCGAAGAGTTCCGGCCGTGTCCAGGCGCCGATGCGGTGATAGAAGAGGGCGTTGACATAGAGCACGTTCGCGAACAGGAACTGTCGCTGCTTGTCGAGCGGGATCTCCGCGTCGTACGTGTCGAGCACCGCGGTCAGCGCGGGATCGTCCATCGCCTTGCACATGAGGTCGAAGTGGAGTCGATGCTGCTCGATGAGGGCAGCACGTTTCCGCTGGCTCGTGCTGCGTGCCGTGACAGTCTTGAGCATGGTCGCGAGACTCGCTCGCGCGGTGCGGCCGAGGCTCCCCAGCCGGAAGCTCTGTGTGGCCATGTCAACCCCCGAATCAGGCGGCCGTCCGCCGGTCGTCGGGGTGCGGGTCGACTGAAGGGGACCGGCGAGCGGTGGGCGGCGCTTGCCGTCTCCCAGGGTGCCGAGCGGCTCTGATCGGCAGGGAGGCGGAGAGGAGGCGCACGGAGGGAAGCGAGGGTCGCACAGTCCGGCGCCATGCCCAACGTCTGCCCCGCAAGTGCTGCTAACAATCGTTCACTTCGCCCGGATTCTTGCGGCTCGTATCCTGGACCGGCATTGATTCTTCGCCCGTGCACCACGCCAACGAGCCGGTGCACGCGTCGGTGTGAGAGAGGTCGCTCGTTGCTCCCCAGCAGCCCCGCGCAGCAGATTCCCGTCGTCGTGCTCGCCGGATTCCTCGGCTCCGGGAAGACGACCCTCCTCAACCACCTCCTGCACCGCAGCGGCGGCAGCCGGATCGGGGCCATCGTCAATGACTTCGGGGCGATCGAGATCGATGCCATGGCCGTGGCGGGGGCACTCGGGGATTCCACCGTGTCCCTCGGGAACGGCTGCCTGTGCTGCGCCGTTGATGCCAGTGAGCTGGACAGCTACCTGGAGCGGCTCGCGGCGCCCTCCGCCGGCATCGACGTCATTGTCATCGAGGCCAGCGGGCTCGCCGAGCCGCAGGAACTGGTGCGCATGGTGCTCGCCAGCGAGCATCCCGGCATCGTCTACGGCGGGCTCGTCGAGGTCGTCGACGCCGCAGAGTTCGACGCCACCCGCGCCCGGCACCCCGAGATCGACCGGCACCTCGCCCTCGCCGACCTCGTCGTCGTCAACAAGCTCGACCGGGCCGAGGACCCCGAGCGCGTGCTGTCGGCCGTACGCGGGCTCGCCGGGCGCGCCGCCGTCGTACCCGCGACCTACGGGCGCATCGACCCGGAGTTCCTCTTCGACTGCCGGCCCAGTGAGGAGCGCATCGGGCAGCTGTCCTTCGACGACCTGCACCAGCACGACGAGGGCGGTGAGCATGACGGGCATCTGCACACCGCCTACGACAGTGTGTCGTTCGAGTCGGGGCGGGCTCTTGATCCGCGGGCGCTCATGCGGTTTCTCGACAGCCGGCCCGAGGGGCTCTACCGGATCAAGGGGTACGTCGACTTCGGGCCGCACGACACCCGTAACCGGTACGGCGTGCATGCCGTCGGGCGGTTCCTGCGGTTCTACCCCGAGCCGTGGCCGGGCGGCGCCGAACGCCTCACCCAGCTCGTGCTCATCGGGTCCGGCATCGACGCGCCCGCCCTCGCCAAGGAACTCGCGGCGTGCGAGAGCGACGCCCCGCACGCCGACGAGCACGGCATGTGGGGCGTCCTCCGCTACGTCCAGGGCTCCGAGGAGGAACCCCCCGAGGCCGGCGTCTAGACCGGGCCCGCCACCACCGCCACCGTCTTCGGCAGCGACACACCCGAGCCGTCGCGGCGCGGGTCCATGTCCGGAAGCTCGGCCGGGCTGCCGTTCTTCTGCGCCGCGCGGGCCGGGGCCGGGCCCGCCCAGGCCAGCGACAGGCAGTCCTCGCCCTTCAGGAACCGCTGGCAGCGCACACCGCCGGTGGCTCGGCCCTTGCGCGGGTACTGGTCGAAGGGGGTCAGCTTGGCCGTCGTCTGGACCGAGTCGTCCAGCGTGCCGCGCGAGCCCGCCACGGTGAAGACGACGGCGTCCGCCGCCGGGTCCACCGCCGTGAAGGAGATGACCTTCGCGCCCTGGGAGAGCTTGATGCCCGTCATACCGCCCGCCGGACGGCCCTGCGGACGCACCTGGGACGCCTGGTAGCGCAGCAACTGGGCGTCGTCCGTGATGAAGACCAGGTCCTCCTCACCGGTGCGCAGCTCCACCGCGCCGACGATCCGGTCGCCCTCCTTGAGGGTGATGACCTCCAACTCCTCCTTGTTGGAGGGGTAGTCCGGCACCACCCGCTTGACGACACCCTGCTCGGTGCCGAGCGCCAGACCGGGGGAGGACTCGTCCAGCGTCGTCAGACAGACCACCGTCTCGTCGCCCTCCAGGGAGACGAACTCCGACAGCGGCGCACCGCCCGACAGGTTCGGCCGCGACGCCGTCTCCGGCAGCGTCGGCAGGTCGACGACGTTGATCCGCAGCAGCCGGCCCGCCGAGGTCACCGCGCCCACCTCGCCGCGCGCCGTGGCGGGCACCGCGGAGATGATCACGTCGTGCTTGGTGCGCCTGGCCTCGCCGTCCTCCGTGAACGGGTCGCCGTTGGCCGTACGGGCCAGCAGACCCGTCGACGACAGCAGCACCCGGCACGGGTCGTCGGCGACCTGCAGCGGCTGCGCCGCCGCCTGGCTGCCCGCCGACTCCAGCAGGACCGTACGCCGCTCGTTGCCGAACTTCTTGGCGACCGCGGCCAGTTCGGAGGAGACCAGCTTGCGCAGCTCCGCGTCCGACTCCAGGATCGCGGTCAGCTGGGCGATCTCCTCGGTGAGCCGGTCCTTCTCCGCCTCCAGCTCGATGCGGTCGTACTTGGTGAGCCGGCGCAGCGGGGTGTCCAGGATGTACTGGGTCTGGACGTCCGACAGCGAGAAGCGCTCGATCAGGCGCTCCTTGGCCTGCGCGCTGTTCTCGCTGGAGCGGATCAGCCGGATGACCTCGTCGATGTCGACGAGCGCGGTCAGCAGGCCCTCCACCAGGTGGAGGCGGTCGCGGCGCTTGGTGCGGCGGAACTCGCTGCGCCGCCGCACGACCTCGAAGCGGTGGTCGAGGTAGACCTCCAGCAGCTCCTTCAGGCCCAGGGTGAGGGGCTGGCCGTCGACCAGGGCGACGTTGTTGATGCCGAAGGACTCCTCCATCGGCGTCAGCTTGTACAGCTGCTCCAGCACGGCCTCCGGCACGAAGCCGTTCTTGATCTCGATGACCAGGCGCAGGCCGTGCTCGCGGTCGGTGAGGTCCTTGACGTCGGCGATGCCCTGGAGCTTCTTCGAGCCGACCAGGTCCTTGATCTTGGCGATCACCTTCTCCGGGCCGACCGTGAAGGGCAGCTCGGTGACGACCAGGCCCTTGCGGCGGGCGGTGACGTTCTCCACCGACACCGTGGCGCGGATCTTGAAGGTGCCGCGGCCGGTCTCGTAGGCGTCGCGGATGCCGGACAGGCCCACGATCCGGCCGCCGGTGGGCAGGTCGGGGCCCGGGATGTACTTCATCAGTGTCTCCAGATCCGCGTTCGGGTGGCGGATCAGGTGACGGGCGGCGGCGATGACCTCGCCGAGGTTGTGCGGCGGCATGTTGGTGGCCATGCCGACCGCGATCCCGGAGGAGCCGTTGACCAGGAGGTTCGGGAAGGCGGCGGGCAGCGCCACCGGCTCCTGCTCCTGGCCGTCGTAGTTGGGCGCGAAGTCGACCGTGTCCTCGTCGATCGACTCGGTCATCAGGCTGGTCGCGGCGGCCTGGCGGCACTCGGTGTACCGCATCGCGGCCGGCGGGTCGTCGTTGCCCAGCGAACCGAAGTTGCCGTGGCCGTCGACCAGCGGCAGGCGCATCGAGAAGGGCTGCGCCATGCGCACCAGCGCGTCGTAGATCGACGCGTCGCCGTGCGGGTGCAACTTACCCATGACCTCGCCGACCACGCGCGCGCACTTCACATAGCCGCGGTCGGGGCGCAGGCCCATCTCGTTCATCTGGTAGACGATGCGCCGGTGGACCGGCTTCAGTCCGTCGCGGGCGTCCGGCAGGGCGCGCGAGTAGATGACCGAGTACGCGTACTCAAGGAAGGAGCCCTGCATCTCGTCGACGACGTCGATGTCGAGGATCTTCTCCTCGTACGAGTCATCGGGCGGCGGGGTCTTCGTGCTGCGGCGGGCCATCGCTGCCTGGGCTCCTTCTTCTTCGCGCTAGCTGTGTGCGTGCACCGGATCCGACGCGGACCATTGTGGACCGCGGCACTGACAACCCGGATCAGGACCCGGCGTCGGGGTCGTGCGGACCGGCGCGCAGGTGATCTCCGCTTCCGGTTGCCCGCAGGCTACGCGATCCGCTCGCGGCTCCGCCCTCGGCGTACGCGTCCCGGGAACTTCGCCGGGGCCGCCGACGCTTGCATACAGTGGCAGGACCGGCAGGAAGACCGCGGTTTTTCACGACCGCGTCCGCGATCGAAGGGACGTACATGCCCATGGGTCACACGGCCACAGACCAGGCAGGCACCGGAGGCCTGACAGCAACGGAGCACCGCCTGGCCAACGGCCTTCGCGTGGTGCTCTCCGAGGACCACCTGACCCCCGTCGCAGCGGTGTGCCTCTGGTACGACGTCGGTTCACGCCACGAGGTCAAGGGGCGTACCGGCCTGGCTCACCTTTTCGAGCACTTGATGTTCCAGGGCTCCGCGCAGGTCAAGGGCAACGGCCACTTCGAGCTGGTGCAGGGCGCCGGCGGCTCGCTGAACGGCACCACCAGCTTCGAGCGCACCAACTACTTCGAGACCATGCCCGCCCACCAGCTGGAGCTGGCGCTGTGGCTGGAGGCGGACCGGATGGGCTCGCTGCTGGCCGCCCTGGACGAGGAGTCCATGGAGAACCAGCGCGACGTCGTCAAGAACGAGCGCCGCCAGCGCTACGACAACGTCCCCTACGGCACGGCCTTCGAGAAGCTGACCGCCCTCGCCTACCCGGAGGGCCACCCCTACCACCACACGCCGATCGGCTCCATGGCCGACCTGGACGCGGCGACCCTGGAGGACGCGCGCGCCTTCTTCCGCACCTACTACGCGCCCAACAACGCCGTGCTGTCGGTCGTCGGCGACATCGACCCGGAGCAGACGCTCGCCTGGATCGAGAAGTACTTCGGCTCCATCCCCGCCCACGACGGCAAGCCCGCCCCGCGCGACGGCTCGCTGCCGGACATCATCGGCAAGGAGCTGCGCGAGGTCGTCGAGGAGGAGGTCCCCGCGCGGGCGCTGATGGCCGCCTACCGCCTGCCGCACGACGGCACGCGCGCGTGCGACGCCGCCGACGTCGCCCTGACGATCCTCGGCGGCGGCGAGTCCTCCCGTCTGTACAACCGGCTCGTCCGGCGTGACCGCACGGCCGTCGCCGCCGGCTTCGGCCTGCTGCGCCTCGCCGGCGCGCCCTCGCTGGGCTGGCTGGACGTGAAGACCTCCGGTGACGTCGAGGTCCCGGTCATCGAGGCCGCCATCGACGAGGAGCTGGCCCGGTTCGCCGAGCAGGGGCCGACGGCCGAGGAGATGGAGCGCGCCCAGGCCCAGTTGGAGCGCGAGTGGCTGGACCGGCTCGGCACCGTCGCGGGCCGCGCCGACGAACTGTGCCGCTACGCCGTCCTGTTCGGCGACCCGCAGCTCGCCCTCACCGCCGTGAGCCGCGTGCTGGAGGTGACCGCCGAGGAGGTCCAGGAGGTCGCCAAGGCCCGCCTGCGCCCCGACAACCGCGCGGTCCTCGTCTACGAGCCGACCGTCCCCCCGGAGTCCGTCGAGGAGCCCACCGAGGACCTGGAGTCGGCGGCCACCGTGGAAGCAAGCGACAACAACGAGGAGACGGCCAAGTGACCGAGCTCGCCCCGATGGAGTTCCACCCCCAGCCCACGGCGGGCGAGCCGAAGGTCTGGGCCTTCCCGGCGCCCACGCGCGGGACCCTCGACAACGGCCTGACCGTGCTGCGCTGCCACCGCCCCGGCCAGCAGGTCGTCGCCGTCGAGGTGCTCCTGGACGCGCCCCTGGAGGCCGAGCCCGCCGGCCTCGACGGCGTCGCCACGATCATGGCGCGCGCCTTCTCCGAGGGCACCGACAAGCACACCGCCGAGGAGTTCGCCGCCGAACTGGAGCGCTGCGGCGCCACCCTCGACTGCCACGCCGACCACCCGGGCGTGCGGCTCTCCCTCGAAGTGCCGGTCTCCCGCCTGCCCAAGGCGCTCGGTCTGCTCGCCGACGCCCTCAGGGCGCCCGCGTTCGCCGACAGCGAGGTCGAACGCCTGGTCCGCAACCGGCTCGACGAGATCCCGCACGAGCTGGCCAACCCCTCCCGGCGCGCCGCCAAGGAGCTGTCCAGGCAGCTCTTCCCGGCGACCTCGCGCATGTCCCGCCCGCGCCAGGGCACCGAGGAGACCGTCACCGCCATCGACTCCGCGGCCGTACGCGCCTTCTACGAGCGGCACGTGCGCCCCGCCACGGCCACCGCCGTGGTCGTCGGCGACCTCACCGGCACCGACCTCGACGCGCTCCTCGCCGACACCCTCGGCTCCTGGACCGGCTCGGCCGCCCAGCCCCGCCCGGTGCCCCCGGTCACGGCCGACGACACCGGCCGCGTCGTCATCGTGGACCGTCCCGGCGCCGTCCAGACCCAGCTGCTGATCGGCCGCGTCGGACCCGACCGGCACGACCGCGTATGGCCCGCGCAGGTGCTCGGCACGTACTGCCTGGGCGGCACCCTCACCTCCCGCCTGGACCGCGTGCTGCGCGAGGAGAAGGGCTACACCTACGGCGTGCGCGCCTTCGGGCAGGTCCTGCGCTCCGCCCCCGACGGCACCGGCGCCTCCATGCTCGCCATCAGCGGCTCCGTGGACACCCCGAACACCGGCCCGGCGCTGGGGGACCTGTGGACGGTGCTGCGCACCCTCGCCGAGGGCGGCCTCACCGATGCCGAGCGGGACGTCGCCGTGCAGAACCTGGTCGGGGTGGCGCCGCTGAAGTACGAGACGGCCGCCGCCGTCGCCGGCACCCTCGCCGACCAGGTCGAGCAGCACCTGCCCGACGACTTCCAGGCCACCCTGTACCGGCAGCTCGCCGAGACGGGCACCGTGGAGGCTACCGCGGCGGTCGTGAACGCCTTCCCGGTGGACCGTCTGGTGACGGTCCTGGTGGGTGACGCGGCGCAGATCAAGGAGCCCGTCGAGGCCCTCGGAATCGGTGAAGTCACCGTCGTGACAGCCGAGTAGACACACCCTCGGATCCCGAACGCGCGGCCACGCGCGCGTGGAGCCCTGGTGACCGGAGCGTCACCAGGGCTCCCGTATGTCCGAATTGATGCGGAGGTTGCCTGTCTGCCCTGTGGCGTGCGCTACAAAAGCACTGATCCGTTTGAGGATTGAAAGCGGCCCCGTTTAGCGTCATGCGGGCTGTTCGTCAGGCAGTGCGCCGCACCCGCGGCACCGGACAGTCATCGCCGAGTCCCCGAAGGCGCGAGCCTGGGGAGCCGGGGACCCACCGCAGTCCCTGGGGTGAATCGGGCGCCCGCGCGCAAGCGAGGGGGTCCGTAGGAGACCTTCCTGCTCCGAACCCGTCAGCTAACCCGGTAGGCGAGAAGGAAGGAAAGGACAAGCCACTTCATGGCGTTGACCCGCGCCACCGGGAAGCACCGTCGTCCCAGCCGGATGCAGCGCAGTACCGCCCGTGCGGCGGGCGTCGCGGCGCTCACCACCACCGGCGTCATCGGCACCGTGGCCGGACCGGCGTTCGCCGCCGCCCCCGAGGCCCCCGTCGAGCAGACCGGCATCACCCCCGTCCTCACCATGGGCGACACGGTCGCCGAGCAGATCGACGCCCAGGCCGCGGCGCAGCAGGAGGCGGCCGAGCTGGCGGAGATCAAGCGCCAGGCCGAGGAGGACGCCCGTCAGCGGGCCGCCGAGGCCGCGAAGGAGGCCCGGGAGGCCAAGGAGCGTGCCGCCCGCGAGGCCGAGCGCAAGCGCCTGAACACCTTCGTCTCGCCGATCGCCGGCTCCTACGTCTCGACCAGCTACCAGGCAGGCGGCGCCGTCTGGTCCTCCGGCAGCCACACCGGCATCGACTTCCACGCCTCCAGCGGCACCTCGGTCCGCTCGGTCGGCGTCGGCACCGTCGTCGAGGCCGGCTGGGGCGGGGCGTACGGCAACCAGGTCGTCATCAAGATGCACGACGGCACCTACACCCAGTACGGGCACCTGTCGTCCGTCAGTGTCTCGGTGGGCCAGAGCGTCACCCCGGGCCAGCAGATCGGCCTGTCGGGTGCCACCGGCAACGTGACCGGGGCGCACCTGCACTTCGAGGCCCGCACGGGTGAGGACTACGGCTCGGACATCGACCCGGTCTCCTACCTCCGCTCGCACGGTGTGAACATCTGACCCGCACGGGTGTGACCATCTGACGGCACTGCCCCAACCCGCTGAACCCCGGCTGACGAAGCCGGGGTTTTCGGCGTTTTCCGGTCCCCGTTGTCCAAAAAATATGCATGGAATCCGGCCCGCCATCGGAAATTCCCGCTCATTGTCATAGAGTCACTGAACACACGTCAGTCGTCGACGTTTCACGGGGATTAAAGCGGAGGTCGGTCATGCGTGTTCCGGCGCACTCGGTATGCACGGCGATCCGGGACGATATCGTCGCCGGTGTCTACGAACGCGGCAGCCGGCTCACCGAGGAACTGCTCGCCCGCCGCTACGGCGTCAGCCGGGTCCCGGTCCGGGAAGCCCTGCGCACGCTGGAGGCCGAGGGCTTCGTGGTGACCCGGCGGCACGCGGGCGCCTGCGTCGCCGAACCCACCGAGCAGGAGGCGTCCGACCTGCTGGAGATGCGCGGTCTGCTGGAGCCGCTGGGCGCCGCACGCGCCGCCCAGCGCCGCACCGAGGCGCATCTGAAGGTGCTGCGCGGCCTGGTACGGCTCGGGCAGGAGCGGGCCAGGCGGGGCAACAGCGATGACCTGCGCTCCTTGGGCGGCTGGTTCCACGAGACGCTCGCCCAGGCGTCCGGCAGCCCCGCGCTGACCTCGATGCTGACCCAGCTGCGGCACAAGATCGCCTGGATGTACGCGGTGGACGCGCCGGCCAGCCCCGTGGAGATGTGGGCGGAGCACGGCGCGATCGTCGACGCGGTGGCCCGCGGCGACAGCGAACGCGCGCGGGCGATCACGGCCGCCCACACCGAGCGCGCGAGCCATACGCACCGGCTGCGCTTCGCCTCCGGCCCGGACCGTGTGAGGAATTCGCAACATCCCGTAAACATGTCGGGTCAGCGGCTTTAACATGCGCGCCGTATACAAAGAGGAAGTTATTCGCGGGGGATTATTTCTGCTGCCCGAAAACAGAAAATACACCGGGTCGGACGGAAAAGGCGAGGGGCCCGCCCGGCAATTCGGACGAGCCCCTCGTCGGCAGCGGCGAGCGCCGCGACCCGAAATTTCTCAGACGGTCTCGGGGAGTTCCTCAAGACCCTCGGCGACCAGCTTCGCCAGCCGGTCCAGGGCGACGTCCGCGCCCTCGGCGTCGGAGGCGAGCACGATCTCCTCGCCGCCCTGGGCGCCCAGGCCCAGGACAGCCAGCATGGAGGCCGCGTTGACGGGGTTGCCGTCAGCCTTGGCGATCGTCACCGGGACGCCTGCGGCCGTGGCGGCTCGGACGAAGATGGAGGCGGGGCGGGCATGGAGGCCCTCGGCCCAGCCGACGTTGACGCGGCGCTCAGCCATGTGATGCTGCCCTTCAGGTTCTCAGGGTTGTCTAGACCAGTGTTCCACAACGTGAAGCGTGCCCGGAACAGACCTTCGGTGGCCTGTTCCGTGTGACGTTCGGACCGCGGCCTCGGCCCGACACCCGTCCTTCACAGACTGCCCCGCGCCGTTGTCGGACGCGAGCCGTACTCTGGGGCCCATGCAGAGCCAGTCGGACCGGCACGAGTACCCCGCCCACTGGGAAGCCGACGTGGTGCTGCGCGACGGCGGCACCGCGCGCATCCGCCCCATCACCGTTGATGACGCCGAGCGCCTGGTCAGCTTCTACGAGCAGGTCTCGGACGAGTCGAAGTACTACCGCTTCTTCGCGCCCTACCCGCGCCTGTCCGCCAAGGACGTCCACCGCTTCACGCACCACGACTTTGTGGACAGGGTGGGACTCGCGGCCACCGTGGGCGGCGAGTTCATCGCCACCGTACGCTATGACCGCATTGGTGCCGATGGAATGCCCGCCTCCGCGCCCGCGGACGAGGCCGAGGTCGCCTTCCTCGTCCAGGACGCGCACCAGGGCCGCGGTGTCGCCTCCGCGCTGCTCGAACACGTCGCCGCCGTCGCCCGGGAGCGCGGCATCCGCCGGTTCGCCGCCGAGGTGCTGCCCGCCAACACCAAGATGATCAAGGTGTTCACCGACGCCGGGTACACCCAGAAGCGCAGCTTCGAGGACGGCGTGGTCCGCCTGGAGTTCGACCTGGAGCCCACCGACCGCTCGCTCGCCGTGCAGTACGCGCGCGAACAGCGCGCCGAGGGGCGGTCCGTGCAACGGCTGCTGGTACCGGGCTCGGTGGCCGTCATCGGCGCCGGACGGACCCCGGGCGGGGTCGGCCGCGGTGTCCTGGACAACATCCGCGAGGGCGGCTACCGCGGGCCGCTGTACGCCGTGAACCGCGCCTTCCCCGAGGACCTGAAGGAACTCGCGGGCGTCCCCGCCTTCCGCTCGGTCCGTGACATCGACGGCCATGTCGACCTCGCCGTGGTCGCCGTACCGGCCGAAGACGTGCCCGAGGTCGTCACCGAGTGCGGGGAGCACGGCGTCCAAGGGCTGGTCGTCGTCTCGGCCGGGTACGCGGAGAGCGGCCCCGAGGGGCTGGAGCGCCAGCGCGAACTCGTCCGGCACGCGCGTGCGTACGGCATGCGGATCATCGGCCCCAACGCCTTCGGCGTCATCAACACCTCCGACCGGGTGCGTCTGAACGCGTCCCTCGCGCCCGAGATGCCGAGGCCCGGCCGCATAGGGCTGTTCGCGCAGTCCGGCGCCATCGGGATCGCGCTGCTGTCCCGGCTGCACCGGCGCGGCGGCGGGGTCACCGGGGTCACCGGCGTGTCCACCTTCGTCTCCAGCGGCAACCGGGCCGACGTCTCCGGCAACGATGTCCTGCAGTACTGGTACGACGATCCCGACACCGATGTCGCCCTCATGTACCTGGAGTCCATCGGCAACCCGCGTAAGTTCACCCGGCTCGCCCGGCGGACCGCCGCGGTGAAACCGCTGGTGGTGGTGCAGGGCGCCCGGCACGGTGGGGCCGCCCCGCAGGGGCACGCCGTACGGGCGACACGGCTGCCGCACGAGACGGTGTCGGCGCTGCTGCGGCAGGCCGGGGTGATCCGGGTCGACACCATCACCGAGCTCGTCGACGCGGGGCTGTTGCTCGCGCGCCAGCCGCTGCCGAAGGGGCCGCGCGTGGCGATCCTCGGCAACTCCGAGTCGCTGGGGCTGCTGACGTACGACGCGTGCCTGGCGGAGGGGCTGCGGCCGCTGCCGCCGCTGGACCTGACGACGGAGGCGTCGCCGGAGGACTTCCGCAAGGCGCTGTCGCGGGCGCTGGGCGACGACATGTGCGACGTGGTGGTGGTGACCGCGATTCCGGCGCTCGGGGTGCCGTCCGCCGCGGGGGACGCGGTGCTGGCGGAGGCGCTGCGGTCGGCCGCGGAGGAGGTGCCGGGGAAGCCGGTGCTGGTGGTGCACGTGGAGCTGGGCGGGCTGGCGGAGGCGCTGTCGGCGGCGGCGAGTACGGCGCCGGGGGCGGGCGCCGGTGCGGGTACCGGCGCCGGGGCCCAGGCCGAGCCGGGCGCCGGAGCTGAGGCCGGGGAGGTCGCGCGGCCCGGCGCTGACGGGGTGCCGCCCGCGCCCACCCGTGCCGCCCTTGGCGGCACGAATGCCCGCGGCTCTGCTGGACGGGAACCGGATGCCTCTGGCTTGAGCGGTTCGGCGGGGTCGGATGCCCGTGGCTTTGCCGGACCTGAACCGGATGCCCGCGGCTTGAGCGGTTCGGCGGGGTCGGATGCCCGCGGCTTTGCCGGACGGGAACCGGATGCCCGCGGCTTGGGCGGTTCGGCGGGGTCGGATGCCCGCGGTTTTGCTGGACGGGAACCGGATGCCTCTGGCTTGAGCGGTTCGGCGGGGTCGGATGCCCGCGGCTTTGCCGGACCTGAACCGGATGCCCGCGGCTTGAGCGACTCGGCTGGGGCCGGTGGTCGGCTCATTCCCGCCTATCCCGCTGCCGAGCGGGCCGTGCGGGCGCTTGCCGAGGCTGTGAAGTATGCGCAGTGGCGGCGGGAGGCGGCCGATCCGGGGCGGGTGCCGGAGTACGACGACATTGATGAGCGCGGGGCCGCCGCGCTGATCGACGGGCTGCTGACGCGCGGGCAGGGACTCACGCTCGGCTCCGAGGAGACCTGCGAGCTGCTCGGGACGTACGGCGTCCATGTGCGCAGGGCCCTGCCCGCGCCCACCCCCGACGCCGCCGCGGAGGCCGCCCGCGCGGTGGGCTACCCCGTCGCCCTCAAGGCCACCGCCCCGCACCTGCGCCACCGCGCCGACCTGGGCGGCGTACGGCTGGATCTCGCCGACGAGGAGCAACTGCGGCGGGCTTACGCCGAGTTGACCGAGCTGTTCGGCACGCCCGAGGAGCTGCGGCCGGTCGTGCAGGCGATGGCCCCGCGCGGGGTCGACACGGTCGTACGGGCGGTGATCGACCCGGCGGCCGGCGCCGTACTGTCGTTCGGGCTCGCCGGGGCGGCCTCGCAGCTGCTCGGGGACATGGCCCACCGCCTGATCCCGGTCACCGACCGCGAGGCCGGCTCCCTGGTCCGGTCGATCCGGACCGCGCCGCTGCTGTTCGGCTGGCGGGGCTCCACACCCGCCGACACCCCCGCCCTGGAGGAGCTGCTGCTGCGGGTGTCCCGCCTGGTCCACGATCACCCCGAGGTCGTCGCGGTGACCCTGGAGCCGGTGGTCGTCGCCCCGCGCGGACTGACAGTGCTCGGCGCGACCGTACGGCTGGCGCCGCCGCCCGCCCGCGACGACCTGGGCCCGCGTACGCTCCCCGCGTACTGAGCCCGCGAGCGGTGCCTCGCAGTCAGTGGGCCCCCGTAGGATGGGCCCATGGCCAAGACCAGTACGACGACCCAGGGGCTGCGAGCGGCGATCGAGCGCAGCGGCTACTACCCGGCCCTCGTGGCCGAGGCGGTGGAGGCCGCCGTGGGCGGCGAGCCCATCCGGTCGTACCTGGTCCACCAGGAGACCACCTTCGATCAGAACGAGGTGCGCCGGCACGTCACCGTGCTGGTGCTCACCGACAACCGGTTCATCGTCAGCCACACCGACGAGCAGGCCGCGGACAACACCTCGCCCACCCCGTACGCCACGACGTCCACCGAGTCGGTCAGGATCGACCGGATCTCCTCCGTCGTGCTCAGCAGGGTGGTCGCCAACCCGGAGGCGTACACGCCGGGCACCCTGCCCCGCGAGGTCGTGCTGACCATCGGCTGGGGCGCGGTCTCCCGGATCGACCTGGAGCCCGCCGCCTGCGGCGACCCGAACTGCGAGGCGGACCACGGCTACACGGGCAACTCCACGGCCGACGACCTCAGCCTGCGGGTCAGCGAGGCCGGTGACGGCCCGGAGACCGTGCGCCAGGCGCTCGCCTTCGCGCAGGCGCTCTCCGAGGCGACCGCGGACGTCACCCGCTGATGGCCCAGCCCGCCTGGGAGCACGAACCGCACCCCCTTCCCCTCGACTCCGCCCCGCTGCCCGAGTACGGCTCCGGCTCGCTCGCCGACCTGCTGCCGACGCTGGCCGCCGGCATGGGCGTCCCCGGCACGACCGCCGCGATCGAGGAGCTGACCCCCGCCGACCGCAACTGCGTGTTCCTGATCGACGGGCTCGGCTGGGAGCAGCTGAAGGCGCACCCCGAGGAAGCGCCCTTCATGACCTCGCTGCTGGCCAGCTCCCGGGGCGGCACGGGACGCCCGCTGACCACCGCCTACCCGGCCACCACCGCGACCTCCCTGGCCTCCGTCGGCACCGGCCTGCCGCCCGGCGCGCACGGGCTGCCCGGCTACACCGTGCGCAACCCCGCGACCGGCGAGCTGATGAACCAGCTGCGCTGGCAGCCGTGGACCGCGCCGGGCACCTGGCAGCCGTACCCCACGGTCTTCCAGCTCGCCCACGACGCCGGTGTGCACGCCGCGCAGGTGTCCTCCCCGACCTTCCAGAACACCCCGCTGACCAAGGTGGCGCTCAGCGGCGGCACCTTCCACGGGCGGCTCGGCGGCGAGGAGCGGATGGACCTGGCGGCCGAGCAACTGGCCGCCGGTGACCGCTCCTTGGTCTACACGTACTACGCCGAGGTGGACGGCGCGGGCCACCGCTTCGGCGTCGACTCCGACACCTGGCGCGGGCAGCTCATGTACGTCGACCGGCTGGTCCAGCGCCTGGCCGAGCAGCTTCCGCCGCGCAGCGCGCTGTACGTCACCGCCGACCACGGCATGGTCGACGTGCCCTTCGACGAGCAGCACCGCATCGACTTCGACGAGGACTGGGAGCTGCGCGCCGGGGTCGCCCTGCTGGGCGGCGAGGGCCGCGCCCGCCATGTCTACGCCGTCCCGGGCGCCGAGAACGACGTCCTGACCTGCTGGCGCGAGGTGCTCGGCGAGCAGTTCTGGGTGGCCTCGCGGGACGAGGCGATCGCGGCGGGCTGGTTCGGCCCGCACATCGACGAACGGGTGTACGGCCGGATCGGCGACGTGGTCGCGGCGGCCCGCGACGACGTGCTGATCATCGCCTCCGAACGGGAGCCCAAGGAGTCGCTGATGGTCGGCAACCACGGCTCGATGACCCCGGCGGAGCAACTCGTCCCCCTGCTGGAAGTACGCTCCTGATCACCCGCCCCACCCACCACCGAAAGGTGACCGACCTGCCATGCCCGAGCTGGTGTTCTTCTCCGGAACGATGGACTGCGGGAAGTCGACGCTGGCTCTCCAGATCGAGCACAACCGCTCGGCGCGCGGCCTGGTCGGCATGATCTTCACCCGTGACGACCGCGCCGGCGAGGGCAAGTTGTCCTCCCGCCTCGGCCTCGTCACGGACGCGGTCGAGGTCGAGGACGGCCAGGACCTCTACGCGTACCTCGTCGACCACCTCTCCCAGGGCGGCCGCGCGGACTACGTGATCGCCGACGAGGCCCAGTTCCTCGCCCCCGAACAGATCGACCAACTCGCCCGCGTGGTCGACGACCTGGGCCTGGACGTCTACGCCTTCGGCATCACCACCGACTTCCGCACCAAGCTCTTCCCCGGCTCCCAGCGCCTGGTCGAACTCGCCGACCGCGTCGAGGTCCTCCAGGTGGAGGCCCTGTGCTGGTGCGGAGCCCGGGCCACCCACAACGCCCGCACGATAGGCGGCGAAATGGTCGTCGAGGGCGCCCAGGTCGTCGTCGGCGACGTCAACCAGCCGGAGGACATCGGCTACGAGGTCCTGTGCCGCCGCCACCACCGCCGCCGTATGACAGCGGCCACGGCGCGGGCGGCGGCGCTGTCGCCGGACGTGCTGCCGGTGACGTCCGGCTGAGCTGCCCCACGATCGCCATGATGTGACGGCGCTGGATCGGCGGGGGAACAGGACGTGGACGAACGGCACTTGCTGAACAGGCTGATGAAGGCCGTGGCGGAGGAACAGAGCGAGTTCGTCGTGCGGCCCTGGTTCGGCGGCTTGAAGAAGCTCGCGGAGTTCGCTCTGGTCGCCGATCGGTTCGGGTACGAGTACGTCGGGCATGCGCCGGGGAACGCCGCTTTGAACGATCCATGCTTCCTGTTCCGGCGCTTGCCCGATGCGCGGGAGCGGGCGGGCGTTGCCGTCGGCGACAGTGTCGGGCCGCAGGATCGGGGCGAGGTGGAGTTGCTGTATTCGCGGATGGTCGTCGACGCGTGCGGCCGCTACACGCCGCGCGTGCTGAGCAACGTCCTGCTGTTTCCCGTGGTCGCGGCCGTGTTCCTCTTCTTTCCCGGTTATACGGCCGAGCGGGTTCTCGTGGCCGGGGGGATCTGGCTCGTGCTTCTCGTGCTCTTCCTCGCCGGGCTGGGCATCACCCGGCGTCGGCGGGCCGTGCATCTCGCGCGGCTCGCCGACGCCGGTGTACGGCGTTAGGGCCTGCTCTGCAGCAGGGAGAATCGAGCACCCTCCGGGTCGGCCACCGTCGACATGCGGCCCAGGGCGCTGTCGTGCGGGGGTCTGAGGACGTGGCCGCCCAGGGAAACAGCCTTGGCGGTGGCGGCGTCCGTGTCGGCGACCTCGAAGAAGGTCATCCAGTGCGGTCCCCGGTCGCGGGGGAGGGACTGGCCCAGGCCCAGGATCGCGGCGATCGTGCGGCCGCCGAGGTGGAGGGTGACGTAGTCGAAGTCCGCCGAGGCGACGGCCTGCTGCTCATGGCCGAAAACCGTCTCGTAGAACTTGACGACGGCCGAGGTCTCGAAGGTGAGCAGTTCGTTCCAGACCGGTGTGCCGGGTACACCGGTCAGGGCGATGCCGAGGTGGGCCGCCGCCTGCCAGACGCCGAAGACGGCGCCGGAGGGGTCGGAGCAGATGGCGAGCCGGCCGGCCTCGCCGGCGTCCAGCGGGCCCACTCCGACCGTGCCGCCGCACAGCCGTACCGTCTCGGCCGTCCGGTCCACGTCCGTCGAGGCGAAGTAGGGCGTCCAGGCGATGGGCAGATGCCGGTCCGGCGGCAACTGGCCGATCCCGGCCACCTCCCGGCCGTCCAGCAACGCCCGTACGTACGGCCCGAGTTGCTGCGGCCCCGGCTGGAACTCCCAGCCGAACAGCTCGCCGTAGAACTCCTGGGTCGCGGCCGGCCCGTGCACCATCAGGCTCACCCAGCAGGGCGAGCCGGGCTCGTGCCGGGCGCGCGCTTCGCCGTTCGGGCCGGCCGACCCCCGTGCCTCGGTCATCGTCACTCTCTCCTCGGCCCCTCGCGGCGCCGCGTCGATTCCGCTCTCCGGACCCCGGTGCCGATGCTCGCACCACCCGTGCCGTCACGCGTCCCGGGCGCGCCGCCGTACCGCGCGCTCCGTCCGGAGGATGCCCTCGGAGCCGTGTCCCATCCGTCCCCGATGAAGGCCCACGCATGGTGATCGGATGTACAGCATGTGCCCGATCCCGTACGCCTCGTGATCGGAGCTGTCCGGCCGAGCAGAGTAGCCGGACATGGACGAAGCGGCCACCCCGTACGAAAGGATGGGGGCCATGAACGCCATCATCTCCGCAACCGAACTGGCCGACGACCTGGCAGGACGGCGTCCGCCGACGCTGCTGGACGTCCGCTGGCAGTTGAGCGTGGCTCAAGCGGCGGGCGAGCCGCCGTTCGACGGACGGGCCGCATTCGAGGAAGGGCACATCCCCGGCGCGGCCTTCGTCGACCTGGACGAAGAGCTCGCCGCGCCGCCGGGACCGGGCGGCCGTCATCCCCTCCCGGATCTCGCGGAGTTCGGCGCCGCGATGCGCCGCGCGGGGGTCTCGGCGGACCGGCCCGTGGTCGTGTACGACGGCGGGCAGGGCTGGGCGGCCGCCCGCGCGTGGTGGATGCTGCGCTGGACGGGTCACCCGGACGTGCGGGTCCTCGACGGTGGGTTGCCGACCTGGGAGGGACCCCTGGAGACCGGGCCGGCGACCCCGGCCGAGGGCGATTTCCGGCCGAACCCGGCCGCGGAGGGGCTGCTCGACGCGGACGGCGCCGCCGCGCTGGCCCGCTCCGGGCTGCTGCTGGACGCCCGCGCGGGGGAGCGGTACCGCGGTGAGGTGGAGCCCATCGACCGCGTCGGCGGGCACATCCCGGGCGCCGTCTCCGCGCCGACCAACGAGAACGTCGCCCCCGACGGACGCTTCCGGCCCGCCGAGGAACTGCACGCCCGCTTCAAGAGCCTCGGCGCCACTGACGGCACGGCGGTCGGTGTGTACTGCGGTTCGGGCGTCTCCGGGGCGCACGAGGTCCTCGCCCTCGCCGTCGCGGGCATCCCGGCGGCGCTGTACGTGGGTTCCTGGTCGGAGTGGTCCTCGGACCCGTCCCGGCCGGTCGCGGTGGGTCCGGACCCGCAGTAGGCACGACAACGCCGGGACCCGCGGTAGGCACGACAACGGGGCCCGCGCTCAACAGCGCGGGCCCCGAAGGTACTTCGCCGACTACTCCTGCTTCTTGCGGCGCGTGCCGAAGACGATCTCGTCCCAGCTCGGGACCGCGGCACGGCGCCCGGGACGGACGCCGTCGGCCTCGGCCTGGCGGTCGGTGGAGCCGATCAGCCGGTCGCGGTGGCTGCCCACCGAGCGGGGCATCAGGACGTCCGCGTAGGCGGAACCGGCGGACGCCGCGGGGGCGGGCGGTTCCTCCGCCGCGGGTTCGGTGGCGGGCGGCTCCTCGGTGGCCGGGGCGTCGGAGGGGCGCTCCGGTACGACGAGGTCGCCGCGGAAGCTCGGGACGGCCTCCAACAGGCTGGTCAGCGAGTCCCGTTCGCTCGCGGTCTCCTCGGACTCGGACGCCGCCGCGGGCAGGCTCGGGCGGTCCCGGTCGTGTCCGCGGTCCAGCGGACGGTCGCGCGGCAGCCGGGCGATACGCGGCACGAACGGAAAGCTGGGCTCGGGCGCGGCCAGGTCGTCGGACTCGCCGATCAGCGAGCGGGCCTCCTCGTCGACGGCCTGGACGAGCCGCCGGGGCGGGTCGTACGTCCAGCTCGCCGAGTGCGGTTCGCCCGCGACCCGGTAGACCAGCAGGACCTCCCATGTGCCGTCGTCACGGCGCCAGGAGTCCCACTGCACGGAGTCCTTCTCGGCGCCGCGCAGCAGCAGCCGCTCCTGGACGGCCTCGCCCAGTTGGGGGCCGGCGTTCTCGCCGGGTCTGCGGACCGGGGTCTTGCGGGCCCGCTCGGCCATGAAGGCGCGCTCGGCCAGCACGGGGCCCTCGAAGCGGCGGACACGGTCGACGGGGATGCCCGCCATCTGCGCGACTTCCTCGGCCGTGGCACCCGCGCGTATACGCGCCTGGATGTCGCGGGGGCGGAGATGGCTCTCCACCTCGATCTCGATCTGGCCGAGGCGGGGACGGTCGCCGCGTACGGCGGCGCGCAGACGCTCGTCAATCGGAAGCGTGTACTCCGTGCTGTCCGCAGCCTTCAGCACCAGCCGTGTGCCGTCATTGGAGACGGCCACGACACGCAGTTCGGGCATGGGGACCTCCCGGGTGGTGCCTGCCGACGTCACGTGCGTCGCTGCTTCCGCTAGTCGAGTGTGGCCTGCCCGGGTGCAGCCTGCCACAACCTTGCCGAGTTGCCCGGCGTGTCGGGCGCGGGCCCTGGATCGCCGTTATGGCACGGTTACCTATTCGCAACGCTAAGTGACCAACTCCGTCACCCTGTGCAACTAGCCCCCTCCCGGCGGTCCTTGAAGGTCGCGGACGCCCAGGCGGGAGACCGGACCCAGGGCTCGCAACAGTACTCCATTTGGGCCACGTGCGTGGATTGGCACGCCGCCCAACTTGGCGCAAGAGGCGGGACTTGGCCTTGTCCGGCAAGGGATGTGGGGATCTTGAAAGTGGCGTACTTCACCTAAACATCCGAATGGGAGCGAACGGGCGCGCAGTTGTTCACGCCCCCAGAACCCTCCTCAAATAGTCGTTCTGGAACAGCCGATCGGGGTCCAGCCGGTCACGCAGCGCGGTGAACTCACCGAAGCGCGGGTAGACCTGGGCGAAGTACTCGGCGTCCCGCGTGTGCACCTTGCCCCAGTGAGGCCGGCCCTCGTGCGCGGTGAAAATGCGCTCCGCGGCCGTGAAGTACCGCATGTACGGCGTCCCCTTGGCCATGTGGACGGCGATGTACGCGCTGTCCCGGCCCGAGGCGGTGGACAGGGTGATGTCGTCCGCGGGAGCGGTACGCACCTCCACCGGGAAGCTGACCTTCAGGTCGGAGCGGTCCACCATGGTCTTCAGTTCGCGCAGCGTCTCGACGACCGCCCCGCGCGGGACGGCGTACTCCATCTCCACGAAGCGCACCCGGCGCGGCGACGTGAAGACCTTGTAGGGGATGTCCGTGTAAGTGCGCGCGGACAGGGCCTTGCTGGAGATCTGGGCGATGGCCGGGACGGTGGCGGGGACCGCGCGGCCGACCCACTGGGCGACCTGGAAGACGCCGTTGGAGAGGAACTCGTCCTCGAACAGGGCCTTGACCTGGCCCACCGGGCGCTGCGGGCCCGCGCTGCGGTTGTTCCGCTTGGTGTTGGTGCTGCCGGTGTGCGGGAACCAGTAGAACTCGAAGTGCTCGTTCTCGGCCCACAGTTCGTCGAAGTCGCGCAGCACCGTCTCGAAGGGCATCGGCTCCTCGCGCGCGGTGAGCAGGAAGATCGGCTCCACGGCGAAGGTGATCGCGGTGACGATGCCGAGCGCGCCGAGCCCGATCCGGGCCGCCGCGAAGACCTCCGGGTTCTCCTTCTCGGAGCAGTGGAGCACCGAGCCGTCGGCGGTGACCAGTTCGAGCGCGGTGATCTGGGCGGCGATGGAGGCGGACTCGCGGCCCGTGCCGTGGGTGCCGGTGCTGGTCGCCCCGGAGACCGTCTGCTCCATGATGTCGCCCATGTTGGTCAGCGACAGACCCTCGCGGGCCAGGGCCGTGTTGAGTCTCTTGAGCGGGGTGCCCGCCTCGACCGTGACGGTCATGCTGTCCCGGTCGATTCTGCGTATGCCGGTCAGCAGTTGAGGCCGGATCAGCACACCGTCGGTGGCGGCGATCGACGTGAAGGAGTGCCCGGTGCCGACGGCCTTCACCTTCAGCCCGTCCTCGGCGGCCCTGCGCACGGCGTCCGCCAGTTCCTCCACCGAGGCCGGCTCCACCTCCCGCGCGGGGCGGGCGGAGACGTTCCCGCCCCAGTTACGCCACGTGCCGTTCCTCGTCCCGCTCGCTGTGCTGCTCAACGGTGCCTCCCCGACCCGGCGCCGGCCTGCTCAGCCGGCGGTACCCGAGGAAACCGACCGCGACCGCGACGGCTCCGGAGACGGCCGGAACCCCGTACCCGGCTCGCGCACCGGCCGCGTCGATCACCCAGCCGGCCACGGAGGAGCCGAGCGCGACCCCGACCGCGAGCCCGGTGCTCACCCAGGTCATGCCCTCGGTCAGGTGCGCGCGTGGTACGTGCTGCTCGATGAGGGACATCGTCGTGATCATCGTGGGAGCGATGCACAGCCCCGCAAGGAACAGCGCCACGGCCAGAAACGGCAAGTTTCCGACCAGTAGGAGGGGGATCATACTCACGGCCATCGCGCATACGCCCAGCAGCCAGCGAGGTTCGGGGGCGCCCTTGGGGCGCAGCAGCCCGAAGACGGCACCCGCGAGGCAGGAACCGGCCGCGTACACGGCGAGGACCACGCTGGCCGCGCCCTTGTGGCCCTCCTCCTCGGCGAAGGCCACGGTGACCACGTCGACCGCCCCGAAGATCGCGCCGGTCGCCACGAAGGTGGCCACCAGGACCTGCAGACCGGCCGAGCGCAGGGCGCTGCCGCCGCGCCGCCCGTGCTGCTCGCGCGGGTGCGGCTCGGGCTCGGTGGCGCGCTGCGCGGTCAGCCAGAACACCCCCGCCGCCAGGAAGCAGGCGGCGAGCAGCGGACCGGCCTCCGGGAACCAGACGGTGGACAGCCCGATGGAGATGATCGGCCCGAAGATGAAGCAGACCTCGTCCACCACGGACTCGAAGGAGTACGCGGTGTGCAGTTGCGGGGTGCCCCGGTACAGGGCCGCCCAGCGGGCCCGGATCATCGCGCCGACGCTCGGCACACAGCCGATGCCCGCGCTGAACACGAACAGCGTCCAGTCCGGCCAGCCGTAGTGCGCGGCGAGCAGCAGCCCGGCCGCCGCCGCGAGCGAGACGAGCGTCGCCGGGCGCAGCACGCGCCGCTGGCCGTACTGGTCCACGAGGCGCGACACCTGAGGTCCGGCCACGGCCGCGGCGAGCGCGATGGTGGCCGACAGGGCGCCGGCCAGCCCGTAGCGGCCGGTCAGCTCGGAGATCATCGTGACCACGCCGATGCCCATCATCGACAGGGGCATCCGGCCGAGGAAGCCCGCGGCGGAGAAGCCCTTGGAGCCGGGAGCGGCGAACAGGGCGCGGTAGGGGCTGGGCACGGGCTCTCCGGTCGCGGGCAGGGCGGACGCGCGAAGGCGCCGCGTAAGGCGTGTAGATGGTCGATACAGCTTACGAGTTAGGTGACCCTAACGCACCCGTTCGGACGGCACGGAACCCAGGTCGACCCCCCGCCGTTGTCCGGGTGTCAGTGCCGGGTGGCAGGATCGAAGGCATGCCAGACGCGCTCGATCCCCGCCCCTACGACGCCCTGCTCCTGCTCTCCTTCGGCGGCCCCGAGGGCCCGGACGACGTGGTTCCGTTCCTGGAGAACGTGACCCGCGGCCGGGGCATCCCCAAGGAACGGCTCAAGGAAGTCGGACAGCACTACTTCCGGTTCGGCGGGGTCAGCCCCATCAACGCCCAGAACCGCGCCCTGCTGGACGCCCTGCGCAAGGACTTCGCCGACCACGGCCTGGACCTGCCGGTGTACTGGGGCAACCGCAACTGGGCGCCGTATCTGACCGACACCCTGCGCGAGATCGTGCACGACGGCCACCGCCGCGTCCTCGTCCTGGCCACCAGCGCCTACGCCTCGTACTCGGGCTGCCGCCAGTACCGCGAGAACCTCGCCGACTCCCTCGCCGCCCTCAAGGACGAGGGCCTGGAGCCGCCGCGCATCGACAAGCTGCGGCACTACTTCAACCACCCGGGCTTCGTGGAGCCCATGATCGACGGCGTGCTGCGCTCCCTGGCCGACCTCCCCGAGGAGGTCCGCGACCGCGCCCACATCGCCTTCACCACCCACTCCATCCCCGACTCCGCCGCCGACACCTCCGGGCCCGTCGAGGGGCACGGCGACGGCGGGGCGTACGTCAGGCAGCACCTGGACGTGGCCCGGCTGATCGCCGACGCGGTCCGTGAGCGCACCGGCGTCGACCACCCCTGGCAGCTCGTCTACCAGTCCCGCTCCGGCGCCCCGCACATCCCATGGCTGGAGCCCGACATCTGCGACCACCTGGAGGAGCGGCACGCGGCCGGGGTCCCGGCCGTCGTGATGGCCCCCATCGGCTTCGTCTCGGACCACATGGAGGTCCTGTACGACCTCGACACCGAGGCCACCGCGAAGGCGGAGGAGCTGGGCCTGCCGGTGCGCCGCTCGGCCACCGTCGGCGCCGATCCGCGCTTCGCCGCGGCCATGCGCGAGCTGGTCCTGGAGCGGGCCGCCGTGGAGAGCGGCCGGGACGTCACCCCGTGCGCCCTCGGCACGCTCGGCCCCGGCCACCACCTCTGCCCGGTCGGCTGCTGCCCGGCCCGCGCCCCCCGGCCCGCCGCCGCGGGCGCCGACAGCCCCTACGCCTGAGGAGCCCCGTGACCGACCCCCTGTACGCGGAGCTGCTCCACATCGCCCAGGAGGCCGCGCGCCGCGCGGGCGACCTGCTGCGCAACGGCCGCCCGGCCGACCTCGCGGTGGCGAAGACCAAGTCGAGCCCGATCGACGTGGTCACCGAGATGGACATCGCCGCCGAGAAGCTGATCACCGACCTGATCTCCGGCCACCGCCCCGACGACGGCTTCCTCGGCGAGGAGGGCGCCTCCACCGAGGGCAGCAGCGGGGTCCGCTGGGTGGTAGACCCCCTCGACGGAACCGTCAACTACCTCTACGGACTGCCGACCTGGGCCGTCTCCATCGCCGCCGAGCAGGACGGCGAGACCGTGGTGGGGGTCGTCGCGGCCCCGATGCGCGGGGAGACGTACCACGCGATACGCGGCGGCGGCGCCCGGGCCACCGGGGCCTGGGACGGCGAGCGCGAGCTGGCCTGCCGCCCGGCGCCGCCGCTGGAGCAGGCGCTGGTCTCGACCGGCTTCAACTACGTGACCGACGTGAAGCGGCACCAGGCCGAGGTCGCCCACCGGCTGATCCCGCTGCTGCGCGACATCCGGCGCTCCGGCTCGGCGGCGGTCGACCTGTGCGACGTGGCCGCCGGACGCCTGGACGGCTACTACGAGCGCGGGCTGCACCCCTGGGACCTCGCGGCGGGCGACCTGATCGCCCGGGAAGCGGGCGCCATGACCGGTGGACGCCCCGGAGAGCGTCCCAACCACGCCCTGACGGTCGCCGCCACCCCGGGCGTCTTCGAGCCCCTCCAGCGGCTGCTGGAGGACTTCGGAGCCTGGCACGACTGACCCGCGCCGTCGTGGCGGTCCCCGCGACGCCGCGCCCGGGGGTACGTCGGGCACCGTGACGGGCAGGCCGCCGGTCCAGCGGTCGAGGTGGTCCCGCCCGATGGGCGGCGGTGCCGTCGTGGGGAGCGGCGCGCGGGCCGATGGGCCGCCCGGGGCCCCGGACAGCACAAGAGCGGGCCCCCGGCGCTGGATTCGCCGGGGGCCCGCTCTGCGCGTGCGTGCCGGTCAGACGCGGTAGGCGCCGACCTCCACACCGTGCTCCGCGGCGAGGCGGCGCAGGTCGTCGAGCTCGCCCTGCTCCACCTCGACGAGGAAGTCGTCGCCCTCGTCGCGGGCTCGCGTCAGGTCGGACTCGGTCGCCCTTATGCGCTGGAGAAGCCCTGCGGTGAATGCGTCCATGCTGTGCCCCCTCGTCCTGGGTCGTGGGTCGGTGGCACGGGGGTGTGCCGTTCGGAAGGGGCGATCACGTGGGCCGCTCTGCGGAAAGCGGATTGCCTTGTACCGCATGGTGGTGCGGCACAAGCGGAGCGTGATCGCGGGGTGTAAAGCCGTCCTCCCCCCGCTCTGTTTCACGGAAACCTCAACGCACCGAGAAAATCTGGCATTCCCGGGCCGCACACCCGGCGTTCATGCGGTCACTGACTGCTCTTACTGCCGACTTATGGCCGAAAAGGGCAGGATGGAGGCCAAGACACCCCAGCAGACCCCTGCCCGCGTGCCCCGAGCGGCGCTACGCGGGTGGACTTCAGGAAGGAAGAACGACGTGCGCGTACTCGTCGTCGAGGACGAGCAGCTGCTCGCCGATGCGGTGGCCACCGGACTGCGCCGGGAGGCCATGGCCGTCGACGTCGTGTACGACGGTGCGGCGGCCCTGGAGCGCATCGGCGTCAACGACTACGACGTGGTCGTCCTCGACCGCGACCTCCCGCTCGTGCACGGCGACGACGTGTGCCGCAAGATCGTCGAGCTGGGCATGCCCACGCGCGTACTGATGCTCACGGCCTCCGGCGACGTCAGCGACCGCGTCGAGGGCCTGGAGATCGGCGCCGACGACTATCTCCCCAAGCCCTTCGCCTTCAGCGAGCTGACGGCACGCGTGCGTGCCCTCGGCCGCCGTACCAGCGTCCCGCTGCCGCCCGTCCTGGAGCGCGCCGGGATCAAGCTCGACCCCAACCGCCGCGAGGTCTTCCGCGACGGCAAGGAGGTCCAGCTCGCGCCCAAGGAGTTCGCCGTCCTGGAGGTGCTGATGCGCTCCGAGGGCGCCGTCGTCTCCGCGGAGCAGCTGCTGGAGAAGGCGTGGGACGAGAACACCGACCCGTTCACCAACGTCGTCCGTGTCACCGTCATGACGCTGCGCCGCAAGCTGGGCGAGCCGCCTGTCATCGTCACCGTCCCCGGCTCCGGCTACCGGATCTGAGTCCCCATGGCAACGTCCCCCGCACCGCCCCAGGCCCCGCCCAAACCGACCTGGGACCCCAGAAGGCAGGTCCAGCCCTTCCCCTGGCTGCGCCCGACCATCCGGATACGCCTCACCCTGCTCTACGGCGGCATGTTCCTGATCGCCGGCATCCTGCTGCTGTCGATCATCTACCTGGTCGCCGCGAGCGCGCTCAGGGTCGGCAGCGACCTGCCCTTCCGGGTCGTGTCCGGCTCCGTCTCCAGCGACATGTGCAACCTGACCGCCACCCGCCTGCCCGCGGACGAGCTGAACCAGGTGCTCAACGAGTGCGTGAACGAGCAGCGCGAGCACGCCCTCGACGCCCTGCTCAGCCGCTCCCTGCTGGCTCTGCTCGGCCTCGCGGTGATCGCCTTCGCATTCGGCTACGCCATGGCCGGACGCGTCCTGTCGCCGCTCGGCCGGATCACCCGCACCGCCCGCGCCGTGGCCGGCTCCGACCTCTCCCGCCGGATCGAGCTGGACGGCCCGGACGACGAGCTGAAGGAGCTCGCCGACACCTTCGACGACATGCTGGAGCGCCTCCAGCGCGCCTTCACCGCCCAGCAGCGCTTCGTCGGCAACGCCTCGCACGAACTGCGCACCCCGCTCGCGATCAACCGCACTCTGCTGGAAGTGCACCTGTCCGATCCGAACGCGCCGGTGGAGCTGCAGCAGCTCGGCAGGACACTGCTGGCCACCAATGAGCGCAGTGAGCAGCTCGTGGAGGGCCTGCTGCTGCTCGCCCGCAGCGACAACCAGATCGTCGAGCGCAAGCCCGTCGACCTCGCCGAGGTGGCCGAGCAGGCCGTCGATCAGGTGCACGCCGAGGCCGAGGCCAAGGGCGTGGAGATCCGCGGCAAGCGCGAGCAGGCGGTGGTCCAGGGCAACGGCGTGCTACTGGAGCGGATCGCCCTGAACCTGGTGCAGAACGCCGTCCGGTACAACATCCCCGAGGGCGGCTGGGTCGAGGTGAACACCGAGAGCCAGCACGGCCAGGCGGTGCTCACCGTGTCCAACACCGGGCCGGTGGTCCCGGCGTACGAGATCGACAACCTCTTCGAGCCGTTCCGCCGGCTGCGCACCGAGCGCACCGGCAGCGACAAGGGCGTCGGGCTCGGTCTGTCGATCGCGCGGTCGGTGGCGCGGGCGCACGGCGGGCACATCACGGCGCAGCCGCGCGAGGGCGGCGGGCTGGTGATGAGGGTGGCCCTGCCGCTGTGAGTTCGGGTCCCGACACCCGGGCCTGTTCGCTTTGAGCGGAATTTCCGGGGCGACGGATGGCCTTTACCGTGTGTGATCGATCACAAGGACGAATTTCCGGCCATCTACGCTGCGTGATCATGTGACCTGTCGGAAAGCCGGGAAAATCCGGGTTTTCGGGGGTCCGCATCACGGGAAGTACACGGTGAGACGCCTTTGAAGTGCGGCGTTGGGACCGTGTACGGTCCCGTTCGCCATCCAAGCCGATCACTCTTGAGGGGTCCGGTTGGGTGTCGATTGAGTAACAGACCTTGATGTGAGGCAAAATCTCCGCCTCGGGTCGGGCACAAGTCCGGCCTCTCACGCGTTACGTGCGCTGGAGACACCGCAGACACCCAGAGGGGGAGAGCGACATGGCAACGGATTACGACACCCCACGCAAGACCGACGACGACGTCGACTCGGACAGCCTTGAAGAGCTCAAGGCCCGGCGGAACGACAAGTCGACCTCCTCTGTGGATGTCGACGAGTTCGAGGCCGCGGAAGGTCTGGAGCTGCCCGGCGCCGACCTTTCCAATGAGGAACTGGCCGTCCGGGTGCTGCCCAAGCAGCAGGACGAGTTCACCTGCATGAGCTGCTTCCTGGTGCACCACCGCAGCCAGCTGGCCCGGGAGAAGAACGGTCAGCCGATCTGCCGCGACTGCGACTGAGGGCGGGTCGGGCATGACCGGCTCGACCCCTCCTTGGAAGCGCCGCTTCCCGACCGGGGGAGCGGACCAAGGGCCGTCCGACGGCCCGCACGGCGCGCGTGACGACGAGCGAGGCTCATCCGGTCCCGGATCGGCCTCGCTCGAACCGGTGGCCGGCCCTGGCGATCCGCCGGCGCCGGCACAGGCTCCCGCGCCGATGGCGCGACGGCGCGCAGCGGCGATACGTGACAGGGCCCGGGAAGGTGTCCGCAAGGGCGGCAGCCGCGCCAAGGCGGGGCTGGCCTACCTCGCGGACCGGCTCATCGAGATCGCCCCGCGTGTGCCCGTACGCGACCTCGCGACCCTGCGGCGGCAGTTCCCGGGGCTCGGTCCCGAGCAGATCGCCGACAAGCTGGTGGCGGGCGCGATGACCGCGACCTCGACCGTGGGCGCCGGTATCGGCGCCGCCGCCATGCTCCCCGTGCCGCCCGCGATGCCGACCGAACTGGCCGCGGAGATCACCGGGGTCGCCGCGATCGAGCTGAAGCTGATCGCCGAACTCCACGAGGTCTACGGCGTACGCCCGCCGGGGAACCTCAAACAGCGCTCCACCGCCTACCTCGACTCCTGGTCGGGCGAGCGCGGGATCCAGGTGACCAAGCCGTCCACGGTCAGCTCGGCGCTGAACACCCACATGAAGCAGCAGCTGCGCCAGCAGATCATGAAGCGCATGGTGCGCAACCTGCCGAACCTGATGCCGTTCATGGTGGGCGCGGCCGTGGGCGCGCTGATGAACCGCCGGGACACCAAGAAGCTCGCGGACCGCATCCGCGCCGATCTGCGCAAGATCCAGGTGCCCTGGGACGCGCTGCCCGACCTGCCCGCGCTGGAGAAGCCCGCCGACCCGATCACGATGGAAGAGGTCACCAGGGACGTCGGCCGCAGATGGCCGGGAAGCGGCAGATTCAGGCGCTGAGCCACGGCCCCCGCCGCGCCGGCGGGCTCAGCTCGACCCCTTTCGGGGGACCTTCGACCCTGTGTACTAGGCCGCGGACCGCGCGGCCTTCGCCGCCTCGATGGCCTCGGCCAGCGCCTGCGGGTCGCGGGTCGACAGGTACAGGTACGGCGTCGGGTCCTCGGGGTCGGTGACCTCGACCTTCAGCGCCCTCGGGATGTACGCGCGCAGCAGCAGGAAGGCGCGGGTGTCGGCCTTGTGGGTCCGCCAGGCGCGGGCCTCCTCGGGGTCCAGCACCTCGGCCTCGCCCAGCGCCGTGACCGGGATCTTCGCCTCGCCCGCGATCAGCGAACCGCCCACCACCCGGATCCGGACCGAGCCGTAGGAGCTGGCCGTCACGGCGGCCGCGGCCGTGCCGCCGACCAGTCCGCCGAGCATCGGCAGGGTGCCGAACGGCAGCAGGATCAGCGCCAGGGAGAGGCCGACCAGCGCCGAGATCAGCCACCACGAGCGGGGGGCGGTGAGGCGTTCTTCGTACGGGGTGGCGGAGAGCTGCATGAAACCAAGCTTGGCACGGTGTCGGGAAGGCGCCGACGCGCGGGTAAGGTCTGCGGCTGTGAGTGGTACATCCTCAAGCCTCAAGCCCCCGGCCGACGCGGTGAAGCCGGTGCGGCACCCCGACGCTCCCGCCCCCGGTGAGCTGCTCGGCGCGCACTACGGCCAGTGCTTCGGCTGCGGCGGCGAGCAGCCGCACGGGCTGCACCTGCAGGCGCGGGCGGGCGAAGGGGTCTCCCTCACCGCCGAGTTCACCGTGCGCCCCGAGCACCAGGGCGCGCCCGGCCTCGCCCACGGCGGCGTACTGGCCACCGCCCTCGACGAGACCCTCGGCTCGCTGAACTGGCTGCTGCGCACCATCGCCGTGACCGGACGGCTGGAGACGGACTTCCGGCGCCCGGTCCCGGTGGGCACCGTGCTGCACCTGGAGGCCGAGGTGACCGCGGTGGCCGGGCGGAAGATCTACTCCACCGCCACCGGGCGGGTCGGCGGCCCCGACGGGCCGGTCGCGGTGCGCGCCGACGCCCTGTTCATCGAGGTCAAGGTGGACCACTTCATCGAGAACGGCCGCGAGGCGGAGATCCAGGCCGCCATGAGCGACCCGGACCAGGTCCGCCGGGCCCGCGCCTTCGAGGTGAACCCGTGAGCCGTGACCCCCTGAACGTGCTGATCCGCCGCGTCGACCCGGACGTACCGCTTCCGTCGTACGCGCACCCCGGTGACGCGGGCGCGGATCTGCGCACCACCGAGGCGTGCGAACTGGAGCCGGGGGAGCGGGCCGTCCTGCCCACCGGGGTGTCTGTGGCGCTCCCGGAGGGGTACGCGGCCTTCGTGCACCCACGTTCCGGTCTCGCCGCCCGCTGCGGTGTCGCCCTGGTGAATGCCCCAGGGACGGTTGATGCCGGGTACCGTGGGGAGATCAAGGTGATCGTGGTGAATCTCGACCCGCGCGAGACGGTGCGGTTCGAGCGCTTCGACCGGATTGCCCAACTGGTCGTCCAGCAGGTCGAGAGGGTCCGCTTCCAGGAGGTCGCGGAGCTTCCCGGCTCGGTGCGGGCCGAGGGGGGCTTCGGGTCCACCGGTGGTCATGCCGCCGTGGACGGCGGGCGCGGCACAAGCGGTCAGGCCGCCGAAGGCGGCACTACGGGTGGGACTAGATACGCTTCGGTCGTATCCGACCGGGAAGGACAGTGACGTGTTCGGACGTCGCAAGAAGAAGGGTGCCGCCGAGGACGCGGCCGGCGAGCCCGAGCAGGTCGTCGACGGCGTCGACACCGAGGCGGACGACGAGGGCACGCGCGAGCGCGTGCGCCTGGAGCCGGGGCCGCGTCCCGACGGACCGTGGGACAGCAGCGAGGTGCGCGAGCCCGGCGAGGGCCGGGTCGACCTGGGCGGGCTCTTCGTGCCCGGGGTCGACGGCATGGAACTGCGGGTCGAGGTGGCGGGCGACGCGATCGTCGCGGCGACCGTCGTCCTGCGCGACAGCGCCATCCAGCTGCAGGCCTTCGCCGCTCCCAAGCGCGAGGGCATCTGGGGCGAGGTGCGCGAGGAGATCGCGACGGGCATCACCCAGCAGGGCGGCATCATCGACGAGGTCGAGGGTCCGCTGGGCTGGGAGCTGCGCGCCCAGGTACCGGTGCAGCTGCCGGACGGCACGGGCGGCTTCCAGGTCGTGCGGTTCGTGGGTGTGGACGGCCCGCGCTGGTTCCTGCGCGGAGTCATCTCCGGCCAGGGCGCGGTGCAGCCGCAGGCGGCCGGCCTGCTGGAGCAGATCTTCCGGGACACGGTCGTGGTCCGCGGCGACGGCCCGATGGCGCCCCGCGACCCGATCGTGCTGAAGCTGCCGAACGATGCCCAGATGGTCCCCGAGGGGGTCCAGCAGGAGGAGAGCGGCTCCCGCTTCTCCGGCGGCATGGGCCAGTTGCAGCGCGGACCGGAGATCACCGAGGTCCGGTAGGCGGCACAGGACAAGCAGGCAGCAAAGGGTCGTACCCCTCGGGGTGCGGCCCTTTGTGCTGCCGGGGCCCTTGACGGTCTATTGGTCTGTACCTATGGTCCCGGCCAACGCCTACGTTCATAAAGGCGCTCTCAGTTCACATATACGAACGGAGTCGCTATGCGTCGTACCCCCCTCCTCGCGACCGTGGCCGCCCTCGTCGCGAGCGCGCTCGCCTGGCCCGCCGACGCCGCCCCCACCACCTTCGTCCACCCCGGAGTCACCGTTTCCAAGGGCCAGCTCGACTTCGCCCGCTCCAAGGTCCTCGTCGGCGCCCAGCCCTGGAAGGGCGCCTACGACCGGATGATGGCGAGCAAGTACGCCGACCAGAACCGCACGCCCAAGCCGCGCGCGGTCGTGGAGTGCGGCTCGTACTCCAACCCCAACAACGGCTGCACCGACGAGCGCGAGGACGCGATCGCCGCGTACACCAACGCCCTCGCCTGGTACATCACCCGGGACGCCCGCTACGCGCGCAAGTCCATCCAGCTGATGGACGCCTGGTCCGCCGTCCTGAAGGACCACACCAACAGCAACGCCCCGCTCCAGACCGGCTGGGCGGGCTCCTCCTGGCCCAAGGCCGCCGAGATCATCAAGCACACCTACGACGGCGGCTGGCCGAACTCCGGCCGCTTCGCGACCATGCTGCGCGACGTCTACCTGCCCGAGATCATCAACGGCTCGAACTCCAACGGCAACTGGGAGCTGTCGATGATGGAGGCCGCCATAGGCATCTCCGTCTTCCTTGAGGACAAGGCGTCCTACGACAAGGCCATGGCGAAGTTCCGCACCCGGACCGCCGCCTACGTCTACCTCGCCTCCGACGGCGACCTGCCGAGGACCGTGCCCAGCCAGAACCTCAACACCCGCGAGAAGATCGTCAAGTACTGGCAGGGCCAGTCCACCTTCGTCACCGGACTCACCCAGGAGACCTGCCGGGACCTGACCCACACCGGCTACGGCATCTCCGCCATCTCCCACGTCGCCGAGACCAGCAAGATCCAGGGCCAGGACCTGTACGGCACCGACGTCGGCGAGCGGCTGCGGCACGCGCTCGGCTTCCAGGCCACGTACGAACTCGGTACGGCCGTGCCCGGCTGGCTGTGCGGCGGTTCCCTGCACCTCGGGCTCGGGCCGGTCACCGAGGTCGGCTACAACGCCCTGCACAACCGCCTCGGGCACGCCATGACCAACACCGAGGCGCTGACCACGCGCAACCGCCCCTCCGGCAGCAACAACCTCTTCGTCGCCTGGGAGACCCTCACTCACGGGGACAACCCCGCCTGAGCGCGGTCAGCGCTTCAGGGCGAGTTCCGCGAAGCGGGTGCCGATGAGGTGGTGGGCGGCCGCGTCGGGGTGGAGTGCGTCGGGGAGCGGGAGCTCGGCGAAGTCCCGCTCCCCGTAGAGCTCGCGGCCGTCCAGGTAGTGGAGGTTCGGGTCCTCGCCCCCGCGCTGCTCCACGATCCGGGACAGCTCCTCGCGGATCACCGTGAGGGTCAGCTTGCCAGCGGCCCGCTCGGCCGGGTCGCCGGTGGCCTGGAAGTTCAGGCGGCCCTCGGCGAGCGCGGCGGCGTCGAAGGCGCCGGGGCCCGGGGTGTCCTCGTGGATGGGGCACAGGATGGGGGAGACGACCCACAGCTCGGTGTCCGGGTGGCCGTCCCTGATGGTGTCCAGGAAGCCGTGCACGGCCGGGCCGAAGGCGCGCAGCCGCATCAGGTCGAGGTTGACCAGGTTGATGCCGATCTTGACGCTGATCACGTCCGCCGGGGTGTCCCGCAGCGCGCGGGCGGTGAAGGGGTCCAGCAGGGCGCTGCCGCCGAGGCCCAGGTTGATCAGCTCCACCTCCGCCAGGGCCGCGGCGCGCGCGGGCCAGATGCCGGTGGGGCTCGCCGCGTCTGAACCGTGGCTGATGGAACTGCCGTGGTGCAGCCACACCCGCCGTCCGCGGTCGGGCAGCGGCCCGACGGGGGCGTCGGCGCGCAGGGCGACCAGCTGCGTCGTCTCGTTGTGCGGCAGCCAGATCTCCAGGTCCTTCTCCCGCGCGGGCAGGCCGGTGAAGCGCAGGGTGGCGACCGGGCCCGGGCGGTGCTCGGTGGCGCCGGTGGCCAGGTCGACGGTGAGGGCGTTGCCGCCGGCCGCCGTTGCTTGCTCGGTCAGGACGCCGTCCACGACCAGGTCGTACAGGCCGTCCGGGCGGGGCGGGAGGCCGACGTACGAGCGCTTCGTGGGGAGGGTGTCCAGCTCGATCGTCGTCGCGCGGGTGCGCAGCGCGAGCCGTACGCCGGAGGGCTGGGCCTCGACCATGGCGAGCTGCGGGTCGGTGCACTGGGCGCGGGCCCGCCAGGGGAGCCGGTGCGGGAGCAGGCCGTGCTCGGTGCGCTCCAGATCGAGGGCGCCGCGGACGAGGGCGGCGGTGAGGGGGGTGCTCTGCATGGGGAGTGCTTTCAGGCTGGGGGCCAGTTACGGAGTGTGGCGTCGAGTGCGTCCAGGACGCGTACCCAGGACTCCTGGCTGTCGGGCGCGCTGTGAGCGAAACCACCCGCCAGTTCCAGGTCGACGTAGCCGTGGAAGACGCTGCCCAGCAGGCGGACGGCGTGGGTCTGGTCGGGTTCGGCGAGGTCGTAGCCGCGCAGGATGGCCCGGGTCATCTGGGCGTGCCGTACGCCCGCGCTGCGGGCCGCCGTTTCGGGGTCGAGGCGGTAGCGGGCGGCGGCGTAGCGGCCGGGGTGGGCGCGGGCGTAGTCGCGGTAGGTGTCGGCGAACGCGGTCAGGGCGTCCTTGCCGGCCCGGCCCGCCAGCGCGTCGGCGGCGCGGTCGGCCATCTCCTCCAGGGCGAGCAGGGCGATCCGGGTCTTCAGGTCGTGGCTGCTCTTCAGATGGGAATACAGACTCGCGACCTTGACGTCGAAGCGGCGGGCCAGCGCCGAGACGGTGACCTGGTCGAAGCCGACCTCGTCGGCCAGTTCCGCCCCGGCCCGGGTGAGCAGCTCCGGGGTGAGTCCTGCGCGTGCCATGAACGTCCTCTCGTTTACCGAAATTGATTATGCAGTTACCTAAAGACTTTAGGCAACTCGACGTATGCTCACCCTTGGTTGGAGCCCGGATCCGACGGGTACGTAGGTGTCGGAGCACCCCGGTACGCTTCAGACATGAGTTCTGTTCCTCGTTCCGAAAAGCCGGTGGGCCGGTTCCGGCGCATGCTTGACCGGCTCTCCTCGTCGCAGGAGGACCTGGAGTCCGAGGAACTGCGAGAGGACGCCGACACCGCCGGCTGCATTCGCATCGGTGACTGCCACGACCGACAGATAGTCACCGTTACTGGTACCTTGCGCACGGTCACCCTGCGGCCGCGTGCCGGAGTCCCGGCCCTGGAGGCCGAACTGTTCGACGGCTCCGCCGCACTGGACGTGGTGTGGCTCGGCAGACGCTCCATCGTGGGCATCGAGCCGGGGCGCAAGCTGATCGCATCGGGCCGGGTCTCCATGAGCCGGGGCCGCCGGGTGCTGTTCAATCCGAAATACGAACTGAGACCGCTCGGACGGGAGTAGCCGGTGACGTCGCTCGACAAGCCGACCCAGGAGGCCCAGCACGATTCGCGCGCGGTGACGGAGGCCGCGCTCTTCGAAGCCTTCGGCGGCATGCGCGGCATGGTCGAGACGGTGCTGCCCGGACTCCTCTTCGTCACGATCTACACGATCAACAAGGACCTGCACATGTCCGCGATCGCCGCGCTCGCGGTGTCGCTGGTCCTGGTGGTGGTCCGGCTCGCGATGAAGGACACCGTCAAGCACGCCTTCAGCGGCGTCTTCGGGGTCGCCTTCGGCGTCGTCTTCGCGATGATGACCGGCAACGCCAAGGACTTCTACCTGCCGGGCATGCTGTACACGCTGGGCCTCGGGCTCGCGTACATCATCACCACGCTGTGCGGTGTCCCGCTGATCGGTCTGATCCTCGGCCCGGTGTTCAAGGAGAACCTCTCCTGGCGCAAGCGGAACCCGGGCCGCAAGAAGGCGTACGCCAAGGCAAGTTACGCCTGGGGCAGCATCCTGCTCGCCAAGTGCGCGATCCTCTTCCCGCTGTACTGGTGGGCGGACACCACCCAGCTGGGCTGGGTCCTGGTCGCCCTGAAGATCCCGCCCTTCCTGCTCGCCGTCTGGCTGACGTGGGTCTTCCTCGCGAAGGCGCCCGCGCCGATCGACGTGTTCGCGGAGATGGAGGCGGCGGAGAAGGCCGAGCAGGAGCGCGAGGCGCAGGCCCGGTCGGGCAACTGAGCACACGTAGCAACAGAAGGGCGCCCCGGGTTCTCCGGGGCGCCCTTTCTTTGTCGTAACCCCTCAGCCCTTCGCGTCCTCGCGGCGCACGGACAGCAGGTCCTCCAGCTGTTCCTCGCGGGCCTGCGCGGCCACGAACAGCAGCTCGTCGCCGGCCTCCAGGGAGTCCTCCCGGGTCGGCGTGAGCACCCGGGTACCACGGATGATCGTGACCAGCGAGGTGTCCTGCGGCCACTCCACATCGCCCACCTGCGTGCCGGCCAGCGCCGACTCCTCGGGCAGGGTCAGCTCCACCAGGTTGGCGTCGCCGTGGCTGAAGCGCAGCAGCCGGACCAGGTCGCCGACGCTCACCGCCTCCTCGACCAGGGCGGACATCAGACGCGGGGTGGAGACGGCCACGTCGACGCCCCAGGACTCGTTGAAGAGCCACTCGTTCTTGGGGTTGTTGACGCGGGCGACGACGCGCGGGACGCCGTACTCCGTCTTCGCCAGCAGGGAGATGACCAGGTTCACCTTGTCGTCGCCGGTGGCGGCGATGACGACGTTGCAGCGCTGGAGCGCCGCCTCGTCCAGGGACGTGATCTCGCAGGCGTCGGCCAGCAGCCACTCCGCCTGGGGCACGCGCTCGACCGAGATGGCGGTCGGCGCCTTGTCGATCAGCAGGACCTCGTGGCCGTTCTCCAGCAGCTCGCCCGCGATCGAGCGGCCGACGGCGCCGGCACCGGCAATGGCGACCCTCATCAGTGACCGCCCTCCTCTTCGGGACCCTGGGCGAACGCCGCCTCGACCTTGTCGACCTCGTCGACCCGCATCATCACGTGCACCAGGTCGCCCTCCTGCAGCACCGTCTGCGAGCTGGGCAGGATGGCCTCGCCCAGGCGGGTCAGGAACGCCACCCGGACGCCCGTCTCCTCCTGGAGCCTGCTGATCTTGTGGCCCACCCAGGCCGGGGAGGTGTGCACCTCGGCGAGTTGCACCCCGCCGGTGGGGTCGCGCCACAGCGGCTCGGCGCCCGAGGGGAGCAGTCGGCGCAGCATCTGGTCGGCGGTCCAGCGCACGGTCGCGACGGTCGGGATGCCGAGGCGCTGGTAGACCTCGGCGCGGCGGGGGTCGTAGATCCGGGCCGCGACGTTCTCCACGCCGAACATCTCGCGGGCCACGCGCGCGGAGATGATGTTGGAGTTGTCACCGCTGGAGACCGCGGCGAAGGCGCCCGCCTCCTCGATGCCCGCCTCGCGCAGGGTGTCCTGGTCGAAGCCGATGCCGGTGACCCGGCGGCCGCCGAAACCGGGGCCGAGCCGGCGGAAGGCGGTGGGGTCCTGATCGATCACAGCGACCGTGTGCCCCTGTTGCTCCAGGGTCTGGGCGAGTGCGGACCCCACGCGTCCGCAGCCCATGATGACGATGTGCACGACCGTCCTTCCAGATGTCAATAGATACAGCTCAGCCAGATCAGGTTCTCAGATCGTCGCCCAAGCTACACACGTGGACTGGGACGACGGCACCCCTGTGCACGGTTGCCCGGAGGCCGGAACGATCAGCGGCGGCCGATGCTGCGGACGCTGGCGAGGGTGAGGATGCCGAGACCGACGAGCGCGGCGGCGGCACCGATCAACTGGGCGGTGGTGTCCATGGGGCCTCCAGGAGCGGCCGGGGGGCGGGCCAACGGCCGGGAACGCGGGCGGGTTTAGTCATATAGGCACGCGGATGCCGTGCGCCGTGGCACCCTCAGCCGCGCCACCGGCGATTTCACTCGGAGGGCAGGGGCCGGGGGAACGGGAGTGCGGGGGCCGGGGGAACAGGGGTGGCGGGTGGGCGACAGCCCGTTCGAACGCCTACGATCCTCTGTTGTGTCCAAACTGACCGACGTGCCCAAACGGATCCTGATCGGGCGCGCACTGCGCAGCGACCGGCTCGGCGAAACGCTCCTGCCGAAGCGCATCGCACTTCCCGTCTTCGCCTCCGACCCGCTGTCCTCGGTGGCGTACGCACCGGGCGAGGTGCTGCTGGTCCTGTCCATCGCGGGCGTGTCGGCCTACCACTTCAGCCCCTGGATCGCGGTCGCGGTCGTCGTCCTGATGTTCACGGTCGTCGCCTCCTACCGCCAGAATGTGCACGCCTACCCGAGCGGCGGCGGCGACTACGAGGTCGCGGGCACCAACCTCGGCCCCCGGGCCGGGCTGACCGTGGCCAGCGCGCTGCTCGTGGACTACGTCCTGACCGTGGCGGTGTCCATCGCCTCCGGCGTGGAGAACCTGGGCTCGGCCGTGCCGTTCGTCGTCGAGCACAAGGTCGCCTGCGCCGTCGGCACCATCGTGCTGCTGACGCTGATGAACCTGCGCGGGGTCAAGGAGTCCGGGAAGCTCTTCGCCATCCCGACCTATGTCTTCGTCACGGGTGTGTTCCTCATGATCGCCTGGGGCGCGTTCCGGGGCGTGGTCCTGGACGAGACGATGGCCTCCCCGACCGCGGACTACGAGATCAAGCCCGAGCACGAGGGCCTGGCCGGGTTCGCCCTGGTCTTCCTGCTGCTGCGCGCCTTCTCCTCCGGCTGCGCCGCCCTCACCGGCGTCGAGGCGATCAGCAACGGCGTGCCCGCCTTCCGCAAGCCCAAGTCGAGGAACGCGGCGACCACGCTCGCCATGATGGGCCTGCTCGCGGTCACCATGTTCTGCGGCATCATCGCGCTCGCCATGGCCACCAATGTGCACATGGCGGAGAACCCCGCCAAGGACCTCTTCCACGACGGCGTACCGGTCGGCGGCGACTACGTCCAGCACCCGGTGATCGCGCAGGTCGCCGCCGCCGTCTTCGGCGAGGACACCTTCTTCTTCGTCCTCCTCGCGGCGGCCACCGCCCTGGTCCTCTTCCTCGCCGCCAACACCGCGTACAACGGCTTCCCGCTGCTCGGCTCGATCCTCGCCCAGGACCGCTACCTGCCCCGCCAGCTGCACACCCGCGGCGACCGCCTCGCCTTCTCCAACGGCATCGTCCTGCTGGCCGGCGCCGCCGCCCTGCTGGTGTGGGTCTACGGCGCCGACTCCACACGCCTGATCCAGCTCTACATCGTCGGCGTGTTCGTCTCCTTCACGCTCAGCCAGACCGGCATGGTCCGGCACTGGAACCGGCATCTGCGCACCGAGACCGACCGCGCCCAGCGCCGCCACATGGTCCGCTCCCGGGCCATCAACGCCTTCGGCGCCTTCTTCACCGGGCTGGTCCTGGTGGTCGTCCTGGTCACCAAGTTCACGCACGGCGCCTGGGTGGCGCTGCTCGGCATGGTGATCTTCTACGCGACCATGTCCGCGATCCGCAGGCACTACGACCGGGTCGCCGCGGAGATCGCCGCGCCCGAGGGCCCCAGCGACGACATGGTGCGCCCCTCGCGGGTCCACTCCATCGTCCTCGTCTCCAAGATCCACCGGCCCACGCTGCGCGCCCTGGCCTACGCCAAGCTGATGCGCACCGACACCCTGGAGGCGCTCAGCGTCAACGTGGACGCCGCCGAGACCAAGGCACTGCGCGACGAGTGGGAGCGGCGCGGCATCGACGTCCCGCTGAAGGTCCTGGACTCGCCGTACCGCGAGGTCACCCGGCCGGTCATCGAGTACGTCAAGAGCCTGCGGCGCGAGTCGCCGCGCGACGCCGTGTCCGTGATCATCCCCGAGTACGTGGTCGGCCACTGGTACGAGCAACTGCTGCACAACCAGAGCGCCCTGCGCCTGAAGGGCAGGCTGCTGTTCACGCCGGGTGTGATGGTGACGTCCGTGCCGTACCAGCTCCAGTCCTCCGAGGCCGCGAAGAAGCGGGCCCGCAAGCGGTCGGAATGGAACGCGCCGGGCTCGGTGCGGCGCGGTCCGGCCGTGGAGCCGGGCAAGGAGTCCTCGAAGCGGCCGTAGACTGGTGGGCTGTTGCCCCGAGCCGTCCATCTCACCTCCCTGGAGTCACCCCGCCATGCAGGCAGAACCGAAGAAGTCGCTGGTGGGGGAGGAGTACGAGGTCGAGGTCGGGCCGGTCGCCCACGGCGGCCACTGCATCGCCCGCACCGACGAGGGCCAGGTGCTCTTCGTCCGGCACACCCTGCCCGGGGAGCGGGTCGTCGCCCGGGTCACCGAGGGCGAGGAGGGCGCCCGTTTCCTGCGCGCCGACGCGGTCGAGGTGCTCTCCGCGTCCAAGGACCGCATCGAGGCGCCCTGCCCCTACGCCGGGCCCGGCCGCTGCGGCGGCTGCGACTGGCAGCACGCCAAGCCGGGCGCGCAGCGGCGGATGAAGGGCGAGGTCGTCGCCGAGCAGCTCAAGCGGCTGGCCGGGCTCACGCCCGAGGAGGCCGGCTGGGACGGCACCGTCATGCCCGCCGAGGGCGACAAGCTGCCGGCCGGCCAGGTGCCGCAGTGGCGCACGCGCGTGCAGTACGCGGTGGACGCCGAGTCCGGCCGCGCCGGTCTGCGCCGCCACCGCTCGCACGAGGTCGAGCCGATCGACCACTGCATGATCGCGGCGGAGGGCGTCAGCGAACTCGGCATCGAGAGCCGGGACTGGACCGGGATGGAGTCCGTCGAGGCGATCGCGGCGACTGGATCGCAGGACCGTCAGGTGATCCTCACTCCGCGCCCTGGCGCCCGCCTGCCCATCGTGGAGCTGGACAAGCCGGTCTCCGTGCTCCGGGTCGGCGAGAAGGACGGCGGTGTCCACCGCGTCCACGGCCGCCCCTTCGTCCGCGAACGCGCCGACGGCCGTACCTACCGGGTCGGCAACGGCGGCTTCTGGCAGGTCCACCCGAAGGCCGCCGACACCCTCGTCACGGCGGTGATGCAGGGCCTGCTGCCCCGCAAGGGCGAGATGGCGCTCGACCTGTACTGCGGCGTCGGCCTCTTCGCCGGCGCCCTCGCCGACCGCCTCGGCGAGACCGGCGCTGTCCTCGGCATCGAGTCCGGCAAGCGCGCGGTGGAGGACGCCCGCCACAACCTCGCCGACTTCGACCGGGTCCGCATCGAACAGGGCAAGGTCGAGGCGGCCCTCCCGCGCACGGGCATCACGGAGGTCGACCTCATCGTCCTCGACCCGCCCCGCGCGGGCGCCGGACGGAAGACGGTCGCGCATCTGGCGGGCCTGGGCGCGCGGCGCATCGCATACGTGGCCTGCGACCCGGCTGCCCTGGCGCGGGACCTGGGGTACTTCCGGGACGGGGGGTACCGGGTGCGGACGCTGCGGGTGTTCGATCTGTTTCCGATGACCCACCACGTAGAGTGCGTCGCGATCCTTGAACCGGTCGCGAAGGGCTCCTGACCTGCGGTTTTGTGCGTGCGCATTATGTGCGATGTGGGCGTTACGGGCGATATCTTGACGCTGAAATGACGCTCGTGACGCTCATTTGACGCTCGTTCTGATGGGATGTCAGACGGCTTGTCGGCAGGTCAGACCCTGTCGGAAGTGGCGGCCTGGGCGGCTGGGCCGCCGACCGCCGACCAAGGAAGACCTCGCCATCGAGCTGTTCGCGCACATCGCCGAGTACGCGGACGGATGGCTGCCGAGCGCTCACAACTGCGCACGCAGCGAGTCGACGCCCTCCTGCTCGTACGGGACGCAGCCGAACCCTCCGCCCTGCACCCGGTAGCCCGCTGCCCTTGACCTCGATGCAGGTCCGCTGGTTGTAGCCGTTCGCCCCGGATCTGGACGGCGGCGAGGTCCTCGTCCGCCAGGACGAAACGCACGGCAGTCGGCTCGCGCTGGGCCCGTACACGGTGGCGCCGCAGGGGCTGCCGTACGAGATCACGATCACCCTGAACGTACGGGCCGCCCGGCGCCCTGATCGTCGCCGTGCGCTGTCTCGGCGAGGGGCGGCTCGACGTCCGACTGCGGCCCCTCGGCGTCGACTTCCCCGTGAAGCGCCGGGCCGGGAGCATCGAGGGGTGGCGAGGCAGGTGACGCTGAGCGCAGACCCGCTGAGTCCCGCTGGTCAGATGTCCCGGAAGAGACCAGGGAGTGCGGCGACCTGCCGCGATGAGGAGGATTTTGTCGCTGACCTGTGCGAATCGTCTTTCAGTTGTTTCATGCTCGTGCCGGTTGATGAAGCCGGAAGTCCCAGAAAAGTCCCAGAGGACTCCCACGGCTGACGTACACCCTTTCGATTCTGCTCGACGTGGGCAGCGCGACGGGGCCAGCAGCGTGCTCTCCGCTCGCGCGGGAAGCATGCTGGCCTACCTGGGCGTGCCGGTTCAGCTTCGCCGTGCCGCGTCCGCTTTCCGCACCATCTTCGCCGCATGGTCAGCCGAGTCGGCCAAGTTCCGGAGTGCGTGGGAGACCCAGCTGAGGAACACCACAAGGTGGTCGGTGAAGGTGTCCTGCTTGGTGCTGGTGCTGGTGCTGGTGCTGGTGCTGGTGCGGAAGGTGGTGCTCTGGGCCACGGTCGGCTCCTAGGGGAAGGGTGCTGGCTGTGCTGTGCCCACTGTGGCACCGGGGACTGGCATGTCGGGCGTAAACACGACACCCCCACCCGAACCGGGTAGAGGGCTCTGGCTCAGAGGACGCAGCGAGGGGCGGTCAGCGGTGGCCGATAGATCACGCCTCATACTTCCTGCGGCACGAGAAGTGCTCGGGCAGCCCCTTGGGTCCTGTAAGGCTTGAGGGCTGACCGCAGCCGAAGGGGCAGAGCGGGATCGCTTGGCCCGACGCGTCGACCGGAACCCTGGCGTCCTCAGTTTCCCGGGGACGGGACTCAAGGACGATCGCGCGGCTGCCACATCTCTGCTTCGGTTCAGCTTGCACCTCCGGAGCCGGACGGTCCTCGGTGCACCTATCGCGCCGGTCCCCCTGTCGTACGGATGGCTGGCGCTCCTTGTCGTCCAGCGTGGCAAGGTACTGCTGCCACTGCTGTGTGGGGAGCCGACCGTAGTGGCCGCCCGTTGGAGCGGGATCCGCTCATCGGGCGCAGCTTCCACGATGAATCGGGAATTCTGGCCGATCTCGTAGTGGAGTTCCGCTTCAGTTCATGAATTCCATCACGTCGCTGACCTGGGAAAATAAGGTTTTAGCTTAGTGAATGCAACGGGCGATGCTGGGTCCGGTGTCCGCCCGGCCATGACTGCTGGATCAGCCGTTGGCCATACCGCCGTCGGCGGTATGGCGGTGGGCCTGGCCGTCGCCCGTCACTCATACAGGTCGATCTGCCGCAGGCGCCGGTGCGAGCCGGGACGCGTTCGGCCTGCCACAGAGCAGATGTCGATACGGCGAGTGCGTAGCGGATGAGCGCGGAGTCGTTGCTCTTGCGGCGCAGGAGCTGGCCGTAGGCGATGTCGGCGTCGATGCCCTTCTCCTGTGTGCGGCCCTTGGCCTCAGTGATCAGGCGCTCCTCACGGCGCACGGCCTCGACGTCGGTCCACCTGCCCGTGGGTGCGGCCGGGATCCATCCTTCAGTGATCAGCCAGCGACGAACGGGCCTCCCGTCGGCCCTGACGTGAACTGCTCGGGTTCTGCCGGGTCCGGTATGGGCCGGCCCTGACGACCCGCATCGGTTAGACCGCGACGGCGGGGCTGGCCCGCCGGGTAGACGGAGGGCGCACATCCCCGCACGTAAAGGAGCGATCTGTATAGGTCTTTCTCGAGCCGGCAGCGGTCGTAGTAGGTGAGGGAGGCAGCAGAATCATGCAGGGCTGCGAACGCGGACAGGAACATCGTGCGCTTGAGCTGCCGGTTGGCGCCTCGCGGCGCGTGCTCGCAGTGGATCGAGATCCTTGAGGACTTCGTTCCCCGAGTGAGGCCAGCGGAGGAGGCCAGGTGAGCGGCGGTGGGGGAGCTGGTTCTGTCGTCGGCAACGACGGTGCCCGCCGTCACATGAGTCTCATGGGCCGATGTGTACGTGTGCCCAGTGGTCGGATAGCCAGGGTGAGCACTCACGAGCTTCGATCACTGCGGTGTGCAAGGCGCGGGCACAGGCATGGAATTCCGGGGTGCCATGAGTTCCTTGTGGCAGCGCTGTGAGCTGACCCCGGATTCGTGGAGTCCCTGAAGCCAGGCTTATGATCCTGGCCCGAAGGAGAACCACGAGCAGTGCCAGCACCACGTAAGTATCC
>NZ_JBVKBN010000030.1:0-80283 GCF_055657065.1 Streptomyces sp. NPDC110618 | reverse complement strand
GATCAACGTTCTCTACGCCATCCTGCGCGACCGTCGCCCCTACGAGGCCCGGCCGCCTCTTCGTCTCGTGGCTTGACAACAGCATTAGGCAGCGTTCTCTTCCTCCTAGACCTGCCGGTACGCGGGGAAGGGGGCCGCTGTCCGCGGCCCCCGCCCCACCTGCGCCTTACTGCTGCTGCGACAGGCGCTTGTTGAACTCGTCCTCGACCTGGGCTGCCGCCTCGGCCGGGCTCTTACCGTTCAGCACGGCGGTCATGTAGGTCTTGATCGGGTTGGGCGCGTTCTCCACCGCGGCCCACTCCGCGATCAGCGGCGTGGTGCCACCGCCCGCGGCGGCCGGCGCGGCGGCCTCGGCGACGGCGTTGCCCTCCAGGTTGGACTGCAGCGACTCCTTGTTCGGGATGACGCCGTTCTCCTTGGCGAGCTGGCCCTCGAACTCGTCGGAGAGTGCGATCCGCAGGAACTCCTTGGCCAGCTCCTGCTTCTTGCTGCCCGCGGCGACGGCGAGGTTGGAGCCGCCGAGGAAGACACCCTCGGGCTTGTCGGCCGTGGCGCCCGGGATCGTGAAGTAGCCGATCTCCTTCTCGATCTTCGGGTTGGCCTCGGTGGCGATGCCGGCCTCCCAGCCCATACCGATGAAGGCGCCGACGTTGCCCTTGCCGAAGACCTCGCCCTGCTGCGGGGTGGCCTCGTCCTTGTCCTTCGGGGCCTTGGAGAGGGACTGGAACTTCTTGTACGTCTCCATGGCGGCGGCGACCTTCGGGTCGTCCAGGTTGGAGACGTACTTGTCGCCGTCCTTCTTCACCAGCTCGGCGCCCTCACCGATGGTGAGACCGACGAAGTGGTACCAGTTCTGGCCGGGCAGGTAGATCGGCTCGGCGTCGGTCTTCTCGCCGATCTTCTTCAGGTCCGCGTAGAACTCGTCCCGGGTCTTGGGGGTGTCCTTGATACCGGCCTCGGCCCAGATGCTCTTGTTGTAGAGCACGACGCGGTTGGCGAAGTACCAGGGCGCCGCGTACTGCTTGCCCTCGAAGACCGAGGAATTGTTCAGGGACTCGGTCCAGTCGCCGCCGATCTCGGACTTCAGGTCGGCGAGTTCCGCCAGGCCGCCGGTCTTGGCGTAGGCCGGGGTCTGGGTGTTGCCGATCTCGAAGACGTCCGGCGGGTTCTCCTCCGACAGGGCGGTGGTCAGCTTCTGCTGGATGCCGTTCCACTGCTGGACCTCGAACTTGACCTTCGCCTTGGTCTTCTTCTCGAAGGCGGCGGCCACGTCCTTCTGCCACTGGTCGGGGGACGAGCCGTCCATCACCCAGACCGTGAGGGTCTGGCCCGCGTAACCGTCCGCGCCGGCCGTCTTGCCGTCGTCGCCGTCGTCGCCCCCGCACGCCGCGATGGAGACCATCATTGCCGCGACACCGATCGCGGATATCAGCTTGCGCTTCACGCCACCCTCCTCAGGGATGCCCATGGACCCCCCGCCCATGGGCCGGGACCTGGACCAATGGTGTAGACCAGTAGGTGGAGCTTGGACCAGACCAAAATTCCTGTCAAGGGGGTCAGAAAGGGCGCTGACCAGCCGTTATGCGACCTACATATGCAGGAACCTTTAAGTAAGAAGGCAGCGAAAATAGCGTTGCCGGAGTAATCTCATCCGCTAGACCACTCGCCTTTATGGACTAGACCAAAAGCAGTGGCGACGGTATATAGAAGGGATCACGAATGTGAGCCGCATCCGGAGCCTGGAAGGCAGAGCATGAGCACCGACGTCAGCAGTGCGGAGAACGAGGGTGGGGCGACCGTCCGTACCGCGCGCGTGCCCAAGTACTACCGCCTGAAGAAGCACCTCCTCGACATGACGGAGACGCAGGCGCCGGGCACGCCCGTCCCGCCCGAGCGCACGCTGGCGGCGGAGTTCGACACCTCGCGCACCACGGTGCGCCAGGCCCTCCAGGAACTGGTCGTCGAGGGCCGGCTGGAGCGCATCCAGGGCAAGGGCACCTTCGTCGCCAAGCCCAAGGTCTCCCAGGCACTGCAGCTGACCTCGTACACCGAGGACATGCGCGCCCAGGGCCTGGAACCGACCTCCCAGCTGCTGGACATCGGCTACATCACCGCCGACGACCGGCTCGCCGACCTGCTCGACATCACCGCGGGCGGACGCGTCCTGCGCATCGAGCGGCTGCGCATGGCCAACGGCGAGCCGATGGCCATCGAGACCACCCACCTGAGCGCCAAGCGCTTCCCGGCGCTGCGCCGGTCCCTGGTCAAGTACACCTCGCTGTACACCGCGCTGGCCGAGGTCTACGACGTCCACCTCGCCGAGGCCGAGGAGACCATCGAGACCTCGCTGGCCACGCCGCGCGAGGCGGGCCTGCTCGGCACGGACGTGGGCCTGCCGATGCTGATGCTCTCCCGGCACTCCCTGGACCGCGACGGACAGCCGGTGGAGTGGGTGCGCTCGGTGTACCGGGGCGACCGGTACAAGTTCGTGGCGCGGCTCAAGCGGCCCGCGGAATAGGCCCGTCGCGCCCCGGTGGCCCTCCTGTCCCACGAGGACGGGAGGGCCTTCGTGTCGGCCGGAATGGCTCCCAGGGCGAACGAAAGACACGGAGGGGTTCCGCTCCCGCGGCCCGTGGCCTACATTGCCTGCGCGTTGCACGGATCTGCGGCGAGGGGAGGGCCCCGGATGCCGGACACCCCGGAAACGAGCGGACAGCCCGTGGTGACACCGGTCCGCGTCCTCATCGCCCTCTGCCTGATCGCCCCCTTCGTGGCGATGCTGTGGGTGGGTTCCTACGCGCGCGCCGAACCGTCCGTCGCCGGCGTCCCGTTCTTCTACTGGTACCAGCTGGCGTGGGTGGTCCTGACCACCGCGCTGACCCTGGCCGCGTACACGCTGCGCCGGCTCGACCGGCGCTCCCGCGGGGCGGCGCCCGACGGCGAGTGAACCGGCGCGGGGCGCGGCCGGACTCGTACAGAATTTCCTCCATGGACTTCGAGATCCGGCCGGCCAGACCCGCCGAGTACGACGAACTCGGCGAGATCACCGCGCAGGCGTACCTGAGGGACGGACTGCTCGCCTTCGGCGACGCCGACTGGTACCTCAGCGAGCTGAAGGACGTGGCCAGGCGCGCCGCCGCCGCGGACGTCCTGGTCGCCGCCGACTCCGGCCGCCTCCTCGGCGGCGTCACCTACGTCCCCTCCGGCGGTCCGATGGCCGACCTCGCCCGCCCCGGAGAGGCCGAGATCCGTATGCTCGCGGTCGCCCACGAGGCCCGCGGCCGGGGTGTCGGCCAGGCCCTGGTCCAGGCGTGCGTCGACCGCGCCACGGGCACGTCGGCGGGCATCGTCCTGTCCACCCAGCCCTCGATGCGCGCCGCCCACCGCATCTACGAACGCCTGGGTTTCAACCGCGCCCCGGAGCGGGACTGGCACCCGTTGCCGGAGCACCCCGAGTTCACTCTGCTCACCTATGAGTTGACACTCTGAAGCCAGCGCGACACAACATCTGGGGGTGGCGTCGCGGCCCGGCACAAGATGTATGCTCATGCTCGCTGTCGCCGCAGGGGAATCCGGTGCGAATCCGGAACTGTCCCGCAACGGTGTACTGGCGTGTTTCCGCACGCCTGTTCAGTCCGAGGACCTGCCGACAGTGCGCCCGGCCGTCCGGTCCGGGTGCCCGACGTCCGGGCCTCGTGGGATGGGCCGGTGGACGCGACGCCCCGTGCGCTCGTGCTGCCCGCTGCCCTCCGCGTGGCCCCGTGCCGAGCGAGGGAGAGCCCCACGTGACCATCGCGCCAGCCGATCCGGCTTCAGCCGCACCGGTGGAGACCGACGGTCCCGGTGCCGCGCTGCTGCGGACCCTGACCGAGCTGACCGCCGACCTCCCCGACGCCGACCCCGGACGGGTCGCCGCCGCCGCGCTGCGCGGCCGGTCCGCCCGCGCGGACGAGGCGGAGCTGCGCGAACTGGCCACCGAGGCGGCCGCCGGGCTCATCTCCGAGGACCCCGCATACTCGCGGCTGGCCGCCAGGCTGCTGACCATCTCCATCGCCGCCGAGGCCGCCTCGCAGGGCGTCACCCGCTTCACCGAGTCCGTGGCGGTCGGTCACCGCGAGGGGCTCATCGCCGACCGGACCGCCGAGTTCGTACGGCTGCACGGCGAGCGGCTGGACGCGGTCATCGACACCGGCGCCGACGACCGCTTCGGCTACTTCGGGCTGCGCACCCTGCACAGCCGCTACCTGCTGCGGCACCCGATCACCCGCAAGGTCGTCGAGACGCCCCAGCACTTCATGCTCCGCGTCGCCGCCGGACTCGCCGAGGACGACAGCGCGCGGTCCGTGGACGAGGTCGCCGCGCTCTACGGGCTGATGAGCCGGCTCGACTACCTGCCCTCCTCCCCCACGCTGTTCAACTCCGGCACCCGGCACCCCCAGATGTCGTCCTGCTACCTCCTGGACTCCCCCAAGGACGAGCTGGACTCCATCTACGACCGCTACCACCAGGTCGCCCGGCTCTCCAAGCACGCCGGCGGCATCGGGCTCTCCTACTCCCGTATCCGCAGCCGGGGTTCGCTGATCCGCGGTACCAACGGGCACTCCAACGGCATCGTGCCGTTCCTGAAGACGCTGGACGCCTCGGTGGCGGCCGTGAACCAGGGCGGGCGGCGCAAGGGCGCGGCGGCGGTGTACCTGGAGACCTGGCACTCCGACATCGAGGAGTTCCTGGAGCTGCGGGACAACACCGGTGAGGACGCCCGCCGTACGCACAACCTGAACCTCGCGCACTGGATCCCGGACGAGTTCATGCGCCGGGTCAACGCCGACGAGCAGTGGAGCCTGTTCTCCCCGGCCGACGTGCCCGAGCTGGTGGACCTGTGGGGCGAGGAGTTCGACGCCGCCTACCGCAAGGCCGAGCAGGCCGGGCTCGCCCGGAAGACCATCGCGGCGCGCGATCTGTACGGCCGGATGATGCGCACCCTGGCGCAGACCGGCAACGGCTGGATGACCTTCAAGGACGCCGCCAACCGCACCGCCAACCAGACCGCGCTGCCGGGCCATGTCGTGCACTCCTCCAACCTGTGCACGGAGATCCTGGAGGTCACCGACGACGGGGAGACCGCGGTCTGCAACCTGGGCTCGGTCAACCTCGGCGCCTTCGTGCGCGACGGCGACCTGGACTGGGAGCGGCTGGACGAGACGGTCCGCACGGCCGTGACCTTCCTGGACCGCGTGGTGGACATCAACTTCTACCCGACCGAGCAGGCGGGCCGCTCCAACGCCAAGTGGCGTCCGGTGGGCCTGGGCGCGATGGGTCTGCAGGACGTCTTCTTCCAGCTGCGGCTGCCCTTCGACTCCGCCGAGGCCAAGGCGCTGTCCACCCGGATCGCCGAGCGGATCATGCTCGCCGCCTACGAGGCCTCCGCCGACCTCGCCGAGCGCAACGGCCCGCTCCCGGCCTGGGAGAAGACCCGTACGGCCCGGGGCGTGCTGCACCCCGACCACTACGACGTCGAGCTGACCTGGCCGGAGCGGTGGGCGGCGCTGCGCTCCCGGATCGCCGGGGTCGGGCTGCGCAACTCGCTGCTGCTGGCGATCGCGCCCACGGCGACCATCGCCTCCATCGCGGGCGTGTACGAGTGCATCGAGCCGCAGGTGTCCAACCTGTTCAAGCGCGAGACGCTGTCGGGCGAGTTCCTCCAGGTCAACTCCTATCTGGTGAAGGACCTCAAGGAGCTGGGCGTGTGGGACGCCCGCACCCGGGAAGCGCTGCGCGACGCCAACGGCTCGGTGCAGGGCTTCGCCTGGATCCCGGAGGAGGTGCGCGAGCTGTACCGCACGGCGTGGGAGATCCCGCAGCGCGGTCTGATCGACATGGCGGCGGCCCGGACCCCGTTCCTGGACCAGTCGCAGTCCCTGAACCTGTTCCTGGAGACGCCGACCATCGGCAAGCTCTCCTCGATGTACGCCTACGCCTGGAAGTCCGGGCTGAAGACCACGTACTACCTGCGCTCGCGCCCGGCGACCCGGATCGCCCGCGCCGCCCAGGCCACCGTCCCCGTCCAGCAGGCCGCCGACCCCGAGGCGGTCGCCTGCTCCCTTGAGAACCCCGAGTCCTGCGAGGCCTGCCAGTAATGTCCACCCGTAACCAGAACCTGCTCGACCCGGGCTTCGAACTGACTCTGCGCCCCATGCGCTACCCGGACTTCTACGAGCGCTACCGGGACGCGATCAAGAACACCTGGACCGTCGAGGAGGTCGACCTCCACTCGGACGTCGCCGACCTGGCGAAGCTGACCCCCGCCGAGCAGCACCTGATCGGGCGGCTGGTCGCCTTCTTCGCGACCGGTGACTCGATCGTCGCGAACAACCTGGTGCTGACGCTGTACAAGCACATCAACTCCCCCGAGGCGCGGCTGTACCTGAGCCGCCAGCTCTTCGAGGAGGCCGTGCACGTCCAGTTCTATCTGACGCTGCTGGACACCTACCTCCCCGACCCGGAGGACCGCGCCGCCGCGTTCGACGCCGTGGAGAACATCCCCTCCATCCGCGAGAAGGCCGGGTTCTGCTTCAAGTGGATCAACGAGGTGGAGAAGCTGGAGCGCCTGGAGTCACAGGCGGACCGGCGGCGCTTCCTGCTCAACCTGATCTGCTTCGCGGCCTGCATCGAGGGCCTGTTCTTCTACGGCGCCTTCGCGTACGTCTACTGGTTCCGCAGCCGGGGCCTGCTGCACGGCCTGGCGACCGGCACCAACTGGGTGTTCCGGGACGAGACGATGCACATGAGCTTCGCCTTCGACGTGGTGGACACCGTCCGCAAGGAGGAGCCGGAACTGTTCGACGACCGGCTCCAGCAGGAGGTCACCGACATGCTGCGGGAGGCCGTCGCGGCCGAGCTGCAGTTCGCGCGCGACCTGTGCGGCGACGGCCTCCCGGGGATGAACACCGAGTCGATGCGCCAGTACCTGGAGTGCGTCGCCGACCAGCGGCTGACCCGGCTCGGCTTCGCTCCGGTGTACGGCTCGGAGAACCCCTTCTCCTTCATGGAGCTGCAGGGGGTTCAGGAGCTGACCAACTTCTTCGAGCGGCGCCCCTCGGCGTACCAGGTGGCGGTGGAAGGCACCGTCGACCTCGACGAGGACTTCTGAGCCGGGCGGTCCGCCCCGGTGGGGCGGTCCGCGTTCAGCTGGCGGTCGATCCGGCGCTCGTGGCGCATGCCCACGAGCGCCGGGGCCGCGAGGAGGAGGAAGAGAACGGTCACGGTCAGGGTTCCGATGAATGCGTCCATGAAGTAATCGTCGTACGGTGAGAACACTCCTGACAGTGGCAGGACTGCCGCACACCATCGAATTACTGCCAACGGCGTGCGACACTGGCCGCATGCTGAAGAACGTGGCGGTGGTCCTGCTCGACGGTGTGCACCCCTTCGAACTCGGAGTGGTCTGCGAGGTGTTCGGCCTCGACCGCAGTGACCAGGGGCTCCCGGTGTACGACTTCGCGGTCGTCTCGGCCGAGGGCCCCTCGCTGACCACCCATGTCCCCGGCTTCACGGTCAGCACCCCGCACGGCCTGGACCGGCTGGACGAGGCCGATCTGATCGTCGTCCCGGCCGGCAGCCACTACATCGACCGGGAGTACCCGCCCGCGCTGCTGGAGGCCCTGGTCCGCGCCGTGGACCGGGGTGCCCGGGTGCTCAGCGTCTGCTCCGGGGTGTTCGTGCTCGGCGCCGCCGGGCTGCTCGACGGACGGCGCTGTGCCGCGCACTGGATGCAGGCCGAGCAGCTCTCCCGCCGCTACCCGCGCGCGAAGGTCGAGCCCGACGTGCTCTACGTCGACGAGGACCCGGTGATCACCTCCGCCGGTACGGCCGCCGGCATCGATGCCTGTCTGCACCTGGTGCGCAAGGAGCAGGGCGTGGAGGTCGCCAACGCCATCGCCCGGCGCATGGTGGTGCCGCCGCACCGGGACGGCGGGCAGGCGCAGTACATCGACCGCCCGCTGCCCCGCTCGCAGTGCGACACCGTCGGCGACGTCCTGGCCTGGATGGAGCGGCACCTGGACGAGGAGGTCACCGTCGAGCAGCTCGCCGACCTCGCGCACATGTCCCCGCGCACCTTCGCCCGCCGTTTCCAGCAGGAGACCGGGACCACGCCGTACCGCTGGATCCTGCGCCAACGGGTACTGCTGGCCCAGCAGTTGCTGGAGACGACGGACGAGACGGTGGACGCCATCGCGGGCCGCACCGGGTTCGGCGCGGCGGCCGCGCTGCGCCATCACTTCGTACGCGCGCTGGGGGTTACCCCGAACGCCTACCGGCGTACCTTCCGGGGCCCGCAGGCGGCCTGAGCCGTCACCGGGGCACCGGCTTGAGAAGCAGGTCGTGCGGACGCAGCGTGATGCCCACCCGGGTGGCGTCGTTGGAGCCGGACACCTGCTCGAAGCGGTACTTCGCGGCCACCGCCGCCGTGATCAGCGTCAGCTGCGCCATGGAGAAGTGATCGCTCGGGCACTTCCGGTTGCCCACGCTGAAGGGGTTCATGGCGTATTTCGGCACCTCCTTCGCCCGTTCCGGGAGCCAGCGGTCGGGGTCGAAACGGAGGTTGTCGGCGTACGACTGCGGATCGCGTTGGATCGCATACGGGCTGTATACGATGTCCGCGCCCTCGGGAATGCGATACCCGCCCAACTCGGTGTCGGTCACCGCGCGGCGGGTCAGAATCCAGACGGCCGGGCGCAAACGCATGGCCTCGACGACGACATTGTTGGTGTACCGCAGCGCCCGCACATCATCGAATGCGACGGGCCGGCCGCCGGTGACGGATTCGACCTCCGCGGCGACCCGGTCGGCGTGCTCCGGGTGTTCCGTGAGCACCTGCAGCAACCACATGATCGTGGATGCCACGGTTTCGCTTCCCGGGGTGAGTATCGCGACCACCTGATCGTGGATCTCCTGTTCCCCGATCGGCTCGCCATTCTCGTCCTTTGCCTCCAGCAAGGCCGTCAGCAAATCGTCCGGCTTTTGACCAGATGCCCGCCGCTCGGCGACGATCTCGTCGACCAGCGCGTGCAAATCGGCCAGCGCCCGGTTGAATTTGCGGTTGGGCGGAAGCGGCAGCCGGTAGAGCGGCCCGGCCGGTATCACCATCCGGCGGTACATCCCGCGGAAGACGGTCGCGAGCGCGACGCACAGCCGCTCCGCGCGCTCGTCCATGTAGTCACCGCGCAGCAGACAGCGGGCGGCGATCCGGACGGCCACCCGGAACGACTCCGAAGTGCAGTCGATCCTCTCGCCGGGCCGCCAGCGCACGGTCAGCGCATGCGCCTCCTCCTCCATGATCGGCCCGTAGCCGGGGATGGCGTCGAGCCGGAACGCGGGCTGGATGGTGCGCCGCTGGCGCCGGTGCCGGGGGCCGTTGGCGGTGGCCACGCCCTCCTTGCCGAGCAGGCCCTCCAGGGACTCCCAGAGCGGTCCGTCGATCTTGAAGTCGGTGGACAGGGCGAGCGCGCCGGTCAGCTCGGGCGTGGTGACGGCGTACACCGTCTTCGGGCCCAGCTTGAGCCGGACCACGTCGCCGTGCTCGCGCAGGCCCGCCATGAAGGCGAGGGGGTCGCGCACCAGCTTCCAGCCGTGGCCGAGAAGCGGAACGCCGCCGCCCGCCACGGGAGGCTCACGCAGTTCGGATTCCGCATATATCTGCGCTTCGGGCTTCACAGACTCGACGGTCATTTCTCACCTGCCGCTTCGTTGTTGACGTACGGGGGCGTGGACCGGTCGTCCCAGCTGTCGACCATGTACCGGCCGGACTCGTGGTGGAACCAATAGACGGTGCTGAACCAGTTCCGCATATTGCAGACGCAGGCCCGTACGGCGTCACTCAGTTCCTTTCCCCGCACAGTGCCGTCGGCGAGGTCATCGGCGAATCGGAGGGCGGCGCGTTCGGCGACCTGGAATTCGGATATGCACTCCTCGATCCGGCGCCTTACTTCCCCTACCGCTTCCTCCAGGGTCAGCCCCTCGTGTTTGATGAGACTGATCCCGAGATTGTGGACCTCATCGCCCGCCAATTCCTTGGGGAGCGAGCAGAGGTCGTTGTACCAGGCGGCGAATTCCTGGCTCAGCAGCGCCGCCCGCCGAAATGCCGGGTGTTTCCTTACCGAGTCCGGCAGTTCACATCCGGCGCTCGGCTCCAGCAGATCGGTCCAGATCCAGTGGGCGAAGGTGAGGCGGCGTAACGCCAGGTATTCCTCGACGGTGGGGATGACACCATGGGTGCGGTTGTGGAATTCCCGGTCGTACGCCTCGATCACCGCGTGGAAGTGCCGGGCGAACCGGGCGTTCCAGCTCGCCGGCAGGAACCCGTACAGCCGCAGCACGCTGTCCGCGAACCCGGCCACCAGCGGGTCCTCGTGGTGCAGGTGGTCCCCGGGGGAGTCCAGCGCCGCATGCAAGCGGAACCTCAGCCGCCGCCAGGCCGACGGGCGGCGGTGGACGATGTCACGGTCGTGCCGGTCGTCCCAGACGAAGAACCACGCGCTGTAGTCGGCAATCGCCTGGAGGACGTCGTCGGGGGCGCCGAGGTAGTAGCCCGCCATGAGGTCGGTGTAGCAAAGTCCGTCGGCATATTCCGCCACCTTGTCCGCCGGCATGAGCCGCTTTTCCAGCAGCCAGGTGCGCGTCATCTCCTGAAGCCGGGGCCAATACGGATGGAGTTGCCGAGGAAACGCCGTCTCGATCACGGGGAGGGAGAGCGATGGTGGAACCGCGACCGCAGTCGGCGTGGATGTGGTGCCGTGTGGGAAAGCATGCACGAACAAACCCCTCTCAGCCGCCAGTTGCGCACACCCCTCCCGCCGTGCCGGGCGTGCGCCGTTGCGTATCCCCGCACTTCCCATTCAGCACCACAACTGACCGATCTGGGAACGGATTTGCTTCATTCACTACCCCACGATGCCGAGAATCTCCCCTTGTGTGACTGAATATGGGGCGGTAGAAGGCAATGGGATCGAACACCTGACGGACGTACGAACGACGCCTGTTCAGGAAGGGGTTCCTGAACAAGCGCCGTTCGCCTGGGTCTTGAGAGACGTCAGTCGTTCGCGACGACCGGGTAGCGGGGCTCGTTCTCGGCCATCTGGCGCAGCGCGTCCTTGCGATCCCGCTTGGAGAGCCGGTCGATGTAGAGGTAGCCGTACAGATGGTCGGTCTCGTGCTGCAAACACCGGGCGAAGTATCCGGTGCCGCGGACCTTGATCGGGTTGCCCTTCTCGTCCTGGCCGGTGACCTCGGCGTAGTCGGGCCGGGCGAGCGAGGCGTACGCGGTCGGCACCGACAGGCAGCCCTCGTTGCTGTCGTCCAGCCGGCGCTTGTCCGCGGGCAGGTCCACCAGCTTGGGGTTGCACACCACACCGACGTGGCGCACACCCTGGTCGTCCTGGCAGTCGTAGACGAAGACCTTCAGGTCCACGCCGATCTGGTTGGCGGCCAGGCCCACGCCCTCGGCGGTGCGCTGCGAGGCGAACATGTCCGCGACCAGCTGCTGAAGCTCCTCGCCGAACTCGGTGACGTCCTTGCACTCCTTGTGGAGCACCGGGTTCCCGACGACGGTGATGGGCCGCGAGGTACCGCGCTCGCGCCAGGCGTTCTCGCGCTCCTCGGTCTCCTCGGTGTCGATGACGAAGCCCTCGTCGTCCACGGGGAGCACGCCCGCGTGCTGCTGATCGGTGTCCTGCTGCGCCATGACCGACGTATGCCTTCCTGAAAACCAAGTGAGTTCTGCGAGTACAGGGTAAGGGGGAGGTGCCCCAAAGGGGCGCGGGGAACTGCGCGACCAGCCACGACGGCGCCGCGGCCGGGCGACGGGCTAACAGACCTCTTCCAAGTCCCGCCAGTCCCTCGAATCGGGCGAGTCCGCCACCCAGCCGTCCAGCAGCCCCCTCACCAGCGAGGCCGGCGCGGCCACTCCGCATTCCCGCTCCGGCACCCACAACTGCCCGTCCGTGCGGTGCCCGAGCGGGCCCGGGTGGCCCGGCTCGCTGTGGTCGTGCGGGTCCAGGTGCTCCTCGTCGCCCTCGTCGGACGGCATCCGGGACTCCGAGCAGGTCCGGCACAGCAGCCGCACCGAGGAGGACCAGTCCTCCGCCGCGAACCCGGCGTCCGCCGCGAGCCGCTCCAGCGCGTCCCGGTCCGCCTCGGTCGCCGCCTCCAGCAGCACCACCCAGGTCGGCACCGGCGAGGGCGCCCACAGCTCGATCTCGTCGAAGACGGGGTAGGCGTGCCCGGCGGCGGTGGTCCGCTCGCCGTGCGGGACGCCGTCGTGCAGCACGACCTCGCCCCAGCGCCGCCCGGACGACGGCAGCGGGATGGACAGCACCTCGATTCGCGCCGGGTCCAGCCTGCGCCCCCACACCACCTCGGCCTCCCCCTCCGGGGACAGCCGTACGGCGGCGCTGCCGAGGTCCATGCCAACCGGCTCCCCGGAGTCGGTGGCGCCGCCCGGCACCCGTAGTCCGTAGGCCTGCCAGGCCCGCCGGGCCAGCGGCCAGTCCTGCAGCGCGGTGGCCGCGATGCCGACGTTCCACCAGTCGGGCGCCCCGGTCTCCCGGTCCAGCAGCGCCACGGCCCTCAGGCCCGCCGCCCGCGCCTGCTCCCAGTCGTGCCGGAACTTGTGCAGCAGGGCGAGGTTGAACCAGGACTCGGACAGCCAGGGCTCCAGGTCGGCGGCGCGGGTGAGGAGCGCGCCCGCGTCCTCGTACCGGCCGTCCCCGATCAGCGTGAACGCGCGGTCGGTCGCCTTCCGCCAGGAGGCGGAGGGCCGGTGCCGTCCCTTGCCGAAGATCCTCACGATTCCCGCCTGCCAGTTCCGTGGAGTGGGCCGGCTGTGCCCCCCGACAGCCTCTTGGAGACCCTCTCCCTCGCATCCAACCACGGACCGCTGGAGAGGCGCTCATTACCCATGGGTTACCCCGCCCGACCCAAGGTCAGACAGCCCCTTGACAGCTCCCTGCCCGAGCCGTTGGACACCGCCCCGGTCGTTCAGCAGCACCCTCGCCAGCGCCTCCACGACCTCCGGAGCGTACTCGTCCGCCGTGCCCAGACGCAGCTCCTCCAGCGCCTTCAGCGGCCCGCCGGGCCCCGCTCCCCGCGCCTTCTCCTCGTACGCGTTGACGGCCCGGACGATCCGCGCGGCGGGCGGCTGTTCCGGGCAGGGGTCGGCCTGCCGCTCGACGACCACGGCGACCGAGCCGTCCACGCCGGTCTGCCGGACCACGGCGCCCCCGAGCAGGGCGATCCGGCGCTGTTCGGCGGCGGGCAGATCCGCGGTGGCCCCGGACGGGACCGGGTCGACGAGGCTGAGCTGTCCGATGTCGTGCATCAGGGCGGCGTACTCCAGCACGGTCAGTTCGTCCCCGGAGAGCCCGAGGTCGCGGCCGACGGCGACGCTGAGCTCGGCGACCCGCCGGGCGTGACCGGCCGGGGTGTACCCGGCGACCTCGGTGGCGCGGGCCAGGGAGGCGATGGTCTGCCGGTAGGTGGCGCGGACGGCGGCATAGCGGCGGAAGGAGAGCTGGGTGAGCAGCAGGGGCAGGCAGAACACGGGCAGCGCCCACAGGCCTACGACGGCCACCGCGAGCGCCATCACGGCGCCGGTCGCGCAGACCGCCGAGCCGATGCCGAGCAGGCCGCGCAGTTCGTCCCGGAGCAGGGGCGCGAACGGCCAGCCGGTGCGGGAGTGGGCGAGCGCGGCGGAGAGCACCGCGTCGCACAGGGAGGTGAGGCTGAGCAGCGCGACGATCAGCACGGCGTAGGCGGCGCCGCCGAAGTCGTCGAACACGCCCCGGTTGTACAGGGGTTGGAAACAGCAGGCGGCGAAGCCGACGGTGAGGACCCGGCGGGCCAGGTGGTCGCGGGCCCGTGTGACGTGCCGGGCGCCGCCGAGCAGGGCGGCGGCGAAGACCACGGCGACGACCTGGAGGGCGCCGTGGTGGCTGGGCTGCCCGGCGTGGGTGCCGAGCAGGGCGTACGCCAGGGCCCCGGCGGCGCCGAGCGGTGCCGCCTCCCGGGCGGGGGCGCCGGTCCAGCGAGTGAACTCGCCGAGCGCGATGAGCGCGCCGAACGCCAGCGCGACGGGTCGTTCCGCCAGGCCGTGCCGGAGGGTGTCGAGGAGGGAGACGGCGACCAGCAGGGCCGCGCTGCCGTGGATGAGGGGCCGTAACCGGCGGCTCACCGCTGGACCACCGTGGACCGGGGCCGGGGCGGGCGGGGTGCCTCCGCGGTGACCGCGGGGTGCCAGCCGTGCCGGGTCACGGATCTGACCAGCGCCTGGACCATCCGCGGATCGAACTGTGTGCCCGCGCACCGCTCCAGCTCCGCCAGCGCGACGGGGACCGGCCGGGCCCTGCTGTAGGAGCGGTTGGAGGTCATCGCGTCGAAGGCGTCGGCGACGGCGACGACCCGCGCCGACTCCGGGATCTGGGCGCCGACCAGACCGTACGGGTATCCGCTGCCGTCCAGCCGCTCGTGGTGGTGGAGTACGGCGCCCCTGGCCTCGCCGAGGAAGGAGATGCCGCGGACCATCTCGTGCCCGTACTCCGGGTGGAGTTCGATGATCCGGCGTTCCTCGGGGGTGAGGGGCCCGTCCTTGCGCAGCAGCCGGGTGGGCACCCCGAGTTTGCCCACGTCGTGCAGGATGCCCGCGAACCGCAGCACCTCGACGCGCTCGGCGTCCATGCCCAGTTCCCGGGCGATCATCATGGACGCCTGTCCGACGCGCTCGCTGTGGCCGCGCGTGTAGCCGTCCTTGATGTCGACGGCCTGCACCAGCGCCCGGATGGTCGCCTGATGGGCCGCCCGCTCCCGGTGCACCTGGGCGAACACCCACCAGGAGACACCCATCGGCAGCAGGACGAGCAGCGCGGCTACCGGGCCGTACGGGCTGCGCCACAGGACGGCCATCATCAGCCCGGCGAGGCCGTGCACGGCGATCGGGGCGAGGGAGCGCAGGAAGAGCCCGCGCCAGGCGCGGCGGACGGGCACCCGCTCGGCGACGGCGAGGATGGAGCCGTCGAGGACGGTGAGCACCAGGCAGAAGGCCAGCACGGCGGCCCCGGCGGGCAGCAGGGCGTACGGGAAGTCCGGGGCGACGACCGCGTCCCGGCCGTCCAGCGCCCAGTGCACCCGGGCGGCGGCCCAGACGGCGAGCGCCAACTGGGCGGCCCGCCACAGCCGTCGGACTCCCGCGCCCTGGGAGAGCAGTGCTCCGGGTACCGCGACCAGGGCCGCGGCGGGCGGGGGCAGCAGGAAGGCGCCGGCCAGCAGGACCGGATAGAAGGTGCCGGCGAAGCGGCGGCGGGCGATCTGCTCGCATCCGGCGTACAGCGCGGCCAGGAGGGCGAGGGCCCACCAGGGCGTACGGACCGCCGGAAGCGGAAGCAGACCGAGCAGGGCGACGAGGGCGACACAGGCCACGTACACACGCGCCCGTGCGGGAATGCCCTCCATCTGCCCCTCCCCTGACCATGCCTGTCCAGGCTGATCGGAGCCTAGGGCGGCCAGGGGGAGGCGGCGGGCTTATCACCCGCCGATTAGCACGTTCGAGTGACGACGGCCCTGCCCGGCACCGGAGTTCAGGACTCCTGCGGCGTGGCCGTCACGTCGTGCTCGGGGACGGCCTGTCCGGAGCGGATCAGATCGAGCCGTCCCAGGACCTTCGAGCGCAGGTCGCTGGGCACGTCGTCATGCCCGCAACACCGCTTGACCAGCTTCTTCACGGCCTCTTCCAGGCCGTACTTCTCCAGGCACGGCGAGCACTCCTGGAAGTGCTGCTTGAACTTGTCACGATCGACGTCCGGCATCTCACTGTCGAGAAACTCGTACAGATGCTCAAGGACCTCACTGCAGTCCGTCTCGTGCGGCTCTCCGCAGCTCATGAGCCCGAGCCTTTCGCTTCGTTCGACTCTCCGGCGCCCGCCGGGACCAGCCCGCGCTCACGGGCGTAGTCCTCCAGCATGCCGCGCAGTTGACGGCGTCCCCGGTGCAGCCGGGACATCACCGTACCGATGGGTGTCCCCATGATGTCCGCGATCTCCTTGTAGGCAAAGCCCTCGACGTCCGCGAGATAGACGGCGATGCGGAATTCCTCGGGGATCGCCTGGAGCGCTTCCTTCACGTCCGAGTCGGGCAGGTGGTCGAGCGCCTGCGACTCCGCGGAGCGCAGACCCGTCGACATGTGCGACTCGGCACGGGCCAGCTGCCAGTCCTCGATCTCCTCGGCCGCGGAGCGCTGGGGTTCGCGCTGCTTCTTGCGGTAGGAGTTGATGAAGGTGTTGGTGAGGATCCGGTACAGCCAGGCCTTGAGATTGGTGCCCTCGCGGAACTGGTGGAAGGACGCGTACGCCTTCGCGTACGTCTCCTGCACCAAGTCCTCGGCGTCGGCCGGGTTGCGCGTCATGCGCAGGGCGGCCGAGTACATCTGGTCGAGGAATTCCAGCGCGTCCCGCTCGAAGCGCGCGCTGCGCTCGGCGTCCGTCTCGGGGGACATGCCGGTGCCCTGGCCCTCGGGCTGCTCCGCCTGGCCGTTGTCGGTCCCTGCGTCGGTACCGGTGACCGGACCCACCTCCTCAAGATTTCGGGCAGCACCGAAACCGGTGTCGCCAGAATCGGAGGATAGACGAACCTCCGGTCCGCCCGCCGCTCGAACCGGAGCGGTCTTGGCCGCGTGCAGCACCGTCCACTCCAGGTCGGTACGGCTGTCACGGGCCGGGCAGAAGGTGGAACCCATGCGGCGGACTTCCTCTCCTACGACGATCGGTGCTGGTCGGCCAGCGCCTCTGTCCGCCACAACAGCGCTGTGGAGCGAAGCATTCCCGAAGCTTTACCTCAGTGACCCGGTCCACTTCACGACGGCGTCGGTGATCACGGCCACTGCCTGCTCCTGGGTGATGTCCGCCCGCTTGGGCACGGCGAAGCCGTGATCGCCGTACGGGACCTCGACCAGCTCGTAGGAGCCCTCCGGGAACTCCTCGGGCTTTCCGAAGGGGTCGTTGCCGCCCTGGACGACCAGGGTGGGCACCCCGGCGCCGAGCAGTTCCTCCGCGCGGGACTTCTCCGGCTTGCCCGGCGGGTGCAGCGGGAAGCTGAGCGCGAGGACGGCACGGGCGCCCAGTTCGGTGGCGGTGCGGCAGGCGACGCGCGCTCCGGCGCTGCGTCCGCCGGAGATCACCGGCAGGCCGGGCTTCGCCAGCGCGGGCCACAGGCCGCGCCAGCCGGTGTCCAGGGTCCTCGGGGCGGGGGCGACCTTCTTCCCGGCGACCCGCCAGGGCTGCTCCACCAGGGCGACGGTCACGCCGTGCGCGGGCAGGATCTGCGCGAGCGCCTGGAGGTCGCGGGCCTCGATGCCGCCGCCCGCGCCGTGGCCGGCGGCGAGCACGAGGCGGGGTTTCCCGGCGCGGTGCCAGGTGATGCGGGCGTCGCCCGCGTCGGTGCGGACGATCTCGGTGGTGGTCACATCGGGCTCGGTGGTCACGTCAGAAGAGTGTGCCCTCCTCGGGGCCCGCCAGCTCCTTCAGCAGCTCCGGGCCGTTGTTGCGGACGTTGCTGACGGCGGTGGTCACCGGGTAGGCGCGCATCAGCCCGGGGGGCGGCGGGGCGAGCAGCTCGCGCAGGTCGTCGGGGTCGGTGCGGGCGGGGTCGAGCCAGGCGTCCCAGCGGTCCGGGGTGAGCATCAGCGGCATCCGGGGGTGGATGTCGGCGAGGGCGCGCGGGCCGTCCGCGGGGGCCACGGCGAGCGGGCCGGTCTCGGCCTCGGTGGTGATCACGGAGCAGGTCACCCACCAGGCCTGCGGGTGGTCGTCGGGCAGGGTGCGGTCCCGCCAGAACTCGTAGAGCCCCGCCATCGCGAAGACCGAGCCGTCGGCGGGGAGCACGAAGTACGGCTGCTTGCGGGGACGCTTCTTCTTCCCCTCGACCTCCAGCTCGCGCTCGGCGGCGCCGGTGACCCACTCGTAGTAGCCGTCGGCGGGCAGGATGCAGCGGCGGGCGGCGAAGGCGCGGCGGTAGGACGGCTTCTCGTGGACGGTCTCGGCGCGCGCGTTGATCATCCGGGCGGCGCCCTCGGGCGTCTTGGACCAGGACGGTACGAGCCCCCACTTGAGCTTGCGCAGCTGCCGTACCGGGCGCTTGTCGTCGGCGTCCTTCAGGGGGCGGTCCAGGACCGCGTAGACCTCTTTGGTGGGGGCGACGTTGTAGTCGGGCTCCAGGGTCTCCTCGGGCTCCCACTTCTCGATCTCGAAGATCCCCGCGAGATCCTCGGGCCTACGACTCGACGCGTACCGTCCGCACATTAGAAGAACAATCCCTCCCGTGTGTGCCCCGTCCACCGGGACACCTACCAGGGTGGCAGACCCGTCAGTCCGCCGACCTCCGCCGGTGTGCCCAGGCGGTGAGCTGGGAGCGGGAGGTCAGGCCCAGCTTGGCCAGGGTGCGCCCGACGTGGCTCTCCACGGTGCGCCGGGTGATCAGCAGCCGGGCGGCGATCTCCTTGTTGCTCAGTCCGGCCGCGACGAGCCCGGCGACCTCCCGCTCCCGCCGGGTCAGCCCGGCCCGCTCGTACGGCTCCTCGTCCGCCGGGGACTCTTCGAGCACGTAGGCCAGCGCCTCGTCCAGGGTGAGCCCGGCGCCGCGGCGCACCGCCCGTTCGTAGACCCGCTCCGGCAGGGCCCGGCGCACGTCGGTCTCGCAGCGCCGGTGGGACTCGGTCATGAAGGGCGCGGCGAACAGGGTGCCGCCGATGGCCTCCCAGAGCCGTCTGAGGATGCCGAGGAGGCAGGCGGCGCGCTCCATGGCGCCGTCGGCGGCCGCGTTCCAGGCGACGACCTCCACGCACAGGGCGATGCCCCAGCGGTCGGTGAGGGGCCGCAGCAGCCGCAGGGCCTCGCGGGCCGGGGCGTCGGCGCGGGCCCGCTCGCCGCGCTGCCAGCGGATCAGCGACTCGGCGAACAGGGCGTCCGCCCTGATCCAGGACTCCCCGTGGGCGGCCGTGACGTCCTGGCTCTCCTGGCACAGCTCCAGGGCCCGGTCGGTGTCGCCGAGCAGGCCGACGACGACGGCGAGTTTGAAGCCGCACTCCGCGGCCCCGGCCAGGTCGTCCACCGCGCGGTGCCGGCGTACGGCGTCCTCCAGCAACTGGGCGGCGCGGGTCAGTTCACCGCTGAAGACAGCGGCCATGGCCCGGTGGTGCCGGGACCAGGCGAGCGCGGAGGCGTCCCGCGCCTCCTCGGCGGCCCGCTCGTACTCGGCGATCACCGGGACCGTCTCGGCCACCGCGCCCTGCATGATGCCGAGGTAGGCGTAGGTGCCCAGCGCCCGGGTACGGGCCGCGCCGGGCTCCTGGTCGGCGGCCAGCAGCCGGGAGAGCCAGCGGCGGCCCTCGCTGAGCGCGCCGTGGGTGATCCAGTAGTGGTGGGGCAGGGAGGCCAGGGTCAGGCCCGCGCTCGCCTCGCCCGGAGTGTCGAGGCAGAAGTCCAGCGCCGCCCGCAGGTTGGCGTGCTCGCGCCGCAGCCGGGCCAGCCAGGTGACCTGCTCGGGGCCGAACCAGTGGCGCTGGGCGCGGGCCGCCAGGTCGAGGCAGTGCTCGCGGTGGCGGCGCCGGTGGAGGGCAAGTTCGCCGGAGGCGGCCAGTCGCTGCCTTCCGTAGGCCCGTACGGTCTCCAGGGCGTGGTAGCGGGCGCGGCCGTCGTGGTCCTGGCGGTTGAGGATCGACTTCTCCACCAGTCCGTGCACCGCGTCGACGACCGCGTGGGCGGGCAGGTCGGCTCCGGCGCACACCGCCTCGGCGGCTTCCAGGTCGAAGTCGCCGGGGAAGACGGAGAGCCGGGCCCACAGGGCCTGTTCGCGCGGGGAGCACAGGTCGTAGCTCCAGTCCATCAGGCCGCTGAGCGTCTGCTGCCGGGGCGAGGCGGCGCGGTTGCCTCCGGTGAGCAGGGCGAAACGGTCCTCCAGGCGGGCGAGGATCTCCTTCAGGGTCAGGCTTCGGATACGGCCCGCGGCGAGTTCCAGGGCGAGCGGCAGCCCGTCCAGACGGTGGACGAGCCGGGCCACGTCCGCCGCGTTGTCCGCGGTGACCCGGAAGCCGGGCAGGACGGCCGCGGCCCGCTGCTCGAAGAGGGTCACCGAGTGGTACCGCAGCAACTCCTCGGCGTCCGGCGCGCTCTCGGGGGCCGGGACCGGCAGCGGCGGCACCGGGAAGGTCTGCTCGCCGGTGATGCCCAGGACCTGACGGCTGGTGGCGAGGACGCGCAGGTCGGGTGCCGCGCCCAGGAGGGCGCCGAGGACCTGGGCGCAGGCGTCTGCCAGGTGCTCGCAGTTGTCGACGACGAGCAGGGCCTTCCGGGGCCGCAGATGCTCGGCCACGATGTCCAGGGTGACGCGGGCGCGTTGGTTCTGGAGTCCGAGGGCCGCCGCGAGGGTCTCCACGACCAGCCCGGGATCGGCCAGTCCCGCCAGTTCCACGAGGGCGACGCCGCCCGGGAAGGCTCCTGTCGCGCCCGCGCCCACCTGGAGGGCGAGGCGGGTCTTGCCCACACCCCCCACACCGGTCAGTGTGACCAGGCGCGAGGTCCGCAGCAGCCCTTTGACGGCGGCGACCTCCGCGCGCCGCCCGATGAAGGCGGTCAGGTCGGCGGGTATCGCGCCGTCCCGCACCGGCTGCCCGTTGCTCCGCATGCCGTCAACCTACAGTCACCCCGGAGGCACGCTGAGGCACCCTTCGTCCTGCAACAGCCGTGCCCCACTGCGTAGTTTCACGGATGCCCGCGTGCCCTTCCTGTGGCACGGTCTCCTCGGCCGGGCCCGGAGCACCCGCTTCCGTCGACCGGCCACCAGTGCCGTGAACAGGGATGCGAGCAAGGAGTGGACAGGCGGATGGAACGGCTCAGGAGCATCAGGGGCACCACGACCGCGGCGGCCCTGGCGACGGCGTCCTTGATGCTGCTGACGGCCTGTGCGGGCGGGGAGAGCGAGGGCGGGTCCGCGAGCGCTTCTTCGACGCCTTCCGCGTCCGCTTCGGCCTCCTCATCCGCGCCGAAGGACGAGCCCCCGGAGGAACAGGCCTCCGTGGACCTCGCGTCGGCCGTCCTCCAGCCCGGCGACCTCGCCAAGTTCCAGATCAGCGAGATACCGGACGACAAGCGCGACACCCCCGCCACCAAGGCCGATCCGGCCGCCTGCCAGCCCGTGGAGAACGTCCGCCTGGAGGCCTTCGAACCCAAGCCCGCCACGACCGTCCGCCGCTACGCCCTCGCCACCGCGGGCGAGTTCCGGGGCACCGGCACCAACGTCACGCTGGCCTCGTTCGGCGCGGCGGACGCCGAGCAGATCCTCGCCGAGCTGCGCACCGCGCTGAAGGACTGCGCCAAGGGCTATGCCGGAGGCGCGCTCACCTTCGAGGAGGTGCGCACCCTCGACGCGGTCGACGTCGGCGACGAGGCGTTGGCCTTCCATCTGCGCGGCCGGGGCCTGCAGCCGCAGTGGTACACGGTGGTCCGCCAGGGCGCGGTGCTGGTCCGGTTCGTCTCCTCCGCCTCCACCGGCAAGGACGCCCCGGTACCCTCCCCGGTGGTGGTCCAGCAGGTCATGAAGGTCCAGGCCGCCGCGGCGCGCTGAGTCGGCAGGTCGAAAGATCCCATGGCCGGTTGCCTGTTCGTCGTCTTCGCCCTCGGCATGGTGGGCTGCTTGCTCGCCGTCCCCTTCTCCGTGCCGGATCTGATGGCCCGGCAGACGCCCGCCGAGCACCCCTCGGTGGCCGAGTGGTTCGTGCTGTACGGCGTTTCGGCGCTGACCGCGCTGCTGGTGGCCTGGTCCTCGGGGCGCCGCCGCCCCGGTGCCCGGCTGCTGCTGGCCGCCCGCACGGCGGTACTGCTGGGCCTGAGCACGGGGGTGGTGCTCTGGACGCGGGGCCAGGTCGAGTCGGACAACTGGACGCTGGAGTCGACGGCCGTGAACCTGACGGCCGGGACCACCGCCCTGCTGTTCCGCTTCGCCGTGCGCCGCTGGGAGCGGGGGCGCCCGCTGCCCGGTGAGGTGTGGCTGGCCATGGTCCCGTTCCGGGAGCGGGACGAGGCCGCCCGGCACTACTGCGTGGTCGTCGCCCGCCGCCTCGGTTACGCCGAGGTCCTCCAGATCACCTCGCAGAACAAGGACGACCGCGACGACCACGTCTTCCTGCCCAACGACGGCTGGGACCTCGTCTCCGGCAAGCCGCACTGGCTGGAGACCGGCCTGCCGCCGCGCAAGGTGCCCTACCGGGACTTCCTCAAGGACCGTCCGCAGGGCCCCTGTCCGAAGGCCGCCTGGCGCCGGGTCCGTACACCCGTGCCAGACTTCCAGCCTCCGTAGGAACCGAGGGAGCGGCCCGGACACATGAGCAACAGCACAGCGACCTCACTCTGGGACGAGCTGACCGGCACCCAGAGCGCACCCGACACGTGGGTCGTCGTCGCGACCCTCGTCGCCGCGCTGGCGGTGGTGGTACCGCCGGCCCTGTGGCGGCTCGCCCGCAACGCGATCACCATCGCGCACGAGGGCGGGCACGGCCTGGTCGCCCTGCTCACCGGCAGACAGCTCACCGGTATCCGGCTGCACTCCGACACCAGCGGGCTGACCGTCAGCCGCGGCAAGCCGGACGGCATCGGCATGATCCTCACCGCGGCGGCGGGCTACACGGCGCCCCCGCTGCTGGGCCTGGGCGGGGCGTCCCTGCTCGGCGCGGGCCGCATCACCCTGCTGCTGTGGCTGGCGACGGCCCTGCTGCTGGCGATGCTGGTGATGATCCGCAACGCCTACGGCGCGGTGACGGTGGTCCTGACCGGCGGCACCTTCGTCCTGGTGTCCTGGTTGACGGGACCCCAGGTGCAGGCGGCCTTCGCGTACGCGGTGGTGTGGTTCCTGCTGCTCGGTGGTGTGCGTCCCGCTTTCGAGCTACAGGCGAAGCGGGCCCGCGGCGGCGCCGGGGACTCCGACGCGGACCAGTTGTCGAGGCTCACGCATGTCCCCGCGGGCCTGTGGTTGTTCCTCTTCCACGCGGTGTCGCTGTGCTCCCTGATAGGCGGCGGACGCTGGCTGCTGGATAGGTGACCAGCCACAACGGCGCGGCGCCGCGACCGGGCCCGGCTTATAGAGTGGGCGCATGGCCCCGAACCACGCACAGAACGCCCTCTGGCCCGCCCCCTACGCGAGCGGTGCCGTCGACGCGACCGTCCACGTGCCCGGGTCCAAGTCGGTCACGAACCGAGCCCTCGTGCTCGCCGCGCTCGCCAGCGAGCCCGGCTGGCTGCGCCGCCCCCTGCGCTCCCGCGACACCCTGCTGATGGCCGACGCGCTGCGCGCCATGGGCGTGGAGATCGAGGAGGGCGTCGGCCCCGACGGCTCCGGAGAGGCCTGGCGTGTCCTGCCGACGGGCCTGCGGGGCCCCGCCACGGTGGACGTCGGCAACGCGGGCACCGTGATGCGCTTCCTGCCTCCGGTCGCCGCCCTGGCCGACGGTCCGATCCGCTTCGACGGCGACCCGAGGTCGTACGAGCGTCCCCTGAACGGCGTGATCGACGCGCTGCGGGTGCTCGGGGCCCGGATCGACGACGACGGGCGCGGCGCGCTGCCGCTGACCGTGCACGGCGGGGGCGCCCTGGACGGCGGCCCGGTGGAGATCGACGCCTCCTCCTCGTCGCAGTTCGTCTCCGCGCTGCTGCTGTCGGGGCCGCGCTTCAACCAGGGCGTGGAGGTCCGGCACACCGGCTCCACGCTGCCCTCGATGCCGCACATCCGGATGACGGTGGACATGCTGCGCGCGGTCGGCGCCCAGGTGGACACCCCCGAGTCGGGCGGCGAGCCGAACGTCTGGCGGGTCACCCCGGGCGCCCTGCTGGGCCGCGACCTGACGATCGAGCCGGACCTGTCCAACGCCCAGCCGTTCCTGGCGGCGGCGCTGGTCACCGGCGGCAAGGTGCTGATCCCGGACTGGCCGAAGCGCACCACGCAGCCCGGCGACCGGCTGCGCGAGATCTTCACCGAGATGGGCGGTTCCTGCGAACTGACCGAGTACGGGCTGGAGTTCACCGGCACGGGCGCCGTGCACGGCATCGACGTGGACCTGAGCGACGTGGGCGAGCTGACCCCGGGCATCGCGGCGGTCGCCGCGCTCGCCGACTCCCCCTCGACGCTGCGCGGGGTGGCGCATCTGCGGCTGCACGAGACGGACCGGCTGGCCGCGCTGACCAAGGAGATCAACGAACTCGGCGGCGACGTCACCGAGACCGCCGACGGTCTGCACATCCGCCCGCGCCGGCTGCACGGCGGGATCTTCCACACCTACGAGGACCACCGCATGGCCACCGCGGGCGCGGTGATCGGCCTGGCGGTCGAGGGCGTGCAGATCGAGAACGTGGCGACGACGGCCAAGACGCTGCCGGACTTCCCCGAACTGTGGGCCGGGATGCTCGGGAACTGACGGGCGGATTCGGGATCATGCGCCGTTACGGCAAGCACACCGACGAGGACGACATCCGCAGCCGCCCGAACCGCAAGGGCAACCGGCCGCGCACCAACATCCGCCCCAAGCACGAGGACGCGGCCGAGGGCATGGTCCTCACCGTGGACCGGGGCCGGCTGACCTGCCTGGTCGAGGACCGGGTGGTGATGGCGATGAAGGCCCGCGAGCTGGGCCGCAAGGCGGCCGTGGTGGGCGACCGGGTGGCCCTGGTCGGCGATCTGTCCGGCAAGAAGGACACCCTCGCGCGGATCGTCCGCATCGCGGAGCGCAGCTCGGTGCTGCGCCGCACCGCGGACGACGACGACCCCTACGAGCGGGTGGTCGTCGCCAACGCCGACCAGCTCGCCATCGTCACCGCGCTGGCCGACCCCGAGCCCCGGCCGCGGCTGATCGACCGCTGCCTGGTGGCGGCGTACGACGGCGGTCTGGAGCCGCTGCTGGTGCTGACCAAGTCCGACCTCGCCCCGCCGGCCAAGCTCCTGGAGCTCTACGGCGACCTGGACATCCCGTACGTGGTGACCAGCCGCGCGGAGCTGGAGAACGGCGACGCGGCGGACCGGGTGCGCGAGCAACTGGACGGCCGGGTCACGGCGTTCGTGGGGCACTCCGGGGTCGGCAAGACCACGCTGGTGAACGCCCTGGTGCCGAAGGACCGGCGGCGGCTGACCGGTCATGTGAACGCGGTGACGGGCCGGGGCCGGCACACCACGACCTCGGCGCTGGCGCTGCCACTGGACGCGGCGGACGGCTGGGTGGTCGACACGCCGGGCGTGCGGTCGTTCGGCCTCGCGCACATCGACCCGTCCCGGGTCATCCACGCCTTCCCGGACCTGGAACCGGGAACCGAGGGCTGCCCGCGCGCGTGCAGCCACGACGAACCGGACTGCGCGCTCGACGCGTGGGTGGCCGAGGGCCACGCCGATCCGGCCCGGCTGTACTCCCTGCGACGGCTTCTGGCCACGCGTGAACGCACGGAAGGCGACTGACCTACGCGTTGTTTGTCATTCCGCGGGGCAGGTAAAGGCATACTCGCACCCAGCCGGACATACGGGAGGACAGCACATGGCGTGGCTGCTGGTCATTGTGGCCGGGTTGCTCGAAACAGGCTTCGCCGTCTGTCTGAAACTCTCGCACGGCTTCACCCGCCTGTGGCCGACGATCGCCTTCTGCGTGTTCGCGCTCGGCAGCTTCGGTCTGCTGACGCTGTCGCTGCGGAAACTCGACGTGGGGCCGGCGTACGCGGTGTGGACCGGCATCGGAGCTGCGGGGACGGCGATCTACGGGATGATCTTCCTCGGGGACATCGTCTCGACGCTGAAGATCGTCTCGATCAGCCTGGTGATCGTGGGCGTCATCGGCCTTCAGCTGTCGGGCTCGGCGCACTGAGACCGTGGCCCGGTAACTGACGGTGCAGGGCGCCGCGTACGAGGTCGCCGACGCCGCCGTCGGCGGGCGGGGCGGAGACGCAGGACAGGGCGATACGGACGACCAGTTCGCAGGAACGGGCCAGCTCGCCGTTGTCGTTCTTGGCGGCTCCGGGCACGGACAGCGCGGCGACCGCGCGGTCGCGGACCATCGTCACGAAGTCGCCGGGTGAGGGCAGCGGGCCGTCGGCTCGGCGCTGGGCCGGTACGGCGGAGGAGGACGGGACGGCGGACAGGGTGGGCGAGGGCAGGCGCTCGCTCCAGCAGCCGGTGAGCATGGCGCGCACCAGGGCGTTGTCGCGGGCGGCGGTCGTGGTCCACTCGGCGGTGGCGGCGAGCCGGTCGCGGGCGTCGGAGTGGGTGTTGAGCGCCCGCTCCACCCCGGCGAGATAGGCGTCGGCCTCACGGCGCACCAGCGCCCGCGCGAGTCCTTCCTTGCTGCCGAACTCGTTGTAGAGGGTCTGCCGCGAGACTCCGGCCGCGGCGGCCACGTCCACCATCCGCACCGCCGACCAGGGCCGGCGCGCGAGCGCCGTGTATGCGGCATCCAGCAGAGATTCACGTGCTGCGGGCATCGCGCCTCCCAGGCACCCGGCTCTGCGCCCAGATTTGACGCGCCCGGCCGCACTGTCAAGGGGTGCGGAACGGCGCGCGGAGCGGCGGGGGCGCGTGTCGGCCGCGGGGGATCACACCGCGATGTCCACACTCCGGCCCCGGTAGCCCCGTGCGACCCGCGCCGGATACGGTGCTCGACATGGCCGATTACCTCGACGATCTGCGTCTCGCCCACGTCCTCGCGGACGCCGCCGACGCGGCGACCATGGACCGATTCAAGGCGCTCGACCTGAAGGTCGAGACCAAGCCGGACATGACTCCGGTGAGCGAGGCGGACAAGGCGGCCGAGGAGCTCATCCGGGGCCAGCTCCAGCGCGCCCGGCCGCGCGACGCGATCCTCGGCGAGGAGTACGGCATCGAGGGCACCGGCCCGCGCCGCTGGGTGGTCGACCCGATCGACGGCACCAAGAACTATGTGCGCGGCGTCCCGGTGTGGGCCACGCTGATCTCCCTGATGGAGGCGGGCGAGGGCGGCTTCCAGCCGGTCGTCGGGGTCGTCTCCGCCCCGGCGCTGGGCCGCCGCTGGTGGGCCGCGAAGGGCCACGGCGCCTACACCGGCCGCAGCCTGTCCTCCGCGACCCGGCTGAAGGTCTCCGGGGTCTCGAAGCTGAGCGACGCGTCCTTCGCGTACTCCTCGCTCAGCGGCTGGGAGGAGCAGGGGCGGCTGAACGGCTTCCTGGACCTGACCCGGGAGGTGTGGCGCACGCGCGCGTACGGCGACTTCTGGCCGTACATGCTGGTCGCCGAGGGTGCCGTGGACATCTGCGCCGAGCCGGAGCTGTCTCTGTGGGACATGGCGGCGAACGCCATCGTGGTCACGGAGGCGGGCGGCACGTTCACGGGGCTCGACGGGCGTCCCGGCCCGCACAGCGGCAACGCGGCCGCCTCGAACGGTCTGCTGCACGACGAGCTCCTCGGGTACCTCAACGAGCGCTACTGAGCTTCGCGCGCCCTCTTGTTGACCCTCTCTTTGCCTGCCACTCTGAGAGTCCCGCCCCTTGTGAACTTGTGAAAACATGAACAAGGCGGGGTTCCCCCCTCAGGAGGTGGCTGCATCCATGCTCGTCCGTGACGCCATGAGCACCGTGGTCCTCACCATCGGCCCCACCCACACCCTTCGCCAGGCCGCCGCATTGATGTCCGCCCGCCGGGTGGGCGCGGCCGTGGTCCTGGACCCGGATGCCGGCGGTATCGGCATCCTCACCGAACGCGACGTCCTCAACTCCGTCGGCCTGGGCCAGAACCCGGACGCGGAGTACGCCCACGCCCACACGACCACCGACGTGGTGTTCGCCGCCCCGACCTGGACCCTGGAGGAGGCGGCCCTCGCGATGGCGCACGGCGGCTTCCGTCATCTGATCGTCCTCGACCACGGCGAGCCGGTCGGCATCGTCTCGGTCCGCGACATCATCCGCTGCTGGGCCCCGCTGCGGCAGCAGGTCCCGGCCTGATCCCGCGCCCGTCCCGCCCGCATGGGCCGGGCCGGGCACGGACACGGGCCGGACCCCCTTCCCTCCGGGGTCCGGCCCGCCTCGGCAAGCGATCCAGTACTGGTTATCAGCCGCGCAGGGCCTGGACCGCGGCCTCCAGCCGCTTGCCGAAGTCCTCGTCCGCGTTGCGGAAGTTGCCGATCGCCCGCTCGACGATGTCCTCGCGCGACACCTGGGAGATCGAGCCCGCGAGGTTGCCGATCAGACGCTCCTTCTCGTCCTCCGACATCAGCCGGTAGAGGTTTCCGGCCTGCACGAAGTCGTTGTCCTCGGCGTGCACCGGGGCCGGATGGTTGCCCGTGCCGCCGGAGAAGCCGTCGAAGGGCTGCCACAGCGGACGGCCGGTCTGCGCCGGGCCGCCGAAGCTGTTCGGCTCGTAGTTCTTCGCCCCGCCGTGGCGGCCGTCGTAGAGGTAGCCGTCGCGGGAGTTGGTACGCGCCTCGGTGGCGTGCGGGCGGTTCACCGGCAGGTGGTCGGCGTTGATGCCGACGCGGTAGCGGTGGGCGTCGCCGTAGGCGAACAGGCGGCCCTGGAGCATCTTGTCCGGGGACGGGCCGATGCCGGGCACGAAGTGCGCCGGGGAGAAGATCGACTGCTCGACCTCGGCGAAGATGTTCCGCGGGTTGCGGTTCAGCTCCAGCTTGCCGATCTCGATGGGCGGGTAGTCCTCGTGCGGCCACACCTTGGTGAGGTCGAACGGGTTGAAGCGGTACGTCGCCGCGTCCGCCGCCGGCATGATCTGCACCTGCACGGTCCAGGTCGGGAAGTCGCCGCGCTCGATGGCCTCGCGCAGATCCCGCTGGTGGGAGTCGGGGTCCGCACCGGCCAGCCTGTCGGCCTCGGCCTGGGTGAGGTTCTTGATGCCCTGGTCGGTCTTGAAGTGGTACTTGACCCAGAAGACCTCGCCGGCCTCGTTGTTCCACTGGTAGGTGTGCGAGCCGTAGCCGTTCATGTGGCGGTACGAGGCCGGGATGCCGCGGTCGCCGAAGAGCCAGGTCACCTGGTGCGTGGACTCCGGGCTCAGGCTCCAGAAGTCCCAGACGTTGTCCGGCTCGGTGGAGCCGGTGTACGGGTCGCGCTTCTGGGTGTGGATGAAGTCGGGGAACTTGATGGCGTCCTTGATGAAGAACACCGGGGTGTTGTTGCCGACGAGGTCGTAGTTGCCCTCCTCGGTGTAGAACTTCAGCGCCCAGCCGCGGGGGTCGCGCACCGCGTCGGCGGCACCGAGGTTGCCCGCGACGGTGGAGAAGCGCAGGAAGGTCTCGGTCTGCTTGCCGACCTCGGAGAGGAAGGCGGCCCGGGTGTACTTCGTGACGTCGGCGGTCACCGTGAAGGTGCCGTACGCGCCGGCGCCGCGGGCGTGCACGACCCGCTCGGGGATGCGCTCGCGGTTGAAGTGGGCGAGCTTCTCCAGCAGGAGCTGGTCCTGTACGAGGACAGGGCCGCCGACGCCCGCGGTCTCGCTGTTCTGGTTGTCGGCGACCGGTGCCCCGGCCTCCGTTGTGAGCGGTCCCTGCGTCACGTCTGCCTCCTGCGCCGTTCCTTGCTGTACTTGCCACTCGGGCCAAACCTGTCCCTTGGCCAAAGCCGTTCCCGATCCTACAATGGACATTGTCTAAGTCAAACAAGCTTCCAAAGTCACACCCGTTCGGGACCTGGTCCCCCTTGCTGTTAGGCTGTTGCGCATGAGCGACCTTCTGGAACGACTGCGCGGACGTGGATGGCGGATGACCGCGCAGCGACGCGTGGTGGCCGAGGTCCTCGACGGCGAGCACGTCCATCTGACGGCCGACGAGGTCCACGCGAGGGCTGTCGCCAAGCTGCCGGAGATCTCCCGGGCGACCGTGTACAACACCCTGGGCGAGCTGGTCACCCTCGGCGAGGTGCTGGAGGTCACGACCGACAAGCGCGCCAAGCGGTACGACCCGAACGCGCACCGCCCGCACCACCACCTGGTCTGCGCCCAGTGCGGCGCGATCCGCGACGTCCACCCCACCGGCAACCCGCTCGCCGACCTCCCCGCCTCGGAGCGCTTCGGCTTCACGGTGTCGGACGTCGAGGTGACGTACCGCGGCCTGTGCCCGAACTGCGCGTCGGCCGCCTGAGCCGTACACACGTAAGCCCCCCGGCTCACCGGGGGGCTTTTCTGTGCGCGTGCAGCACCGCAAACCGAGTGCTTCACCGCAAACACAGAAACACCGAGGGCCGGAACCCTTTCGGATTCCGGCCCTCGGCCTTCAGTAGCGGGGACAGGATTTGAACCTGCGACCTCTGGGTTATGAGCCCAGCGAGCTACCGAGCTGCTCCACCCCGCGTCGACGAACGCAACGTTACGTCAAGGACAGCGACAGAAGCAAATCGCTTTCGCGGAGGGGCGGAGACAACCGCGGATCTACGCCGACAGTTCCTGCCGCAGCGCGTCCCGCAGGCGGGCCGCCCGCTCGGTGACCTCCTGCGGGCCCAGGGTCACCGCCCGGTCCGCCCAGCGCTGGCCCTCCGTGAGCTCGCCACGGCGGGCGTAGACGAGGGCGAGGCGCAGCGCCGCCCGGCCGTGGCCGGCGTCCGCGGCCCGCGTCCACCAGACCGCCGCCTCCGGCTCACTGCCCTCGCGGGCCAGGAGCAGGCCCAGGTTGAAGGCGCCGTTGCGGGAACCGGCCTCCGCGGCCTCCCGGTACCAGCGGGCCGCCTCCACGACGTCGCCCCGGGCGGCGGCCAGCATGCCGACCCGGACCTGGGCGCGCCGGTGGCCCTGTCCGGCCGCCCGCTCGTACCACTCCTCGCACTCGGTCTTCTCGTGCACGATCTCGCCGAGTTCGTGCGCGGGCGCCGGCGGGCGCCGGGCGTCCAGCAGGGTCGCCAGCCGGTACGCGCCCTCCGCGCTGCCGCCGCCCGCCGCGCACCTGAGGTGGCGCTCGGCACCGGCCTCGTCCCCGTCCCGGAGCAGCGCGATCCCGACCTGGAGCGCGGCCTCGGTGTGCCCGGCCGCCGCGGCCCGCTCGTACCAGCGCAGCGCGACCTGGTCCTCCCCGCGTCCGGCGAAGAGGATCCCCAGGTTGAACGCGGCGTCCACGCTTCCGGCCTCCGCCGCCTTGGAGAACCACGGCTCGGCCCCGGCCGTGTCCCCGCCCTGGAGCAGCAGGATCGCCAGCGCGTTCGCCGCCTCCCGGTGCCCCGCGTACGCGGCGCGCCGGTACCACTGCTCGGCCTGCGCGGTCCGCCCCTGCTCGGCGCAGAGCAGCCCGAGGTTGTACGCGCCGTTCACGTCCCCGGCGTCCATCGCGGCCCGGTACCAGCGCTCGGCGGTCTGGGTCTCGCCCCGCTCGGCGTGCAGCGCGCCGAGCGCGTTGGCGGCGTTGCCGTCCCCCTCCTGCGCGGCTCTGAGCCACCACACGGCGGCGTTCTCCACGTCCCCGGCGTCCCGCAGCAGGAAGCCGAGGGCACAGGCGGCACGGGCCTCGCCGTCCTTGGCGGAGGTCAGGTACCAGCGCCCGGCCTCCTTCAGCTCACCGCGCCGCTCCAGGATCGCGCCGAGGTGCAGGGCCGCCCGCCGGTGCCCGCGCGCTGCGGCCTGCCGGTACCACTGCTCGGCCTCCTCCAGGGCGTCCTCGGAGGCGACACCGTTGTCACCGGCACTCTCCCCCGCGCCCCGCCGGTCCAGCGCTCGCGCGAGCCGGTACGCGGCCTCGCGGTGCCCCCGCTCGGCGGCGGCCCGCATCCAGCGCCGCGCGCCCGCGTCCCCACGGTGCTCCAGCAGGTCGGCGAGCGCGTACGCGCCCAGCACATGTCCCTGCTCGGCGGACTGGCGCAGCCAGTACTCGGCGGCGGGCTCGTCACCGCGCTCGCGGTGATGGCGGCCCAGCGCGTGCGCGGCGGCGGCCGATCCGGCGACCGCGGCGATCCGCCACCAGCCGGCCGCCTCCTCGGCGTACCCGCGCTGGTGGAGAAGAACTCCCAGGTTGTTGGCGGCGGCCCGGTCGCCCTCCGCGGTGGCGGCCCTCAACTGGGGCTCGGCTCCGTCGAGATCACCGCGGCGCAGCAGCATGGCGCCGAGGACGCTCATCGCCTCGACGTCACCGGCGTCGGCGGCGAGCCGCAGGCGCAGCTCCTCCGCAGCCTCACCGGCTTCGTCCCGGTCGGAAGACTGCACAAAACTCTCTGTCTCCAACAGAGTTGCCTTGTCCCCCATAACGTCCATCGTCGCACCACCTGCAACCTGGGTACACCTGGTATACCGCAGCCAGTGAGGTCACTTCAGCGTTTTGTCGACATGCCCACAGAGAGACAAGTCAAACACAGATCCCCCAACTCCCCACAGCGGCACGGCGGTACCTCCCCCCGGCACATGCGTTCGCACATCACGAAGGCCCGGATCCCTTTCAGGATCCGGGCCTTCGTCATCAGTAGCGGGGACAGGATTTGAACCTGCGACCTCTGGGTTATGAGCCCAGCGAGCTACCGAGCTGCTCCACCCCGCGCCGTTGTTCGGCAACCGTATCACGGCGCGGGGCGGGCTCGATCAGCCGCTGTCGGGGCTGCTGGTCGGCTTGGGACTGTCCGTCGGCTTGGGACTGGCGTCGCCGCCGGCCGCGGACTGGGCCTCCTCGGCCCGCCGCAGCGCGGCCTCCAACTCCTCCTGCGCCTTGCCGTACGCCTCCCAGTCGCCGTCCTTCAGCGCCTTCTGGCCGTCCTCGAAGGCCTTCTGCGCGTCGTTCAGCGCCTCCTGGACCGTCGGGTCCTCGGTCGCCGGCGGCTGCGAGGGCTTGTCCGGCTTCTCCTCGCCGTCGTCCTTCGGCGGCTCGCTCGGCGTGCCCTCGGCCCCGAAGACCTTGTCGAGGGCTTCTTCGAGCGTGTCCTCGAAGGCCGTACTGCCGCCGTAGGTCACCAACACCTTGCGCAGCAGCGGGTACTTGAGGCCGCCACCGCGGACATAGACGGGTTCGACGTAGAGCAGTCCGCCGTCCAGCGGCACCGCGAGCAGGTTGCCGTACTCCACATTGGAGTCGCCTCTGCTCAGCAGGCTGATCGTCTCGGCGATGTCCTGTTCGGAGTTGAACTGGCTCTGTACCTGTTTGGGTCCGTTGACCGTGGTGTTGGTCGGCAGTTTCAGAATTCTGATCTTGCCGTAGTCGCTGGTGCCCGCTTCCGCGTCGACCGCCATGAACGCGCTGAGGTTGTCACGGCCGTTGGGAGTGAACGTCGTCGTCAGCGAGAACGCCTGCTCCTTCTGGTCCGGCATCTTCATGCTCAGGTAGTACGGCGGCACCGCGTCGCCGACCTTGTTGGTCGGGTCGTCCGGGACCTGCCACACCTCGCTGCCGCTGAGGAACGTGGTCGCGTCCTCCACGTGGTAGCGGCTGAGCAGCTCGCGCTGGACCTTGAACAGGTCCTGCGGGTAGCGCAGATGGGCCATGAGCGACGGGGAGATCTCGCTCTTGGGTTCGACCGTGTTCGGGAACGCCTTCATCCAGGTCTTCAGGACGGGGTCCTCGGTGTCCCACTGGAAGAGCTTGACCTCACCGCTGTACGCGTCGACGGTCGCCTTCACCGAGTTGCGGATGTAGTTGACCTGGTTCTGCTGGGCCACCACCGCGCGGGAGTTGTTGGTCGCCGTCAGCGAGTCCGCCGTGGTGTCACCGAGGGTGGTGCGCGAGGCGTACGGGTAGCCGTTGGTGGTCGTGTAGGCGTCGACGATCCACTGGATCCGGCCGTCCACGACCGCCGGGTAGGCGTCGCCGTCGATGGTCAGCCACGGGGCGACCGCCTCGACGCGCTCCTTGGGCGTGCGGTTGTACAGGATCCGCGAACCCTCGCCGATGGCACCGGAGTACAGGATCTGCGGCTCGCTGAAGGCCAGCGCGTACGCCGCCCGGTTTATCGGGCTGGAGAGGTTGACCCCGCTGTCGCCCTTGTAGCTGTAGGTCTTCTCACCCGTGTCGTCGGAGTAGTCGATCTCCTTCTGGGGACCGCCGACGATCGAGTACGTGGTGGTCTTCTCGCCGTAGTAGATCCGCTGCTGGTACGTGCCGAGGTCGCCCTTGGAGGGCAGGTCGGACTCGGTGAAGACCGGGCGGCCCTGGGAGTCGGCGCTGGTGCCCTCGGCGGCGACGACGCCGTAGCCGTGGGTGTAGCGGAAGTGGTCGTTGATCCAGTTGTTCTTCGGAATGCCGTTGAGGTTCAGCTCACGCAGACCGATGACCGTGTCCTGGTCCTTGCCGTCCTTGCTGTAGCGGTCGACGTCCAGGTTGGTCGGGAAGCCGTAGTAGTTACGGATCTGCTGGAGCTGCTGGAACGTCGGCGAGACCAGGTTCGGGTCCATGATGCGGATGCTCGCCGTCTTGGCGACCTCGTCCCGCAGCGCGGCCTTGTCCTCGGTGGCGCTCTTGCCCGAGTACTCGGTGACCTGGGCGTCGTCGATGCCGTAGGCCTCGCGCGTCGCCTTGAGGTTCTTCTCGACGTACGGCGCTTCCTTGGCCTGCTCGTTCGGCTGGACCTGGAACTTCTGGACGATCGCCGGGTACAGACCGCCGATGAGGATCGCCGAGAGCACCATCAGGCCGAAGCCGATGACGGGCAGCTGCCAGGTGCGCCGCCACAGCGTGGCGAAGAACAGCAGCGCGCAGATGACGGCGATGCAGAACAGGATCGTCTTGGCCGGCAGGTAGGCATTGGCGTCGACGTACCTGAGGCCGGTCCAGTTGTCGGTGGCCTTGAAGTCGCTGGACTTCACGGCCAGGCCGTACCGGTCGAGCCAGTAGGCGACCGCCTTCAGCGACACGAAGATGCCCAGCAGGACCGACAGGTGCCCGGTGGCGGCGGCGGTGGCGCGCGCGCCGGGGCTGGTGATGCGCAGGCCGCCGTACAGGTAGTGGGTGAGCGCGGCGGCGATCAGGGAGAGGATCGTGGCGGCGAAGCCGAAGCCCAGCAGGAATCGGTACCAGGGCAGATCGAAGGCGTAGAAGGAGACGTCCAGGTGGAACTGGGGGTCCTTCTGCCCGAACGACACGCCGTTGACCCACATCAGCCAGGTCCGCCACTGCCCCGACGCGGAGGCACCCGCGATCAGCCCGACCAGCGCGGTGATCGCGAACAGCAGCCACTTCTTGTACGGCGCGATGCCCATGCGGTAGCGGTCGAGGCTCTGCTGCTCCATCGACATGGCGCTCAGCGGCGGCCGGAGCCGGTGCGCCAGCCAGATGTTGAAGCCGACCGAGAGGGCCATGAGCAGGCCGAACACAAAGAACAGGCCGATCTTCGTCCACAGGGTCGTGGTGAAGACCGACGAGTAGTTCACCGACCGGTACCAGAGCCAGTCCGTCCAGAAGCCGGCGAACATGGTGAACGCCATGCCGAGCACGGCAAGGACGCCCAACGTCATGAGCAGGGTCCGGACACGCCGGGACGGGCGGCCCACTCTGATCCGTGGCCCCGTCGGGCCTCCGCCGCGGTCCGGCATCTGGAAAGCCAAGGTGCGCACCTCGAAAATCGCTGTCGATCCCTCAGGCCCTGGTCTTCTCGGACCCTCCGGGGGGCCTCGTGATCGTAGGCCCACACCTATGCAACTTACTCACGCTTTACTCGGTTCCCGATTCCGGGTGGGAACGAGGCAGGATTGTGACCATGTCCAACACCCCCATGGCGGCGAGCCCGCTCACCCGGGCCGTACTTGAGATCGACGAGTACGCCTCCGGCCTCGGCTGGGACCAGCCCGCCCGCCTTTTCGCCCTCGTCGACACCGCACGGCTGCGGGTCCAGGAACCGAATCTCGCGGCCCAGCTCGGCCTGGAGGAGGAGCCGGAGAACGCCGGCCTCACCCCGATCGAGCAGGACGAGATTCCAACGGGCAAGCCGCTCGACGAGTTCCTCGGCACCATCGCCTGGCCCGACGCGGTGACCGGCTGCGCGCTGACCGTGGAGCGGCTGATGCTGCCGCCGTCCGCGGAGGCCCAGGTCCCCGAGGACCTGGACGAGGCCGCGCTGACGAAGTGGGTGGCGAAGCACCCCGAGCGTCAGGAAGTCCGGATGACGGTCGCCGTCCTGCGCGACGGCTCCCGCGAGGCGGCCCTCAGGCTGCGCGAGAAGGACACCCCGACGGAGGTCCTCACGGGCAAGGACCTGGTACCGGGGCTGGCCGAGGCGCTGGCGGCGACCTTCGAGGAGTAGCCGGTCAGCTGCACTTGGGCAGGTCGGCGGTGTCGCCGTCCCGGATGTCCTCCAGGGCGGCGAGCGCGTCATCCATGGTGGAGACCTTCACGAGGGTGAGGCCCTCGGGGGTGTCCTTCGCGGCGGACGCGCAGTTCTCGGCCGGGGTGAGGAAGTACTCGGCGCCCTTGTCGCGGGCTCCGACGGTCTTCATCTCGATGCCGCCGATGGGGCCGACCTTGCCCTCGTCGTCGATGGTGCCGGTACCGGCGACGAACTTGCCGCCGGTGAGGCTGCCCGGGGTGAGCTTGTCGTAGATGCCGAGCGCGAACATCATGCCCGCGCTCGGCCCGCCCACGTCGGCGAGCTTGATGTCGATGGTGAACGGGAAGGTGTGGTCGGTCCCGGCGGAGATCCCGACGATGGCGCGCTTCTCGCCGCCGTCGTCGGAGGCCGCGGTGGTGATCGTCACCTTCTGCGTCTTCGTCGCCTCCCGCCGGGCCTGCTCGGCGGCGGCCTGCTCCTTGGCGGGCACGATCGTGAACTCGACGTCCTCGCCGGGCTTGTGCTTGGTCACCAGTTCGGCGACGTCGGAGGGCTCCTTGACGGCCTTGCCGTCCACCGACTTGATCACGTCACCGGCGTGCAGCCTGCCCTCGGCCGGGGAGCCCTTGACGACCGTGGAGACGATCACCCAGGACCGCACCGGGATGTCCAGCGCCTTCAGGGCGGCGACCTTCGCGCTCTCCTGGGACTGGCTGAACTCCTCGGCGTTCTCCTGGGTGGACTCCTCTTCCGTCTTGCCGTCCGGGTAGAGGGTCTCGTGCGGCACGACCTTGTTGTCGTGCGCGAGCCAGCCGTAGACCGCCTCCACCAGGTTCATCCGGTAGTCGGCGCTGGTCACCCGGACCGTGGTCATGTTCAGGTTGCCGCTGGTGGCGTACGTCTTGCGGCCCGAGATCTGCAGCACCGGCTCGCCGTCGTGGTCCCCGAGGGTGTTCACGGTCGGCCCCGGGGACATCTCCGAGTACGGCACGCGGATGAACACTCCCGCGCACAGGAGCGCGATCAGCATCAGGGTGGAGGCGAGCATCGTCGCGGTGCGGCGTGGCATGCCTCGACAGTACGGGACGCCCCTGTCAGCGTCCCGTCAGGGCCGGGTCTTCTCCATCGCCGCACGGAACCGGGCGTACCCGTCCAACTCGGGACCATCGCTGCGGACCCGTCGGGTCCGGCCGGCCCAGCTGCCCCACAGACCGGCGCCGATCGCAGCGAGCAGCGGAATGAGCAACCAGGCGAGTGCCGCCATGCCGTCCTCCCAACCCCGTGAGCGAACGCGACTGACTGATCAGCAGATTAACCATCCGCACTGTCAACGCTCGGGGCGGCGGGCCGGTTACGCAAGCGGGAGGGGGGTGGGGGTACCCGGGCGGCTCAACGGGCGCCCGGTCTCAACGGGCGCCCGGTCTCAACGGGCGCCCGGTCTCAACAGGCGCCGACCCATTCCTCGGTGCCGTCGGAGAACTTCTGGTGCTTCCAGATCGGCACCTCGTGCTTGAGGTCGTCGATCAGCTTCCGGCACGCCTCGAACGCCTCCCCGCGGTGGGGGCAGGAGACGGCGACCACGACGGCCAGGTCGCCCACCCTCAGATCGCCGATCCGGTGCACGGCGGCCAGCGCCCGTACCGGGTACTCGGCGACGACCTTCTCGGCGATCCGCCGCATCTCGGCCTCGGCACTGGGGTGGCAGGAGTAGCCCAGCGCGTCGACGTCCGCGCCCCCGTCGTGATTGCGCACGGTCCCCACGAAGAGCGCCGTCCCCCCGGCGGCGTCGTCACCGACGGCCCGGAAGACCTCGTCCAGGGAGAGCGCGGTCTCCCGGATGGCGATCAGCTTGATCGGGTCCTGCGCGGCCTGCTCACCGGGATGGTCGTTCATGGGTGCCATGCCTCCATCGTGCCCCACGCGCGGGAACGCCCGGAATAGCAGGATCGCCCTGCACGCGCGCGTGCGTGTTTGGAGCCTCGTACAGGAGCCCGCGCGCGTGGACCTGGGGCAGGAGCACGCGCGTGTGGACCGTGTGGGCCTCGGGCACGAGCCCGCGCGTGTGGACCGTGTGGGCCTCGGGCACGAGCCCGCGCGTGTGGACCGTGTGGATCTCGGGCACGAGCCCGCGCGTGTGAACCTCGGGCAGGAGCCCGCGCGTGGTGATCAGATGCGTCGGCGCGCCTTGCGTGCCCGGCGCACCACGGCCGCCGCGCCCAGCAGCGCCACCGTCGCGCCCGCGGCACCCGCCGCCGTCGCGTCCTTGCGGCCCAGCCGCCGTCCGGCCACCGTGTGCCGCCCGGACACCTCCTCCAGCAGCTCGGCCAGCACTTCCTCGTTCGTCCACTTCGGACGCCACCCGGCGTCGTGCAGCCGGCTGCCGCTGACCACCCAGGGGTACATCGTGTAGGCGAGGTCACCGGCGGGCGACGGGGTCAGCCCGATCCGGTGCAGCCGGGCCGCCGCGCCGAGCGCGACCGCGGAGGGCAGCTCCATGCGCCGGATGCCGCTGAGCTCCTCGACCTCCTCCTGCTCCAGCCATCCGTCGCAGCCGACAGCCAGCTCCCCCTCGACCTTCTCCAGCACGGCGTATTCCAGGGCGCCGCACAGGTCCTCGACGTGGCAGAACTGCCAGGCGGGCCGCGAACCGGCCACCACCAGCAGCCGCGGCGACTCGAAGTACCGGGTCAGGGCGGTGTCGGTGCCGCCCACGAGCAGCGCGGGGCGGACCACGGTCACGTTCAGGCCGGGATGAGCGCGCGGGGCGCGGCGGGCGAGGCGCTCGATCTCCAGCAGGTCTCCCACGCCGGTCGCCTCGGCGGTCGCCCGCAGCTCGGCGTCCTCCGACAGCGGCAGTTCGTTGTCGGGCAGGGCGCCGTAGACCATCGACGAGGTGCACAGCACGACGCGGTGCACGCCCGCGGCCGCGGCGGCCGTCAGCACGGTCTGGGTCCCCCGGACGTTGTAAGCCGTCCGGGCGGCCGCGTCGGTCTCCAGATCGAGGTCGAGCGCGAGATGCACCACCACGTCGGCGCCCCGCAGCTTCTCCGCGATGGCCGGGTCCCGGACGTCCAGGATGTGCCACTGCGCGCCCGCGCACTCGCCCCGCCGCTCGTCGATGGCGATGACCTGCTTGATCTCCTCGGACGCGGCCAGCCGCTCGGTGAGCAGCGCACCTACGCCGGACGCGGCACCGGTGACCGCCACGACGGGCCCGCGCGCGGCGGGACTGGGGGACGGGTTTCGCGCTGCGCGAACCTGCGGATCAGGGGAACTCACCGGGCGTCTCCAGCGGTTGTCTTCAGTACGGACGCGAGTGACGCGTACGGACCAGGTGGCATCCATCCTGCCGCAGGCCGGGAGTCGGCGAAGCACCGAGGCCCCAACCGCCCGTGGTGTCTACGCTGGGTGGTGTTATCGGGCAGTCGCGCCGTCGGAACCAACCGGCGGCCTTACCAGCCGAGGAATCCCGTGAGTGACACCCCATTCGGATTCGGCCTTCCGCCGGAGGAGCCGGACGACGGCGACGAGGGCAAGAAGAAGGACCAGCAGAGCGGCGGTGGTCAGGGCCCGGCCAATCCGTTCGGTTTCGGCGGGCTGCCCGGCGCCGGGGGCTTTGGCGGCCCCGGCGCGGACAATCCGTTCGCAGCCATGTTCGGTTCGCTGAACCCCACCGACCTGGGCGCCGCCTTCCAGCAGCTCGGCCAGATGCTCTCCTACGAGGGCGGCCCCGTGAACTGGGACATGGCCAAGCAGATCGCCCGCCAGACGGTGTCCCAGGGCACCTCGGACGGCACCAAGGACGCGAGCATCGGCCCCGCCGAGCGCACCGCCGTCGAGGAGGCCGTGCGGCTCGCGGACCTGTGGCTCGACGACGCCACCTCACTGCCGTCCGGCGCCGCCTCCGCGGTGGCCTGGTCCCGCGCGGAGTGGGTAGAGGCGACACTCCCGGTCTGGAAGGAACTCGTGGACCCGGTCGCCGAGCGCGTCGGCACCGCCATGGGTGACGTCCTGCCGGAAGAGATGCAGGCCATGGCGGGCCCGCTGATCGGCATGATGCGCTCGATGGGCGGCGCCATGTTCGGCACGCAGATCGGGCAGGCCGTCGGCGTGCTCGCGGGCGAGGTCGTCGGCTCCACCGACATCGGCCTGCCGCTCGGACCGGCCGGACGCGCCGCGCTGCTGCCGGTGAACATCGAGGCGTTCGGCAAGGACCTGGGCGTGCCGAAGGAGGAGGTGCGGCTCTACCTCGCCCTGCGCGAGGCCGCCCACCAGCGCCTGTTCGCGCATGTGCCGTGGCTGCGCTCGCACCTGTTCGGCGCGGTCGACGGCTACGCCCGCGGCATCAAGGTCGACACCGCCAAGCTGGAGGACGTGGTCGGGCAGTTCGACCCGCAGAACCCCGAGCAGCTCCAGGACGCCCTTCAGCAGGGCATGTTCCAGCCGGAGGACTCCCCCGAGCAGAAGGCCGCGCTGGCCCGTCTGGAGACGGCCCTGGCACTGGTCGAGGGCTGGGTGGACGCGGTGGTGCACGCGGCGGCCAAGCCCCGGCTGACGTCCGCGGACGCGCTGCGCGAGACACTGCGCCGCCGCCGCGCCTCGGGCGGACCCGCCGAGCAGACGTTCGCCACGCTGATCGGGCTGGAGCTGCGCCCGCGCCGGCTGCGCGACGCCTCGCGCCTGTGGGCCTCGCTCACGGACGCGCGCGGTGTCGACGGCCGCGACGCCCTGTGGGCCCACCCGGACATGCTGCCGACGGCCACCGACCTGGACGACCCGGACGGCTTCGTCCACCGCGAGCACATGGACTTCTCCGAGCTGGACAAGATGCTCGGCGAGGCGGCCGACGGCGGCTCAGCCGGGAAGCCCGACCTGAGCAAGGGCGGCGAGGACGGCACGGACGGCAAGAAGGACGACGACAGCGATTGAGTCTGCACGACGACGCGGTCCTGGTGCTCAAGGGGTACGAGGACCAGCCTGAGCTGCGCCAGGTCTACCTCGACCACCTCGCGGCCCATACGGACGGCATGTGGAAGGCCTGCACGGACGGGCACATCACGGCGAGCGCCCTGGTGATCGACCCCACGCGCGAGCGGGTCCTGCTGACGCTGCACCGCAAGCTGCGGATGTGGCTGCAGATGGGCGGCCACTGCGAGCCGGGCGACGCGACGCTCTCGGCGGCAGCCCTGCGCGAGGCCACCGAGGAGTCCGGCGTCACCGGCCTGACGCTGCTGCCGGGCGGCCCGGTACGGCTCGACCGGCATCCGATCCCGGCGCCCTGCAACTGGCACCTGGACGTGCAGTACGCCGTCCTGGCGCCCCCGGACGCGGAGCACACGGTCAGCGAGGAGTCCCTGGACGTCCGCTGGTTCGGCTACGACGAGGTGGCGGGCGCGGCGGACGAGTCCGTCGTACGGCTACTCGAAGCGAGCCGCGCGCGGCTGAACGCGTAGACGGAGTGAACGTGTAAACGTCTAGACGGGGCGAACGTGTAAGGGGCGACCCCCATTGGTGGTCGCCCCTTACCTGTGCTCGTCCGTCAGCTCCAGACGTTGCCCTGGTTCTGTCCCCGGGCGCCCTGCTGGCCCATGCCGTACTGCGCGGCGAGGCCCGAGCCGATCTGGGCGTTCTGCGGCGGCAGCAGCTCGCTGGGCTGCACCAGCGCGTACCCGGTGCCCATGAAGCTCAGCTCCCAGCCCTCGCCGGTGTTGCCGCGGCGCCGCCACACCCCCGAGGAGTGGGTCTGGGCCTGCATCTGCACGCGCAGACCGGTGGACCAGGCGACGATCGCGTCGGCGTCGCAGTTGACGTACTTGTCCGGCGTGACCTGGAGCATCAGCGGCATACCGGAGGTCATCAGGGCGACCTTGCCGCGGCCGGTGATGTTGAGCTGGTACTTCCCGGAGCCGGAGATGCCGTAGAGGCTGTCCACGGCGATGACCTCGTGGTGCAGCGAGGAGTCCATGGCCAGCACATAGCTGCTGTCGACGGTGAGTCCGTCCTGGTCCACGTCCACCAGGTGGATGTGCTGCTTGAGGTTGGCGAGGTAGACCGTGCCCTGCCCGTGGCAGCGCATCAGGTCCAGGCCCTCACCGGTGTGCGCACGCGAGCGTGACTGCTGGTTGCTCTGGAACTCGGCGTCGAACTCGACCAGGCCCTGGTAGGCGACCATCGTGCCCTTGCGGGCGAGGATGTCGTCGTGCCCCTCCAGGAGGACGCGGAGCATCTGCTTGTTCTGCAGGCTCCAGCGGTCCTGGGTCTGCTGGTCGTTGTAGGCGAAAAGCGGACTCTGCATGGCGTTCTGGCTCCCCCTCAGCCCCGGATCCGGAGACGGTCGGTGCTGTCCTCACTGGGCTGGACGACGACGATGCCCTGGCCGGAGAAGGCCATCTGGTACGCCTCGCCGCTGCCCCGGCCGATGAGCGACTGCGCCTTGAAGCTGCGCTTGCCCTTCACCTTGAGGTTCGGGGACCAAGCGACGAGCGCGTCGGGGTCGACGTACGTCTCGTTCTCGCCGCCGCCGCAGTCCACGACGATCGGCTTGCCCCGGGAGGTCAGCGCGACCCAGCCCTGCCCGGAGATTTTGGTGTTCCACAGGCCCTGCCCGGCGAACTTCGCCAGGCCCTTCACGCGCTCGACTCCCCACGTCAGGTGCGCGTCGAAGGCGAGCAGGTTGGTGGCGTTGACGGAGATGCCGTCGCCGTTGAGGTTGATCACGACGACGTTGGCGCCGTAGTCGGCGAGGTAGAGCAGTCCGTCGCCGGAGCACTTCATCAGGGGCGCGCCCTCACCGGTGAGCCAGTCCTTGGCGATCTGGCGCACGGCGGGCGGGTTGGGCTCGTACTGCACGAACCCTTCGTAGGCGACCATCGACCCCACGCGCGCGAGGAGGTCGTTCCCGGTCTGCATGGCGACCTTCAGCATGTGGTTGCCGTGGTTCTCCATGCGGGCGGCGGCGGGTGCGGGGGCGAAGCCCGCGAGTGGCTGGTTCATGACGGGCTCCCTCAGATCTCGTACGGCTGGACGACGATGAAGTTGCCGGGAGCGGCCCGGAACTGGAGGTTGACGCTCTCCCCGGTGTCCCCGGGGTAGGCGTTGCGGCGCATGCGCACCTGGCTGGAGACGACCACCTGGGCGGCGGACGACCAGGCGACCACGGCGTTGGCGTCGGCGAACGTCGTCGGCGTGACCGGGAGGACGACGGGCGTGCCGTGCGTCTTCACCACGATCGTGCCGGTGCCCGTGAACTGCATCGTGAACAGCGCGCCGCCGGGGATGCCGTGGCCCTCGATCCGGCGGACCTCGTACTGCAGGCCCTCGTCGAAGGCGAGGACGTTCTCCGCGGAGACACAGATGCCGTCGCCCTGCAGCTCGATCGGGTGGACCATCGTGTTTTCCTCGGCGAGGAACACCTGGCCCTGGCCGGTGCAGCGCATCAGCTGCATCTCCTGGCCGGTGGCGTTGCCGACGATACGGCCGGCGAAACCGGCGCCCTTGTAGCTGAAGTCGACCTTGCCCTGGTAAAGCACCATGCTGCCCTGGCGGGCGAGCACCGCGTTGCCGCCGATGCCGAGGTCGACGCGGACCATCTTCTTGTTCTGCTGCGTCCAGCGCTGCCCGGTGGGCGTCTCCCGGTACTGCTCCAGCGCGGCAGCCACGCCGGGCCCCTGGGGCATGCCCTGCGGAGCACCCTGCGGGGCGCCGTAGGGGGCGGGGGCCTGGCCCGGGACCTGGCCGTAGGGCGGCTGCTGGCCGTAGCCGGGCGGCGGGGCGGGGTGGCCGTAGCCCTGGGGGGCCTGCGGCGGCTGGCCGTAGCCGGGCGGCATCGGAGCGCTCGGCGGCGCCGGGGGCTGGCCGTAGGGCTGCTGCGGCTGAGGCGGCTGGCCGTAGGGGGCGGCGGGCGCGGGTGCGGGCGGCGGGACCTGGGTGCCGCCGGGCGGGGTCATGGGCGCGATGATCGTGGGCTGCGCGTGCACCGACGGCGCGGGGGCCGGGGGCGGTGTGGCGCCGGGGGGCGGGGCGAAGCCCTGGGGGGCGGGAGCCGGGGCCGGTGCGGGCGCCGGGGCGGGCGCGGGCGCCGGGGTGCCGAACGCGGGCGGCGCGGTGGCCTGGGCGGGCGGCGCGAAGCCGGGAGAGGCGCCGGTCTGCGGCTGCTGCGGAGCCGGGGCGGGTGCGGGGGTCTCCTCCTCCAGCACCTCGCCGCCGAAGTTCTTCAGCAGCGCTTCCAGCCCGCCGTCGAAGCCCTGGCCGACGGCGGCGAACCGCCAGACGTCCTTCAGGTAGAAGTCGCCCAGCATGACGGCGCGTTCGGTGGTGAACTCCGAACCGCTGAACGAGTACCGGGCGACTTCCTCGCCACCGGCCACGATGCGGATGTACCCGGGGCCGATCTGCGACATCTGTCCGGCGCCGTCGAGGGTCGCGGTGAACGACAGCTTCTGGATCTGCGGCGGGATCCGGTCCAGGGTGACCCGGAAGGACTCCGTGTCACCGGCCTGGGCACCCAGGAGCTGGATGGACTCCTCCGGGGACTTCGGCTGGTTGAAGAAGATGAAGTACCGGTCGTCCGAGAGCCGTTCGTCGGCGTCGAGACCGAAACAGCTGATGTCGAAGGTCAGTCCCGGGCCGGAGATCTGCACACCTACGTACAGATCCGTGCCCGCGGTGAGGTCACTGATCCTGGCCTTGTGGCCGCGTTGGAATTCCCTGGCCATGCGTAACGACCGTCCCCCATCCCGAAGTGAGTGCGTCGCGTCAGGCTAACGGCAAACTCCGACACCGGACGAAGTCGGTACACAGCCGGTACGAAACCGGCGCACCTCGGTACCTGAAGGTCGGGGCGCGGTCACTCTCCGCGCGCGCCGGGCAGGTGCGGCAGCCGGTCGGCGGCCACCACGCCCTCCAGATAGCCCCGGGCTCGCTCGGTGCGCGGATAGGCGTCCATGAGCTGCCAGAACCTCGGCCCGTGGCCGGGCACCAGCAGATGCGCCAGCTCGTGCAGCAGGACGTAGTCGACGACGTACTCCGGCATGCCCTGGAGCCGGTGCGACAGGCGGATGCTGCCCTCGGCGGGGGTGCACGAGCCCCAGCGGGTGTTCTGGTTGGTGACCCAGCGCACCGAGTTGGGCCGGGCGCGACCCTCGAAGTACTGCGCCGAGAGGCGGTCCGCGCGCTCCGCCAGCTCCGCGTCGCCGAGGACCCGCTTGCTCTCCTGGGCGGCCAGCTTGTCCAGCATGACGTTCACCCAGCGCTGTTCCTCCGCCTCGGACATCCGGGCGGGGATGAGGACGACGGTGCGGTCCCCCTCGCGGTACGCGGACACCGTCCTGCGGCGACGGGCACTTCTGCGCACCTCGATCGCGCTCGTCCCCGAAACGTTCGGCGGCGGGCTCGTCGTGCGTCGCTGTGGCGTTCCGGCGCGGTGCAGTGGGTCGACGGACACGCCCTGACGTTACCCGCTGCACACGGGGGAAGTCCCGACTCCGGTACGGTTCGGCGCCCAGACGCCACCAAGCGTTGGATTTGTACGAAGAATTCCGCAGCCTGTGGACAACTTTCGGCGCCGGACCGCGCAGCCCGGCATGCTGGCTCTCGCCGGTGGACCACCACGACCGCTCGAAGGGGCGGGCGACACAACCAGCATATGGGTACGAACCATGACTTACGGGGGCTCTGTCATGCATCCGATGGTGAAGCCCGCGCTGCGGCGCGGCTGGCGTGACCTCAATACCGTGCAGTTCGGCATGACTCCCGCGCACGCGATGACGCTCGGCCCGATGGACACGGCCACGGGCAGCTTCCTCGACCTGCTCAACGGCACCCGGGGGCCGGAGCTGCTGCGGGCTGAGGGGCGCCGGATGCGTCTGCCCGACGGCCATGTCGACGGGCTGATCGCGCGGCTGGCCCACGCGGGGCTGCTCGACGACGCCCGCGGGGGCGGCGCGGCCGGTGCCGAGCTGCGCGGCCGCAAGGAGGTCCTGGACCGGCTGCGCCCGGACCTCGCCTCGCTCTCCCTGACCTCCTCCGAACCGGGCGAGGCCATGCACCGGCTGGCCGCCCGCCGCTCGCTGCGCGTCCAGGTGCGCGGCGCGGGCCGGGTGGGCGCCGTACTGGCCTCGCTGCTGGCCGGGGCGGGCGTGGGCGAGGTCGAGGTGCGCGACGGCGGCCGGGTGGAGCCGTGGGACGTGGCGCCGGGCGGACTGCCCGCCGAGGCGGTGGGTGAGCGCCGCGACGAGGCCGCCCGCCGGGCCGTACGCCGGGCGGCCCCGGCCCGCCCGCCCCGCCGCGGCCCCCAGGCACCGCCCGAGGAGGCGAACCCCGGTCACGCGCTGGTGATCCTCGCCCCCCGCGACGACGTGTCGGTGCACGCCCCGGTCCCCTCCGCCGCCGAGGACCTCCTCGCCTCCGGCACGCCCCATCTCTACGCCGGAGTGGTCGAGGGAACCGGTGTGGTGGGTCCGCTCGTCCTGCCGGGCGAGACGGGTTGCGCGGGCTGTCTGCAGGAGGACCGCGCCGACCGGGATCCGGTCTGGCCCCGGCTGGTCGCCCAGTGGCGGTCGGGCGGGGGCAGGGCGCGGCCGGTGCCGGCCTGCGACCTGGCGCTGGCCACCACGGTCGCGGGACTGGCGGCCGCACACGCGCTGGCGTTCCTCGACGGCCGGTCGCCGTCCAGCGCCGGCGCCCGCTGGGAGGTGTCGCTGCCCGGTCTGACCTGGCACGCCCGGCCGGTGTGGGGGCATCCCGCATGCCCCTGCGGGGCCGCGGACAGAGGTAAGGAAGGACACCCCTCCAAGGACGGAGAGGCGCACGAGACAATGGCGGAGCAACGGCCGTCGAGAACGTCACGCCGTGAGCCAGACGCACGACCGGCTGGGACCTGGAGGGCGCATGTCTGATCTTCCCCGGAAGGCGGTCACCCGGACCGCCAAGCTCGCCGCGCTCCCGCTCGGCTTCGCCGGACGGGCGACCTGGGGACTGGGCAAGCGCATCGTGGGCGAGTCCGCGGAACTCGTCGGCCGGGAGCTGCAGCAGCGCACCGCCGAGCAGCTGTTCAAGGTGCTCGGTGAGCTCAAGGGCGGCGCGATGAAGTTCGGGCAGGCCCTGTCCGTCTTCGAGTCGGCACTGCCCGAGGAGGTGGCCGGCCCCTACCGGGCGGCGCTGACGAAGCTCCAGGAAGCGGCGCCGCCGATGCCGACCAGCACGGTGCACTCGGTGCTGGCCGAGCGGCTCGGGGAGGACTGGCGCGAGCTGTTCGTCGAGTTCGACGACAAGCCCGCCGCGGCCGCCTCCATCGGACAGGTGCACCGGGCGGTGTGGCAGGACGGCCGGACGGTCGCGGTCAAGGTCCAGTACCCGGGCGCCGGTGAGGCCCTGCTCTCCGACCTCGGCCAACTGAGCCGGTTCGCCCGGCTGTTGGGTCCCCTCGTCCCCGGCATGGACATCAAGCCGCTGATCACCGAACTGAAGGACCGGGTCTCGGAGGAGCTGGACTACGACCTGGAGGCCCAGGCCCAGCGGGTGCACGCGGAGGAGTTCGCGGACGACCCGGACGTGGTGGTGCCCGATGTGGTCCACCAGTGCGACCAGGTCCTGGTCACCGAGTGGATCGACGGCATCCCGCTTTCGGAGATCATCACCGGCGGCACCGAGGAGCAGCGCGACCGCGCAGGCCAGCTGCTGGCCCGGTTCCTGTTCTCCGGTCCGGCCCGCACCGGGCTGCTCCACGCCGACCCGCACCCGGGCAACTTCCGTCTGCTGCCGGGCGGTCCGGACGACGAGGCGGAGTGGAAGCTGGGCGTGCTGGACTTCGGCACGGTCGACCGCCTCCCCGGCGGACTGCCCACCCCGATCGGCGAATCGCTGCGCATGACCCTCGACGGTGACGCCGAGTCCGTCTACGAACTGCTGTGCCGGGAAGGGTTCGTCAAGGAGTCCATAGCGCTGGACCCGGACGCCGTCCTGGACTATCTGCTGCCGATCATCGAACCGGCCCAGGTGGACGCCTTCACCTTCACCCGCGGCTGGATGCGCAGCCAGGCGGCCCGGGTCGCCGACCCCCGCTCCCCCGCCTACCAGCTCGGCAAGCAGCTCAATCTGCCGCCCGCCTATCTGCTGATACACCGGGTGACGCTGAGCACCATCGGTGTGCTGTGTCAGCTGGGGGCCACGGTCCGGCTGCGCGAGGAGCTGGAGGAGTGGCTGCCGGGGTTCGTGCCGGAGGAGGAGACCGAGGAGGAGTCGGCCGCGGAGGCGTGAGGCCCGGTCCGGGCCGCCGCCTTCGCGCGGTTCACCACCAGGACGAGTCCAGGCGCCCCTCAATGGCTCTGAGGTTCTTCCGGGAGCAGGTGTCGCAGAAGTAGCGGCGCTCGCCGTTCTCCACGGAGCAGGTCCAGGTGGGCTCCGGACCCTCCGCCTTGGCGCCGCAGCCGGCGCACGCCAGGGGCTGCTCGGGGACGGAACCGGCGCCGTCACCGCCTCCGGGAAGACTCGTCACCCCGTGACGATAACTCCGCCCTCGGCGCACCCACGCACAACGCACCGCGGGGGCCGGTCCGTTCGCACGGACCGGCCCCCGCGGGGAGCTGATGTCCTCCCTGATGGGAGGCCGGTGCAGCCTGCCGGGTCGATTACTGCATGACCGCCATGGCGATCGCGCGGCGGGCGCGCAGCGAGGCACGCTCGGCGCGGCGCTGCATGCGCCGCGCGGTCACCAGGCGCAGAGCCCGGCGTTCCCGCTCGGCGTCGTGCAGGCGCTCGTGCATATGCGCACGGGCCAGGGCTTCTGGGATGAGTTGCATTTCACGGGTCCTGTTCTGGCGCGAGTCGATCACGCCGGTGGTGGTGAAGTCTTCAGGCGTCGCGCCTGCGGGCTCGGTGGTGGACGGCTTCATCGGGGCCTGCTTCTTGGGGTCGTGCGTGAGGGGGCGGTCGATCGTTCCTGCGGTGTTCATGCCGTGACCGGGTTCTTGCGCGGGCGGCCACGCGGCCGCTTCCGGGCGACGACAACACCCTGGACGAACAGCTCGCCACCCCAGACGCCCCAGGGCTCACGCCGCTCCTTGGCGCCGGCGAGGCAGGCCTCGATCAGCGGGCAGGTGCGGCAGAGGGACTTGGCGTACTCGACGTCCGCGGGCGACTCGGCGAAGAAGACCTCCGGGTCGTAGGAGCGGCACGGGACGGGTACGCCGAGGTTCTCGATGGCGTCGTCGAGCGCGGTGAGCGCGGTGAGCGGAGTCAAGGTGGAGTCCTCCGTGAGGCCGGGCGGGGGGATCGTTTCGGAAGGCGGTACGGACGGGGCGTGCGCTTCGAGTTGCACGGTTCGTCTTCCTCGTCTGGTCGTTCCGGTCCGGTGGGACCGGGTGGCGGCTGGTACCGGGTTCTTTTCTTGTCCCGAGGCTCCTTCGCTCCGTCGCCCCGTTCGGGACAAACAGAAGGGCCGCGGATCCCGGATGGGGTTCCGCGGCCCTGAAGGCGCCGGCCTGATCGAATCAGGCTGGATCACTCCAGGGTTCTGGCCCACGGAAGGCCCACATCTGGTGGTGCTGCGTCGTCTGCTTCCGGAATCCGGCACCGGTCGCCGTAAAGGCATAGGCATCCGCCTGTGCCACTACTGCCGCTTCCAGTGCCTTGGTCGGTCGCTCGGCCCGCTCGCGGATGGGAAGACCCGCGAGGGACAGGGAGGCAGCCGGACGCTCGGCACGAATGCCGGACAGACCGGTGCCCTTGTTCGAGGCGCCGAGCATGCACAGGGAGGCGACGACCGAGCGATCGGTCATTTTCACGCTGCTGACGTTGGAGCTGGTGTTGATGCTGATCACTGGACTCGCCTCCTCTCGGCGTCTCGGGGGACTGGACGAACCAGTCCGACGGGTATGCAAGTACAACACGGAATCGGGGCCTCAGGAAGGCTCCGTTTCCGTGCTTAAGAACCTATGGGGATTGCCGGGGCATGCGCAAACTATTTTTTCGACGAGTTCGTATCAGTCCTCGTCTTCTTCTCCCCCGGGCTCCCGACCTGCGCAGATGGCCAGAACATCGGCGCCGTAGCGCGTGAGCTTGCGCATCCCGACACCCGGGATCCGTGCCAGGTCTCTCTCGTCGTCCGGGCTCGACTCGGCGATCGCCATCAGGGTCCGGTCGGTGAAGACGCAGAACGCCGGCTGCCCGCTGCGCCGCGCCTGCTCCGCGCGCCACTCCCGCAGCCGCTCGTAGAGGCCCTCGTCCATGTCGGAGGGGCAGTCGTCGCAGCGCATCAGCTTCATCTCGCCCGCGTCGGTGAGGGTGCGTCCGCAGACCCGGCAGCGGGCGACGGTGCGCTGGGTGCGGCGTGGGGCGGCGACGCCCGGTCTGCTGGTGAAGCCGCGCTCGACACCGCCCGCGCCCCCGGCGGCGGTCCGGCCCGCGGCCATGGAGGAGCCGGGGCGCAGTCCGTCGAGGAAGCGGCTGGGGCGGCGGTTGGGGCGACCGCCGGGCGAGCGGGCCAGGGACCAGGAGACGTGGAGGTGCTCCCGGGCGCGGGTGACGCCGACATAGAGGAGGCGGCGCTCCTCCTCGATCTGCTCGTCGGTCTTCGCGTAGGTGATCGGGATCATGCCCTCGGCCACCCCGACGAGGAAGACCACGTCCCATTCCAGGCCCTTGGCCGAGTGCAGGGAGGCGAGGGTGACGCCCTGCACGGTGGGGGCGTGCTGGGCGTTGGCCCGCTCGTCGAGCTCGGCGACGAGGTCGCCGAGGGTGGCGCCGGGCTTGGCGGCGGCGAAGTCGTGGGCGAGGTTGACCAGGGCGGCCAGGGACTCCCAGCGCTCCCTGACCGCGCCGGAGCCGGCCGGGGGCTCGGGGGTCCAGCCCTCGCCGGAGAGCACGGCACGCACCTGGGAGGGCAGGTCGACGGCGCCGTCGAGGAGGGAGTCGTTGCCGCCGAAGCGGGCCGCTCCGCGCAGCGCGATCCCCGCCTTGCGCACCTCGGGGCGGTCGAAGAAGCGCTCCGCCCCGCGCAGCTGGTAGGGGATTCCGGCGTCCGCGAGGGCCTGCTCGTAGGTCTCGGACTGGGAGTTGGTGCGGAACAGGACGGCGATCTCGGCCGCCGGGATGCCGGAGTCGAGCAGTTCGCGCACGCGCCGGGCGGCGCCCTCGGCCTCGGCGGGCTCGTCGGTGTACTCGGTGTAGACAGGCTCCGGGCCGGGCTCGCGCTGGGAGATCAGCTCCAGGCGGTGGTCGGCGGCGCGGCCCCTGGCCTGGGCGAGCAGGCCGTTGGCGAGGTGGACGACCTGGGGCGTGGAGCGGTAGTCGCGGACCAGCTTGACGACGGTGGCTCCGGGGTGGCGGATGCGGAAGTCGAGCAGGTGGTCCGGGGTGGCGCCGGTGAAGGAGTAGATGGTCTGGCTGGCGTCGCCCACCACGCACAGGTTGTCGCGGTCGCCGAGCCACAGCTCCAGCAGGCGCTGCTGGAGGGGGCTGACGTCCTGGTACTCGTCGACCACGAAGTGCTGGTACTGGGAGCGGACCTGTTCGGCGATGTCGTGCCGGTCCTGGAGGATCGCCACGGTGAGCAGCAGTACGTCCTCGAAGTCGATGACGCCGCGCTCGCGCTTGAGGTCCTCGTAGGCGGCGTAGAGCTGGGCGATCTCGGCGGGGTCGCGGGGGGCCTCACGTCCGGCCTTGGCGGCGGCCGGGGCGTAGTCGGCGGGGACGGTCTGGGTGACCTTGGCCCACTCGATCTCGCCGGTGGTGTCCCGCAGCTCTCCGCGGTCCAGGCGGATCCGGCAGGCGGCGGCCGCGTCGGCGACGAGCTGGACCTTGCGGTCGACGAGCCGGGGCATGGCGCCACCGATCGCTTTCGGCCAGAAGTACTGCAGCTGACGCAGGGCCGCCGAGTGGAACGTCCGGGCCTGAACTCCGGCGGCGCCGAGCTGGCGCAGTCGGCCGCGCATCTCTCCTGCGGCGCGGTTGGTGAAGGTGACGGCGAGCACGCTGGAGGGCTGGAGGATCCCGGCGCGCACGCCGTAGGCGATGCGGTGGGTGATCGCCCGCGTCTTGCCCGTACCGGCTCCGGCCAGCACGCACACCGGGCCGTGCAGCGCGGTGGCGACCTCGCGCTGCTCGGGGTCGAGCCCGTCGAGCACCGCGTCGGCCGAGTCCGGTGCCTGCGGGAAGAGCGGGGAGTGCGTTGCTGCTGTCACACCGCCATGCTGCCAGGTCGCCGGGGACGGGTGAGCCGGTTGTCCACAGGGTTGGCCTCGCAGTCGTACTAATGCGACAGGCGTCACGAGGGGCGCCTGCCGGCGATGCGGCGGACGTCACGTCGGCGGACATACCCCCGGTGGGAATGGTGGCCCGGGTGGCGTACGTTCCCCCTCTGGACGACCTGGTCCCCGAGCCATCGAAGGAGCGCGCGAGACATGCAGGGAACTGTGACGATGTACAGCACCACCTGGTGCGGCTACTGCCAGCGGCTGAAGAAGCAGCTGGACCGCGAGGGCATCGCGTACACCGAGATCAACATCGAGCAGGACCCGGCTTCCGCGGCGTTCGTCGAGAAGGCCAATGGCGGAAACCAGACGGTGCCGACCGTGCTCTTCGCGGACGGTTCGACGCTGACCAACCCCTCGCTGGCTCAGGTCAAGCAGAAGATCGGGGTCTGATTCCCGGTCTGCGCGGCGCTTCGGAAGGCGGTTCCCCTTGCGTGGGGGACCGCCTTCCGCCGTATCGCCTTCCGTCGTGCCGTCGTGCCGTTGTCTGTCGTGCCGTCTTCTGTCGTGCCGTCTAGACGAAGCTGGTCCGGGTCGGCAGCGGCTTGCCGTACCAGAGCTCGATCAGGCGGGCCGCGATCGAGATGCCGTAGGGCGGGAGCACCTCGCCGGACTCGAATGCGGCGCGCAGTTCGTCGCGGGAGAACCAGCGGGCCTCGTGGATCTCGTCGCCGTCGACGTCGACCTCCGTCGAGGTGGCGCGGGCCATGAACCCCAGCATCAGGCTGGACGGGAAGGGCCAGGGCTGGCTGGCGACGTACTCGACCCGGTCGACCGTGATGCCGACCTCCTCGTGCACCTCGCGGCGCACCGTCTGCTCGATGGACTCGCCGGGCTCGACGAAGCCTGCCAGCGTGGAGAAGCGGCCCTCGGGCCAGTGGACCTGGCGGCCCAGCAGGATGCGGTCGGACTCGTCGGTGACAGCCATGATCACGGCCGGGTCGGTGCGCGGGTAGTGCTCGCCGCCGCAGGCCGGGCAGCGGCGGATGTGACCAGCCGCTGCGATGACGGTGCGCTCCCCGCAGCGCGAGCAGAAGCGGTGGGTGCGCTGCCAGTTCTCCAGGCCGACCGCGTGCACCATCAGCCCGCAGTCGCGCGGGGACAGCAGCAGGCCCGCCTCGCGCAGTCCGGCCGGGCGGGCGGACTGGTCGATCCGTCCCGGCAGCGAGTCCTTCTGGAGCGCGAAGTAGCTGACGCCGTCCTCGTCGATGCCGAGGAAGTAGCGGTGCGCCTCGGTGAGGGGGGCCTCGAAGGAGGGGGTCATGACGAGTTCGGTACTGCCGTCCGCCGTCTCGTCGATCAGGACCTGGCCGCCGGAGACCACGAAGCAGCGGGTCGTGGGGTGGCTCCACGCCGCCGCCAGCCAGGCCTCGTCCAGGCGGTGGTGGGCGGCGCGGTCGATGCCGCTCGGGGCGGTGAGCGAGATGGGGCGGTCGGCGGTGTGGTCGGTCCAGGTGGTCACGGGTGCTTCCAACTCCCCCGGTGGAACGGTTGATATCGGCGGGCGGTTCAGCGGGACGTAGGACGGGAGGGGACCGGGTCCGGCGCGGTGGTCCGGTGCGGGGCGGTCCTACCAGTGTGCCCCGCGCGGGATGCCGCTTCGGACCGAACGGCGTGCTCAGGGCGCATGGCGCCAGTTCTCCGCGAGGTCGCCCCACAGGTACGCGGTGGTCTCGACACCCTTCATCAGCAGGTCCAGCTCGACCTTCTCGTTCGGGGCGTGCCAGCCGTCGGAGGGGACCGAGATGCCGAGGAACAGCACGGGGGCGCCGAGGACCTCCTGGAGGTCGGCGGCCGGGCCGGAACCGCCCTCGCGGGTGTAGCCGACCGGCTTCTCGAAGGCGCGGCCCATGGCGCGGGCCACCGACTGCAGGGCGGGGTGGTCCAGCGGGGTCAGGCACGGGCGCGTGGCCGAGCCGAAGACGACCTCGCAGCGGATTCCGGCGGGCACCTGCTCGGCCGCCCAGGCGCGCACGGCCTTCTCGATGTGGCCGGGCTCCTGGCCCGCGACCATCCGGAAGGAGAGCTTCACCATGGCGCCGGAGGGGACGATCGTCTTGTTGCCCGGGCCCTGGTAGCCGCCGCCGATGCCGTTGACCTCGGCGGTGGGGCGCGCCCAGATCCGCTCCAGGGTGGTGTACCCGGCCTCGCCGTGGGTAGCGTGCGACTTGGCGGTGGTGAGCCAGCTCGCCTCGTCGAAGGGCAGCCGGGCGAACAGCTCCCGCTCGCGGTCGGTGAGCTCGACGATGCCGTCGTAGAAGCCGGGGATCGCCACGCGCCCGTGCTCGTCGTGCAGGGCGGCGACCAGGCGGCCCGCCACGGTGGCCGGGTTGGGCACGGCGCCACCGAAGGAGCCGGAGTGGATGTCCTGGTCGGGGCCGTACAGCCGGATCTCGCACTCGGTGAGGCCGCGCATGCCGGTGCACAGGGTGGGGGTGTCCTCGGACCACATACCGGTGTCGGAGACGATCACGGCGTCGGCGGCGAGCCGGTCCGCGCGCTCCTCGACGAGGGCGCGGAAGTGCGGCGAGCCGGACTCCTCCTCACCCTCGATCAGCAGCTTCAGGTTGACGGCCGGGCTGGTGCGTCCGGTCGCGGCGAGGTGGGCCCGCACGCCGAGTGTGTGGAAGAACACCTGGCCCTTGTCGTCGGCGGCGCCCCGCGCGTAGAGGCGGTTTCCGCGGACGACGGGCTCGAAGGGGTCGCTGTCCCAGCCGTCCTCGCGGGCGGCGGGCTGCACGTCGTGATGGCCGTAGACCAGGACGGTGGGGGCCTCCGGGTCGCGGGAGGGCCACTCGGCGAAGACCGCGGGCGCGCCCTCGGTCGGCCAGACCTCGACGGTCGGGAACCCGGTCCCGGTCAGTTTGGCGGCGAGCCAGTCGGCGCTGCGTCGTACGTCGGGGGCGTGGTCGGGCTGGGCCGACACGGAGGGGATGCGCAGCCATGCGGTGAGATCGTCGAGGAAGGCGGCACGGTGCTGCTCGATGTACGTACGGACGGCGCTGTCCGGGGTCTGGCTCATGGTCACGAGCCTATCGGCCCGCACCGACATCCTTTGTGGGCGGTTCGTCACACGACGGCTCCCCGGCCAGCAGCCGCTCCAGCGCGGCCCGGTCCGGAAGGTCCTCCGGACGGACCACCTCGCCGGTTCGTACGTAGAGGAAGACGGCGCTCACCGACTCCAGCGGCACCCCCTGCTGCTCCGCCCAGGCGAGCCGGTATACGGCCAGCTGGAGCGGGTCGGCGGTGCGGCCGCGGTTGGTCTTCCAGTCGACGATCTCGTACGTCGTCCCCTCACCCTCGCCGTCCTTGTAGACGGCGTCGATGCGGCCCCGGACGACGCGGCCCGCGAGGTGGAGCTGGAAGGGGGCCTCGACGCGGTACGGCGTGCGGTGGGCGTACTCGGTGCGCTCGAACGCCTCCTTGAGCGCTTCCAGATCCCTTTCGTCAGCGATCTCGGCGTCGCCGCCGGGCAGTTCCTGGGGCTCCAGCATGGGCAGGGTCAGTTCTTCGAAGCGGGCCTCGACCCAGGCGTGGAAGCGGGTGCCGCGGCGCGCCGCGGGCTGCGGCGGGCGGGGCATGGGGCGGGCCAGCTCCTGGGCGAGGCCGTCGGGGTCGGCGGCCAGGCGCAGTACCTGGGAGGCGGTCAGGGACGTGGGGAGGGGCACCTCCGTGACGCTCTCCCGCGCGCGGAGCAGCTCTCCGGTGAGGGCGTCGAGGTCGCGGTCCCAGGAGGCGATGGTGCGGGCCTCCTCGGGGGTGAGGGAAGGGTGGTCCGGGGGCGGTGCCTGGTGCGGGACGGTGGGGCGGTCGGGGGTCCAGGTGTCCCAGTCGTCGGGGAAGGGATCCTCTTCGGGAGACCCGTCGTCAGGGAACGGGTCCTCTTCGGGAGGCCCTTCCTCGGGGAACTCCCCTTCCGGCGGCCCGAAGTGGTCCTCGTCGTCCTCCGGGGGCGGCGGCCAGTCCGGGTCGTATGCGGTCGCCGGGGCGTGCGTCGTCGCCGGGGCGTACGGGGTCGTCGGGTCGTACGCCGTCGCGGGCTCGGGGTCCGCGGGCGTGTCGAGGCCGTCCAGGTATCGCAGGACCGTCTCGGCGGCGGCCCTGCGCCGGGCCAGTGCCGCCCCGTCCAGGGGCAGCGGCCACACCTGGTCGGCGTCGGCGGTGTGGAGGGCGGGGTTCTCCTCGTCCTCGGCGGGCTCGTCGGCCCAGACCTCGATCTCGCCGTGTCCGGCGACGCAGTGGCCGTACAGGGCCTGGAGGAAGTCGGAGGGGCCGCGCGGCTTCTTCTGGCTGGGGCCCCACCAGTGGCCGGAGCCGAGCAGCAGGCGGCGGGGGCGGGTGAAGGTGACGTAGCCGAGGCGGAGTTCCTCGGTGTGCTGGTGCTCCTTCATGGCCTCGTGGAAGTCCTTCAGCCCGCGTGAGTCCCAGGACAGGACGTCGGGCAGGGTGTCGGCGTCGCCGCGCAGGGCGTGCGGCAGCACCCGTGCCTGGGAGGTCCACTTCTCGCGGCCCTGGCTGCTCGGGAAGGTTCCGGTGACCAGGCCGGGGACGGCGACGACATCCCATTCGAGGCCCTTGGACTTGTGCGCGGTGAGCACCTTGACGGTGTTCTCGCCGCCCGGGAGGGCGTTGTCGAGGCCCTTCTCGTACTGGGCGGCGGTGCGCAGGAAGCCCAGGAAGGCGAGCAGGCTCGCCTCGCCGTCCCCGGCGGCGAAGGAGGCGGCGATGTCCAGGAAGTTCGACAGGGTCTCGCGGCGGCGGGCGGCCAGGGCGTGCGGGGACGCCGACAGTTCGACCTCCAGGCCGGTGACGGCGAGGACGCGGTGCAGGACGTCCATCAGCGGGTCGGCCAGCGAGCGGCGCAGGTCGCGCAGTTCGGCGGCGAGGCGGGCGAAGCGCACGCGCGCGTCCGGCGAGAAGGGCAGCCCGTCGTCCTCCCCGTCGAGGGGGGTTTCGAGGAAGGTGTCGAGGGCGTCCGCGAGCGATATCACCTCGGCGGGGTCGACCCCCTCGACGGCTTCGGCGAGACGCCGGTCCGGGTCGTCGTCGCCGTCCACGCGCGCGTGGGCGACGAGTCGGCGGGCGCGGCGTCCGAGGAGGGCGAGGTCGCGGGGGCCGATGCGCCAGCGCGGGCCGGTGAGCAGGCGGACCAGGGAGGCGTTGGCGCCGGGGTCCTGGAGGACTTCACAGACGGCGACCAGGTCGGCGATCTCCGGCAGGTGCAGCAGCCCGGACAGGCCGACCACCTCGACGGGCACGTCGCGGGCCACCAGCGCGCTCTGGATCTCGGCGAAGTCGGTGGCCGTACGGCACAGGACGGCGATCTCGCCGGGTGCCTTGCCGGTGGCGACGAGGTGGGTAATGGAGTCGGCGATCCAGTCGATCTCCTCGGCGTGGGTGCGCAGCAGCGCGCAGCGGACCGTGCCGTCGCGTTCGGCGCCCGGGGCCGGGCGCAGCGCCTGTACGCCCGCGTGCATGGCGCGCAGGGGCTCGGCGAGGCCGTTGGCGAGGTCCAGGAGGCGGCCGCCGCTGCGGCGGTTCTCGCTGAGGGCCTGGCGGGTGGCGGGGCGGCCGTCGGCGCGCGCGAAGTGCTCGGGGAAGTCGTCGAGGTTGGCGACGGAGGCGCCGCGCCAGCCGTAGATCGCCTGGCAGGGGTCGCCGACGGCGGTGACGGGGTGTCCGGTGCCGTCGCCGAACAGGCCGGCGAGCATGACGCGCTGGGCGACGGAGGTGTCCTGGTACTCGTCGAGGAGGACCACGCGGAACTCCTCGCGCAGGGCGCGGCCCACCTCGGGGATCCGCGCGAGCTGCGCCGACAGGGCGATCTGGTCACCGAAGTCGAGCAGGTCGCGCTCGCGTTTGGCGGCCCGGTAGCGGACCACCAGGTCGGCCAGCTCGCGGCGGGCGGCGAGCGTCTCGGGGACCTTGCGCAGGTCGGCGTTGGTGAGCTTGACGCCGCCCAGGGTGAGCAGGAGTTCGGCGTCGTGGGCGCGCAGGGACTCGGGGCGGACGAGGTGCTCGGAGAGCTCGGCGTCGAGCGCGAGGAGGTCGCTGACCAGGTCGGCGAAGGAGCGGGTGAGCGCGGGATAGGGGCCCGGCGCCTCGCGCAGCACGCGCGCGGCGAGCTGGTAGCGGGTGGCGTCGGCGAGCAGCCGGGAGGACGGCTCAAGGCCGATGCGCAGGCCGTGGTCGGTCAGCAGGCGGCCGGCGAAGGCGTGGTACGTGGAGATGACGGGCTCGCCGGGCGGGTTGTCCGGGTCGATGACGTCGGGGTCGGTGACGCCCGCCTTGATCAGTGCCTTGCGGACGCGTTCGGCGAGTTCGCCGGCGGCCTTGTTGGTGAAGGTCAGCCCGAGGACCTGTTCGGGGGCGACCTGGCCGGTGCCGACGAGCCAGACCACGCGCGCGGCCATCACCGTGGTCTTGCCCGACCCGGCTCCGGCCACGATCACCTGCGGGGCGGGCGGCGCGGTGATGCACTCCGTCTGCTCCGGGGTGAACGGGATGCCGAGGAGCTCCTTGAGCTGATCGGGATCGGTGATACGTGGCGGCACCTGAGAGAGGCTAGCGGCGGCCACTGACACTGCCTGACCAATCACCCGCCGACCGGAAGAAATCCCAGGTCAGCGCGGGTCGTGCGGTCCGTCACTCGATGACGTGACGCCCCTCGGGGCGGGCGCTGCAGGACGCCCGGAACGCGCAGTGGCCGCAGTGCTGGCCGGTCTTCGGCGAGAACCGCTCGTCGAGGACCTTCCCGGCGGCGGTGGCCAGCAGGTCGCCGATCCACTCCCCCTCCAGCGGCTCCTGGGCCTGCACCTTGGGCAGGGTCTCGCCGCCGTCCCGCTTGGCCGCGCCCTGGCGCAGGTGGACGAGTTCGGCGCCGCCCGGCTCGGGGCGGTGTCCGTCGAAGGCGTCGTCCACGGCGCCCTCGCGGACGGCTAGCTGGTAGACGGCGAGCTGCGGGTGCCGGGCCACCTCGGCGGAGCTGGGGGCCTGCTTGCCGGTCTTGAAATCGACGACGTAGGCGCGGCCCTCGCCGTCGGCCTCGACGCGGTCCATCTGGCCGCGGATGCGGACCTCGTAGTCGCCCGCTTCGAGGGTGACGTCGAAGTCGTGCTCGCTGGCGACGGGCGTACGGCCGGTGCGGTCCGTGACGTGCCACTTCAGGAAGCGTTCGAGCGCCACGCGCGCGTGCTCCTTCTCCTGCTCCGACTTCCACGGCGCGTCGAAGGCGAGCGCGTTCCACACCGAGTCCAGGCGCTCCATGAGGACGGCGAGGTCGGCCGGGGTGTGTCCGGAGGCGACCTCGTCGGCGAGGACGTGCACGACGTTGCCGAAGCCCTGGGCGACGGTCGCGGGCGCGTCGGCCTTCACCTCGCGCCCGAGGAACCACTGCAGGGCGCAGGTGTTGGCGAGCTGGTCGAGAGCGCTGCCGGAGAGCACGACGGGCTGGTCGCGGTCGCGCAGCGGCACCTTGCTCTCGGTCGGCTCGAACATGCCCCACCAGCGGTAGGGGTGTGCGGAGGGGACGAGAGGGCGGCCGTCCTCGTCGGTGAGCGCGGCGAGCCGGGCCAGGCGCTGGGCGGCGGCTTCCCTGAGGGTGTCGGACACGCGCGGGTCGACGGTCGTGGCGCGCAGTTCGGCGACCAGGGCGGCGACCGACAGGGGGCGGCGCGGGCGGCCGGTGACGTCCTTGGGCTCGGTGCCGAGTTCGGTCAGGAAGCGGGAGGGCTGGTCGCCGTCGTCCGCGGGTGCCTTCACCGCGGTGACGACGAGGCGTTCCCGCGCGCGCGTGGCGGCCACGTAGAACAGGCGGCGTTCCTCGGCGAGCAGCGCGCCGGGGGTGAGCGGTTCGGCGAGTCCGTCGCGGCCGATCCGGTCGGCCTCCAGCAGGGAGCCACGGCGGCGCAGGTCGGGCCACAGGCCCTCCTGGACGCCCGCGACGACGACGAGCCGCCACTCCAGCCCCTTGGAGCGGTGCGCGGTCATCAGGCGGACCGCGTCGGGGCGCAGGGCGCGCCGGGTGAGGGTGTCGGCGGCGATGTCCTCGGCCTCGATCTGGGCCAGGAAGTTCAGGGCGCCCCGGCCGCCGGTGCGCTCCTCGGAGCGGGCCGCGGTCGCGAACAGGGCGCATACGGCGTCCAGGTCGCGGTCGGCGTTGCGCCCGGCGGCGCCGCCGCGGCGGGCGGCCCGCTCCAGGCGGCCGGGCCACGGGGTGCCCTCCCACAGGACCCACAGCGCCTCCTCGGCCGTACCGCCGCCCGCGAGGGTCTCGCGTGCCTTGCGCAGCAGCGCGCCGAGCCGCTGCGCGCCCCGCGCGTACACGGGGTCGTGCGCGACCAGGCGCTCGGGCTCGGCGAGCGCCCGCGCGAGGAGCTCGTCCGACGGCGGCGGCAGGGCGACCCCGGCGGCCCGCTCCTCGTCGCGCAGGGCGCGGCCGAGGCGTCGCAGGTCGGCGGCGTCCATGCCGGCGAGGGGGGAGGTGAGCAGGGTCAGCGCGGTCTCGGTGTCGAGCCAGCAGGGGGAGGTGTCGGGAGTGTCGTCCTGCTCGACGGGAGCGGGCGCCGCCTCCCCCTCGTCGGCAGGACCAGGCGCCGCCTCCGCCTCGGCCACCGCCCGCAGCGCCGCCAGCAGGGGCGCCACCGCCGGTTCGTGGCGCAGGGCCACGTCGTCGCCGTCGATGTCCAGGGGGACGCCCGCCGCGGTGAGGGCGCGGCGGACCGCCGGGATCGTGCGGGATCCGGCACGTACGAGGACGGCCATCTCGCTCCAGGGGACGCCGTCCTCCAGGTGCGCCCTGCGCAGGATGTCGGCGATGTTGTCCAGCTCCGTGCCGGGCGTCGGGTACGTGTACACCTCTACGCGGCCGCCGTCCCGGACCGGGGCGAGTTCGCGGTGGGCGCGGACCTTGTCGGCGGGCAGGCGGGTGAGCGGCATCCGCTGGGTCAGCAGCCGGGTCGCCGCCAGCAGGGCGGCGCCGGAGCGGCGGGAGGTGCGCAGCACCGCGACCGGCGCCGGGCGGCCGTCCACGCGCGGGAAGGCGCGCGGGAAGTCGAGGATGCCGTTCACATCGGCGCCCCGGAAGGCGTAGATCGACTGGTCGGGGTCGCCGAAGGCGACCAGGGTGCGCCCGCCGCCCGCGAGCGCGTGCAGCAGGCGGACCTGGGCCGGGTCGGTGTCCTGGTACTCGTCGACGAACACCGCGTCGTACTGCCCGGCGAGGCGGTGGCCGACCTCGGGGCGCCGGGCCAGCAGCACCGCGCGGTGGACGAGTTCGGCGTAGTCGAGGACGCCCTGGAGGTCGAGGACGTCGAGGTACTCGGCGAGGAAGGCGGCGGCGGCCCGCCAGTCGGGGCGGCCGATGCGGCGGGCGAAGGCGTCCAGCGCGTCGGGGCCGAGACCCAGTTCGCGGCTGCGGGCGAGGACCGCGCGGACCTCGTCGGCGAAGCCCCGGGTGGTCAGACAGGCGCGCAGTTCGTCGGGCCAGCGCACATGGGCGAGGCCGAGCCGCTCCAGGTCGGGCTGGCCCGCGAGAAGTTCTCGGACGGCCACGTCCTGCTCGGGGCCGGACAGCAGCCGCAGCGGCTCCACGAACAGGTCGCTGTCCTGGTGGGCGCGGACCAGGGCGTAGCAGAACGAGTGGAAGGTGGTCGCCTGCGGGGCGCGCGCCGCGCCGGTGCGCAGCGCCATCCGGTCGCGCAGTTCGACGGCCGCCTTGCGGCTGAAAGTGAGCACCAGGATGCGCGCGGGGTCGGTGCCCTCGGCGATCCGCCGGGCCACGGACTCCACCAGTGTGGTGGTCTTGCCGGTGCCCGGACCTGCGAGAACGAGCAACGGTCCGGTCTCGTGCTCAACCACCGAGCGCTGTGCCGCGTCCAGAAGAGGGGGGTCCACTCTGGCCGGCGGGGTACGCACCAGTCGGTAAGCGCCACGGCTCCCCTGTCGCACCTGGGGGTGCGACAGGCGTCCGGTGGAGGAAGAGGAGCTCACGTGGTTCGCCGGTCCTGGTGGGTGTGCTGGTCGGCCGGGCACCGCGCGATGAGAGCGGTGGCGGCGGGATGAGGGGGACGCGTGCAGCCGACGCTACGCCGCCGGACCGACCGGAAGCAGGGCTTCCGATTCATCCCTCGGCGCGCTCGCGCCACATGAGTCCCTCGACTCACGAACGTACGTCATGCCACGCATGTGCCCCTGTTCCCCCGTACGGATCACAGGTCACACCGCGGCCCGTCGAATGGCGGAAGCTTTCAGGTGTGACCTTCCGTCCGTCCGCCGCCGTCCCAGCGCGCCCGTTTCATGTCCAGGCGCGGCAGGTGGCCCTCGGCGGTCCGGCCGGCCTCCCGCAGGGGCGTGCCCTCGGCGCGGTAGTGGCCGAGCGCCCGCAGCTCGTGCCCGGGCAGGAGCACCCCGTCCGAGCGGACGACACGCCACCAGGGCACGGCGCCGCCGTACAGGGCCATCACCCGGCCGACCTGTCTCGGGCCGCCCTCCTGAAGCCACTCCGCGACATCCCCGTAGGTCATGACGCGCCCGGGCGGGATCAGTTCGGCGACCTCAAGGACCCGCTCGGCGTACTCGGGCAGCGCGTCCGCGTACTCCGGGCGGGCGTCCTCCGGAAGGATCTCCTCGCTCATCCGTCCCATCCTGCACCACCCCACCGACAATGTGACGGGCCGCTCACGGTGCGTGCCCCTCGCCCCGAAGCAGCGCATCCGGCAGACTGTGCGGCCCGTATCTGCACCCTGACGCCCCCGCGTGTCGGTGGGGCATGCCACCATCATGCGGGCGGTGACCGTTGATACGAGATCAAGAAGAGACGATGAAGCAGCAGGGTGTGCACCCCGAGGACGCGGAGAGCACCTCTGAGGCTTCGTCGCGCCCCGACGGCCCCGACGACAGGAAGGGCGCGGCCACGGACGACGACCGGCCCCCCACCTACGGCGAGCCGCCCGCCGACGCGGTGGAGGGCGACGAGCCGCTGCTCCCCGCGCGCGTGCACCGTCCCTCCGACCTCATGCGGCTGCTCGTGGGCGTGCTCGCCGTGGCCGTCCTCATCGCGGTCGCCGCGTTCGCGCACGGCACCACCTCCGGCCTCGAACAGGACATCAACAAGGGCACCGGACAGGCGCCGGACCTGCTCATCAAGATCGCGGGACTGGCCTCCAGCATCGCGATCCTGCTGGTCCCGGTCGCCTTCGCGATCGAACGGCTGATCAAACGCGACGGACTGCGCATCGCCGACGGTGTACTCGCCGCCGTGCTCGCGCACGGTGTGACACTCGCCACCGACCTCTGGGTCGCCGAGGCCGCTCCCGACTCCATCCAGGAGGCGCTGACCCAGCCCTCTCCCGGTGATCTCAACGCTCTCACCGACCCGGTGCACGGCTATCTGGCCCCGGTCATCGCGTACATGACCGCGGTCGGCATGTCCCGCAGACCGCGCTGGCGCGCGGTGCTGTGGATCGTGCTGATGCTCGACGCCTTCTCGATGCTGGTCACCGGGTACACCACTCCGTTCTCGATCATCCTCACAGTGCTGATCGGCTGGTCCGTGGCGTACGGCACGCTGTACGCGGTCGGCTCCCCCAATGTCCGCCCGACCGGCCGGACGCTGATGGCGGGCCTGCGGACCGTCGGGTTCCGCCCGGTGAGCGCGGCCCGCGACGAGACCCCGGAGCAGGCCGACAGCGGTGACCGCGGCCGGAGATACTTCGTCACCCTGGAGGACGGCCCGCCGCTGGACGTCACGGTCGTCGACCGGGAACAGCAGGCCCAGGGCTTCTTCTACCGCGTCTGGCGCAACCTCACCCTGCGCGGCTTCGCGACCCGCCGCAGCCTCCAGTCGCTGCGCCAGGCCCTGGAGCAGGAGGCGCTGCTCGCCTACGCGGCCATCGCCGCCGGCGCCAACGCGCCCAAGCTGATCGCGACCTCCGAGCTAGGCCCCGACGCGGTGATGCTGGTCTACGAGCACACCGGCGGACGCACGCTGGACTCCCTGCCGGACGAGGAGATCACCGACGAACTGCTGCGCAACACCTGGCACCAGGTGCGGGCGCTGCAGTCCCGCCGTATCGCGCACCGCAGGCTCGCGGGCGACGCGATTCTGGTGGATCGTTCCGGCAACGTGATCCTCACCGATCTGCGCGGCGGCGAGATCGCGGCCGGTGACCTGCTGCTGCGCATGGACATCGCCCAGCTCGTCACGACGCTCGGCCTCCGCGTGGGCGCCGAGCGCGCCGTCGCCTCCGCGGTCCGCGTCCTCGGCCCCGACACCGTGGCCGACTGCCTGCCGATGCTCCAGCCCATCGCACTGACCCGCGGCACGCGCGCGACCCTGCGCAGACTGGCCCGGGAGCGCGCGGAACGCGAGCGCGAGGCGGTCCTGGAGGCGTCCCGGCAGGCCAAGCAGGCGCGCGCGGAGGCCTCCGGGGACGACGTGCCCGTGCTGGAGAAGGCCGACAAGAAGACCGTGCGGGCGCAGGCACGGGCCGAGAAGCGGGCCATCGACGAGGCCATAGAGGAAGCCCGCGAGGAGGACCTGCTCACCCAGATCCGGCACGAGGTGCTGCGGATCAGGCCACAGGCGCCGGTCGAACCGGCCCGCCTCGAACGTGTCCGGCCGCGCACGCTGATCAGCTTCATCGCCGGCGCCTTCGGCGCGTACTACCTGCTCACCCAGCTCACCCACATCGAGTTCGGCCCGCTGGTGTCCAACGCCGAGTGGGGCTGGGTCGCCGCGGCCGTGCTGTTCTCCGCGGCCAGCTATTTCGCGGCGGCGCTGTCGCTGCTCGGGTTCGTGCCGGAGCGGGTGCCGTTCCTGCGGACGGTGGCGGCGCAGGTCGCCGGATCCTTCGTGAAGATCGTCGCACCGGCCGCGGTCGGCGGCGTGGCCCTCAACACGCGGTTCCTGCAGCGCTCGGGGGTGCGCCCGGGCCTGGCGGTGGCCAGTGTGGGCGCCTCGCAGCTGTTCGGGCTCGGCTGCCACATCCTGATGCTGCTGGCCTTCGGCTATCTCACCGGTACCGAGAAGACACCGTCGCTGTCGCCGTCCCGGACGGTCATCGCGGGTCTGCTCACGGTCGCGGTGCTGGTGCTCGTGGTGACGTCGGTGCCGTTCCTGCGCAAATTCGTCGTCACGCGCGTGCGGTCGCTTTTCGCGGGTGTCGTCCCGCGGATGCTCGACGTGCTCCAGCGGCCGCAGAAGCTGATCACCGGCATCGGCGGCATGCTGCTGCTGACGGCCTGCTTCGTGATGTGCCTGGACGCCTCCATCCGCGCGTTCGGCGACGAGCAGACCTCGATCAGCATCGCCAGCGTCGCCGTCGTCTTCCTCGCGGGCAACGCGCTCGGCTCCGCCGCCCCGACCCCGGGCGGTGTGGGCGCGGTCGAGGCGACCCTGACGGTCGGCCTGATCGCCGTCGGCCTGCCCAGTGAGGTCGCCGCCCCCGCGGTCCTGCTGTTCCGGCTGCTGACCCTGTGGCTGCCGGTCCTGCCGGGCTACCTGGCGTTCAGCCACCTCACCCGCAAGGGCGCGCTGTAGCGCGGGCACCTCGGGTGCGTACCTCGTACGGCCCGTGCCCCGAGCGTCCGGTCCTGCCCGACCGCAGGATGGGATCATGCCGAACCCCGCCCGTCTGCGCGCTGCCGTCCTGACCGCCACCGTGCTGCTGTCCTCGCTGCTGGCGGGGTGCGGCGGCGACGATTCCGAGGACGGGGACCTGACGGCCCAGAAGCTCAACTGGGAGGACTGCCCGGCCCCCTCCCCGGCCGAGGGCGGCGGCGATGCCCCCTCCCCGTTGCCCGACGGGGACGAGTGGCAGTGCGCCACCATGAAGGCGCCGCTCGACTGGGACGACCCCGAGGGCGACACGATCGACCTGGCGCTGATCCGCGCCGAGTCCAGCGGAAGGGCGAGCGAGCGGATCGGCTCGCTGCTGTTCAACTTCGGCGGCCCGGGCGGCTCGGGCGTCACCACGCTGCCCGCGTTCGGCGAGGACTACGCGGCTCTGCGCACCCGGTACGACCTGGTCAGCTTCGACCCGCGCGGGGTGGGCCGCAGCGCACCCGTGGAGTGCGAGAACGACCAGCAGCTCGACGCCTTCTTCCAGCAGGACGCGACCCCCGACGACGCCGAGGAGCGCACCGAACTGCTGGACAACACCAAGGAGTTCAACGCGGCCTGCGAGAAGAACTCCGGGAAGATCCTGCCCGAGGTGCGCACCACCGACGCGGCCCGCGACATGGACCTGATGCGCCAGGTCCTCGGCGACGACAAGCTGTACTACTTCGGCATCTCCTACGGCACCGAACTGGGCGGCGTGTACGCCCATCTGTTCCCCAAGCGGGTCGGGCGCGCCGTCTTCGACGCGGTGGTCGACCCGACGCAGACCCCCGAGCAGGGGTCGCTCGGCCAGGCGCGCGGATTCCAGCGGGCGCTCGACAACTTCGCCGAGGACTGCACCTCCAAGGTCGAGGACTGCCCGATCGGCGACACCGCGCAGGACGTGAAGGACCGTATCGCCAAGCTGCTGGCGGACCTCGACCGCAAACCGCTGCCCGGCATCTTCCCGCGCGACCTGACCCAGACCGCGGCGACCAACGGCATCGCGCAGGCCCTCTACTCGCAGGACTTCTGGGAGTACCTGACCCAGGGCCTTGAGCAGGCGTACGACGGCGACGGCAGGATCCTGATGCTGCTGTCCGACTCCATGAACGGCCGCAACGAGAACGGCGAGTACAGCAACATCACCGCCGCCAACGTGGCGATCAACTGCGCCGACGACAAGCCGCGGTACACCCCCGAGTTCGTCGAGTCGAAGCTCCCGCAGTTCCGGGCGGCCTCCCCGCTGTTCGGGGACTACCTGGCCTGGGGCATGCTCAGCTGCACCGACTGGGCCGTGCCCGGCGCCGCCGACCACCCGGATGTGAGCGCGCCCGGGGCGGCGCCGATCCTCGTCGTGGGCAACACCGGCGACCCGGCCACCCCGTACGAGGGGGCCCGGAAGATGGTGCGGGCGCTGGGTGAGGGGGTCGGGGTCGAGCTTACGTACAAGGGGCAGGGGCACGGCGCCTACGACAGCGGGAACCGGTGCGTGCAGAGCGCGGTGAACGGCTACCTGCTGGAGGGCAAGGTGCCCCCGGCCGGCACGGTCTGCTCCTGAGCGAATCCGAGACCAGAGAAAAACAGCAGGTCAGGAGGTTATCCACAGGCCGGAACGGGTTGCGTGGACTATGCCTACTATGGCCTGACCGCCATCCGCAGCACTGAGCGGACGGCCGACTACGGGGGGAGTACAGATGGCACGTTTCGCACGGTGGGCGGCCCTGACCGCCGCCACCGCACTGCTGGTCACGGGGTGCAGCTCGGGAGGCGACGAGGACGGCAAGAGCGGCGACAAGAGTGGGGGCAAGAGCCCTACCAACTCCTCCGCCGCCGACCCCCGACTGCCCGCCTCCCTGACCTCCCAGAAGCTGGACTGGAAGGAGTGCGAGGCCACCGACGGCTCCGAGGCGCCGGGGGACGACTGGCGCTGCGCGACGCTGAAGGCGCCGCTGGACTGGTCGAAGCCGGCGGGCGAGACGATCGACATCGCGCTGATCCGCTCCGAGGCGACCGGTGACGACCGCATCGGCTCGCTGCTGTTCAACTTCGGCGGCCCCGGCGGCTCGGGCGTGTCGTTCATGCCGTACTACGCCTCCCTCGCCTCCGAACTGCACAAGCGCTACGACCTGGTGAGCTTCGACCCGCGCGGGGTCGCCGCCAGCGAGGGCGTGCGGTGCCGCAGCGACAAGGAGATCGCGGCCGCCGAGACCGTGGACACCACTCCGGACACCCCGGCCGAGGAGACGGCCTACTTCGAGGACGCCGCCGACTTCGGCAAGGGCTGCGCGAAGTCGGCCGGGAAGCTGATGTCCCATGTGTCGACCACCGACACCGCCCGCGACATGGACCTGATGCGCCAGGTCCTCGGCGACGAGAAGATGCACTACTTCGGCATCTCCTACGGCACCGAACTGGGCGGTGTGTACGCCCACTTGTTCCCCAAGAAGGTGGGGCGGCTGGTCCTGGACGCGGTCGTCGACCCGACCGCGGACTCGGTGGACCACGCCAAGCACCAGGCCAGGGGCTTCCAGCGGGCGCTCAACAACTACCTGAAGTCCACCGGGCAGGACCCGCAGAAGGGCACGCAAGAGATCGCCGACCTGCTCAAGCGCATCGACGCGAACCCACTGCCCACGTCCTCCGACCGCAAGCTGACCCAGACGCTCGCCATCACCGGCATCGTGACGCCGCTGTACAGCGAGTCCGGCTGGCCGATGCTGACCAGCGCCCTGAAGGCGGCCGAGGCGGGGGACGGTTCGGAGCTGCTGAGCCTCGCCGACGACTACAACGAGCGTGACGAGTCGGGGCGGTACGGCACGGGCGGCCACTCGCAGCGGGTCATATCGTGCCTGGACGCCAAGCAGCGCCCGACCGTCGAGGAGACCAAGGCACTGCTGCCCGAGTTCGAGCGGATCTCACCGGTGTTCGGCCCGTTCCTGGGCTGGGACACGGCCGGCTGGTGCCACGACTGGCCGGTCCCCGGCCAGCACGACACCCCCGAGGTGAGCGCACCCGGCGCGTCCCCCGTCCTGGTCGTCGGCAACACCGGCGACCCGGCCACCCCCTACGAGGGCGCCCGCGCGATGGCGGACGAACTGGGCAAGGGCGTGGGCATACTCCTCACCTGGAAGGGCGAGGGCCACGGCGCCTACGGCAGCGGCAGTTCCTGCGTCGACTCCACGATCGAGGACTACCTGCTCTCGGGCACGGTCCCGAAGTACGGCAAGGTCTGCGACTGACGGCAACGGGGGTCCCGGGCACCCGAGGTGCCTGGGACCCCCGCCAGTCGGGCCGGGAGGCCGGGTCAGTAGACCGGCTTCTCCGGTTCGATCTGGTTGACCCAGCCGATGACGCCGCCGCCCACGTGGACCGCGTCGGCGAAGCCCGCGGACTTCAGGACCGCGAGGACCTCGGCGCTGCGGACGCCGGTCTTGCAGTGCAGGACGATCTTCTTGTCCTGCGGGAGGCTCTCCAGGGCGGTGCCCATGAGGAACTCGTTCTTCGGGATCAGCTTGGCGCCCGGGATGTTGACGATCTCGTACTCGTTGACCTCGCGGACATCGATGATCTCGATGTTCTCGCCGTCGTCGATCCACTCCTTGAGCTGCTTGGGAGTGATCGTCGAACCGGCGGCGGCCTCCTGGGCCTCCTCGGAGACGACGCCGCAGAACGCCTCGTAGTCGATGAGCTCGGTGACCGTCGGGTTCTCGCCGCAGACCGCGCAGTTGGGGTCCTTGCGGACCTTCACCTGGCGGTACTGCATCTCCAGGGCGTCGTAGATCATCAGCCGGCCGACCAGCGGCTCACCGGTGCCGGTGAGGACCTTGATGGCCTCGGTGACCTGGATGGAGCCGATGGACGCGCAGAGCACGCCCAGCACGCCGCCCTCGGCGCAGGAGGGGACCATGCCCGGCGGCGGGGGCTCCGGGTAGAGGCAGCGGTAGCAGGGGCCGTGCTCGGACCAGAAGACCGACGCCTGGCCGTCGAAGCGGTAGATCGAGCCCCACACGTACGGCTTGTTCAGCAGCACGCAGGCGTCGTTCACCAGGTAGCGCGTGGCGAAGTTGTCCGTGCCGTCGACGATCAGGTCGTACTGGCTGAAGATGTCCATCACGTTGTCGGCTTCGAGCCGCTCCTCGTGAAGGATCACGTTCACGTACGGGTTGATGCCCTTGACGGAGTCACGGGCGGACTCGGCCTTGGAGCGGCCGATGTCCGACTGGCTGTGGATGATCTGGCGCTGCAGGTTCGACTCGTCGACCTCGTCGAACTCCACGATGCCGAGGGTGCCGACGCCCGCGGCGGCCAGGTACATCAGCGCCGGCGAGCCCAGGCCGCCGGCGCCGACACACAGCACCTTGGCGTTCTTGAGCCGCTTCTGCCCGTCCATCCCCACGTCGGGAATGATCAGGTGGCGGGAGTACCTGCGGACCTCGTCTACGGTGAGCTCAGGAGCTGGCTCGACCAGGGGTGGCAGCGACACGGGGGCTCCGTTGGTCGGTTCATCACTACGGTTGTTCTCTCCGTAACAGTGCCATGGCCTTTTTCATTCCGAGACACCTGTTCCGATCCGCGAGACGATTTCGTCCCAGTAGCCGGGCATGGCCTCCCAGGGGTCGCCGCGCCCGCCGCGGTCCGTGCGGTCGGTGAACCAGATGGTGGCGGCGCCCTGCCAGCGGGCCACGCGCAGCGCCTCCTCCAGGTGGCCGCGTGGCACTCCGTGGACGAAGTGGCAGAAGCGGTCCGGGGGATAGTCCGCCGTCCACTCCGCCACCTGCGACCAGCGGTACTCGCTCCACGGCCCGGAGAACGTGACCAGTTGGTCGGCGCACTCGGCGTAGCCGGGGTAGGGGTGCGTGCCGTGGCCGAGGACGATGTGGGCGTCGTCACGCAGCGCGCGGAGCGTGGTGAGGGCGCGCCGGGTCTCCGGGAGCGCCGTCCGCTCCGTGGGACAGTGGTCCAGAAGGAAGCCGTCGACCCGGTACCAGTCGACGTACCGGTGCGCCTCGGAGATCACCTCTCCGAAGGAGCGAGCGCCGTGCGCGGTGTCCAGGCGGCCGAGGATCCGCACCCCGGCGGTGTGCAGCCGGGCGGCGACCTGGAGGCAGTGCGGGTCGGGGCGGCTGCCGGGTCCGTCGGAGACGTCGAGCACCGCCCAGTGGACGGGGGTGCCGGGGCGGGCCAGTTCGGCCCATTCGGCGGGCGCGACGAGGGGGTGGGCGAGGCCGGGGACACCGAGGCGGATGTGCAGGTCGGTGACCCAGGAACTGGGTTTTGTACTGGTCAGATGCGGCATGCCGCCTCCATCCAGATGTCGGCGAGGGACTCTTCGAGGTTGATCCGCGGACGCCAGCCGAGCCGGTCGCGCGCGGTGCGCACATCGGCCTGCTGCCAGCTGCCGCAGCCGTCCGGGTACGGGAACGCGACGGGCGTCGCGTGGTCGGACTCGGAGCGCGGGTGGCCGATGGTCGCCCGCAGCGGGCCGGGCGGGCCGTCGAGTTCGTGGAGGGCGCCGCCGTACCCGGCCACCCGCGCGAGGACGGCCGCGGCGTCGCGGAGCCGGACGGCGCGCCCGGAGCCGATGTTGATGACGCCCTGCGCGGCGGACAGGGAGGCGGCGTGCACCGCGCGGGCGACATCGCGGACGTCGACGAAGTCACGCTGGGCGCCGAGTCCGCCGAGCTTGAGCTCGCCGTCGCCGGACTGCATCGCGCGCCGCATGGCCTCGGCGAGCCGGCCGAGCGGGGAGCCCGCGGGTGTGCCCGGACCGGCCGGGGAGAAGACCCGCAGCACCACCGCGTCCAGACCGGAGCCGAGGACGAGTTCGGTGGCGGCGAGCTTGCTCACGCCGTACGGGCCGCCGGGCCGCGGCACGGCGTCCTCGGCCGTGGAGGAGCCGGGCTGGCTGGGCCCGTACTCGGCGCCGCAGCCGATCTGCACCAGCCGGGCCCCGCAGCCGCTGCGCCGCAGTGCCTCGCAGACGGTGGCGACGGCGACGGTGTTGTGCCGGGTGAGTTCGCGGGCGCCGCCGCGGGTGGCGCCCGCGCAGTTGATGACGACGCCCGGATGCACCGCGTCGAGGAAGCGGGTGAGGGCGCCGGGGCTGCCGGACGCGAGGTCGAAGCGGACGTCGGCGTCGTCGCCGCGTCCGAGGGCGGTGAGCTGGACGGCCGGGTCGGCGAGCAACCGGTCGGCGACGTAGCGGCCGAGGTAGCCGTTGGCTCCGATCAGCAGGACTCTCATCGCGCCGCTCCCGGGGCCGAGGGTTCGGGTCGGGAGGTGATCATGTGGGGTTCTCCTTCGCAGGGATGGTGCGGGGTGCCTGCGGCGGACGGGGCGCGCGGTGGGGGCACGCGCTCGTGCGCGCGGGACGCGTCAGCACGGCGCGTCCGGCGTGGCGTGGGCCGAGGCTCGGGTCAGGGTTCGACTGGAGTGGATGAGCAGGGTCAGGGCGCCCGCGCCGCAGGCGAGCGCCGGGACGGCGCCCGTGCCCCACGCGGTGACGAGTGTTTCCACGGGCACGGCCAGGACGTCGCAGCCGGGCAGCCGGGCGGCGAAGACCGCGGCGAGTGCCAGTGCCTCGGCGCCCGCCGTGACGGCGAGGACACGCGCGGGGGCGTGCGTGAAGCCGTGCGCGGCGAGCAGGCGGGCGAGCAGCAGCAGGGCGCCGAGGGCGAGCGTCTGCGCGTATGCGACGGGCTCGTCGAGGGCGCCGCCGCACAGGGCGAGCAGGCCGGTGAGGGCGGCGAGGTACAGGGTGAACGTGCCGAGCAGCAGGGGCTGTACGGAGGTGGCGTACTCCTCCAGGCCCCGGCTGGCGGCGAGCCTGCGGCGGGCGCGGGCGGTGAAGAGGTGGGCGCACCAGAGGGCGGGGGCGACGGAGAGGGCGAGGGCCAGGACTCCGGCCGGGGCCGGCGTCGGCGGGGCGTCCGGGCCGCCGGCCAGAGCCGCGCGGAGCAGGGCGTCACCCAGGGCGGCGTAGGCGATCAGCCACCACGTCCAGCCGCCGGTGGGGCGCGCGGTGCGGTCGGCCGGGCGCAGCGGGCCGCGGGACAGGGCCGCGCGTACGGCGAGGGCGACGGCCAGGACACCTACGGCGGCGACGATCAGCCGGAGCTGTCCTTCGGTGAGCCGCACTCCGGCCACGGTGGCCGCGGCGAGCGCCCCGGGGAGCAGGGCGAGCAGCGCCCAGTCGGCCCGCGCCCGGGGGGCGCTCGGCGCGGTGGTGCGCGCCGGCGCGTCCTCGTCGCGAGGCACGCGCGCGTACATCTCCTCGGCGAGCGAGAACACGTCCCGGTGCCGGAAGCGGGCCGCCGTGCGGTCGGTGACGCCGTGCGCCTCCAGGCCCGCGGCGATCTCCAGGGGGTCCACGGCCCGTTCGCACAGCTCGCGATGCCGGTGCATCAGCGCCTTCACGGGGTCCACGGTGGTGCGGCGCGGGCGTGTGGGCGCCGCGGTCGACCGGTCCGGCCCCAGTACGTCCGTGACCGGCCCGGAGGCGGGCTGCTCAGGTACGTCGCCCTGCCCCGCCGCCCACTCCCGGGACTGCTCGTCCCAGCCGCCGGGGCTGTCGGGCGTCCCGGGGCGGTCCAGTTCGCCGAGTCCCTTGGATGGGTCGGGCGCGGCGCTCATCGCGCGCCCTCCACGGCCACCCGGGAGGTCGCCCGGACCGGTGGTCCCGCCGCCCAGCCGGGGCGACCGCGTGCCATCAGACGCACCGCCGGACCGGTCCAGCCGCCGGGGACATGGGCCTCGGCGGGTACGGCGAACGGCAGGGGTTCGCCGGTCTCGTCCAGGACCACCCGGCGCACCGGGCAGCGTGCGACGATCTCCAGGTAAATGCCGTGAAATGCCGCGACGTTCTGCTCGACGGTGAACAGTTCGAGGGCACGCGCGCGTGCGGCCGCGCCCAGGCGCTCACGGCGCTCGGGGTCGCGCAGCAGCGCCACGCACGCCTCCGCGAGCGCCCGTGGATTGCGCGGGGGCACCACGAGCCCGGTCCCGCCGATGACCTCCACGACCGCGCCCACGTCCGTGGAGACCGTGGCCCGGCCGCAGAGCATCGACTCGACCAGGCTGATCGGGAAGCCCTCGACGACGCTGGACAGCACGGTCACGGCTCCGGCGGCGTAGGCGTCGGCGGGCGTCGGCAGCTCCGGGCCGCCGATCTCCTCGAAGGAGACGGGGTTGTCGCCGACCGCGTGCAGACCGTCCGCCTCGTCGGGGAAGAGCTGCGCGGCCAGTGCCCTGCAGTGGCCGAGGTACGCCTCGCCCTCGGCGCCCGCGGGGGCCCCGACGATGCGCAGCCGGGTCTTCGGCTCCTCCTTGCGGATCTCGGCGAAGGCGTGCAGCAGGGAGACGAGATCCTTGGTGGGCTCCACCCGGCCGACCCACACCAGGGTGTCCGGGTCCGCGCTGTCGGGCCCCTCGCCGACCTCCGAGAAGCGGGAGGCGTCCATGCCGGGGTAGACGGTGCGCAGCTTGGCGCGGTCGGCGCCGCAGTGCTCCTGCCAGCGGCGGGCGTGCGCGTTGCCCGGGGTGATGACCTCCGCGCGCGCGTAGATCTCGGCGGCGAGGCGGCCGTGGAAGGCGGCGAGCAGCGCGCGCACCGCGGGCGGCGCGTCCTGGGCGGCGAGGTAGTGCGTGCGCAGCCGCACGCCGTACTCCGTCACGAGCAGGGGTACGCCGAAGAAGTGCCGGGCGAGGAGCCCGGGGAGGGCCGCGGGGCCGCCGGAGGCCGCGTGGCAGAGGTCGACCGCGCCCAGGCCGTCGTCCTCGTACCAGTCGAGGGAGAGGGGGCGCAGGGCGCGTTCCAGATGCGCGGCGACGGTGAGCAGTTCGGGGACGCGCGCCGTGCGCGCCGTGCGGAGGGCGCCCGGCGCACGGCAGGCGCGCTCCAGGGCGCGTACGGCGGTCTCGGAGCGCAGCGCCCCGGCCAGGCCCCCCTCGTCGCGCGCCAGCTCCGCGAGCCCGTACAGCGCACTGCCGAAACGGTCCGCCTCAGCGGCCGACACTCCCCCGGAGTGCGCACCCCCGGCTCGCACCCCTTCGCCCCCGGCGCACACCACATCCGCCAGCGCGCCGTAATGCTCGACGAAGCGCCGGCGCGCACGCCTGCCGTACACCACCCCGTCTTCCTCCGCGTTCCAGAGCGGCGCGGTGCGCACCCGGCGCACCTGCGGTGGCAGAGGGACCCAGCCCTCGTCCTCCTGGCGCTCGCTGCGGCTGAGCGCGTAGACGTCGAACTCGTGCTGCCCGAGCCCGCGCACGAGCCGGTCGCACCAGAGCCTGGCGTCACCGCTCACATACGGATAGCCACCCTCCGTAAGCAGTCCGATGCGCACGAGTGCACCCCCGATCTCCCTTAAGGGGAGCCGCCGTTGACCCGGCGGCTCGCAGCGGGACGAACGTATGCGGACAAGGCGGTGGCGCGACGGACGGTTGTCCATCGCGCCACCAAAAGGGGTGAACGGTCGTAACTTTCCCGTGCGGGTAGCGTTCCGTCGCGCTAAGAGATCATGCAGTTACGTTTCGTTCGGTCACGGCCGACTCCCGTCGAGCGGGCCGTCAACCTCCCGGGTACGCCCATGGATTGGGGCGGCAGCTGATCCCGTCGTACTTGAGGAACTTGGTCTGCTGCTGCATGACCGGGGCGAGGTCGCCGTCCTTGTCGCAGGTCACATGGGAGAAGCCGAGCCGGTGGCCGATCTCGTGGTTGATCAGCATCTGGCGGTAGGCGTGGATCTTGTCGCCGTAGGTCTCCGAACCCTGCGCCCACCGATAGGCGTTGATCATCACGCGCTCGGTGGCGGCGGAGTCGCAGGACACGTTGTCCACGGTCGTGTCCAGGCCCGACTTGGCGCACCACTTGGCCGTCGTGCCCGGGCTGGCCAGGGTGATCACGAAATCCGGCTTGCCGGTGTGGATGCGCTCGAAGGTGCGGGCACCGTCGTGCGCCCAACTCCGGTCGTCGTTCAGCGTCTTGTGCACGGCCTGCGCGAACAGCTCGCCGTCGAGGCCGAGCCCCTGCTCGATGTCGACGCGGTACGTGTACTTCCGCCCCTTGCCGGGTGCCTTGTCGACGCCCTTCACGGCGTCGAACTTCCCCGATCCGGAGAGTTCGGCGCTGAGCGGGAACGTCCTGCTCATCTGCTGCTCGTACGACGGCGGCGCCTGACCCGGCTGGGAGGGCGTCGGGCGCCCGTCCCCGCGCGAGGCGGCGTCCCGGGAGTCGCGCGCCTGGTCGGTGGCGGCCTGGGGACGCGCCTCGGCGTCCTGGCGCTGGTCCGCGACCTGACCGGCGACCACGACCGCGAGGACGGTGGTGACGGCGGCGGCCGCGATACCGGTGAACGCGCGCCCCTTGGAGCCCTTGGCGGACACCGGTGCGCCAGTCGGCGGGAGGTGGTCGGAGTCGGTCTCGCTGGGCACGCCGACCGCGGCGGAGGACCACTCCGTGACGGAGCGGTACGGGTCGGCGGAGGTGCGGGGAGTGAAGACGTCGGCGTCCTCGAAGGCGTCGACGTACTCCGGCCTCGGCCCGCCCCGGGCCTCCGGGGGCCGCTGCCGCGGTATGGCGGGACCGGCCGTACCGGTCCTCAACTCCCCCCAGCCGCCACCGGGTTCACGCTGCTCGGGATGCCCGCCCCGCACCTGCGGAAAGCCCTGCGCGGGGGTTCCGTCGGGGAAACGGGGGGTGCCGTGAGCCGGGGTGCCGTCGGGAAGCCGCGGAAAACCGTGCGCGGGGGTGCCGTCGGCGTAGCGCGGCACTCCATGAGCAGGAGTGCCGTCCGGGTAGCGCGGGACGCCGTGGGCGGGAGTCCCGTCGGGGTAGCGCGGGACCCCACGCGCCGGAGTCCCGTCCTGGTACCGAGGCACTCCCTGAGCCGGAGTCCCGTCCGCATACCGAGGTCCCCCATGAGCCGGTGCTCCATAGGCCGGTGCCCCGTATCCCGGAGCCCCATGGGCCGGACCCCCGTACCCCGAGGTCCCCTCCGCGTACCGGGGAGCGTCCCGGGCCGACACCCCGTCGGACCCTCCCGGCCCCCCGGGCCCTCCCGGAGCCGGCCTGGAGCCGGAGCCCTGCTGTGCGCCCCTCCGCCTCCCGGCGGGTTCCGCGGTCACCGCGCGTTTCGGCGCGGGTCCACGGCGACTGTGGCGTCCCACTCGGGCCTCAGCTCCCCGTGGTCTCGGTCATGGCGCCCTCATCGTGCACGGCATTGCCGCCCTTCAAGGTCACGCCCCCGTCGACAGCCCCGCCCTGACGCGAGGTCGCCCCATCATGCCCCTCGGCGAGCAGTTCCCGGAACGCCCGCGCCACCACATCCGGGTACTCCATCATCGCCACGTGCCCCGCCTCGGGCAGGGTCAGCAGCCGGGAGTCGCGGAAGGCACGGGCCGCCCGCCGGGCCATGCGGTAGCCGACGAGTTGGTCCCGCCCGCCGTAGACCAGGAGCGTCGGGGCCAGGACGCGCTCGGCCTGGCGCCACAGCGCGTGCTGGCCGCCGAGGGTGTACGCGTTCACGATCCCCCGCGCGGAGCGCGCCATCGCGTCCCAGAAGTAAGGCAGTTGCAGCCGCCGTTCCATCTCCTCCACGGCGTGTCGGAACCCCTCCGGCGTCACCCGCGCGGGGTCGCCGTAGCACAGCCCCAGGACCCCGCGGACGCGCTGTTCCACCGTCCACTCCTTGGTGAGCCGGGTGAAGAGCGCGGCCACGCCGGGCACCGCGAGCAGCGCCGTCGGTACGGCGGTGCTCTGGACGCGGATCTCCGGGAGCGCGGGGGACACGAGCGTGAGCGTACGGACCAGATCGGGGCGCACGGCGGCGACGCGCGTGGTGACCGCGCCACCGAGGGAGTTCCCGAAAAGGTGCACGGGTCCGCGCCCGGAGGCGTCGAGGTAGCGGATGACGGCACGCGCGTGCGCGGTGACGGAGTAGTCGCCGTCGTCCGGCGGCGGGGAGTCGCCGAAGCCGGGCAGGTCGACGGCCTCTCCGTCGACGTGCTCCTCCAACTGCCGCATCAGCTCGGACCAGTTCTGCGAGGAGCCGCCGAGTCCGTGCACGAAGAGCGCGGGCGGCACGCCCTCGCGGGCCGGCGGTCTGGACCGTACCGTCAGGGTGATCCCCGGCAGCCCGACCGACCTGAGTCGCTCACCTTCGGCGACCCTCACGGTCGCCACCTTCGGCAGGACGTTGGCCGCCGGGTTGGCGGACGGCAGCTCGGTCGAAGACATGCGGCAATGTTACGAGACGATCACGCAGTGGTTCATGTGTTCGCGGTCACAGGCTTTGCATGTTCGCGGTCAGGGGTACTCGGCAGGAGACCCTGTGAGGGGCCTCTGTCAGAAGCATTCAACAGGGGACCCGAACGCACCCCGCGCGTAGCGTCTTTTTCCGCCCCTCGCGCACCCTCCTTCACATCCCGCGCGTAGGTGCGCACGGAGTGACCTCACGGACGCGGATCGCATAGCGTCGGAATCGGGTGTCTCCTAGGCTCGTACAGAGGGCACCCGCGTGTGGCCCCTGTTTTCCCAGGGACGTTCGTAGGAAGGGAGCCCACCATGGCCGTAGACCCCACCGATCCCGAGACGTTCGAGGACGAGGAGAGCCAGGAAGCGCCGGAGTTCGGCGTGGAAGCCCCGGACGCCGACGCGGCGGAGCAGCACGCCGACATCGCTCCAGAGCGCGACGACCCGCTCAAGGACGCCGACCAGACCCACGCGAACGTCGCCGACCTGGTGGAACAGGCCCGGATCGTCTCTCACGACGAGGACGACTATCGGTGAGACGACCGTCCGTGAGACGACTGTTGGTGATGTGCGATGCTTCGGGGCACCGCTGAGCAGGAGGGAGACGGACTTTTGCCCTGCTCGCCCCGCTTTGAAACCTTCCGCGCGGCTTTCGCCGGTGTCCGGTCCGTGAAATTCTGCGCTCGCACCGCGCACACCAGGGTTACCGAAAAGTACGATGGCGGCGCGGCGCACACCGCATGTGGACGACTTTGGGAGGCGGCGTGACAGCCATCGAGCAGACAGAGGCGGCACGCCCGCGAGGGACGCGCCTGCCGCGCCGTGCCCGACGGAACCAGCTGCTGGGCGCCGCGCAGGAGGTCTTCGTGGCGCAGGGCTACCACGCGGCCGCGATGGACGACATCGCCGAGCGCGCGGGGGTCAGCAAGCCCGTGCTGTACCAGCACTTCCCGGGCAAGCTCGATCTCTACCTGGCCCTGCTGGACCAGCACTGCGAGTCGCTGATCCAGGCCGTGCGCAACGCGCTCGCCTCGACGACCGACAACAAGCAGCGCGTCCGCGCGACCATGGACGCCTACTTCGCGTACGTCGAGGACGACGGCGGCGCCTTCCGGCTGGTGTTCGAGTCGGACCTGACCAACGAGCCCGCGGTGCGCGAGCGCGTGGACAAGGTCACCAACGAGTGTGCCGAGGCGATCTGCGACGTCATCGCCGAGGACACCGGCCTCTCCCGCGCGGAGTCGATGCTGCTCGCCTCCGGTCTGGGCGGACTCGCCCAGGTGGTGGCCCGCTCCTGGCTGCACAGCGACCGCAGCGTCCCGCGCGACCAGGCGGTGCAGCTGCTGACCTCGCTCGCGTGGCGGGGCATCGCGGGCTTCCCGCTGCACGGCACGGACCAGCACCACTGACGGGCGTTTGTTCCCGCGCGCTGTTCGCTCCTGGCGTTCTTGCGCGGAGCGTGTACGTCCCCTCACCGGGCTAATGTGTGCTGGGTACGGCGCGGTAGGCCGCGCACTTTCACTGACCGTCGGAGGGACATAGCCGTGGAGGTCAAGATCGGCGTGCAGCACGCGCCCCGCGAGATCGTTCTGGAGAGCGGTCAGAGCGCCGAGGAAGTCGAGCGGGTGGTGTCCGAGGCGCTCGCCGGCAAGACGGCGCTGCTGAGCCTCGTGGACGAGCACGGCCGCAAGGTCCTCGTCCCTGCCGACCGTCTCGCCTACGTCGAGCTCGGCGAGCCGGCCCCGCGCAAGGTGGGCTTCGGCGCGCTGTAACAGCAGGCAGGCACGGGGCTGCGACGGCAGCCCCGCACGGAGGGCCCGGCGGTTCGAGGAACGACGCTGTTGGTTTATTCGGGCCCTTGATCACTTCGCCCCGTTGAGCGTCAGCTCGGCGGGGCGAAGTGCTGCGAAGTGGCTGGTGCGGGTGCGG
>NZ_JBVKBN010000029.1:0-81649 GCF_055657065.1 Streptomyces sp. NPDC110618 | reverse complement strand
ACGACCTCGCCGGCATTGCTCTACACAGCGACTTGTTCGCACTTCCTAATCGGCGGCCGAGTCGTCGTGGGGCACCGGGCGGCGAAGCGATGGAAACCACGAGATGGCAGCCCACTGATAGCCACACCCAGCACCCCTGGGCGACCCAACCCTAAGAATGGCTCGATCAACCCGATCAAGAACGTAGAGCCCACTGATCGGGCCGAAGCGGCAATGGGCAGCGGACGGCCGGGCCTCGCCCGGGAGACAGACGGCGAGGGCGACGGCCCGGCCATCCGCACCAGCAAGCCCAGCAGCGCGGTGATCAGCGTCGGCAACGCCACGGACGCCCTCCGCACCCACACCACGTACATCTCCACCCCCGAGCCCCGTCGCACCCTGGCTGCACGACCCCATGGATCGCGCAGCGAGTACCGGGACAACGGACGAGCCGTCACGGAGAGTTCCCAATGTGCACGGAGAGTTTCGACCCGAGTGGGACGGCAGGAGCCCAGGCATCAGAACCCGCGCAACCGCAGGGCTCTCAGGCCGACGCTGCGCTGGAGCTCTCCGGCCCGGAAACCCAGGCGGGCAGCGCCTCGGTCCGCTCCGCCCACTCCGTCGGCGGGAGCCCGGCCTTGCTCGCCGCGAGCACCCCGCCCACGATCGCGCAGGTGGTGTCCACGTCCCCGCCGACCTGCGCGGTCGTCCAGAACGCCTGCTCGTAGTCGCCGAGGGAGCGAGCCGCCGACCACAGGGCGAACGGCACGGTGTCATGGGCGGTCGTCCGCCGCCCGCAGCCCAGTACAGCCGCGACGGTGGCGACATCGCCGTAGTCGAGCATGTCGCGCGCCCGGCGCAGCCCGGCGCCCACCGCACTCTTCGGGACGAGGGCGATCACGCCGTCGAGCAGCGCCTCCGGGCTGGGCGGGCCGCCGGGCGCGGCGGCAAGTGCCGCGGCCGCGGCGACGGCCATGGAGCCGACGACCGCCTCACGGTGCTGATGCGTGGGGTAGGCCGAGATCTCGGCCTGGTGGGTGGCCTGCTCCGGGTCGTCCGCGTACCAGGCGCCCAGGGGCGCGATCCGCATCGCGGCCCCGTTGCCCCACGAGCCCTGCCCGTTGAACAGCGCGGCGGACAGCTCACGCCAGTCGCCGCCTTCCCGGACCAGCCGCAGCAGGCGGTTCACGGCGGGGCCGTAGCCCCGGTCGAAGTCGTGGTGGTGGGCGAAGGAGTGGGCCAGTGCGTCCTGATCGATACGCCGGTGGGCGGCGAGCACGGCCACGACGGAGCAGGCCATCTCCGTGTCGTCCGTCCACTGCCAGGTGCCGTCCGGCAGCTCGCGGCGCTTGAGCAGGGGATAGTTCGCCGGAACGAAGTACTGCGAGCCCAGCGCGTCACCGACCGAGAGTCCGCGCAGGCTGGCGAGTGCGCGCTCCAGGCGTCCGTAGGGTGAGGAATCAGGGGTCATCGCACTGCCACTCTAACCGGTGATTCCGTAGGGCTCCGGGTCACGCCAACGATCAAATGGCCTGTCGAGGCTGTACTTGCCGTCGTCCCCGAGAACGAGCATCCGCATCTCCGCGTTCCCCGGATTCGACAGCGACTCGAAATCCGCCACGGTCCAGTGGAACCAGCGCATGCAGAACAGGCGCATCGCCAGGCCGTGGGTGACGAGCAGGACGTTCGGCGGATGATCGGGGGCCTCGAAGCTGCGGAAGAGGCTCTCCAGGAAGTTGCCGACGCGGTCGTACACGTCGGCCCCGGACTCGCCCTGGGCGAAGCGGTAGAAGAAGTGCCCGTAGGCGTCCCGGTAGGCCTTCTGGAGGCGTACGTCGTCGCGGTCCTGCCAGTTCCCCCAGTCCTGCTCGCGCAGCCGGGGCTCCTCGCGCACCCGTATGAGCTCGGGGTCCAGGTGGAAGGCGCGGAGCGTCTCGTGCGTACGGCGGTAGGGGGAGACGTAGACGCTGACCCGCTCGCGGCCGAACAGTTCGCGCAGCCGTTTGCCCGTCTCCTCGGCCTGCTGCCAGCCGCGCTCGGTGAGGGCGAGCGCGTGATCGGGTTCGCGCTCGTACACGGTGTCATCAACATTGCCGGTTGACTCGCCGTGCCGGACAAGGACGATGCGCCGTGGTCGTGCCATGCCAAAACCCTAGATCGAGTGACGGCCGATCGAGCACTCGAACGGGCTCCATACAGCGTAGGTCACACTGCGTTCAAGATCCTTTTCAGACCGTCCAGCTCGGTTCAAGATCCACGATGTCGCCGGTGAGGGAGGCGACATCGGCCTCGATCTGGGCCCGCAGGGCCAGCCGCTCCACCCTTTCCTCCCGGTATTTGCCGTGCTCCGCGCTCGACAGCCACATCGAAAGGACGAGGAATTCGTGGCCGGGAGCCTCGCCGTACATCCCGCGGACCATACCGGGCGAGCCCGCCATCGCGGGGTTCCAGACCTTCTCCTGCATGAGCGTGAAGTGCTCGGCGCGCTCCTCGTGCACCCGGCAGTGCGCGACCCGCAGCAGATCGACGTCCGTGAAGCGGGGCTCGAAGCCTGTCTTCACGTCGAAGCGGTAGTCGAAGAGCTTGACCTGGGCGTCCTTGAACGTGCCCGACTGCGACGCCGCCAGCCGGTCGTGGGAGCGCGCCATGAAGGAGTCGTAGAAGGCACGGCTTTCCCAGAAGGCGAAGATGTGCGCAACCCCAGGACGGCTACGGCTCCAGCCCCCGCCCTGTCCCCGAAATCCCGGCTCCCCCAGAAGCCCCGCCCACTTTCGCTGCCCCCGCTCAAAACCGCGGCGGTCCACCACGGTGCAGCGAATCCACTTGACCAGCACCGCGCCATCGTAAGGCCCCGGGGCGCGGTGCCGGCTGCCCTCGCTCCCACTGCTCCGCCGCGCACCTCCACGCGCGCGTGGCAGGATGGACAATCGGCCTTGCCCATAGGGCAGTTCGGGCCGCACGCGGTTGACGAACGGGGAAGGGGAGTCTGGTGAACGGCCTCAACAAGGGGATCCGTAAGGTCGAGATCGCGCTCAAGTGGGACCCGAGTCCGGCCGGGGAGCCGGACACCGACCTGGACATCGTCGCCGCGACCTATCTGGCCAGTGACCCTTACGGCGATCCGGCCTTCGTCGTGCACTTCGACAGCCGCTCCCCCGACGGCACGATCTACCTGAACCGCGACAGCCACGACGGCAAGGGCTTCGGCTGGGACGAGGTCATGACGGTGGAGCTGTACCGGCTCGACGCCCGCTACGCGCGCGTGGTGGCCGGAGTCGTCATACAGCAGCGGTCCGTGGAGCGCACCTTCGTCAATGTGGCCAACCCGGGGCTGCGGATCCGCGAGGGCTACACCGACCTGGCCACGGACGACTTCGGCGGTGTCCTCGGCGCCACGGCGGCCACCGTGGCGGAGTTCGCCCGGCAGGAGGACGGCAGCTGGGACTTCCACCCCGGCATCCACGGCTTCGAGGGCGACCCCGCCACCTTCACGCGCGTGATGGGCAAGACCCACCAGCCCTGACCGAGGACCGACGACGAAGGAGGGGCGCCGGCTCAATGCCGGCGCCCCTCCTCGTCAAGGGCTGATGATACTGGTGGAGACCACTTATTCCCGAGGTGCCGTATGTCTGCGGCTCTCGACGTAGCTGGCCCAGTCTCGCTTCACGTACTTAACCCAGTGCACTGCCGTGTTGATGTGCACCCCGAGGATCTGGCTGAGTACAGGAGCCGGCAGATCAGATGCGAGTGACAGAACCGCAGTGTTCTTGGCCGCACGAACACCAATTCCATGATTTGAGAGCCTCTGCGCCAATGGAGTGGCACCAATCGCCTTGCCAGCCAGATTTCCCGGGAATAGCCAGTGCATTCCCGCGTTGCTTCGACTCACTACTGATCTTGGGATGCGAGATGCTTGTTCAATGATCAGCTTCGCGACGGCGGGGGGCAGCAATACCGGATGCTCGCCAAGAGTCAGATAGGTACCGTCGCTCCGCTCATTGAGATGATCCACGGTTAATTGAGAAATGCGACTGACGGGAACCCCATATAGCAGCACCAACGCGCCTGCTGCCCGAACATCCATCGGGAGCTCTATGTCCTGAACACATCGAATCAGAAGCTTGACCTGATCCTCTTCCGAATGGAAATTCACAGGATCGCCAGACGCCCGGGCTGGAACACTCAGGTCACGACAAAGTCGACATCGCCTAGCCCAGTTCAAGAAATCCGCAATCCGATATCGCGACGTGCCACCTTCGGACAACCATCGCTCAACTTCTCCTTGCGTTACCCCTTCAAGGTTGGTCCCTTCTTCGTCAAGCCATCGCAAGAAAGCTAGAGCAGTGGAAATTAGGGCCCTTGCATAATTGGCCCCGGCGCGAGTGAGTCCGCGCGTCTCAGCTCGGCGGCGCGCTCGACGCAGAACAACCCAGAGAGCATAAGGTTGGACCACGGCCCGATGGTGCTCTGCTTCACTCAGGAAGTCCTCAACCCACTGCTCTGTCCGGGCAACATTCTCGTCCCGAGCAGGAAGAGCGCCCATATGCACCAAGATGTGCCTCAAATGGGTGGCTGCCTGCCTATGCGGAAAGTCGTCAAGGAGCTCATGACTGAGCGGACGTCCAGAGCTCATTAGTTCCTTCAATAGATGCGCTCCACCCTGCTGATAGCGGAGCCAGAAGAGAACGGTGCGCGGATTCTCCACTGTCTCGAGCTCGGAGACTAGGGAAGCAAGCTGAGTATTGCGGCTCGGCTCAAAATACTCATTAAGCTCACGCCGAAGTACACACCTGGCGCACTCCCCACGTCGATAGAGATCACCGCATGCACCACAGTTGATGCAGGTGTACGTCAGGTCGACCCCAACGCAAGGCCCGCAGCACCGCTGACTTCCATCGGTGCTACCGATCAGAGGGCGAATGTTATGGCACACGGGGCACTCTGCAGCCCTGCCGCGGATTCGCTTGTAGCAAGTAATACAAACAGGCCCAATAGGCCATCGAATTGTGACTGGCCGAACACGACCGCACTCGGCACACGGCACCTGAGGTACGGGAGACTTGGGTGAACATGTAGCACAAATCGGTCGACCGCTCTTCGCGCCCTTGCATGGCTTTTCGAGCCCACATACAGAACACGAAGCCACCTGACCTCTATAGCAGCTCACGCATTGGTCACCTTGATCACCCTGACCGCGGGCTGCGATCTGCATGATGCGCCCACACCGACTGCACAAACGCTCAGGCCGGCTATAGCACCGATCACAAACAGGGCCATCATCTGTCTGAGACTTAGTCTCCCGAAGCTCACCGCAGCGAATGCACAAGCGCTGTGGACGACGGTAACAGCGCTCACATGTCGACGAGCCATCCGGCGGTCGTGCTGCAACCCTTCCTAGCCGGCCGCAGGCACCGCAGTTCTCGAAGCGCGATGGATCCTTGGCATAGCAAGTACCGCACAGGGCTCTTCTATTGCGTCTCGTCATGATCGGCCGTGTTCTTCCGCAAGCACTGCACAGGTCAGCGGCGCGGCGCTGGCAGCATCCTTGACAGATCCGGTAACCGTCATCGCGGACCCGCGTCAGATTCCTTCGCTTACCGCAATCGGCACATCGCGGCACAACTACATTATTCGCCCTCAACGCCTCCAACTTGACCAGTAAACGAAACACCTGAATTGGAGCTGCGCCATCACCGTCTGACAAAAAATTCGGGTGACACTGGACGTAACGCTGAAGCTTGAGCACTGTATTCCCCGGCGCAACCTCATCAACAATCTGAAGGATCTCCTCATAGCAGAGATCTGGAAGCGAGGACACAACAGCCCCAGTGATTGCTGTCAAGACGTCGACTCTTTTCACGATTCCCCCGGACGTCGAATCGTAGTCCGCCTAACGACAGGTGCCTTGCCTGCGGCGTTCGCACCTCCTACGGCTTTTCGCACCTGCTGATCAATCACAGTCACTTCGATCAGTTGCTCAACGCCACATTCGAGGATATCGCAAAGTGCCGCTAGAGTATCCATAGAGAGCCTTTGAGGTGACTGCGTCACCAAACGGAAGACTTGCTCGCGCGAAAGATGCACCCCCCTCTCCGCGAGCAACGGCACCAGATCAGTGGTCTGAAACATTTCCCGTCCAGCCATTAGCTGGCGCAAGTTCCAGCGATATCCCATCTTTTTATTCACTATCCGACTCCCACAGGATTGCGTGTCGCGCCTTCAAGGAATTTCGCACCAAGCGATTTCGATACTCGTCCGAAACACCCGAATAGATAGCTGTCGTCGAGGCATACTCGTGCCCCACTTGATCCTGAACAAAGCGTTCCGGGTAGTCGAATTCAAGTAGGTGTGTCACATAAGAATGCCGAAGGCTGTGCAGATCGAGATCCTCCGAAATTCCGGCAATCGCACGAACTGACTCAAAGGCTTCATCCAGGCGCCGCAACGATAGGCGCCCACACCTTTCTGTAATCCAAAACCCCGGGTGCTTCCCCGGCGAAAAGGCTGGCCGCACCTCATCTAGATAATGATCGAGGACACCAACTACCCAGTCGAACTCGGGCACCGTCAGTACAGTCCGACGCTTCGACGGCGATCCCTTTGACGCCTTTCCATAGCGGACGAACAATGCCCCATTGCGGCCATAGTCCGGAATCTTCGGATTACGACGTAGGTCAGACAAGTCTAGGCCGCAAGCTTCCTGGCGCCTCAGTCCGAAGGCGTATACGACCTTCAGAATTGCTGAATCGCGCATCGCAGCCAGCGCACCTTTTCTGCGACGCGCTCGGATCTCTTCTACCCGTCCATCGGCCGCATCGAACAGCGCCTGGATTTCGTCATATGTTAGAGGCCGCCGCCTCGGATTACCCTCGTACTCGCTGGCGTGGGTAACAGCATTCCACTCGTGAAAGATTTGGGCCGGCACTTGCCCGAAGGAATCCAAACACTTGGCAGCCCAGCCGTACCGAGCATCCGTGACGTAGTCACAGAACATCCGCAATGCGTTCTGGTACCCGCGTGCCGTCGAGTAGGCAAAATTGGGCTTCCGCGATCTGAGGTGGTCGAGAAAGGCCTCGGCTTCAGCCGGCTGCCACTGCCACGGGTACTGATTCGTGAACTCTACGAATCTCCTGACCAGTCGCAGTCGCGGCACGATGGTGGCTTCATAGTTCAGAAACCGTGCCCGCTGCTGCAACACCCAACCGTCCAGCATCGCTTGAAAGATCGCTGGCTCAGGATCAAGGTGCACTGCCTCGCCGACAAGTACCAGGTGCGCAGCTCCTGGCAGGTTCGCCCCACCGCTCATGTTGCGTTTAACGCAACATCGTTGAGTTGGTTACGGTCACGCTCAACCACGGACTGCGTGCATGGCTGGGGTCGTACGGGGCGCTGTTGCCCAGGGCGAGGCCCTGGGCAACAGCAAGGGGTCACCTCAAAGTTTTCCTCTACCTCTGGCTTCGGTCCTGTGCTACCTCAAGCGCTCTCGTCGAGTCTGGCGACTGCCACGGCACGTTGCAGCCTTGCGTGACAGACGTTGTCGCTCACTACTCTGCGGAAGGAGAATCCGTTCCTCTCCGAGGCATATCGGAATCCGATCTTGCTGAGCAGCGCTTGTTCCTGTCGGCCTGTTTCCTGAAGAAGTTCGTTCAACTCGGAATCGCGCATGGGCTCCGCAGACGTCGGTGCCTCTTGGTACAAAGCCACCCGCCCTCCCCACGTCGGGCCAACATAGTCATCCCATTCCAACTTCGCTTGATCAGGCAGGATTGCGAGCCCGGCCCCAACTCGGTCTGAGCGGAAGGCAGCGAAGTAAGCGAGGTGCTTGGAGAACCAGTCGTGAGATTTCATCACTGCGCTGGCTAGCTTCTCCACGTCGGAGCTGGTTGGATCCAGAAGTGTCGTTACGACTTCGGCGTTGAGTTGATAGAGCGAGTCGGCCAGATGATCGACTGTTCCAGCCCCGGAGACTGCATACCCGAGCTCTGCCAGGCGGCGTTCGATTCGCAGCTCGTCCAGAGCAAAGCCGCCGAGGCATAGGAGCCACCACTCCCAATCTGGCCCTACAAGGTCACGGCGACCTACAACTCCCTCAGCTCGCTCAATGAGTTGAATATGGCCAGCCTCATGGGCAAGAAGTCGCTCAACATCATATGGAGGGAGGTTACTGACCTCCGGTCTGTTCACAACGACTACGGGTCCACCGTCAAGCGAAAGGGTCCGTGCTGCAACTATGCTGGCACCACGGTCCGTTGAATAGCTTTCGTGAGAAGTCAGCCTGCGGACTGTTCCCACAAAATCGTCGGTAACAATGACGGCGGCGTCGGGTTTTTCCATCCTGGACAAGCCGGCTTGCATCGCGTCAACCTGATTGTCGGTCAGTCCTCGTCCGTTCACGCTGAGTTCCATGGCATGCTCACCTTTTCATTCCGTGCCAACTTGCGTTGCAGCTCAGAACGTGATGTCATGCATGCCTGCATGCGGTGCAGGACGTCACGTTCTGAGCTGCGGCGATCGTCTGACTCGTCTCAAGAGTCAGACGATCGCCATTCCGGCGGCTTTCCGTCGGAAGTCGCAACTGAGAGAATCGAGTCACCCAACGTCGCTTTGGGTGTCACTCTCTCCCACCACATCAGCAATCTCACGGGCGATCTCCTCGACCGTGTACTGAGCGGTGCTTCTGGCCAACTTGTCAGCCAGTGACGGGCTTTGTGCCATCACTTCGTCTTTGGTGATGTTGTGCCAGATTGGCAGCAGGTTCTGCTGCCCTGTCACGTACCGTGTCACCAAGCCGTCAAGTTCATACTGGGGCCACCCCTTTTCGAAGAAGGGGCGGGAGAGAATCACGATGCCGAATCGACTGTTAGCCAAGCCTTGGTCGATCTTGCGGCGGAGGCTGTCGCCGATCCTCAATTCGAGGACGTCGAGCCACACAGAGATGCCGGCCTCTTGCAGATACTGCGCGAGCGGGCGGGCCACTGCCTCTTTGTCCTCACTGGCATGAGAGATGAAGACATCTCGTACGGACTCGGCCCGGCCGATGGAGTAGGGCGGCGGCTCATGTCTGATTTGGGTCAGGGAACCAGCATTGCTCGGGCGTAGCACCGGCAGCGGCGGCGGTTCGACGGAAGCCGAGGACCTCACTCTTCCTCTGAGGCCCAGCATGTCGACGGTCACGTACCAGTGGCCGCTCCGCGGAATCGCAAGGCGCACCGGAGAGTGTTTCGCGAGCCCACCTGCAAAGCGGGCGTTTCTTCCGGCCTTGTACTTCTGATAGTTGCTCGAGTCCATCAGGCGCACATTGGCTGCACTGCCGGACAATTTGATGACCGCGGTCGCGCCCTTGGGCTGACGGCCGAGATCGTGGACCACGTAGTCCATGATTTTTCCTCTGTATCACCTTCACAGGGGACCTGTAGGGGCGGTTGCGCTGGATGCAACATTGTTGCGGGCGCTAGAGCGGCGGGTGTATCCCCAGGCCAGCCGCTACGCGGGAGGGGCGTCAGCGCGAGGCTGACGCCCCTCTCATCAGGGATTACTTGTCAGGTGAGCGTTTGCCGGGTGTTGCACTCGATGCAATTCCGCCCGGTTTCAGCTGCAGCCGCTGGTCGAGCCGCAGCCCTCGCAGATGTAGCAGGAACCGGCCCGCTGCATCTTGGTTCCGCAGGAGAAGCACAGCGGGGCGTCGGCCTGGATGCCCAGCTGCATCTCCACCAGCTCGGCGCTGGTGTGGGCCTGCTTCGGGGCGGGCTTGACGGCCTCGACCTCGGTCTTCGGCGCGGCGACGGCCTTCAGCTCCTGGGTGCGCGGAGCCGACTGGGCCAGGCCCTCGACGTCCACCTCGTCGTCGGCCGGCTCGTACGAACCGGTCTCCAGGTGGCGCTGACGCTCCTCGGCGGAGTGGATGCCGAGCGCGGAGCGCGTCTCGAAGGGCAGGAAGTCCAGCGCCAGGCGGCGGAAGATGTAGTCGACGATCGACTGCGCCATCCGCACGTCCGGGTCGTCGGTCATACCGGCCGGCTCGAAGCGCATGTTGGTGAACTTCGAGACGTAGGTTTCCAGCGGCACGCCGTACTGGAGGCCGACCGAGACGGCGATGGAGAAGGCGTCCATCATGCCCGCGAGGGTGGAGCCCTGCTTGGACATCTTCAGGAAGACCTCGCCGAGACCGTCGTCCGGGTAGGAGTTGGCGGTCATGTAGCCTTCGGCGCCGCCCACGGTGAAGGACGTCGTGATGCCGGGACGGCCCTTCGGCAGGCGCTTGCGGACCGGGCGGTACTCGACGACCTTCTCGACGGTCTCACGGATGGTGGCCTCGGCCTTCTCCGTGATCTCCGTCTTCTCCTTCTCCTTGGTCTTGGCGGAGAGGGGCTGGCCGACCTTGCAGTTGTCGCGGTAGATGGCGAGCGCCTTGACGCCCATCTTCCACGCCTCGAAGTAGATCTCCTCGACCTCCTCGACGGTCGCCGACTCTGGCATGTTGACCGTCTTGGACAGGGCGCCGGAGATCCACGGCTGGATCGCGGCCATCATGCGGACGTGGCCCATCGGGGAGATGGCGCGCTCGCCCATGGCGCAGTCGAACACCTCGTAGTGCTCGTGCTTGAGGCCCGGGGCGTCGATCACATTGCCGTGCTCGGCGATGTGGGCGACGATCGCCTCGATCTGCTCCTCCTGGTAACCCAGGCGGCGCAGGGCCTGCGGGACGGTGCCGTTGACGATCTGCATCGAGCCGCCGCCGACCAGCTTCTTGAACTTGACCAGCGCGAGGTCGGGCTCAAGACCGGTGGTGTCGCAGGACATCGCCAGACCGATGGTGCCGGTCGGGGCGATGACGGACGCCTGGGAGTTACGGAAACCGTTCTTCTCACCAAGACGCAGCACGTCCTGCCAGGCCTCCGTGGCGGCGGCCCAGATCGGCGTGTCCAGGTCGTCCATGCGGACGGCCTTGGTGTTGGCGTCGGCGTGCTGCTTCATAACCCGCAGGTGCGGCTGCGCGTTACGGGCGTAGCCGTCGTACGGGCCGACGACCGCGGCGAGTTCGGCCGAGCGCTTGTACGAGGTGCCGGTCATCAGGGAGGTGATGGCACCGGCGAGGGCACGGCCGCCGTCGGAGTCGTAGGCGTGGCCGGTCGCCATCAGCAGGGCGCCGAGGTTGGCGTAGCCGATGCCGAGCTGGCGAAACGCGCGCGTGTTCTCGCCGATCTTCTGGGTCGGGAAGTCCGCGAAGCAGATGGAGATGTCCATCGCGGTGATGACGAGCTCGACGACCTTGGCGAAGCGCTCGATGTCGAAGGACTGGTTGCCCTTGCCGTCGTCCTTCAGGAACTTCATCAGGTTCAGCGAGGCGAGGTTGCAGGACGTGTTGTCCAGGTGCATGTACTCGCTGCACGGGTTCGAGCCGTTGATGCGGCCGGACTCCGGGCACGTGTGCCAGTGGTTGATGGTGTCGTCGTACTGGATGCCCGGGTCGGCGCAGGCCCAGGCGGCCTCGGCCATCTTGCGGAACAGGGCCTTGGCGTCGACCTCTTCGATGACCTCGCCGGTCATACGCGCGCGGAGGCCGAACTTGCCGCCCGTCTCGACCGCCTTCATGAACTCGTCGTTCACGCGGACGGAGTTGTTGGCGTTCTGGTACTGGACGGACGTGATGTCCTCGCCGCCCAGGTCCATGTCGAAGCCCGCGTCGCGCAGCGCGCGAATCTTCTCCTCCTCCTTCACCTTGGTCTCGATGAAGTCCTCGATGTCGGGGTGGTCGACGTCGAGGATGACCATCTTGGCGGCGCGGCGGGTGGCGCCGCCGGACTTGATGGTGCCGGCCGATGCGTCGGCGCCGCGCATGAAGGAGACCGGGCCGGAGGCGTTGCCGCCGGAGGAGAGCAGCTCCTTGGAGGAGCGGATGCGGGAGAGGTTCAGGCCGGCTCCGGAGCCGCCCTTGAAGATCATGCCCTCTTCCTTGTACCAGTCGAGGATCGACTCCATGGAGTCGTCGACGGACAGGATGAAGCAGGCCGAGACCTGCTGGGGCTGGGGCGTGCCGACGTTGAACCAGACGGGGCTGTTGAAGCTGAAGATCTGGTGCAGGAGGGCGTAGGCCAGCTCGTGCTCGAAGATCTCGGCGTCGGCGGGCGAGGCGAAGTACTTGTAGTCCTCGCCGGCCTTCCGGTACGTCTTCACGATGCGGTCGATCAGCTGCTTGAGGCTGGTCTCGCGCTGCGGGGTGCCGACGGCACCGCGGAAGTACTTGCTGGTGACGATGTTGACCGCGTTCACCGACCAGAAGTCGGGGAACTCGACGCCGCGCTGCTCGAAGTTCACAGAGCCGTCGCGCCAGTTGGTCATGACGACGTCACGGCGCTCCCACTGGACCTCGTCGTACGGGTGCACGCCGGGGGTGGTGTGGATGCGCTCGATACGCAGGCCCTTGGTCGCCTTGGCGCCCTTGGATCGGGAACCTCGTGCCGGACCGCTCGCCGTCTCTGTCATGCCGCCTCCCTGTACGGGCTGAAACGCCCTGAAGTGCCCCGTTGTTCCCGTGGCACGGTGTTCTGTCTGGTGTTGCGGGCATATCTCGCCGCCGCCCGCAACAGGTCTTCGGTCGCCGCCGCGCGGCCGGACCCGGAGCCTGGTTCCCCGGACCCGGTCCGCCGGTCAGTCGGCGGCGGTGGCGGGCAGGGGGACCTGGGCAGCCCCTCCGGACCCGCGTTCGTCTTCCTGGCTCCCCGCACCCGTGTCCTCGCGGTCTTCGTCGTCCGCGGCGGGGTGTCCCGTCTGCCTGAGTTCCGCGATGGCGGCCTCGAAGTCCTCAAGCGAGTCGAACGCCCGGTAGACGGAGGCGAATCGCAGATAGGCGACGAGGTCGAGCTCCTGCAAGGGGCCGAGTATGGCCAGTCCCACGTCGTGGGTGGTCAGCTCGGCGCTCCCGGTGGCCCGCACCGCCTCCTCGACCCGCTGGCCGAGTTGAGCGAGCGCGTCCTCGGTGACAGGCCGTCCCTGGCATGCCTTGCGCACACCGTTGATGACCTTGGTACGGCTGAACGGCTCGGTGACTCCGGACCGCTTCACCACCATGAGCGAGCACGTCTCCACGGTCGTGAAACGACGGGAGCAGTCAGGGCACTGGCGGCGCCTGCGGATCGACGTGCCGTCGTCGGTCGTACGACTGTCGACCACACGGCTGTCGGGGTGCCTGCAGAAGGGGCAGTGCATGAACTCCAACCCTCCTCACAGCAGACTCAATAGCCTCGCTGGGCCTCATGGGCCCCTCGAAGCAGCCCCAAGCATAGGCGATGATCGAGGGCCCGAAGACCCGGGGGACCACAACTTCTGGGCTGCTGCTGCAATCCAACCACTAGATGTGGGGATTGGCTCATACATACACGCCATGCGCGCGTGTCGCTCCTCTACGGAGTCGGCTTGTCCAGCCGCACCAACGCGCGGACGCCCGCGGCAACACGGGCGTGCACAGCCGTACCGCTGCGGCACATGCGGAGATACGGTGTGCGCGGCAGGGAGGCGTCGTGGGGGCTCCGGCAGAGAACGGAGCCAGGCCCCGGTCGGCACCACACCGGATGGCAGACTGGGACAGCAACCGCGAGGCCGTTGCCCCGGCGGTGAAGGGTACAGCAATGCGCCCTTTTGTCCGTCGGGAGCCGCGTTAGCCATACACCCAGACACATGATCACGTCAGGCGAACCGCGATTTTTCACTCGAACGTGTGTTTGGCGCAACCTTTCGAAAGCAACTACCGTTGTCCTGCAGGGAGACCATCGAGAGGGGCCGACGTGACCACCACCGCAGACAGTGCCACCATCACTGCCCAGGACCGCTCCCAGGGCCGACTTGAGCCGGTGCATGCGATGAACGATGCCGCGAATCCCGAAGGACACAAGCGCTCCCTGCCGGGCCGACCTCCAGGCATCCGGGCCGACAGTTCCGGACTCACCGACCGGCAGCGCCGGGTGATCGAGGTCATCAGGGACTCGGTGCAGCGCCGCGGCTACCCGCCGTCCATGAGGGAGATCGGCCAGGCCGTGGGCCTCTCCAGCACCTCCTCGGTCGCGCACCAGTTGATGGCACTGGAGCGCAAGGGCTTCCTGCGCCGCGACCCGCACCGCCCGCGCGCCTACGAGGTACGCGGCTCAGACCAGGCCGCCTCCGTGCAGCCCACGGACACCGCCGGCAAGCCCGCCGCGTCCTACGTCCCGCTGGTCGGCCGGATCGCCGCCGGTGGCCCCATCCTCGCGGAGGAATCCGTCGAGGACGTCTTCCCTCTCCCCCGGCAGCTGGTCGGTGACGGTGAGCTGTTCGTCCTCAAGGTCGTCGGTGACTCGATGATCGAGGCCGCGATCTGCGACGGAGACTGGGTCACGGTCCGCCGCCAGCCGGTCGCCGAGAACGGCGACATCGTGGCCGCGATGCTCGACGGCGAGGCCACCGTCAAGCGCTTCAAGCGCGAGGACGGCCACGTCTGGCTTCTCCCGCACAACTCCGCGTACGAGCCGATCCCCGGCGACGACGCGACCATCCTCGGCAAGGTAGTGGCGGTGCTGCGGCGCGTGTGAGCACCGCGCGGTCGCCGTTCTGACCGGGCCCCGGAACCCCTGCGCCGGTTCCGGGGCCCTGTTCTGTCCGGCGGCCCCGGTGAAACCGGTTATGGAGGTGGTGGTTGGCCTGTCCCGGCTGTGGGTCAGGCCAACCACTCGTCCTCTACGGTCCGGCCTGCGCCTCCGCCTGCTTCGCCGCCGCGTCGATCGCGGCGAGCGACCTGCGCACCTGATTCCGGTCCGTGGTGTACCAAAAGTCCGGCAGCGAGGCCTTCAGATAGCTCCCGTACCGCGCCGTCGCCAGCCGCTGATCCAGTACGGCGACCACGCCCCGGTCCCCCGACGCCCGTACGAGGCGACCGGCGCCCTGCGCCATGAGCAGCGCCGCGTGGGTGGCGGCCACCGCCATGAAACCGTTGCCGCCCGCGTCCTCCACCGCCTTCTGCCGGGCACTCATCAAGGGGTCGTCGGGGCGCGGGAACGGGATCTTGTCCATGACGACGAGCTGACAGCTCGGGCCGGGCACGTCGACGCCCTGCCACAGCGAGAGGGTGCCGAACAGACAGGTCTTCGGGTCGGCCGCGAAGTTCTTGATCAGCTCGCCGAGGGTCTCCTCGCCCTGGAGGAGGATCGGGAACTCGGGAATGCGCGAGCGCAGTTCCTCCGCCGCGAGCTGCGCGGCCCGCATCGAGGAGAACAGGCCCAGCGTGCGGCCGCCGGCCGCCTGGATCAGCTCCGTCAGCTCGTCCAGCATGTCCGCGCGGTCGCCGTCCCGCGCAGGGCGGGACAGATGCTTGGCGACGTACAGAATGCCCTGCTTGCGATAGTCGAACGGGGAGCCGACATCGACGCCCTTCCACTGCGGGAGGTCGTCTCCCTCCATGCCCTCGGGGGCGAGGCCCAGAGACGCGCCGACGCCGTTGAAGTCGCCGCCCAGCTTCAGGGTCGCCGAGGTCAGGACCACCGAACGGTCGGCGAAGAGCTTCTCGCGAAGCAGGCCCGAGACGGACATCGGCGCCACTCGCAGGGACGCACCGAAGCGGTCGTGACGCTCGTACCAGACGACGTCCCACTCGGAGCCGTTCGTGATGCGTTCCGCCACGTCGTGCACGGACTCCACGGAGGCCAGCGCCTGCTTGCGGACCGCGTCCTCGTCCTGGATGGACTTGTCACGGGTCGCCCCGATCGCGGAGATCACAGTGCGGCAGGCGTCCCGCAGCGCCATCAGCGCATAGCCGAGATCCTCGGGGATCTCCTCCAAGCGGCCCGGCAGCGCCAGCTCCATCAGGCGCTCGAAGCCCTCGGCGGCGGTCTGGAGCTGATCCGCGGCCTTCTCGTTGACGAGCTTGGCGGCGCGACGGACAGCCCGGTTGACCTGGCCCGGGGTGAGCTCGCCGGTGGCGACACCGGTGACCCGGGAGACGAGTTCGTGCGCCTCGTCGACGATCAGGACCTCGTGCTGCGGCAGCACCGGGGCGCCCTCGATGGCGTCGATCGCGAGCAGCGCGTGATTGGTGACGACGACCTCGGCGAGCTTGGCTCGTTCACGGGCCATCTCGGCGAAACACTCGGCGCCATACGCGCACTTCGAGGCACCGAGACATTCACGCGAGGACACGGACACCTGTGCCCAGGCCCGGTCCGAGACACCGGGGGTGAGGTCATCGCGGTCGCCCGTCTCGGTCTCGTCGGACCAGTCGCGCAGCCTCAGCAGGTCCTGGCCCAGCTTGCTGGTCGGCGCCGCCGCCTCGAACTGGTCGAAGAGGCCCTCCTCCTCGTCCTGCGGAACACCCTCGTGCAAACGGTGCAGGCAGAGGTAGTTCGAACGGCCCTTGAGCATCGCGAACTCCGGGCGACGCCGCAGCAACGGATGCAGGGCGTCGACCGTGCGCGGCAGGTCCCGCTCCACCAGCTGGCGCTGCAGGGCCAGCGTGGCCGTCGCCACGACGACGCGCTCCCCGTGCGCGAGGGCGGGGACCAGATAGCCGAGCGACTTACCGGTGCCGGTGCCGGCCTGGACCAGCAGATGCGAACCGTCGTCGATCGCCTCCGCGACGGACTCGGCCATGGTCACCTGGCCGGGGCGCTCCGTACCGCCGACAGCGGTGACGGCAGCATGCAGGAGTTCGGGGAGTGAGGGCTTCGTCATAGCGCGACCACCCTACGGCCCGGCACTGACAAACGGGTGATCGCGGAGGTGGCCGGGAGTTGGATCACGACGGAGGGCTGGATCACAGCGGAGGGTTGGGTCAAGACCGGAGGTCCTTGAGGTGTGGGTGAGGCGGTGAAGGAGTCGGGCTTCGACGCCGCGATGCGGGTGAGAGAAGTTGGTGTGGTCGCTGCCGAAGCACTCGGCTTCCAGCCCGGTCCGAAATTCCTTCCCGAACGGTGGGAACCCCGAGCGGCCGACCGGTGTACCAAAAGTGACGACACCGCAACGTGCCGTCACAGCACATCGCGCAAGGCCCGGTCCCTGACCATGAGAGCGGCCCGCTTGTCCGGCAGGTCGACCTCCGCACAGAACCGGAACCCTGCGCTCAGGAAGGCGGCGACGGAGGGGGTATTGCGAAGGTCGGGCTCCGCGATGACGCGCGCACAGGCGGGCCTCCGGTCGAGCGCCCGATCGGCCACGGCCCGCAGGAGCGTGGAGCCGAGCCCGCGTCCGCGATTGACGACATCACCGATGAGGAGGTGGATACCGGTGTCGTGAGGACGGGCGGGATAGTGGCGGGCCAGCGAGTCGAGGTCTGCTCGGTAGATCTCCCAGTAACTCATCGGCGTGCCGTCCAGCACGCCCACGCACGGCACACTGCGCCCGTCCCCTTCGAATTGGGACCGCACGTGCTGCTCGACCACGCCCGGGGGCCCGGCCAGCCCCCAGAACGCGGCGACGGCGGGGTCGTTCATCCAATGGCTGATGAGAGGGAGGTCGCGTTCGAGGCCCACGGGGACGAGCTGGAGCACGCCTGCGGACGTCGTGATCGGTCCCCAGTCGACGACGCGGTCGAGGAGGTCGTCGCCGAGCGGTGCCGCCGGGACGGACTGGATGGGGGCCCGCCCGTCTGGGCCTCCGCCCCCGTCCCCCGGCGCAGTACCGGCCGCCGGGTCGGTGCCGGCCGCCGTCTCCGTCGCCGCGATCAGCGCGAGGAGTTCGGCGGGCAGGCGCAGGTCCAGTGTGTCCTCGCTGTCCCCACCGAGGGCACCGGGGTCGGGGTCGGTTCTCACAGGTGCGGCAGGGTCGATACCGGCGTCGGTGCTCGCGTCTTTGGGAGCCACGGCGACGCTCCTCTCTCAGGAAACGGGGTGGGTCATGGTCCTCGGTGATGCGGGGGTGGAGGGATCAGCGGGGTGAGGGGATGGATGTCCGTCGCTCTGGGTCAGTGGCACGGCGGATCAGACCGTGCTGGCCGATCGGAATGTGGAGCTCAGCAGTGAAGGGGGTTGGCGATGGTGACGTAGACGGACTGGGTGTCGACCGGGCCGACGAGTTCGTCCAGGCCGTGCAGACGAGTCAGGAGGTTGGCCTTGCACCGCAGCGTGGGCGAGTCGAGGAGGTGGGCCGGGAGTGAGGTGCGCAGGGGGGCGGGGCCGCGGACCACATCGCCGAGGAATCGGCGGAATGCGGCCAGCAAGAGCCGTTCATCCGCCAGTCCCTGTGAACCGAAGGCGCCGATCAGGCCGAAGACGTTGTTGATGGCGAGGTAGTAGGTGAAGCGTTCATCGGTCACGTCGTCGGCAACGAAGGTGTCGCTGTGCTCGCCGATGCCGGGCAGCCGGGCGTCGAGTTCCCCGCGTCGGGACTCGCGGAAGTAGTAGCCCTGGTTGTCGCGGTAGCGGCCGCCGGTGGGCCAGCCGTCCGGGTCCAGCAGGAGCAGGGTGTTCTGCTGGTGCGCCTCCAGGGCGACGCCTGCCTCGGCGTCCAGCCAGAGCACCGGTCGCACCACGTGTTCGAGGTAGCGCAGGAACCACTCGACGGACACGGCACCCCGGGGCCGACCGGAGCGGGCGGCCAGGCGTGTGACGACGTCGGCCAGGCGGGACCGCCAGGCCGGGCCGGTCTGCGGGTGGCAGCCGGCGGCACTGGGCAGAGCGGTCTGCGGCCGTGGGGAGACGAGTCCGGCAACGCAGGACACGTCGGCGGCGGGGTGGAAGGGGTTGTGCCTGATCACCACGTCCAGGCCGGACAGGGGCGCGCCGTCCGGACCGTCGACGGCGATCCAGGCGGGGTCCCGCACGATGTCGAAGCCTGGGTGGGCGGTCTGCCACTGGCCCGCCAGTCCAGTACGCAGCAGGCGGTGGACCTCGACACCGCGGTGCAGTTCCTTGCGGAGGTTTTCACGACGGGAGTTGGTGATGCGCAGGCCGAGCGAGAGTTTGAGCATGGCGGCGGCGCCGGAGCGGTGGACGGTGCGTACGGAGGAGGTGGGGTGCCAGGGAGCGCCGTGAGGGCCCAGGTCCCGGAGGAGTCCGGCGTCGAAGAGGGCGGCGGCCTCGGGGTGGTTGCGGATGTCGCGGAACTGCCAGGGGTGCAGGGGAAGGGCCGCGTACGTGTCGGGCAACGGCAGGCCGGGGCCGGCGAGGCGGGCGGTGAGGTGGGGCGCGGGGACGGGGCGTCCGCGTTCGGTCCACGCCGAGTCGGTGGCGAGTGCGGAGGGAGCGATCGCGATCCAGTGAAGGGGGAAGGAGCCACGTGTCTCGGGTGAGTACAGCCGGGCTTCGGAGTCGGATACGCCCTCGCGGCTCTTCGGGGTCGGGTGCAGGGGGTGGCCCAGGACGAGTGCCTGCTCTGCGCTGAGGAAGAGGTCGGGGCCGTCGGCGGGGTGTTTGCGGCGGTCGCTGATGAAGAGGGCGGTTCGGCGGACCGAGTCGGCGACCCGGGCGACGAGGTCGGTGCCGTCGAGGGCATGTGCTGCTGGGGGCCGCGCCCCGGTACCGGGTGTTTCCCGGGCGAGCAGTGTGGCGACTGTGACCGCGTCGGCGGGCGGGGACAGTTCGGGTGCGCCCTCCAGGCGGGGGATGCCGAGACGGTGCCAGCCTGACGGGGACCAGTAGTGGACCGGTGCGATCAGGGCCGTGCCGCTGGCGGGGAGCGGGATGCGGAGGGTCCTGGTGGCCGGGGCGGCGAGGCCCGCTTCCCGTACCCAGCAGCGGAGCAGGTTCTCCACGGCGGCGGCGTCAGCCGCGATGTGGGGGTCGGGGTGCTGGAGGAGGTCGACTGCGGGGCGGAGTTGGTGTGTGGCGGCGAGCGCGTCGACCGGTCCCGCATCAGCCGCCTCCGGCTCCAGTCCGCCCCCGGGCTCCGGGCGCCGCCCCACCCGGCCTGGTCCGCCGCGCTGCCCACCCCTGCTCCCCGGCCCGCCGCTCCCCCGCCCCGTCCCGTCGTCCCCGTCCGTTCTCTCCGAGCCGACCCCGCCCCGCGATCGGCCGCTCAGCTCCGGGCTGGCGCCCTGTTGCCGGGGGACCGAGGGGTCCGTCGGTGGTGAGGACTGGGGCTGGGAGGGGCCGGAAGCGGTGCGGGCGGCCGTGCCCCCCGGGGTGTGTTCGTCGGGTGTGTGGGTGGTGTTCAACGTCTGCTCTGTTCCTGGGGAGGTGGTTGTGGTGGAGGGGGAGCCGTTGGTGGCGGGGAGGCCGTCAGGGGCGGAGCCGGGTCTGCGTGTGGGTGCGGGCGGCCGTCCGGACGGCGTCGGTCAGACGGTCCAGGACCGCGGTGGCCTGCTCGTCGGTGATCGTCAGCGGTGGCAGGAGCCGGACGACGCTGTTGTGGCGGCCGCCGAGTTCGACGATCAGGCCTCGGTGCAGACACTCCCGCTGGACGGCGGCGGCGAGTTCGGGGGCCGGTGGCAGAGGCTCGCCGGTTCGGTCCGCCGGAGTCGGGTTCTCGATCGGCTGCGGGTGCTGTTTCGGTGCCGGCTCCCCCGACGGGTCGACCATCTCGACGCCGATCATCAGGCCCCGGCCCCGGACGTCTCCGACGCAGGTGAAGTCGGTCCGCAGGCGGCGGAGTTCGGTCAGCATGCGCTCGCCGAGGTGGTCGGCGCGGTCGGCGAGGCCGTTCTCGCGGACGTGGGCGAGGGTGGCCGTGCCCGCGGCCATGGCGAGTTGGTTGCCGCGGAAGGTGCCCGCGTGGGCGCCGGGCGCCCAGACGTCGAGGTCCTCGTGGTAGACCACGACCGCCAAGGGCAGGCTGCCGCCGATGGCCTTGGAGAGGACCATCACGTCCGGGGTGACGCCGCTGTGCTCCACGGCCCAGAAGGCGCCGGTGCGGCCGACGCCGGTCTGGACCTCGTCGACGATGAGCGGGATGGAGTGGTCCGCCGTGAGCTGACGCATCCGGCGCAGCCAGGCATCGGGCGCCGGAATCACTCCGCCCTCGCCCTGGACCGGTTCGAGGATCATCCCGGCGGGGTGCGGTACGCCGGACTTGGGGTCCGTGAGGACGGACTCGGTCCAGCGGGCGGCCAGTTCGGAGCCGCGGTCGCCGCCGACGCCGAACGGGCAGCGGTAGTCCTGGGGGTAGGGCAGGCGGGCGACGCGTACGTCGGGGGCGTTGCCGGAGGCTTCGAGGGCGCCGCTGGTCATGCCGTGGTAGGCGCCGGTGAAGGCGAGCAGTCCGTCGCGGCCGGTGGCGGTGCGGACGAGTTTGAACGCGGCCTCCACGGCGTCGGTTCCGGCGGGTCCGCAGAACTGCACGCGTGCGTGGTTGGCGAGTTCGGCGGGCAGGGTGTGGAACAGTTCCGTGATGAAGGCGTCCTTCACCGGGGTGGCGAGGTCGAGGACGTGCAGCGGGGCGCCGGAGTCCAGGACCTTGCGGATCGCCTCCAGCACGACGGGGTGGTTGTGGCCGAGGGCGAGTGTTCCGGCACCGGACAGACAGTCCAGGTACCGGCGTCCGTCCGCCCCCTCGATCGTCATCCCGCGCGCCCGTACCGGCACGATCGGCAGGGCCCGCGCGTAGGTGCGTGCCGACGATTCGCGCGCCGCCTGCCGCCGCAGGATCCCTTCCTGCCAGGACGAGCGCGCGCCCAAACTGCCCTCACGCCCCCCGTGCTTCCGTCCGCCCGGCGCACGCGCCCCGGACGCCGCCGCACGGCCCTCGCTGTGCTCCTCCTCCGGGTTCTCCTCATCAACTCCCGCCACAGGCCCCCCAGCTGTGCGTACCCCCGCCCCGGTCAGCCCGGCTCCGGCCCCTCCCTGTACCCCGTCCACGCCCAACGCTCCCCGACCTCCCGCCGTTCAGGGGCGAGCAAGTCCCTTGTGTCCTCGCCCGTCCCGACATACGCACCCCCGCGAGCCTTCACTCGAAGGTGCGGGGAAATGGGTGAAGGGGGTCGCCTCCAGGCAGCGGAACCCCCACCGCTACCAACCCCGGAGCACGCACGGGGTTACGGGTTGCTTCAAGATCCTTGCCGTGACGGAACCGTTGCCGTTCCGTCGGAAGTCCCCCACAGCGAGCGCATAGTGTGTGTTGCCGTTCCCCGTCGCCGTCCGTGGCGCGGGACAGCGGCAGCGCCGCCCGGTTCGTTCACCTCAGGGGGAGTCAGACTCATGCGATCGATACGCCCGTCCTTCACCGCTCGCCGAGGGAGGGGTGCGCGGCGCAGAACCCCCCTGCCTGCCGCCGTCGCCCTCGCCGCGGCCCTCGCGCTCACCGCCACCGCCTGTGACTCGGGCGACGAGGCCACCGACATCGCCGCTTCGGCAACCGCCGACGCGGGTGACGGCAAGATCTCGCTCGACGACATCAAGGACCGGCTGAAAGAGCACGGGATCGACCTCGACAAGTGGAAGGACGGCGCCTGGAAGAACTGGGACAAGGACGACTGGCTGCGCGAGGCCGAGGACTTCGTCAACCCGATCATCGAGGACCTGTGGGACCCGGACCGGATGCGCGACGCCGAGGAGCCTGACCAGGGTGTCGACGAGGGTGACCTCTCCGGTGACCAGGGCGTGACCGACCCGACGCCGGCTCCGGTGGACGCGAAGGCCGTTCCGGCCGCGTACCACGAGAGCGAGCCGACCGCGGGCAAGGTGTTCTTCGACTCGCCCGAGGGGACGATGGTCTGCTCGGCGACTGTCGTGGCCGACCCGGCCAACCCGGGTAAGTCCAACCTGGTGTGGACGGCGGGCCACTGTGTCCACGCGGGCAAGGAAGGCGGCTGGTACCGGAACATCGCCTTCGTGCCGTCGTACAACAACGACGCCATGGAGACGGCGGAGCTGGAGAGCGCCACGCGCGAGCAGATCGCGCCGTACGGGGTCTGGTGGGGCGACTGGGTCCAGACCTCGGACCAGTGGATCGAGCAGGGCGGTGCGACCGGCGGGGACGGTGCCTCGTACGACTTCGCCGTGATCCATGTGACGCCGGAGGAGGGCAACGGCGGCAAGTCGCTGGAGGAGATGGTCGGTTCGGCCCTCCCGGTGGACTTCAACGCCCCGGCCGTGCCCGAGGTGGACAGCATCACCGCGACCGGGTACCCGGCGGCGCCGCCGTACGACGGGCAGAAGCTGTACCAGTGCCAGGACAAGCCGGGCCGGCTGTCGCTGAGCAAGGCGGACCCGACGATGTACCGGATCGGCTGCACGATGACCGGTGGTTCTTCGGGCGGCGGCTGGGTCGCGACGGGGTCGGACGGCAAGCCCGCGCTGGTGTCCAACACCTCCATCGGCCCGGTGGAGTCGGGCTGGCTGGCCGGGCCGCGGCTCGGCAAGGAGGCCAAGGGCGTGTTCGACGAGGTCAGCGGGAAGTTCGCCGGCCAGTGAGCCAGGACGGCGGTGGGACCGGAACCTTCACGGTCTCACCGCCGTTCGCTCCCAACTCCCCGGGCATAGTGGGGAGTCGCGTGCCCGGCACGCGTGCATCAGTCAGAGCAGTTCTACGGGGGTTATCGCACCAATGCGTTCCACACGTACCCGCCTCGCCGCCACCGCGCTTCTCGCGGCCGTGGCACTGACCGCGACCGCGTGCGGCAGTTCCGACGACAAGGCGAGCGACAAGGCGAACGGCGGGCCCAGCGCCTCCCAGGACGCCGGTCGGGGCAAGGCCGACATTCCTCAGGGCATCGCCGACAAGCTGAAGGAACACGGCATCGACGTCGACGACTGGGCCGACGGCGGCTGGCAGGACTGGGACAAGGACAAGTGGCTCAGTGAGGCCAAGGACTTCGTCAACCCGGTGATCGAGGGGCTGTGGAAGCCCGACCGGATGCAGTCCGCCAAGGCGGCCGACAAGACGATCTCGGTCAAGGACGCCTCCGCCGACCAGGGCGTCAGCGACCCGGAGCCGGCGCCCGTGGAGGCGACGGCCGAGAAGACGCCGTACCACGAGAACGCCGCGCCGGTCGGGAAGGTGTTCTTCGACTCCCCGGACGGTCCGGCGGTCTGTTCCGGCACGGTGGTCAAGGACGTCAACCACCCGGGCAAGTCCAACCTGGTGTGGACGGCGGGGCACTGTGTGCACGCCGGCGGTAGCGGCGGCTGGTACCGCAACATCGTCTTCGTGCCGGCCTACAACGACCTCGGCAAGTCCGAGACGGAGCTGGCCAACGCCGACTCCACGCAGATCGCCCCCTACGGCAACTGGTGGGCGGACTGGGCCTCCACCTCCAACGAGTGGATCCAGGGCGGCTCGTCCTCGGGCGGCGCGGGTGCGCCGTACGACTACGCCGTGCTGCATGTGAAGCCTGAGCAGGGCGCGAAGTCGCTGGAGGAGACGGTCGGCGCCGCGCTGGACGTGGACTTCTCGGCCCCGTCCGCGACCGAGTCCGGCACGATGGGCGCCTGGGGCTACCCGGCGGCGCCGCCGTACAACGGCCTGAAGATGTTCAAGTGCCTGGACGAGCCGGGCCGTCTGTCGCTGAGCCCGACACTGCCGACGATGTACCGGATCGGCTGCACGATGACGGGCGGTTCGTCCGGCGGCGGCTGGTTCCGGGTGGTGGACGGCGAGACCAAGCTGGTGTCGAACACCTCGATCGGCCCCCAGGACAACACCTGGCTGGCGGGCCCGCAGCTCGGCAAGAACGCCGAGGCGCTGTACCAGAACATGAGCAAGACCTACGGCGGTCAGTGACCCCGACGTGAGAAGGCCCGCCTCCCGGGAAAGGGAGGCGGGCCTTCTGTCGTAGCCGTGTGTGCCGTCTACAGGGCCGGAGCCGGGACGTACGGCATGAGTTCCGCCGCCAGTTCCTCGTGCACCCGCACCTTGAGCAGGGTGCCCTCCGGGGTGTGCTCCTCGGAGATCACCTCGCCCTCGTCGTGCGCACGGGCGACCAGCTTGCCGAGGGTGTACGGCACCAGCGCCTCGATCTCGACCGAGGGCCGGGGCAGCTCGTTGTCGATCAGGGCGAGCAGCTCCGTGATGCCCTGGCCGGTGCGGGCCGAGACGGCGATGGAGCGCTTCTCGATCCGCAGCAGCCGCTGGAGCGTCAGCGGGTCGGCCGCGTCGGCCTTGTTGATCACGACGATCTCGGGTACGTCGGTGGCGCCGACGTCCCTGATCACCTCGCGCACGGCGGCCAGCTGCTCCTCCGGGTTCGGGTGCGAACCGTCGACCACGTGCAGGATCAGGTCGGACTCGCCGACCTCCTCCATCGTGGAGCGGAACGCCTCGACCAGGTGGTGCGGCAGGTGCCGGACGAAGCCGACGGTGTCGGCCAGCGTATAGAGTCGGCCGCTCGGGGTCTCGGCCCGGCGCACGGTCGGGTCCAGGGTCGCGAACAGGGCGTTCTCGACCAGGACACCCGCGCCGGTGAGCCGGTTGAGCAAGGAGGACTTACCGGCGTTGGTGTAGCCCGCGATGGCGACCGAGGGCACCTTGTTGCGCTTGCGCTCCTGGCGCTTGATCTCGCGGCCGGTCTTCATCTCCGCGATCTCCCGGCGCATCTTCGCCATCTTCTCGCGGATCCGGCGCCGGTCCGTCTCGATCTTGGTCTCACCGGGACCACGGGTGGCGAGGCCGCCGCCCTTGCCGCCGCCCATCTGCCGGGACAGCGACTGACCCCAGCCGCGCAGCCTCGGCAGCATGTACTGCATCTGCGCGAGCGCGACCTGCGCCTTGCCCTCTCGGGACTTGGCATGCTGGGCGAAGATGTCGAGGATCAGGGCCGTACGGTCGATGACCTTGACCTTGACGACGTCTTCGAGATGGATGAGCTGGCCGGGGCTGAGCTCACCGTCGCAGATGACGGTGTCGGCGCCCGTTTCGAGGACGATGTCCCGCAGCTCGTTGGCCTTGCCGGAACCGATGTAGGTGGCGGCGTCGGGCTTGTCGCGGCGCTGGATGACGCCGTCGAGGACGAGCGCGCCGGCGGTCTCGGCGAGGGCGGCGAGCTCCGCGAGGGAGTTCTCCGCGTCCTGCACGGTGCCGGTGGTCCAGACACCGACGAGCACGACCCTCTCCAGACGGAGCTGGCGGTACTCGACCTCGGTGACGTCCTCAAGCTCTGTGGAGAGGCCGGCCACGCGGCGCAGGGCCGCGCGCTCGGAGCGGTCGAACTGCTCGCCGTCCCGCTCTCCGTCGATCTCGTGGCTCCAGGCGACGTCCTCTTCCATCAGGGCATCGGCCCGAAGACCTTCGGCGTAGGTGTGCGCGAGGCGCTGCGAGTCCTGGGAAGGGGAAGAAGAGGAGGTCATTGGATCCTTACGTCGTAGAGGATGCGTGCTCGGCGGTCATTGTGCACAACGTACGAGTGCCCCGGGAGATTCCCTCGGAACCTCTGCGGGTCCGCACGGGCCCTCGGGCCCTGTGCCGCGCCGACCCGAAGATGGTCGCACGGCACGGGGCGTCTCGTCACCGCCTTATTTCGGGGGCGCCACCGTCGCGGCGGGCGCGACCGCGGGCCGCGCCTGTGCGGCCGGCTTCCAGTCCGGGTGGCCGGGCATCGGCGGGGTCTTCTCGCCGTACAGCCAGGGGTGGAAGAAGCCGTTCAGATCGCGTCCGGCGATCGTCGAGGCGAGGGCGACGAAGTCGGCGGTGGAGGCGTTGCCGTCCCGGTGCCGGACGACCCAGGCGCGTTCCAGGCGTTCGAAGGCGGCGCGGCCGATCTCCTGGCGCAGGGCGTAGAGGACGAGCGCGGCGCCGTCGTAGACGTTGGGCCGGAAGATGCTGATCTTGCGGCCGGGGTCGGGGGCCTTGGGCGCGGCGGGAGGCCCGCCCGCGGCGCGCCAGCGGTCGGAGACGCTGTAGGCGGCCTTCATACGGGCCTGGAGGGGGCGGTCGGCCTTCTCCTCCGCGTACAGCGCCTCGTACCAGGTGGCGTGCCCCTCGTTGAGCCACAGGTCGGACCAGGTGCGGGGGCTGACGCTGTTGCCGAACCACTGGTGGGCCAGCTCGTGCACCATGATCGATTCCACGTACCAGGCGGGGTAGGAGCGGTCGGTGAACAGGCCCTTCTCGAAGAGGGAGAGGGTCTGGGTCTCCAGTTCGAAGCCGGTGTCCACGTCCGCCATGAGCACGCCGTACGTCTCGAAGGGGTAGCGGCCGACCTTGCTCTCCATCCAGGAGATCTGGTCCGGGGTCTTCCTCAGCCAGGGCTCCAGTTTGTCCCGGTGTGCGGTGGGGACGACGTCCCGGACGGGGAGGGCGTGCGGGCCGGTGCGGCGCAGGATCGTGGAGCGGCCGATGGAGACCTGGGCGAGTTCGGTGGCCATGGGGTGCTGGGTGCGGTAGGTCCAGGTCGTCGCCGCGCGGGTGCGGTCCACGTCGGTGGGGACGCCGTTGGCGACGGCCGTGTAACCGTTCGGGGCGGTCACCCTGATGGTGAACATCGCCTTGTCCGAGGGGTGGTCGTTGCCGGGGAAGACCAGGTGGGCGGCGTCGGCCTGGTTGGCCATGGCCAGGCCGTCCGCGGTGCGCACCCACCCGCCCTCGCGGTCCTTGGCGGGCCTGGGGTCGCTGGTGTGCCGGACGGTGAGGCGCATCCAGCTCCCGCGCGTAAGCGGGTCCTCGGGGGTGACGACGAGGTCGTCACCCGCGGTGGTGAAGGCGGCGGGTTCGCCGTCCAGTTCCACGGAGTGGACCTTGCCGTGGGCGAAGTCTAGGTTGACGCGGTCGAGCGTCGTCGTGGTCCAGGCGTCGATGGTGGTGACGGCCTGGAGGGGTTCGCTGTTGCTGCCTGCGTAGATGAAGGACAGGTCGTACGAGGCGACGTCGTAGCCCGGGTTGCCGAGGTGCGGGAAGAGACGGTCGCCGACGCCCAGGGGTTCGGCGGGAGCGGCGGCGGCGACCAGGCAGACGGTCACGGCCGAGGCGAGGAGGACGCTGGCCTTGCGGGACGTGTGCGGCATGGACCACCGCTACCAGCGGGGACGTCCGGGGCGGCGGCGACGCGCGCCCGGCCCACTCGAACGGGGTCGGCCGGGTGGCTACGGCATCCCCGGCTGGGTCTCCGTCCGGCTCTGCGCCATGCCCGGCTGGCTCTCCGTCCGGCTCTACGACATCCCCGGCTGGGCCTGCGTCCGGCTCACGTCGTACACGCCCGCCACGTTCCGCATGGCCCGCATGAGGGCGGGCAGGTCGGCGGCGTCCGGGAGCTGGACGGTGTAGGTGTGCCTCACCCGCTGCTGGGTGGGCGGTTCCACCGTCGCCGACACGATCTCGGCGCCCTCGGTGGCCATCGCCTCGGTGAGGTCGGCCAGCAGATGCGGGCGGACGAACGATTCGGCGACCAGCGTCACCCGGCATTCGCTCGTGCCGCCCCAGTGCACGGCGATCTCCGGACGGCCCGTGCTCTTCATGCGCGCGACCGCCGTGCACAGCACGCGGTGCACGGTCACCGCTCCCCCGCGTACCGCGAAGCCGGTGATCTCGTCGGGCGGCACCGGAGTGCAGCAGCCCGCCAGCCGTACCGTCGCGTCCGGCTGGTCGACCACGACATTGGCGGCCGGGCGGGCCGTCGAGGAGCCCTCCGTGGACAGCGCCTCGGTGGTGGGGCGGGGCGCGGGGGCGCTCTCGGCGGGGCGCTCGCCCTCCTCCCCGGTCGTCGGGTGCGCGGCCAGCCAGCGCTGGATGGCGATGCGGGCGGCCGGGGTGTGAGCGTGCTCCAGCCACTCCCTGGAGGGCTCTGAGGCGGGGTCCTGGCCCATGAGGAGCTCGACGGTGTCGCCGTCCTTCAGAACGGTGCTGAGGGTCGCCAGACGGCCGTTCACGCGGGCGCCGATGCAGGCGTGGGCGTCCTCGCCGTACTGCGCGTAGGCGGCGTCCACGCAGCTCGCGCCCTCGGGCAGACCGAGGGTGCCGCCGTCGGGGCGGAAGACGGTGATCTCGCGGTTCTGGGCGAGGTCCTCGCGCAGGGTGGACCAGAAGGTGTCGGGGTCCGGGGCGGCCTGCTGCCAGTCGAGGAGGCGGGAGAGCCAGCCGGGGCGGGTCGGGTCGGCGCGCTCGCCGTCGGCGGGTTCGTCGGAGGAGGGGGCGTAGGGGTTGCCGAGGGCGACCACGCCGGCCTCGGCGACCTTGTGCATCTGGTGGGTGCGGATGAGAACTTCGACGACCTGTCCGTCCGGGCGGGCGACCGCCGTGTGCAGGGACTGGTACAGGTTGAACTTCGGTACGGCGATGAAGTCCTTGAACTCCGAGACCACCGGCGTCATACAGGTGTGCAGTTCGCCGAGGACGCCGTAACAGTCCGCGTCCTCGCCGACTAGGACCAGCAGCCGTCCGAAGTCGGCGCCGCGCAGTCGGCCGCGTTTGCGGGCCACCCGATGCACGGAGACGAAGTGCCGTGGCCGGATGAGGACTTCGGCCTGGATGTCGGCGTCCCTGAGCACCGTGCGCATCTCGTCCGCGGCCTCGGCGAGCGGGTCGTCCGCGCGGGAGGCGTTCTCGACGATCAACTCCCGCGTGTGCTCGTACTCCTCGGGGTGCAGGATCGCGAAGACCAGGTCCTCCAGCTCGGTCTTGAGCGCCTGGACGCCGAGCCGTTCGGCGAGCGGGATGAGGACGTCCCGGGTCACCTTGGCGATGCGTTCCTGCTTTTCGGGGCGCATCACTCCGAGGGTGCGCATGTTGTGCAGGCGGTCCGCGAGTTTGATCGACATCACGCGGACGTCGTTGCCGGTGGCCACGAGCATCTTGCGGAAGGTCTCCGGCTCGGCGGCGGCGCCGTAGTCGACTTTCTCCAACTTGGTGACGCCGTCGACGAGATAGCGCACCTCAGCGCCGAACTGCTCGCCCACCTGATCGAGCGTCACCTCGGTGTCCTCGACGGTGTCGTGGAGCAGGGAGGCGGTCAACGTCGTTGTCTCGGCGCCGAGTTCGGCGAGGATGAGAGTCACTGCGAGGGGGTGCGTGATGTACGGCTCGCCGCTCTTGCGCATCTGGCCGCGGTGCGAGGACTCGGCCAGCACGTAGGCGCGGCGCAGGGGTTCGAGGTCGGCGTCGGGGTGGTGGGCGCGGTGGGCCTCGACGACATGGCTGATGGCGTCGGGCAGGCGGTCGCGGCCGGCCGGGCCGAGCAGGGCGGCACGGCCGAGGCGCCGCAGGTCGATACGGGCCCGCCAGCGTGCTGCGGGCCCGGTTACCGGACCGGGCGTCGCGGGGTTCGTGGCCTCCGCACTCATGGGCACCTCCGGCTGCGTGGACCGGCGGACGGGGTGCCCCATGACGGACACGGCTCCGGGGACTGGCAACGGTCCCCCGTCCGGGCCGGTGCTTGATGCTACCGAGCCCATCACGCGCGGCTGACCGCCTCTCGCCGAGCGTGAAACGGATCACCCATTCGAGCGAAGGTTCGCAGGTTTACGGTTTCGAACCCCGCGACCTGCGGCCGACCGGGGTTTCGATCCTCGACCGGGTACCCACGGAGGACGACCCTCCGCGGGCCGGGCACCCGGCAGAACCGATATCAAGTCGTTGCGGTACGACGGGTTTCAGCGAGCCGTTGAGGCGCTGAAACGGACTCAACCGGCGAGCGAGGCCAGCCAGTCGGCGTCGATCTCGCCCTCGGCGACGATCACCGCGGGACCGGTCATCTCGATCTCGCCGTCGGGCAGTTCGGTGATCACCAGAGTGCCGCCGGGCACGTCGACGGTGTACGTCGCGGGCGTGCCGGTGACCGCGGGGTCGGCGCCATCCCGGCGGGCGGTGGCGACGGCGACGGCGCACGCGCCCGTGCCGCAGGAGCGGGTCTCCCCGGCGCCGCGCTCGTGCACGCGCAGGGCGACGTGCCCAGGGCCGCGGTCGACGACGAACTCGACGTTCACCCCGTCCGGGTACGCCGAGGCCGGGCTGAACGGCGGCGGCGCGAGCAGGTCCCCGGCGTGCGCGAGGTCCTCGACGAAGGCGACCGCGTGCGGGTTGCCCATGTTCACGTTCCGCGCGGGCCAGCTGCGCTCGCCGACGCTGACGACGACCTCGCCCTCGGGCAGCCGGGCCCTGCCCATGCCGACCGTCACATCGCCGCCCTTGGCGAGGTGCACGCGCTTGACGCCCCCGCGCGTGGCGACCGCGAGGTCGCCTTCGCCGACGCGTCCGGCGCGCTGGAGGTAGCGGGCGAAGACGCGGACGCCGTTGCCGCACATCTCGGCGATCGAGCCGTCGCCGTTGCGGTAGTCCATGAACCACTCCGCCTCGGCCGCCATCTCCTTGGCCTCGGGGTGCGCGGCGGACCGCACGACGTGCAGCAGCCCGTCACCGCCGATGCCCGCGCGCCGGTCGCACAGTGCGGCGACGGCGGACGGGGGCAGGTCGATGGCGTTCTCGGGGTCCGGGACGATCACGAAATCGTTCTCGGTCCCGTGACCCTTGAGGAAAGCGATCCGCGTGCTCATGCCTCGATCGTACGGTGCCGCACCGACAGTCACGGAAGCTGCAACCGGTGGCTCAGCGCAGCCGGGCCACGCGCAGTACGGCGAGCATCACCACGGCGGCCACGAGCACGGCGTACAGCAGCACCATGCGCCAGTCCGCGCGTCTGCCGGAGCCGCGCTGGGGCAGGCCGGGCCACGTGTAACCCACGCGGCGCGCCGCCATCATTCCCCAGCCCGCCGCGCAGGAGCAGATCAGCAGGCCCAGCATGGCGATCACGGCGCCGCTGTCGCCGAAGTCGAAGGCCAGCGGGAAGGCGAACATCAGGGAGCCGACCGCGGCCAGGGCCACGATGGGGGCCAGCTGCCAGATACGCAGTCTGCGCTGCGGGCGCAGCTCGACCTCGACCTCGGGGCCGTCGGGGAACATCTCCTCCGGCTCCGGGCCGTCGGCGGTCACCCCGCCCTGGATGTCGTCGTCGGGACCGTCCGGGCTGAGACGGTCGTCGCTGCGCTCCGGTTCGCCCCGGTCACCGGTGACGGCTTCGGTACCTTGTGCGGTGTCGCGAGGGCCGGCCTCCATCGCCACGCGCCCTCCCAACTCGGACTCCACTTGGTCGATCGAAGCTCGATGATGGCATGGCGCCGGAGGCCACGATGACGGCCGGAGCGTCCCGATGCCATGACGTGATCAGGCTGTAACCGGTCGTTCGACCAACGCCAGCGCGAGCTGCGGAAGTTTGGTCAGATCCTCCGCGGCCCCACTGAGCCAATGCACCCGCGGATCGCGTCTGAACCATGAATCCTGACGGCGCGCGAAGCGCTTGGTGGCGCGGACGGTCTCGGTCCGGGCCTCGGCCATGGTGCACTCCCCGGCGAGCGCCGCGAGCACCTGCTGGTAGCCGAGCGCGCGCGAGGCCGTACGCCCCTCGCGCAACCCTCGCGCCTCCAGTGCGCGCACTTCCTCGACAAGCCCGGCGTCCCACATCCGGTCGACACGCCGGGCGATCCGCTCATCGAGTTCCGGGCGGGCGACGTCGACGCCGATCTGCACGGTGTCGTAGACCGAGTCGTGGCCCGGCAGGTTGGCCGTGAAAGGCTGCCCGGTGATCTCGATCACTTCGAGAGCGCGGACGATACGGCGACCGTTGCTGGGCAGGATCGCCTGGGCGGCGTCCGGGTCGGCGGCGGCGAGGCGGGCGTGCAGGGCGCCGGAGCCACGCAGGGTGAGCTCCTCCTCCAGGCGGGCGCGGACCTCAGGGTCGGTACCGGGGAACTCCAGGTTGTCGACGGCGCCGCGGACGTACAGGCCGGAGCCGCCGACCAGGATCGGCCAGCGTCCCTCGGCGAGCAGCGCGTCGATCCGCTCCCTCGCCAGGCGCTGGTACTCGGCGACGGAGGCGGTGACGCTGACGTCCCAGACGTCCAGCAGGTGGTGCGGGACGCCGCACCGCTCCTCGGGCGTCAGCTTGGCGGTGCCGATGTCCATCCCTCGGTAGAGCTGCATGGAGTCGGCGTTGACGACCTCGCCGCCGAGCTCTCTGGCCAGGAAGACGCCCAGATCGGACTTTCCGGCCGCGGTGGGACCGACGACGGCGATGACGCGGGGGGCGGAGGGTGTGCTGCTCACTGAAACAGTCTCGCAAACCTCAGAGGGTGACCTCGAACGAGTTACGTGACGGCTCCGGACCGACGTCGTTGCCAGATGCGAGATACGCGCCGCCGGTCCCGAGGGGCGGCGATCCGGGCGACGCAAACGGACGCACCGGACGACGCGGGAATTCGCCCGCACGAGTACCGTATGGAGTTGATATGGGCGTTTTGGCACGGCTGTTCCGGAGGTCTAGGACGGCGGAGGAGGCGTCGACCGCCGTGGCTGAGGCCGACACCGCGGCCACCGAGTCCGGGACGGAGGAGACGGCTTCGGCGGAAGAGACCACCGAGGCGAAGGACTCGGCCGGGAATGAGGGCACGGAGACGGCGGCGGCCGCCGAAGGCGTGATCCCCAGGCAGCAGTCCGCCGAGGAGGCGGCCGACCGAGAGGCCGGCGAGGGCGCCCGCACCTGACGATCCCGCGTGGGAAGGCGAACGATGGGTCTCCTGGACAGTTTGAAGGCCAAGCTCGGCCCGGCCAAGGGCAAGGTCTCCGACCTCGCCCATCAGCACGGGCCCAAGGTCCAGCACGGTCTGGACAAGGCCGCCAAGGTCGTCGACGAGAAGACCAAAGGCAAGTACAGCGAGAAGATCCAGTCGGGCACGGGCAAGGCCAAGGACGCCGTGGACCGGCTCGGGCACAAGAACGAGGGGCCGAGCCGCGGCACGGGCGGTGACACCACCCCGCCGAACAGCCCTCCGCCTCCCGCTTCCTGATCACGGCGGCACGCAGCACCACAGCACGGATACATCGGCGGACGGCCGCGGAGCATCCCCGCTCCCGGCCGTCCGCCGTTGCACCGGGACGGTGGCCCCTGCCCGCTCCGGAACCGCCGCTACGACCAGGTCGCGACCAGGTACCCCACGCCGTACGGCGCGCTCTCGTGCAGCAGCGCGCCGGACAGCCCGGCATTCTGCGCGGCGCCCGCGAGCACCTGCCAGGGCGCCCGGCCGGACGCCTTGAGCTCGCGCGCCAGCTCGGTGTCCAGTTCCTTGAGCGCGGTCACGTCCGCCGCGCCGAGGGCCCGCGCGACGGCCGCGTCGAAGGGCTCCGCGCGCTCGTCGAGGTAGCCGGGTGCCTTGAGCGTGCGGCAGGCGCTGGCGTCGCCCATCACCAGCATCGCCACGCGGTCGGGGCCCGCGGCGATCTCCCTTCCGGTTTCGATACACCGCTCGGCGTCCAGAGGTTCCCCCACGGCGAGTCCCTCGATCGGGGCATCGGCCCAGCCGGTCCGCTCCAGCAGCCAGGCCGCCACCGCCAGCGAGGCGGGCAGTTGCCGCGCGTTCTCCGGAGCCTGCCCGGTGCCGAGTCGTACGTCGATCTCCACGCCGAAGCCCCGGAAGGAGCCGTGCGCGCCCTGCGGGTAGGCCCCGTGCTCTTCCGGTGCCGCGGGCCCGACGACCACGAGGCGGTCGGGGCGCGCGGCGGCGAGCACGCCGAGCCCGTCGGCGCACGCGGCGCGCGCGGTATCCAGCTCGGGCGCGGCCCCTGCGGCGACCTCGGGCACGAGCAGCGGCGGACAGGGACACACGGCGGCGGCGACAAGCATGATCGGCAGCGTAACCCCGCGCGGGATCAGCGCGGGGTCACGGGGGCGTCAGTCGCAGCCGCAGCCGCTGCCCGAGGCCACCGGCAGCGGCTCCGGGGCGCCGATCCGCGGCAGGCCGAGCATGACGCCCGCGGGCTTGGCCGCCTCGGCGGCGTTGCGCTTCTCCCAGGCGTCGCCCGCGCGCGTGCGGCGGATCGAGAGGACCTCGCCCTCGGCCAGCAGGTGGTGCGGGGCGGCGTAGGTGATCTCGACGGTGACCACGTCGCCGGGGCGGACCTCCTGGTCGGGCTTGGTGAAGTGCACCAGGCGGTTGTCGGGGGCGCGGCCGGACAGACGGTGCGTGGCGCCGTCCTTGCGGCCCTCGCCCTCGGCGACCATCAGCTCCAGGGTGCGGCCGACCTGCTTCTTGTTCTCCTCCCAGGAGATCTCCTCCTGAAGGGCGACCAGACGCTCGTAGCGCGCCTGGACGACCTCCTTGGGGATCTGGTTCTCCATGGTCGCGGCCGGGGTGCCGGGGCGCTTGGAGTACTGGAAGGTGAACGCCTGCGCGAACCGGGCCTCGCGGACGACGTGCAGGGTCTGCTCGAAGTCCTCCTCGGTCTCGCCGGGGAAGCCGACGATGATGTCGGTGGTGATCGCGGCGTGCGGGATGGCGGCGCGGACCTTCTCGATGATCCCCAGGTAGCGCTCCTGGCGGTAGGAACGGCGCATCGCCTTCAGGACCGTGTCCGAGCCGGACTGGAGCGGCATGTGCAGCTGCGGCATCACGTTCGGCGTCTCGGCCATGGCGGCGATCACGTCGTCGGTGAAGTCCCGCGGGTGCGGGGAGGTGAAGCGGACGCGCTCCAGGCCCTCGATCTTGCCGCAGGCGCGCAGCAGCTTGCTGAACGCCTCGCGGTCGCCGATGTCGGAGCCGTAGGCGTTGACGTTCTGGCCGAGCAGCGTGATCTCGGAGACGCCCTCGGCGACCAGGGCCTCGATCTCGGCGAGGATGTCGCCGGTGCGGCGGTCCTTCTCCTTGCCGCGCAGGGCCGGGACGATGCAGAAGGTGCAGGTGTTGTTGCAGCCGACGGAGATCGACACCCACGCCGCGTAGGCGCTCTCGCGCCGGGTCGGCAGCGTGGACGGGAACGCCTCCAGCGACTCGGCGATCTCGACCTGGGCCTCCTCCTGCACGCGGGCGCGCTCCAGCAGGACGGGCAGCTTGCCGATGTTGTGCGTGCCGAAGACGACGTCCACCCAGGGCGCCTTCTTCACGATGGTGTCGCGGTCCTTCTGCGCCAGACAGCCGCCGACCGCGATCTGCATGCCGGGACGCGACGCCTTCTTCGGCGCGAGCCGCCCGAGGTTGCCGTAGAGGCGGTTGTCGGCGTTCTCACGGACGGCGCAGGTGTTGAAGACGACGACATCGGCGTCACCGTCGGCACCCTCGGGGGCGCGGACGTAGCCGGCCTCCTCCAGCAGCCCGGACAATCGCTCGGAGTCGTGGACGTTCATCTGGCACCCGTAGGTGCGCACCTCATACGTTCGCTTGGCGTCCACGTCCTGGCTCCGGTCGATGCTGCTCATGCCACAAGGGTAAGGGCGCGCCGGGAGCGCCCCGCCCTCGCGGTCACAGCGGACGGCAGTACAGGGCGTCCGGGGTGCGGCGCGAGCCGATACGGCCCGTGTACGCGATCCCGGCCGCGTACTCGTCGTCCGCGCACTGTCCCTTGTAGTGGCCGTGCGCGAAGTCGCCGCCCTTGGGCGAGGCCCCGCGGTTGTCGCTCCGGTCGAACCAGACCGTACGGCCGCCCGCGGTGCCGACCGGGGCCCGTGTGCACAGCGCGGCCGAGACCGCGGCGCCTCGGACGCTGTAGCCGGTGAGGGCGTGGCCGCTCGGGCACTGGAGCTTGGTGTAGCCGGACGCCCAGTCCTGCCCCGGCCGGACGTGGCGCTCGTCCACGACGACCTCGTACTCGCCTGTCGGCCCCGACGACAGGCCAACGTCGGAGCAGAGTCCCCGGTTCCCGGTGTGGCTCAGTCCGAGCAGGCGCTGTCCGTCCGGGCAGACGGCCTTGCGGGCGCCGACGTCCCAGTCGGGCCGGGCGCGCATCCGCCGGGAGGCGATGAAGTCGGCGTGGTCGGGGCTGAGCATGGACCAGTCGGCCACGGGCGCCACGTACCCGGTGCGGCCCTGGGCGGCGATGAGCCGGCTCCAAGCGGCTGAGCGCCAGTCGTCGCCGTCGTGGACGCCCATCCGGTTGCCCTCGGCGTCCCAGTGCAGCAGGGCCCAGCCGTTGCCCCGGCGGTTCTCGTGCCAGCCGACCAGCGGCCAGTACGCGAAGTCGGCGTCCATGCGGATGAGGTGGTCGACGAAGTTCTCGAACCAGGCGCGCGGCTTGGCGCCGGTCTCCTCCCGGCCGCCGACACCGAACTCACTGATCCACACCGGGGCCGTGAAGTGCTGGTCCTGCTCGGAGGCGACGTAGAAGGCCTGGCGGTTCAGGACGGAGATCAGCTCGTCGGGGCTCAGGTCCTGGTAGCGCGGGTCGCTGGTCTCGCCGGTGCCGGTGGCGCCGCTGTGGTTGGGGCCCGTGTAACCGTAGAAGTGGGCCGAGTACACGAGCTTGCCGGAGTCGACGAGGGTGTGCGAGAGGCGGCGTACCGGCTCCAGGGTGGGGCGCTCGTGGGCGAAGCCGTCGACGGGGATGCCGGTCCAGTTGATGCCCTCGACGATGATCAGCAGGTCGGGGTTGGCCTCGGTCAGGATGCGGTCGGCGACGCGCTGCGAGGCGGCGAACCAGTCGTGGTTGTCGCCTAGGCCCCAGTTCGGGTCGTCCCAGATGGTGCGGCGGACCTCGTTGTACAGGTCGGCGCCGACGACCCGCTTGTTGTCCTTGTAGCGGCTGGCCATGAACAGCCAGTCCGCTTCCCAGGACGCGGTGGACTGGCTGGCGTTCCAGCGTTCGTTGCCGTCGACGCCGCAGCACCAGCGGGTGGTGTTGGTGTGGTTGTTGAGGATGACGGCGAGTCCGGCGGCGGTGAGTTCGCGGACCACCACGTCGTAGACCTGGAGCGGGGTCTTCCCGCGCAGGGACGGGTTGGCGGCGACGGCGTCGTCCGTGACGGGGCGGGAGTCGCGGATCATCTCGTTGGAGAACGGCAGCCGGATGCTGTTGATCCCGATCTCCCGGAAGCCGGCAATGATCTCGGCCATGGGGGCGCGGTCCAGGCCCAGCGGTACACGGCCGGAGTTCTCGCCCGCGTGATGGTTGACGTCGTCCTCGGTACTGCCCGATCCGTTCCAGGTGCCGCTGGCGCCGTGCCAGTTGCCCGAGCGCAGTTTGAACCGGTCGCCGTCCGCGTCGACGATCCAGCGGCCCCTCGTGCTGAGCGGGCCCGTCCAGTCCGCCTCCTGCGCATCCGCCGCCCGCGCGGGGAGGGACGTCAGGGGCACTAACAGCAGCACGGCGGCCAGCGCCGCCCTGAGGAAGCTCATCCGCATTGTCATGGCGTCGTCATCATGACGGGCGGGGCTGGTGCAGTCCATACCTGCGGCGCGAGGGACGGTGGGCGACGTTTTGCGCGGCGCGCGAGCCACCCAGGACGGCGCGAGGGCGCGGAAGGGGCGCGGAGCGGTGGAGTGCGCTCCGGCGCTCACGGCACTGCGATCGGCGCGCGCCGCACGCCACGCCCCCGGCGTGCACCACACGCCCCCTCCCTGCACGTCACACGCCGTCCGTCGCCTCTCCGCCCCCCTCCCCGCGCGTCACACCCCGTCCGTCGCCTCCCCGCCCCCTCCCGCACGTCACACCCCGTCCCGCGCCTCCCCGCCCCCTCTCCACACGTCACGCCCCGCCCGCCGCCTCCCCGCCCCCGTCCCACCCCTGACTCCGCAGCACCCCCGCCACGTCCGGGGCCTCGTAGTGGTCGCCCTTGAGGACCTTGCCGTCGGCCCGGCGGGACACCGTGCCGTCGGGGCCCAGCTTGGTCATGTTGGAGCGGTGGATCTCGGCGATCACCTCGTCGAGGTCGATGCCGTGGACGAGGGCCGTGCCATAGGCGATGTACACCACGTCGGCCAGTTCGTGGGCGAGTTTGTCGAGCGGTCCGGTCACCGAGACCTCGGCGACCTCCGCGGCCTCCTCCGCGAGCAACTCGCCCCGGTGCTTGGCGAGTTCCGGTGAGACCTCGGTGGGCCGGGTGCGGGCGTCGAGCCCGAAGGCGTGGTGGAAGGCGCGGACCAGTTCGGCGGGCGAGGAACTCATGGCGCGACCCTATCGGCCGCCCCCGGGCCCGCCGCCCCTGGTCAGCGGGGCGCACCGCCTGGCAGGATCGCACGCATGTCCACGCTGCTCCCCCGTATCGGCAGGCGCCGCGCCGTCCAGGTCGCGGTCGCCGCCGCTGTCGCCCTCGGGCTGCTGCTGTGGTGGCTGCTGCCCCTGGGGGAGAAGCCACCGCGCGGGACGATCACGTTCAGCACGGGCACCCAGGCCGGCGTCTACCACGAGTACGGCAAGCGGCTGCGGGCCGAGCTGGCCAAGGACATGCCGGATCTGAAGGTGGAGCTCCAGCCCAGCGCCGGGTCCCAGGAGAACGTCCGCCGCGTGGCGACCGGGGAGGCCGACCTCACCATCGCCGCCGCCGACGCCGTGGAGACGTACGCGCTGGAAAAGGGGCCCGGCGCCGGCCGGCTGCGCGGTGTGGCCCGGCTGTACGACGACTACGTGCAGCTCGTTGTCCCGCCGGATTCCGACATCGAGTCGGTCGCCGACCTGCGCGGCAAGCGCGTGGCCATAGGGCTGCCGCACTCGGGCGTCCGGCTGATCGCCACCCAGGTGCTGGAGGCGGCCGGGATCGACCCGGAGAAGGACATCACGCCCCGCTCGGACGGCATCGACACCGGTCCCAAGCAGCTGGGGCGCGACCTGGACGCGTTCTTCTGGTCGGGCGGGCTGCCCACGGGCGGGCTGAAGGAGATCGCGGAGACCTCGACCTTCCGGTTCGTACCGATCGACGAGAAGCTGGTCGCCAAGGTGCACGCCCAGGGCGGCGCCACCCGCTACTACCGGGCCACCAATATGCCGGAGTCGGCCTACCGGACCATCCAGAACGGTTCCACCGTGCCGACCATGGCCGTCGCCAACGTCCTGGTGACCCGCAACGACCTCGACCCCCGGCTCGCCGAGTGGCTGACCCGGACCGTGCTGGACAGCCGCGACGGCATCGGCGCCCACGTCCACTCCGCGCAGCTCGTCGACGTACGCACCGCGATCTACACCGACCCGCTCCCGCTGCACGAGGGCGCCCGGCGCTACTACCGCTCCGTGAAGCCGTAATCCCCCGAGAAAGGCCTCACTCCGCCAACGGCCCCCGCGGCACCCGTACCGTCACCTTCAGCCCGTGCGGCTCGTGATGGGCGTACGCGATGGTGCCGCCGCCCGCCGAGAGCAGGGCCCGGGAGATGGACAGGCCCAGCCCGGACCCCTTGACGTTCTGATGACGGCCGCTGCGCCAGAAGCGGTCGCCGATCCGGTTCAGCTCCTCGTCGGTCAGTCCGGGCCCGAGGTCGGTGACGACGACGGTCGCGCTGTCGCCGTTGGAGGAGACCGTCACCTCCACGCGCTGACCCTCCGGCGTGAACTTCACGGCGTTGTCGATGACCGCGTCCAGCGCGGAGGAAAGGGCCACCGGATCGACCCACGCGGTGGTCGCCGGGCACTCCCCGACGAGGGCCACGCCCTTGGACTCGGCCGTGGGCGACCAGGCCGCGACCCGCTCCGCGGCCAGCGCGCCGATGTCGGTGAGCCGCAGCTCGGCCGCGGTGTGCTCGGCGAGCGCCAGGTCGAGCAGATCGTCCAGGACCTGGGCCAGACGCTTGCCCTCGGCCTGGACCGAGGCGATCTCCTCATTGCCCTCGGGCAGTTCCAGGGCGAGCAGTTCGATGCGCAGCAGCAGCGCCGACAGGGGGTTGCGCAGCTGGTGCGAGGCGTCGGCGACGAAGGCGCGCTGCTGCTCCAGCACGTCCTCGACGTTGTCGGCCATCTCGTTGAACGACCGGGCGAGCCGTCTGAGTTCCGGCGGGCCTCCGGCCGCCGCGACCCTGGTCGTGAGCCTGCCGCTGGCGATGGCGTGGGTGGTGGCGTCCAGGACGCGCACGGGCCGCAGTACCCAGCCGGTCAGCCGCAGGGCCGCGCCGACGGCCAGCAGCATCGCCGCGAACTCGCCCGCCGCGATGAGCAGCCAGCCGCGCAGGATCCGCGAGCGCATGTCCCCGGTGGGCGAGTCGGTGACGACGACCGCGACGACATCGCCGTCCCGCACGACCGGTGAGGCGACGACGAGGCGGCCCCGCTGCCACGGCCACACCTGCTCCGGGTCGTGGCTGCGGCGGCTGAGCAGCGCCTCCTCGAAGGCCTCGCGCACCTCGCCGGACTCGGGCAGGAACCAGGTCTCCGGCGCGTTGGCCAGTGGGGTGTCCCCGGGCAGGAAGACGCCCGCGCGGATGCCGTAGACGCCGTAGTAGCTCTCCAGGGCGTGGCTGAGGTTGCGGCCCTCGTCGCTCGGGCCCTGGGAAGTGTCCATGACGGAACGGGTGATGGCCGCGAAGTACGCCGTGTCGTCGATCCGGTCGACGACCACCTTCTGCTGCTGGGCCGCGGCCAGGCTGACGGCGAGCGGAATCCCGAGCGCCAGCAGTACCGCCGCCATCAGGACGATCAGCAGCGGGAGAAGTCGAGTGCGCACCCGTCCCCGCTAGGCGGCCGGGGCGACGAGCCGGTAGCCGACGCCGCGCACGGTCTCGATCAGGGCCGGCATGCGCAGCTTGGAGCGCAGCGAGGCCACATGGACCTCCAGGGTGCGCCCGGTCCCCTCCCAGCTGGTCCGCCAGACCTCGCTGATGATCTGCTCCCGGCGGAAGACCACTCCGGGCCGCTGGGCGAGCAGCGCCAGCAGGTCGAACTCCTTGCGGGTCAGCTGGACGACCGAGCCGTCCACGCTGACCTGCCGGGTCGGCAGCTCGATGTGCACCGGGCCCAGCCGCAGCACGGTGTCCGCGGCTCCGGTCGGGTCCTCGTGGACGCTGCGCCGGCTGACGGCGTGGATCCTGGCGAGCAGTTCGCCGGTGTCGTACGGCTTGACCACGTAGTCGTCGGCGCCGAGGTTGAGGCCGTGGATGCGCGAGCGGACGTCGGAGCGGGCGGTCACCATGATCACAGGTGTGCTGGTGCGCTTGCGGATCTTGCCGCAGACCTCGTAGCCGTCCTGGTCGGGCAGGCCGAGGTCGAGCAGGACGACCCCGAAGCCGGGGCCCTCCGGGACCAGCGCCTGGAGCGCCTCCTCGCCGCTGCGGGCGTGCGTGACGTCGAAGCCGTGCCGCGCCAGGACCGCGGACAGGGCGGCGGCGACATGGTTGTCGTCCTCGACGAGGAGCAGTCTCATCCGTCCCCCTCCTGTTCATCGGCCGTACGGGTTGGATCGAGCTGGAACACGACCGGGCACGCGCGCGTGCCCATGGCAGTCACGCTGATGGACGCCAGCCCCGTCAAGTGGGTTCCGGTTGCGCGAGGCTTGTCGTTATCCACCCGGTACGCGCCCAGGTCGCAAGTGCTACGACACGTGTCTGATTGCTACCGGATCGTGATGCTCAAATTCCCCTCAGGACTAATGACGCAGGTCGGATACGGTTATTACTGTCCTCCGAAACCGAGGAGGACGGAGCCTGAGAGCGATGACCGAAGTATCGGTGGCCAAGGAAGACAAGGCCGCGAACGACGACTTGGTCGTCCTGAAGAGTGTCAACAAGCATTTCGGCGCGTTGCACGTGCTCCAGGACATCGATCTGACGATCGCCCGCGGCGAGGTCGTCGTGGTCATCGGACCCTCCGGGTCCGGGAAGTCCACCCTGTGCCGCACCATCAACCGTCTGGAGACGATCGACTCGGGTTCGATCACCATTGACGGCAAGCCGCTGCCCGCCGAGGGCAAGGCGCTTGCCCGGCTCCGTGCCGATGTCGGCATGGTTTTCCAGTCATTCAATCTCTTCGCACACAAGACAGTGCTGGAGAACGTGATGCTGGGCCAGATCAAGGTCCGCAAGGTCGACAAGGCCAAGGCGGAGGAGAAGGCCCGCAAGCTGCTCGACCGGGTGGGCGTGGCCACCCAGGCGGACAAGTACCCCGCTCAGCTCTCCGGCGGCCAGCAGCAGCGTGTGGCCATCGCGCGCGCCCTCGCGATGGACCCGAAGGTCATGCTTTTCGACGAGCCGACCTCGGCCCTCGACCCGGAAATGATCAACGAGGTGCTGGAGGTCATGCAGCAGCTCGCCCGGGACGGCATGACCATGATCGTCGTCACCCACGAGATGGGCTTCGCCCGTTCGGCGGCCAATCGAGTGGTGTTCATGGCCGACGGCCGGATCGTCGAAGAGGCTGTGCCGGACCAGTTCTTCAGCAACCCGCGCAGCGACCGTGCCAAGGACTTCCTGTCCAAGATCCTGCACCACTGACGGCGCGCAGACGTCCCCGCAGTTCCGCGCCACCCGCACTCACGGATCGCCTCTCTTCACCAGACAAAGGATGTTCACCATGAAGCTCCGCAAGGTCACCGCGGCGGCCGCCGCTGCGTTCGTCCTCTCCCTCACCGCGACCGCGTGCGGTGGCGACGACAACGGCAGCGACAGCTCGGACACCGGTTCCAGCGGCGGCGGCAAGATCAAGGTCGGCATCAAGTACGACCAGCCCGGTCTGGGCCTGAAGGAGCCCGACGGTTCCTTCTCGGGCTTCGACGTCGACGTCGCCACGTACGTGGCGGGCGAGCTCGGCTACAAGCCGGACCAGATCGAGTTCATCGAGACCAAGAGCGCGGACCGCGAGAACGCGCTCGCCCGTGGCGACGTGGACTTCATCGCCGCCACCTACTCCATCACCGACGAGCGCAAGGAGAAGGTCGACTTCGCCGGCCCGTACCTGCTGGCCCACCAGGACCTGCTGGTCAAGGCCGACTCGGACATCGCCGAGGGCACGGACCTCAACGGCAAGAAGCTGTGCTCGGTGACCGGCTCGACCTCCGCGCAGAACGTCAAGGACAAGATCGCCCCTGACGCCCAGCTCAAGGAGTACGGCACGTACTCGGAGTGCATCGCCGGTCTGCAGAGCGGCGCCGTCGACGCCGTGACCACCGACGACTCGATCCTCGCCGGCTTCGCCGCGCAGGACCAGTACAAGGGCCAGTTCAAGCTCGCCGGCCTGAAGCTGAGCAACGAGAACTACGGCATCGGTGTCAAGAAGGGCGACACCGAGATGGTCAACAAGATCAACACCGCCCTCGAAAAGATGTACGAGGACAAGGCCTGGGAGAAGGCCGTCACGGACAACTTCGGCCCGGCCGACTACAAGAACGAGCCCGCGCCGAAGATCGGCAACATCGTTCAGTAACGCGGATTCCGCCCTCGCGCCGCCGCCGTCGGCCTGACCCACGCGGCGGCGGCGCGGCACGTCAGTGCGGTGCGGCCCGACACGAACCGCCCCGTACACCACGTACGCCACCCACCCGGAAGCGCGGGAGATCGTGTTCGACTTTCTTTCTGACTATGACGACCCGAGCCTGCTCGGCGCCTTCTGGGTGACGGTGCAGCTCACATTCTTCTCCGCCGTCGGCTCCCTGATCTGGGGCACTCTGTTGGCGGCCATGCGGGTCAGCCCCGTACCGCTGATGCGCGGTTTCGGCACGGCCTACGTGAACATCGTCCGCAACATTCCGCTCACCGTCATCATCGTCTTCACCTCGCTCGGCCTCGCCGACATTTTCGGAATGACGATGGGGGCGCCCGACGACTTCGAGGCCCAGGGCTTCCGTCTGGCGATCCTCGGCCTGGTCGCCTACACCGCCGCCTTCGTCTGCGAGGCGCTGCGCTCCGGCATCAACACCGTCCCGGTAGGCCAGGCCGAGGCGGCCCGCGCCATCGGGCTGAGCTTCAGCCAGGTGCTGCGGCTGATCGTGCTGCCGCAGGCGTTCCGCGCGGTGATCGGCCCGCTCGCCAACGTACTGATCGCGCTGACGAAGAACACCACGGTGGCAGCCACGATCGGTGTGGCCGAGGCGGCCCTGCTGATGAAGGAAATGATCGAGAACGAGGCCCAGACGCTGCTCATCGGCGCGGTCTTCGCCTTCGGTTTCGTGGTTCTGACCCTGCCCACCGGTCTGTTCCTCGGCTGGCTGAGCAAGCGACTGGCGGTGAAGCGGTGACCTCGGTTCTGTACGACGCCCCCGGCCCGAGGGCCAAGCGGCGTAATGTGATCTTCTCGATCGTCTTCTTCGTGCTGCTCGCCCTGGTGCTGTTCTGGGTCTGGCGCGTGATGGACGACAAGGGCCAGCTGAAGTGGGCCCTGTGGGAGCCGTTCACCACCTCCCAGGCGTGGACGACGTATCTGCTGCCGGGTCTCGCCAACACGCTGAAGGCCGCGGCGCTGGCCATGGTCATCGCGCTGCCGCTGGGTGCCGTCTTCGGTATCGCCCGGATGTCCGACCACCGCTGGGTGCGGATCCCCGCCGGTGCCGTGGTGGAGTTCTTCCGCGCCATCCCGGTGCTGCTGCTGATGCTGTTCGCGAACGAGTTCTTCGCCCGTTCCACGGACGTCTCCAGCGCGGACCGGCCGCTGTACGCGGTCGTCACCGGCCTGGTGCTGTACAACGCCTCGGTCCTCGCCGAGGTCGTCCGCGCGGGCATCCTCGCCCTGCCCAGGGGGCAGACGGAGGCCGCCCAGGCGATCGGTCTGCGCAAGGGCCAGACGATGACCACGATCCTGCTGCCGCAGGCGGTCACCGCGATGCTCCCGGCGATCGTCAGCCAGCTGGTGGTCATCGTGAAGGACACCGCGCTCGGCGGTGTGATGCTCGGCTTCACCGAGCTGCTGAACTCGCGCGGCACGCTGGCGGCCAACTACGCCAACGTCATCCCCAGCTTCATCGTCGTCGCGATCATCTACATCGTCCTCAACTTCATCCTGACCAGCTTCGCGAGCTGGCTGGAGGGCTGGCTGCGGCGCAGCAAGCGCTCCACCGGGGCGGTGCTGGGCGCGGAGGACATGGAGGAGCTGAACCCGGCGGCGGTCGGCGGCTCCTTCGGGACCGGCGGTGAGGGCGGAGGCCTCGGCGGCTTCGGCGGCATCACTCATACGCCCAAGAAATGACGGTCGGTCAAGTGACCTGAGCGACGCCGGAAGCACGGTGTGAACGACACGAAGGCAGTGGCATGATCGCCACTGCCTTCGGTCACTTGACGCAAGCACCGGCAATAGGTTGCATACGTTCTGTGATCGTGCACCCTGCTCAAACCTCCTGTTCACACCCGTCCCTCGGGACACCGCCGCGGGCAGGGGGCACTTCGCCGTGGACCCGGTGATCATCGTCGGGGCGGGGCCTGTCGGGCTGACGCTCGCCCTTGCCCTGGCGCGCCAGGAGGTGCCGTCGGTCGTCCTCGACGAGGGACCCGGCAAGGACGAACCCCGCCTCGCGCGCACCGTCGTCCTGCGCGAGGACACCGCTGCCCTCATGGAGCGGCTCACCGGTCTGCCGATGGCCGAGGCCGGCTGCCGTTGGGCCGGATGGCGGTCCATGCGGCGCAGGCAGGTGATGCGCCGGGTGTCCTTCGGCACCCCGCCCCCGGACGACGCCGGCGCCGAGGACGTCTCCTACGAGCCTGCCGCGCCCGTGCACATCGCCCAGCACGTCCTGACCGGCGCCCTGCGTGCGGCGCTGGCCGGTGAGTCCCTGGCACGGATCGTGGTGGACAGCCGCGTCGACGGCATCGAACAGGAGTCCTCCGGTGTCAGCGCGCGCACGCGCGGTTCCAAGGGCACCTGGTGGCGCGGCAGTTACCTGGTCGGCTGCGACGGCCCCCGCTCCACCGTGCGCAAGCTCCAGGACATCCGCTTCCCCGGCCGCACGGCGGTGGAACGGCACGCCGTGGCCGCGCTGCGCGCCGAACTGCCCTGGCCTGACGAAGCGTTGCTGCACCGTATGCCGCCCTGGCGTTCGACCGGCCCCTCGGCCGGGGAGATCACCGCGCGTCCGCTGCCGGGCGGCGCGTGGCGGCTGGACTGGCTGCTGCCGCCGGGCAAGGACCTGGTCACGCCCGAGCTGCTGGTGGCGCGCGTCCGGGAGACCCTCGCGGGCTGGTCGGACGGCCCGACCCCGGCGTACGAACTCCTCGACACCGGTGTGCACACCGTGCACCACCGGCTGGCGCGGCGCTGGCGGGTCGGGCGGGTGTTCCTCGCCGGGGACGCGGCGCACCTGCTCGGGGCGCTGGGCACGCACGGGCTCGACGAGGGGCTCAGGGACGCCGACAACCTGGCCTGGAAGCTGGCGCTGGCCTGGCACCACGGGCCGCGCGAGGCGCTGCTGGACAGCTATCAGACGGAGCGGCGCGCCGTCGTCGCCGCCCGGCTGCGCGCCGCTGACCAGGCGCTTCCGCTGCTGCGCGGGGGCGGTGGACTGCGCGCGTACGTGCCCGGCTCGGCCCGGGGTCATGACGCGCTGCTCGCCGAGGGTCACCTGGGGCACGGCGCGCTCGGTGCGCCGGGGGCGTACGCCGACTCGCCGCTCGCACCCCGGCATCTGGAGGGCGAGGTCCCCGTCGACACCTCGGTGGGAGCGCCGGTCGCCGATGTACGGGTGACCGCGGAGGACGGCTCGTTCGTACGGCTGCGGGACCGGCTGGGGCGGGGCGCGCTGCTGGTGCTGCTGATCGCGCCGGGCACGGGGGTGTGGGACCGCAAGCACTGGGTGACCGCCGGGATCATGCCCAGGCTGGCGGCGGCGGTGGCGGCGCTGCCGCATCCGGCGGAGCTGCTGGTCGCCGAGACCTATCCGGGTGCCCCGGCGCACAGCGTCCTGTTGATCCGGCCCGACGGCCACCTGGTCACGGCGCTCGGCGGGGTGCGTCCGGCCGACCTGTACGCCGCCGCGGAGGCCACTCTGGGCGGTCCGGTGGAGTCGGGGGCGCAGGCCACGGCGGGGTCGCGCTGAACGGTTCCGGCGCGACGATGTCCACATGCTGATGGCGAGCCCATTGTCCACATGCTGATGGTGAGTTGACCGGCCCAGATCATCATGGTGTACTCCGCACCATGACCGACACCTGCGTGCACTTGTGGCGGAAGGTCCATGTGGACCTCGTCCGCTACGCGGGCTGCATGTGTACCCGGTCCTGCTGAATTCGCATCCCTCTCTCCTTCGCGCGCACCGCTGTCGTGCCGTCGCGCGCACCCGCGAACCCTCATCAGGACGGTTGAAGTGTCTGCCATCCCCTCTTCCGCTGTTGCCCGCACCGCTGCCCCCTCCGCCGCGCCCACACAGGCGGACCTCCTCGACTTCGCCCGGCGCACTGCTGCCGACGCCGAGCTGATCGCCTCCTTGCCGCTCGACCCCGAGGGCCGCACCTGGGTGCGCCTCGACGGCCCCGGTGGCAGCGAGGCCTGGCTGATCGGCTGGCCGCCCGGCACGGGTACCGGCTGGCACGATCACGCGGACTCCGTCGGCGCGTTCGTGACGGCAGCCGGTGAGCTGAAGGAGAACTCGCTCGCCGCGCGGCTGCCCACGGACGGCTGGAAGACCCTGGAACTGAGCGAGGACGTGGACCGGGAGCGCCGCCTGCCGGCCGGGCAGGGCCGCTCCTTCGGCCGCCACCACGTCCACGAAGTGCTCAACGAGTCGACGGACCGGCACGCGATCTCCGTGCACGCCTACTACCCGCCACTCCCCCGCATCCGCCGCTACAGCCGCACCGGTCCGATCCTGCGTCTGGAGCAGGTGGAGCGTCCGGAGGACTGGCAGTGAGCGCGGGCGGCGAACAGCCGGTCGGGATCGACGAGTTGTTGGACCGCGTCCGCGCGACCTACGCGCGCGTGGAGCCCCGGGAGGCGTACGAGGCCGCTCGCGCGGGTGAGGCGTTGCTGGTGGACATCCGGTACACGGCCCTGCGGGAGCGGGACGGGCTGATCCCCGGCGCGCTGGTGGTCGAGCGCAACGAACTGGAGTGGCGCCTGGACCCCCGCGGCAGCCACCGTCTGCCGGAGGCCGACAGCCACGACCTGCGCGTGGTGGTCATCTGCAACGAGGGCTACGCCTCCAGCCTGGCGGCGGAGTCCCTGCACCGGCTGGGTCTGCACCGGGCGACCGACCTGACGGGCGGTTTCCAGGCGTGGCGGGCGGCGGGGCTTCCGGTGACGGCGCCAGAGGGGGCGTCGGAGGGGCAGTAGGGCGGCCCGGGCCGGATCCGCGGGGCGGCGCGCCCCTCTGCGGCGTCCCGCGCGTCTCAGGTCCCCTCGCCCTCCTCTGCGGCGTCCCGCGCTACCCAGGTCCCCTCGCCCTACGGCGGGCGTCCCGCCTCAGTACCCCTCGTCCCCCAGGAACTCCGTGTCCTCCCCCTCGGCCTCCAGCGCCTGGCGGACCACGCGCAGGGCCATGCCCTCCGGGTACCCCTTGCGGGCGAGCATCCCGGCGAGGCGGCGCAGGCGCTTGTCGCGGTCCAGCCCACGGGTGGAGCGGAGTTTGCGGTCGACGAGTTCGCGCGCGGTCGCCTCCTCCTGCTCGGAGTCGAGCTGGGCGACGGCCGCGTCGATGAGGGCGGAGTCGACGCCCTTGGTGCGCAGTTCCTGGGCGAGGGCGCGCCGGGCGAGGCCGCGTCCGTGGTGCCGGGATTCCACCCAGGCGTCCGCGAACGCGCTGTCGTTGATCAGCCCGACCTCCTCGAACCGCGACAGCACCTCCTCGGCCGCCTCGTCCGGGATCTCCCGCTTGCGCAGGGCGTCGGCGAGCTGCTTGCGGGTGCGCGGAGTCCCGGTGAGCAGGCGCAGGCAGATCGCCCGTGCCCGCTCCACCGGGTCCCCCGGGGGCTCCCCCTCCTCGGCCCTCGACGAGGTGAAGGTGCCTCCGTCCTCACCGGACGGTTCCTCGCGACCGCGCCGACGACGCCCTCGGGCGCCGCCCGCGCCACGAGCCCCGCCGGCTCTCCGGCGCGTGCCACCGGCGAGCTCATCGGCCTGCGACGCCGGGTCTCCGTCTGCCCGGCGCCCACCGCCGTACGGTCCGTCCATGCCCGGGACGCCGCCTTCGCCGTACGGCCCGTGCTCGCCGTAGGCGTCGCCGTCCCGGTCCGCGGAGCCTCGGACACCTCGCCCGCCCCGCTCCCCCGGCGGGTCGGGCCGGGTGTACTCGGCCCAGTCGGTTCGTCGTGTCACGGGGTCAGCTCTTGGCGGCGGCGGCCTTGGTCTTGGAGGCCTTGGCCGCGGCCGGAGCGGGCACCGTCTTCGCGTCGGCCGCGGCGGCGGAACCCGCGGCGTCCGCGCCCGGCTCGGCGGCCGGCTCCTCCGGACGCACGCCGACGCCCAGCTTCTCCTTGATCTTCTTCTCGATCTCGTTGGCCAGGTCGGGGTTGTCCTTCAGGAAGTTGCGCGCGTTCTCCTTGCCCTGGCCGAGCTGGTCGCCCTCGTACGTGTACCAGGCGCCGGCCTTGCGCACGAAGCCGTGCTCCACGCCCATGTCGATCAGGCCGCCCTCGCGGCTGATGCCCTGGCCGTAGAGAATGTCGAACTCGGCCTGCTTGAAGGGCGGCGCGACCTTGTTCTTGACGACCTTGCAGCGGGTGCGGTTGCCGACCGCCTCGGTGCCGTCCTTCAGGGTCTCGATGCGGCGGATGTCGATACGCACCGAGGCGTAGAACTTCAGCGCCCGGCCACCGGTCGTGGTCTCCGGGGAGCCGAACATCACGCCGATCTTCTCGCGCAGCTGGTTGATGAAGATCGCGGTGGTCTTGGACTGGTTGAGCGCGCTGGTGATCTTCCGCAGCGCCTGGCTCATCAGACGGGCCTGCAGACCCACGTGGCTGTCGCCCATCTCGCCCTCGATCTCCGCGCGCGGGACGAGCGCGGCGACGGAGTCGATGACGATGAGGTCGAGGGCGCCGGAGCGGACCAGCATGTCCACGATCTCCAGGGCCTGCTCGCCGTTGTCCGGCTGGGACAGGATGAGGTTGTCGATGTCGACACCGAGCTTCTTGGCGTACTCGGGGTCCAGGGCGTGCTCGGCGTCCACGAAGGCGACCTGGCCGCCGGCCTTCTGGGCGTTCGCCACCGCGTGCAGGGTCAGGGTCGTCTTGCCGGAGGACTCCGGTCCGTAGATCTCGACGACACGGCCGCGCGGCAGGCCGCCGACGCCGAGGGCCACGTCGAGCGCGGTCGACCCGGTCGGGATGACCTCGATGGGCTCCTTCGACCGCTCGCCCATGCGCATGACCGCGCCCTTGCCGAATTGCCGTTCAATCTGTGCGAGCGCGGCATCCAGGGCCTTCTCGCGGTCGGTTCCTGCCATGGGTTCCACCCGATTTGCTTGAGTCGATCGCTTCACGTCAAAGACGCTAACGCCTGCCACTGACAATGCGCCCCGACGCCCGTCCGGCCTGTGGATAACTCGGGCACTTCACCACCGAAACCATGGCGAAACACCCGCCGAGAACCCTGCCGGAGCCTCCATAAGAATGGATGTTCGATTTTTGTGTCAAGCGCACCACGCGGGCCGCTGCGGCGGGCTTGAGCACGGGGGTGACGACAGTTCTATGGTGTGGTCATGACCATCGAGGTGCGCCCGGCGTCGGTCTTCGAGGACGTCCGGGCCGTGCTCGGCCCGAAGTCGCCGAACGCCAACGTCTGCTGGTGTCTGAGCTACCGGATCCCCTCCAGGCTCAACAACGAACTGCGCGGGCCGGCCCGCGGCGAGTACGTCGCCGAGCTGTGCCGCGCCGCACCGCCGCCCGGGGTGCTCGCCTACGACGGCGAGGAGCCGGTGGGCTGGGCCGCGGTGGCCCCGCGCGCGGAGACGACCTTCGCCCGCAACCGCAAGATCCCGCACGTCGACGACCTGCCTGTCTGGTCGCTGTGGTGCGTCCGGGTCCGCCCCGGCCACCGCAAGCAGGGCATCTCGCACGCCCTCATCTCAGGGGCGGTGGAGTTCGCCCGCGCCCACGGCGCACCGGTCGTGGAGGCCTACCCCCTCGACAACGGCGACGCCGGGGTCGACCTGACGATGGCCTACGCGGGACTGCGCAAGAACTTCGAGCGCGCCGGGTTCGTCCACGTCGCCGACACCACCTCGGTGCTCGCCGGGCATCCCCGCATCCTGATGCGGCTCGACCTGCGCTGAGGGCTCAGCCCTCGCCGGAGCTCCGCGCCTCGGCGGGCTGTTCCTCCGGCCGCAGCCAGGCACGCGCGCGTGCCACCAGGTTCGGGCCCGAGCCGCGGTTCCGGTGCCCCTGCACCCGCGGGTCGTCGGTCACGTCGTACCGCTTCACATACGCGCCCAGGAAGGCTTGGAGGGTGGCGACCGCCGGAATCGCGATCAGCGCGCCCACCGCGCCCAGGAGCGCGGTGCCGGCTATGACGGAGCCGAAGGCGACCGCGGGATGCAGGTCGACGGTCCTCGCGGTCAGCTTGGGCTGGAGCACATAGTTCTCGAACTGCTGGTACACCACCACGAAGACCAGCACCCACAGCGCGTACCAGGGATCGACCGTGAAGGCGATCAGCATGGGCAGGGCGCCCGCGAGATACGTGCCGATGGTGGGGATGAACTGCGAGACCAGCCCCACCCACACGGCGAGCACGGGTGCGTACGGCACTTCCAGGGACTGCAGCAGGATGTAGTGCGCGATCCCGGAGATCAGCGCCATCAGTCCGCGGGAGTACAGGTAGCCGCCGGTCTTGTTCACCGCGATCTCCCACGCGCGCAGCACCTCGGCCTGCTTGGCGGGCGGCAGCACGGAACACAGGGCGCGGCGCAGACGCGGGCCGTCCGCGGCGAAGTAGAACGAGAACAGCGTGATCGTCAGCAGTTGGAAGAGACCGCCGATGACCTGCGCGGAGACGTCGAGGACCCCGGTGGCGCTGTTCTGCACGTAGTTGCGCAGCCAGTCGGAGCGCAGCAGCCCCTCCTGGATGTCCACCCGCTTCAGCTCGGTGTCGAAGTGGGTGTTGACCCAGTTGATGACCGAGTCGAGGTACTCCGGGAAGTCCTCGACCATGGTGACGATCTGGCCCGCCAGCATCGAGCCCATCAGCGTGACGAACCCGGCGGAGGCCACCATCACCGTGAGGAACACCAGCGCGGTCGCCAGGCCCCGACGCATCCCGCGCGCGGCCATCCAGCTCACCGCGGGCTCGACGGCCAGCGCCAGGAAGAACGCGATCAGGACGTTGATCAGCAGTCCGGTCAGCTGGTGGAAGGCCCAGCTGCCGAGCTGGAAGGCACCGACGAGCGCGAGGGCGAGCACCATGGCGCGTGGGAGCCAACGCGGCATGCGGTCGTTCGGCCGCGCCGCGCCCTCGGCCGGGGGCCGGGCGGGGGGCGTCGTACCGAACGGGGTGCTGTCCTGGGCGAGCTGCCCGGTGTCGTCAGTGGGGGCCACGGAGCAAGTCTGGCCCACGCCACCGACAATCGGGTCCGCCCTGTGATCCTCGTGACGTGTCAGCGCTGTTCTTGTGGCACGTTCATGACGTGTCAGCGCCGTTCCTGCGGCACGTTCATGACGTGTCAGCGCTGTTCCTGCGGCACGTTCATGACGTGGCAGACCACCCGCCACACGTCCTTGGCCTCCCAGCCGGCGGCCAGCGCCTCGTGCACGGTGCGTCCGCCGAGTTCCGACATCACGTGATCGCGCGCGAAGGTCTCGGCGTACCCGGTCGTGCCGAAGTGCTCCGCCATCCGCTCCCAGAAGACCGTCAACCTCATGACATCAGTATCCCGTCCTGCGGGTGGGCCCTGGCCGGACCCCCTCGGCGAGACCGCTTTCCGGCCCTACGGTCTGCCCCATGGCCGAATCAGGAGCTTCCCCGCTCCCCCCGTCGCCCTCGGCGCGCTCCCCGCTCTTCCGCGCCGAGCAGTTCGTGTGGCTCACCGCGCGCGTACTGGAACAACGCCTCTTCGCGTACCACTTCCTGCACGGCGACGCGGACCCCGTGGAGACCGCGCTGGACGCCTACCGCAACAGTGACGGCGGCTACGGGCACGCGCTGAAGCCCGATCTGCGCGGTCCCGTGAGCCAGCCGCTGCACACCGCGCACGCGCTGCGGGTACTGGACACCGTCGGCCGTTGCGGCGGGCAGCGCGTGGAGCGGGTGTGCCGCTATCTGACCTCGGTCTCCACGGCGGACGGTGCCCTGCCGGCGGTCCATCCCGGCCAGCGGGGTTATCCGGCGGCGCCGTTCCTGCCGATCGAGGACGACCCGGGCAGCGAGCTGCTGGCCACCGGCCCGGTGGTGGGCGTGCTGCACCGCAACGAGGTCTGGCACGCGTGGCTGTTCCGGGCCACGGACTTCTGCTGGCAGGCGGTGCAGTCCCTGGAGAAGTCCCACCCCTACGAGGTCCAGGCCGCCGTGGCCTTCCTGGACTCCGCGCCCGACCGCGCCCGCGCGGAGGCGGCCGCCGACCGGCTCGGCCGGCTGGTGCGGCAGCAGCGGCTCGCCGTGCTGGACCCGGACCGCCTCACCGAGTTCCCGGTGCCGTCCGGGTACGCCCCCGCCGAGCATCACTTCCCGCACGACTACGCGAGGTCCCCGCAATCGCTGGCACGCGCGTGGTTCACCGACGACGAGATGAGCCGCTCACTGGACTTCCTCGCCGCGCAGCAGCAGGACGACGGGGGCTGGCCGGTCCGCCGACGGCGCTGGTCCCCGGGGGCCGCGCTGGAGGCGCGCGCCATGGTGACGATCGAGGCGCTGCACATCCTGCGGGCCTACGGGCGGGCCATCGGGTGACGCACCGGGCGGCCCCGGCGGCCGAGGGCTCAGCCGCCGGGGTCCATCCGCCGGCGTTCCAGCCGCCGCGGCTCATCCACCGGGGCATCCGCCAGCAGTTCATGACGTCGGGGACATCCGTCGGCAGCCCAGGACGCCGGGGCCTCGTCAGCCGGGGTTCATCCGCCAGGGGCGCACCTGTCGCCGTTTCAGGCGCCGGGACTCACACACGGGAGGCGTCCGCCAGCGTTGCAGACGACAGGGGCTCACCCGCCGGAGAGGCACCCGCCAAGGGCTCACTCCCCGGAGGGCATCCACCGGCGGGGTGAGCCGCCAGAGACCCCACCGGGGGCACCCGCCAGCAGCCCAGCCACCGGAGGCCCACCCACGCGGGGGCCCCTCCCACAGCCCAGACGCCAGCAACCCACCCACGCGTGGGGACGCGCCCACCAGCAGCCCACCCGCCGAAGGCACCCCACAGGCTGATCCGAGGGCTTACCCGCCCAGCGCCCGCACCCCCGCCGTCACGGCCACGGCGGCCGCCACGACCACCAGGAACGGCGCTCTGAGGAGCAGCGCCACGGCCGCCGCGGCCAGTCCGGCGGCCCGTGCGTCCAGGACCAGCTCCCGGCCGTCCGCGAAGGTCTGCTGGGCCGTGAGGGCGGCCAGGAGGGCGACTGGGAGCAGCGCGGCGAGCCGCCGGACCAGGGGCCGTTCCAGGGCGCCCGCGGGCACCAGGAGGCCGGCGAGCTTGACGGCGTAGCAGCCGAGGACGGTCAGGCCGATGGCGATCCAGACGTTCATCACCGGTCCTCCTTCTGCGCGCGCCGCCCCTGGGCCCACAGCACGGCGGGCGCCGCCAGCGCGGCCACGAGCACCGGCACCCCGGCGGGCAGCACCGGCAGCAGGCCGAGCCCCAGCACGACCGCGACACCGGCGACCGCGCGCTCGGTGGTGGTGCGCAGCATGGGCGCGAGCAGCGCCAGGAACACGGCGGGTCCGGCCGCGTCGAGGCCCCACGCGTTGGTGTCCCCGATGGCCTCGGCGCCGAGCGCCCCGGCCAGGGTGGTGAGGTTCCACAGGACGTACAGAGTGAGTCCGGTGACCACGAACCCGAGCCGCGCGGCACGCCGGGTGGGCTGGGCGAGCGTGACGGCGGTGGTCTCGTCGATGACCCACTGGGCGGCGAACGGCCGCACCGCGCGGGGAAGGGCGAGCACCTGTGACAGACGCAGCCCGTAGAAGGCGTTGCGCACCCCGAGGAAGAAGGCGCCCGCTGCCGCTGCGAACGCCCCGCCGCCCGCGGCCAGCGCCCCGACCAGCGCGAACTGGGACGCGCCGGTGAACACGAGCAGGCTGAGCACGCAGGTCTGCCACAGCGTGAGCCCGCTGCCCGCGGAGGTCACCCCGAACGCGAACCCGGACAGCCCTACGGCGACGCCGACCCCGAGCGCGTCCCGTACGACGGCGGCGTCCGGCTTCCTCTCGCCGTCCCGTATGTCTGTGAGTGTTGTCTCTGCCACGCCTCGGACGGTACGAGAAGCCGTGCGGCCGGGTCTTGTACGTTCTTGCGCTCGCGCTGGTACGCGCCGGGCGGCACGCCCACGATGCGGGTGAAGTGGCGGTTCAGGTGAGGCTGGTCGGCGAAGCCCACGGCGACGGCGGCCTCGGCGGGCGTCACTCCGGTGTCCAGCAGTCGGCGGGCCTGGCGTACCCGGGCGTCCGTCAGCCAGGTGTGCGGCGGCATCCCGTAGGTGTCGCGGAAGGCGCGCAGCAGCGCGAACGGGCTGGTGCCGAGTTCCGCGGCGAGCTTCTCCAGGCTGGGCGGCTGCGCCATCCGCTCCTGGAGCACGCCACGCGCGCGTGCCGCGATCCGGGCGCCCGCCGTGCGGACCTCGCGCTGTGGCAGGGGTCCGCCGTTCAGCCGCAGCAGCCGGGTCACCGCGACCCGCAGCAGGGTGTCGGCGGCCAGGGCGTTGCCCTCGTCGGTGGCGCGCAGCACCTGGTGGACCAGGGAGGCGGCGTAGGGGTCGTCGAGCACGGGCGCGACGAAGCCGGGGGTGCCGCGGATCGTCGTGGTCTCGGCCGCGATCTCCGCCACGACCTCCGGGGAGGGGTACACGGCGCCGTACTGCCATCCCTCGGGCACCCCGGCCCGCCCGGTGTGCGGGGTGTCCGGGTTGACCAGCGCCAGCGCCCCGGCGCCCGCGTACTGGTCGGAGCCCCGGTGGGCGAAGACCTCGACGCCGTCGGCGATGGCCGCGATCACGAAGTTCTCGTGGGTGTGCCGCACGAAGCTCTTGCGGATGTACCGGGCCCGCAGCAGATCGACACCGGGCAGTTCCTCGTACCGCCAGTGCCGCGCCCGCTCCCTGGAACCCGCCATGCTTCCCATTCTCCCCGGGCCGCGACTTCGCTCCACCGCCCCCGTCCCCGCAGCTCGGCCCGATTGTCAGTGCCCGGGTGCAGGATGGACGCATGGTCAGCTCCGCACATCGAGCTCTGGACGGCTTCTCCCCCGCGACCCGCGGCTGGTTCACGGGGGCCTTCTCCGCGCCCACCGCGGCGCAGGCCGGGGCGTGGCGGGCCATCGCCGAGGGCTCGGACGTGCTGGTGGTGGCCCCGACCGGCTCGGGCAAGACGCTGGCCGCGTTCCTCGCCGCCCTGGACCAGCTGGCCTCGACGCCCCCGCCCGCGGACCCGAAGAAGCGCTGCCGGGTCCTGTACGTGTCCCCGCTGAAGGCCCTCGCGGTGGATGTGGAGCGCAATCTGCGCAGCCCGCTGACCGGCATCCGGCAGGAGTCCGTGCGCCTGGGGCTGCCCGAACCAGAGGTCAAGGTCGGCATCCGCTCCGGTGACACCCCTGCCGCCGAGCGCCGGGCGCTGGCCACCCGCCCGCCGGACATCCTGATCACCACCCCCGAGTCCCTGTTCCTGATGCTCACCTCCGCCACCCGGGACGCGCTGACCGGCATCGATACGGTGATCCTCGACGAGGTGCACGCGGTCGCGGGCACCAAGCGCGGCGCCCACCTCGCGCTCACCTTGGAGCGCCTCGACGAGTTGCTCCCGAAGCCCGCCCGCCGGATCGGCCTGTCGGCAACCGTCCGCCCGGTCGACGAGGTCGCCCGGTATCTGTCCCCTCGCCGCAAGGTGGAGATCGTCCAGCCGGAGTCGGGCAAGGAGTTCGACCTGTCGGTGGTGGTCCCGGTCGAGGACCTGGGCGAGCTGGGCGGCTCCCCCGTGTCCGACAGCGGCGAGGCCGGAGAACGGCCGTCGATCTGGCCGCATGTCGAGGAGCGGATCACCGACCTCGTCCAGTCCCACCGCTCCACCATCGTCTTCGCCAACTCCCGCCGCTTGGCGGAGCGCCTGTGCAACCGCCTGAACGAGATCGCCTACGAGCGGGCCACCGGCGAACCCCTGGACGAGCACCACGCCCCCGCGGAGCTGATGGGCGGTTCCGGCGCTGCCCAGGGCGCCCCGCCGGTCATCGCCCGCGCGCACCACGGCTCGGTCTCCAAGGAGCAGCGCGCCCTCGTCGAGGAGGACCTGAAGGCGGGCCGACTGCCCGCGGTGGTGGCCACGTCCAGTCTCGAACTGGGCATCGACATGGGCGCGGTCGACCTGGTCGTCCAGGTGGAGTCCCCGCCCTCGGTGGCCTCCGGCCTCCAGCGCGTGGGCCGCGCCGGCCACCAGGTGGGCGCGGTCTCGACCGGCGTGGTCTTCCCGAAGTACCGCGGCGACCTGGTCCAGGCGGCCGTGGTCACCGAGCGGATGCGCACCGGCTCCATCGAGTCCCTGCACGTCCCGGCCAACCCCCTGGACGTCCTGGCGCAGCAGCTCGTCGCCATGACGGCGATGGACACCTGGCAGTTCGACGACCTGCTCGCCACGGTCCGCCGCGCCGCCCCCTTCGCCTCGCTGCCGGAGTCCGCGTTCACCGCCGTCCTCGACATGCTCGCCGGGCGCTACCCGTCGGACGCCTTCGCCGAACTGCGCCCGCGCGTGGTGTGGGACCGCGTCGCCGGGACCATCACCGGCCGCCCCGGCGCCCAGCGCCTCGCCGTCACCTCGGGCGGCACGATCCCCGACCGCGGCCTGTTCGGGGTGTTCCTCGCCGGGTCCGACCCCAAGAAAGGCGGCGGACGGGTCGGCGAACTGGACGAGGAGATGGTCTACGAGTCCCGCGTGGGCGATGTGTTCACGCTCGGCACCAGCTCCTGGCGCATCGAGGACATCACCCGCGACCGCGTTCTGGTCTCCCCCGCGCCCGGCGTCCCCGGCAGGCTGCCGTTCTGGAAGGGCGACCAGCTCGGCCGCCCTCTCGAACTGGGCCGCGCGGTGGGCGCGTTCCTGCGCGAGGTCGGCTCACTGTCCAAGGAGGACGCCCGGCTGCGCCTGCTGGCCGCCGGCCTGGACGCCTGGGCAGCCGACAACGTCCTGTCCTACCTGGACGAACAGCGCGAGGCGTGCGGGCACATCCCCGACGACCGCACCATCGTCGTCGAGCGCTTCCGCGACGAGCTGGGCGACTGGCGGGTCGTGGTGCACTCCCCCTTCGGCGCCCAGGTGCACGCCCCCTGGGCGCTCGCCCTCGGCGCGAAGCTCTCCGAGCGGTACGGCATGGACGCCCAGGTGATGCACGCCGACGACGGCATCGTGCTGCGCCTGCCGGACGCCGATCTGATGGGCCTGGACCTGCTGGACCAGGAGCCCATGAAGGCGGGCACCGAGTTCGACGCCGACCAGGCGCCCGTCGGTGCCGCCGACGTCGTCTTCGACAAGGGCGACATCGACCAGATCGTCACCGACCAGGTCGGCGGCTCGGCCCTGTTCGCCTCCCGCTTCCGGGAGTGCGCGGCGCGCGCGCTGCTGCTGCCGCGCCGCAACCCCGGCAAGCGCACCCCACTGTGGCAGCAGCGCCAGCGTGCGGCGCAACTGCTCCAGGTGGCCAGCGAGTTCGGCTCGTTCCCGATCGTCCTGGAAGCGGTGCGCGAATGCCTCCAGGACGTCTTCGACGTCCCCGGACTCACCGAGCTGATGGGCGACCTGGAGTCCCGCAAGGTGCGCCTGGTCGAGGTCACCACTCCCGAACCGTCGCCGTTCGCGCGGTCGCTGCTCTTCGGGTACGTCGCCCAGTTCCTGTACGAGGGCGACTCCCCGCTCGCCGAGCGCCGGGCCGCCGCGCTCTCCCTGGACTCCCGTCTGCTGGCCGAGCTGCTCGGCCAGGCGGAGCTGCGCGAACTGCTCGACGCGGAGGTCCTGGCCGAGCTGGAGCGGGAGCTTCAGTGGCTCACCGACGACCGCCGCGTCAAGGACGCCGAAGGCGTCGCGGACCTGCTGCGGTTGCTCGGCCCGCTGACCGACACAGAGTTGGCCGAGCGGGGCGCGGAGCCCCAGTGGGCGGCGGAACTGGCCGGGGCCCGCCGCGCCATCAAGGTCCGTATCGCGGGCATCGACCACTGGGCGGCGATCGAGGACGCGGGCCGACTGCGCGACGCCCTGGGCACCGCGCTGCCGGTCGGCGTGCCGGAGGCGTTCACGGAACCGGTGAAGGACCCGCTCGGCGACCTCCTCGCACGCTACGCCCGTACCCACGGCCCCTTCACCTCGGTCACCGCAGCGGCCCGGTTCGGGCTGGGCGTGGCGGTCACGGAGGGCGCCCTGCAACGGCTCGCGGCGGCGGGCCGGGTCGTACAGGGCGAGTTCCATCCGGCCGGAATCGGCCAGGAGTGGTGCGACGCGGCGGTGCTGCGGCGCCTGCGCCGACGCTCCCTGGCCGCCCTGCGGCACGAGCTGGAGCCGGTGCCCCCGGCCGCGCTGGCCCAGTTCCTGCCCCAGTGGCAGCACATCGGCAAGGGGCACGGGCTGCGCGGTATCGACGGACTTGTGCGCGCCATCGAGCAGTTGCAGGGCGCGTCGGTGCCCGCCTCCGCCCTGGAGAAGCTGGTCCTGCCGTCCCGCGTGGTCAACTACACCCCGGCAATGCTCGACGAACTCACCGCCGCCGGAGAGGTGGTGTGGGCCGGTGCCGGTGCGCTGCCCGGCAAGGACGGCTGGGTCTCCCTGTACATGGCGGACGCGGCCCCCCTGCTGCTGCCCGCGCCGCACCCGCTGGAACTGACCGCGCTCCACGAGTCCATCCTGAACGCGCTCGCCGGGGGCTACGGCCTGTTCTTCCGCCAGATCGCCGACCAGGTCCGCGCCACCACCCACCCCGAGGCCACTGACCCGCAACTCGCCGACGCCCTCTGGGAGCTGGCGTGGTCCGGCCACCTCACCAATGACACGCTCGCCCCGATGCGCTCCCTGCTGGGCTCGGGCCGCACCGCGGGCTCCACCGCGCACCGGGCCAAACGCACCGTCCCGCGCGGGCGGTACGGCTCCCTCACCGCAGCCGCCCGCTCCGCGTCCCGCTCGGGCCCGCCGACCGTCGCCGGACGCTGGTCCCTGCTCCCGGCCCACGAACCCGATCCCACCGTCCGCGCCCACGCCCTGGCCCGCACCCTCCTCGACCGGCACGGCGTAGTGACCCGGGGCGCGGTCTCCGCGGAGGGAGTCGAGGGCGGTTTCTCGGCGACGTACCGCATCCTGTCCGTGTTCGAGGAGAGCGGTCAGGCCCGGCGCGGTTACGTGGTGGAGGGCCTGGGCGCCGCGCAGTTCGCGATGGACGGCGCGGTGGACCGCCTCCGCGCGGTGGCCAACGCCCGCGACCGCGGCGAGGCCCTGCCGGGAGCGGCGTTCGCGAACGGGGACTTCCCTCCGCAGTCCTCTTCGTCCGACTTCCCGCCCGAGGCTTTCCCACCCGCGCCCTTCGAGGACCACGCCTTCGCGGCCCCCGGCTCGTCCGACGGCTTCGGCGAGGAAGCCCCCCGCCCCCGCCCCGGCGAGTACGTCTCCCCGCGGGACTACCCGGCCCCCACCCCCCACCGGACCCGCACCGCCCCCGACACCCGTGCTGTCGTCCTGGCCGCCGCAGACCCCGCGAACGCCTACGGCGCCGCCCTCCCCTGGCCCGAGCCCCCGACCGGCGCCGGCCACAAACCCGGCCGCAAGGCGGGCTCCCTCGTCGTCCTCGTGGACGGCGAGCTGACCCTGTACATGGAGCGCGGCGGCAAGACCCTGCTGGCCTGGCCCAGCGCCCCCGACGACTCCCCCACGCAAGACCCCCGCCTGCAGAGCGCCGCCGAGGCCCTGGCCACTGCCGCCCGCGCGGGCTCGCTCGGCACGGTCACCGTCGAACGCGTCAACGGCACCCCCGCCCTGACCTCCCCCTACGGCACCCTCCTGGAGTCAGCTGGCTTCATCGCCACGCCCCGCGGCCTACGCCTGCGCGCCTGACCGCCCGACCCGCAGCCAGCGCCCGCGCACCCGACCACGCCCGACCCGCAGCCAGCGCCCGCGCACCCGACCCGCCCGACCCACGGCCTACGCCTACGCGCCCGACCACGCCCGACCCGCAGCCTGCGCCCGCGCACCCGACCTCCGCCCACAACCGCCACGCCGGGCCCGTACGGGCCCACCCGCACATCGCCGTCGAGCCGCCCCTGCCCGCCCTCCGCCCGCCCCCTGCGCTCCCCCGTGCCACCCTTGACCCATGCCCGAAGGAGACACCGTCTGGCAGGCCGCGAAGCGGCTGCACGCCGCCCTCGCGGGCAAGGTGCTGACCCGCACCGACTTCCGCGTCCCGAGGTTCGCCACGGTGGACCTCACCCAACGCACCCTCCTGAACGTCACCCCCCGCGGCAAGCATCTCCTCGCCCGCGTCGAGGGCGGCTGGACCGTGCACTCGCACCTCGGGATGGAGGGCTCCTGGCGGATCTACGCCGAGCGGGAGCGCTGGACCGGCGGCCCCAACCACCAGATCCGCGCGGTACTCTCCACCGCCGACCGGACAGCCGTCGGCTATCGCCTCCCCGTCCTCGAACTCCTGCGCACCGCCGAGGAGTCCAAGGCGGTGGGCCATCTCGGCCCCGACCTCCTGGGCCCGGACTGGGACCCCGACCAGGCCCTGGCCAACCTCCTCGCCGACCCCGCCCGCCCCCTCGGCGAGGCCCTTCTCGACCAGCGCAACCTCGCCGGCATCGGCAACATCTACAAGAGCGAGCTCTGCTTCCTCCTCGGCGCCACCCCCTGGCTCCCCGTCGGCGCCCTCCCGCCCGACCGCGCGGCCCAACTCCCCGCGCTGGCCAAGCGGCTGCTGGAGGCCAACCGCGAACGCCCGGTGCGCAGCACCACGGGCCGCCGCGGCCAGGACCTCTTCGTGTACGGCCGTGCCCCGCGCCCCTGTCTGCGCTGCCGCACCCCGATCCGATCCACCGACCAGGGCGACGGCTCCCGCCAGCGCCCCACCTACTGGTGCCCGAGCTGCCAGACCGGCCCGGCCCCCGCTCCGGGACGCCGCCGCCACCGTACGACCAATTGACGGTCCGTCAGAAATGCTCGTACCGTCGGTTCATGGCCGTCGACGCGTACGACCTCACCGGACGCACCGCCTTCGTCACCGGCGCCGCGAGCGGGATCGGCCGGGCCTCGGCCGTGCTGCTCGCCCAGGCCGGCGCCACCGTGCACTGCGCGGACCGCGACCCACGGGGCCTGCACGAGACGGCGACCCTGATCAAGGAACGCGGCGGCACGGCCCGCACCCACACCCTGGACGTCACCGACCGCGACCAACTCCAGGAAGCCATAGCGGAGTGCGGGCGTCTGGACGTGTTGGCCGCCATCGCCGGGATCATGCACAGCAGCCCCGTCCTGGAGACGACCGACGAGGACCTCGACCGCGTCCTGGACGTCAACTTCAAGGGCGTCCTGCACGCCTGCCAGGCAGCGGCCCGGCTGATGCTCACCGAACGCACACGGGGCAGCATCATCACCATGGCCTCCGGCGCCGTCGACACCGGCGGCCCCGGCCTGCTCTGCTACGGCGCCGCCAAGGCGGCCGTCGTACAGCTGACGAAGACCCTCGCCACGGAGGTCGGCCGGCACGGCATCCGGGTCAACGCGGTGGCCCCGGGATGGATCCGCACCCCCATGACGGACCACCACGACGACGAAGCGCACGCGCACACCGAGGCGCTCATGACGCGGATGGCGCCCCTGGGCCGGGTCGGCGAACCGGAGGACGTCGCGCACACGGTGCTCTATCTGGCCTCCGACGCGTCCGCGTTCATGACGGGCCAGATCCTGCGTCCGAACGGCGGTGTGGCGATGCCGTGGTGACAGGGGCCGCCCGCCATGCCCTGGCCCACCGCCCCGATTCCAGGGCGCCCGCGGCACGCGTTTTCGGCACGCAGTGCACAGGCAGCAGGCTGAGCCCCCATCCCCCGGCGGCCACCGCGCCCTCCAGCACCCCGGCGTCCGCCGCCACGGCGAGCCGCAGTACGGCCCACCACCACAGCGCCCCCAGCCCGAGCGCAGCCCCCCAGCGCGCTATCCCCGCCATGACCGCCACCTCCAGCCCGACGCTAGACCGCCGCCCACACCTGCCGGGAGGGCGCACCGGCGGCACACGGGCGCACCGCCGCGAAGAAGCACCCCCGACCAGGGAGGCACCACCGCAGAGGGCGGCGCATGGAAGCACCGCGGACGGTCCTCACCAGCCGTTCCCGCGCACAAGAGCACCGCGGAGTTCCCCGTCAGCCGTTCTCGGCCTGGAACATCCAGTGATGCTTCTCAAGATCCGCCGTGATCGTGATGAAGATGTCCTGGCTGACCGGGTCCGCCTCGGCGGTCGCCGTGACCCGCTCGCGCATCCGGACGATCACCGCGCCGAGGGCCCGCACCAGGGTGCCCACCGCGTCCACGTCCTTGACCCAGCCGTCGGGCACCACTCCGATGCCACTGCCCGCGGCCACCGTCGGAGCCCGGCCGTCGGGCGGCACTCCCAGGGCCGAGGCGCGCTCGGCGACCGTGTCGGAGTGGGCCCGCGCGGTGTCCACGACCTCGTCGAGTTGGAGATGCACGGTGCGGAACCGCGGCCCGACCACGTTCCAGTGGATCTGCTTGGCCACCAGGGAGAGGTCGACGAGATCGACCAGGGCGCCCTGCAGGGCCTCTCTGACGGTCTTGAGGTCGGCGTCGGACAACGGGCTCTTCACGACGTACATCGAGATGCTCCGATCGGTGGTGCCGGCCCCGAGTGCCATGCTCCACCATGCACGAAAGCCCCGGCCGTCGCCTCTCCAGCAGTCCGGAGAGGTCCCGACCGGGACTTTCGCACTCGGCGCATGATCAGTTCATGCGCCCACACTCACGCGGCGACCACGTCCACTGCCTCCGCGGGCGCCTTGATCGTCACCCGTTCCGGTGGCACACCGGTCACCGAAACGGAACCCAGCATCGGCCGGACCGATGTGGGTACGGGCTCACTGGGGGTGGCCGCTGCAGACTGGGCCAGCTCGGCGAGGGCGAGCTCGTCGCTCACTTCCCGCATGAGCTCGGACATCCGTACGTCCAGCGCGTCGCAGATGGCGGAGAGCAGCTCGGAGGAAGCCTCCTTCTGCCCCCGCTCCACCTCGGAGAGATAGCCGAGCGATACTCGGGCGGACGAGGAGACTTCGCGCAGAGTACGGCCCTGGCGCTGGCGCTGCCGACGCAGCACGTCACCCAGCAGGCGACGGAGCAGAATCATCGGTGGCTCCCTCCTCGGACCGCGTAGCCGCATCCTTCACGCCCCACCGTACCGCCTTGCGCTGCGGCCGTGCGGGGAGCGATGTCGTGTTCACTCAGGGCTGCAAACATCAAAACCCCCCGTTCTGTTCCGTATCCTGTGCCCGCTCATTCTCGGTCTGTTCGCTCGCGAGCTGCTGAAGAAGCAGCGCGAGTACGCTCCGTACACTCTCCATACGAATTTCCGCCCGGTCGCCGTTCAACCGCAGCGAGGACACTTTTCCGCCGCCGGCCGAACCGGAATCGGCCCCGTAAGGGCCGTCCACGGCCACGAAAACGGTGCCCACGGGCTTCCCGTCCTGCTCCTCGGGACCCGCGACACCGGTCGTCGCGAGGCCCCAGTCGGCGCCCAGCGCCTTGCGCACTCCGGCCGCCATCTGGGCCGCGACCTGCGGATCCACCGCTCCGTGCCGCTCCAGCAGACCGGCGTCCACACCGAGCAGCCGGTGCTTGAGCTCGGTGGCGTAGGCGGTCACCGAGCCCCGGAAGGCCTTGGACGCCCCAGGGGCCGCTGTGATCTCCGCCGCAACAAGGCCACCCGTCAGCGACTCCGCGACGGCGAGGGTCTCGCCCCTCACTGTCAGTAGTCGCACCACGTCGGCGGCCGTGGAATTCACGCTTCCGTCTCCTCCAACGCGGCCTTGCGCTCGGCGATCCCCCGTCTGCGCAGCACAATGGCCTGTCTTACATAGTCCAGCCCGGTCACCACGGTCAGGACGACGGCCGCACCCATCACCCAGAACCGCAGAGTGGCCAGCCATCCCGTCAGTGCCAGGATGTACATGCCGACGGCCACGCCCTGGGTGAGCGTCTTGAGCTTGCCACCGCGGCTCGCGGGGATGACGCCGTACCGGATGACCAGAAAACGCAGCAGGGTGATCCCGAGTTCCCGGCCGAGGATCACCGCCGTCACCCACCACGGCAGATCACCGAGGGCGGACAGACAGATCAGCGCCGCCCCCATGATCGCCTTGTCGGCGATGGGGTCGGCGATCTTCCCGAAGTCGGTGACCAGGTTGTACGTCCGGGCCAGATGACCGTCGAACAGGTCGGTGATCATGGCGATGGCGAAGGCCGCCCAGGCGAACGAGCGCCACGCCGGGTCGTAGCCGCCGTTCGCCAGCATCAGCGCGACGAACGCGGGCACCAGCAGCAGCCGGAGCATGGTCAGCAGGTTGGCGATGTTCCAGACGCTGGCCTGGTTGACGGCCGCCGCCGCGATCTTCCCGCCCCGGGCCGGCTTGACGCCCGACGCGTCGGAGGAGGCCGTGCCCGCGGGGGTCGCCTTGGGCGTGGCCTTGGCGGAGCCGCCTGCGGCGGACGCCGGGACTCCGGTCATCTGGCCCCCTCCTCACCGGATACGAGCGAGCCGGGCAGCGGCTCGGCCACGAGGTCGACACCCTCGGTGCCCACCACCTTCGCCTCGACCATACGACCGACGCTCAGCTCCTCGCCGCCCGTCAGCAGCACCTGGCCGTCCGTCTCAGGGGCCTGGTGCGCGCCCCGGCCGTACACGCCCTCCTCGTCGACGGACTCGACAAGCACCCGGACGGTTTCGCCCAGGCGCTCCTCGGCCCGCTGCGAGACGAGCTGCTCGGCCAGCCGGGAGACCCGCGCCAGCCGGTCCGCGACGAGGTCGGGGTCCAGCTTGTCCTCGTACGTCGCCGCCTCGGTGCCCTCCTCGTCGGAGTAGCCGAAGACGCCGATGGCGTCCAGCCGCGCGTGGTTGAGGAAACGCTCCAGCTCGGTCAGGTCCGCCTCGGACTCGCCGGGGAAGCCCACGATGAAGTTGGAGCGCACACCCGCCTGGGGCGCCTTGCTCCGGATGGTGTCCAGCAGCTCCAGGAAGCGGTCGGTGTCGCCGAAGCGGCGCATCGCGCGCAGCACACCGGGCGCGGAGTGCTGGAAGGACAGGTCGAAGTAGGGCGCGACCTTGGGGGTGGAGGTCAGGACGTCGATCAGGCCGGGACGCATCTCGGCCGGCTGCAGGTAGCTGACCCGGACCCGCTCGATGCCGTCGACCTCGGCCAGTTCCGGCAGCAGGGACTCCAGCAGGCGGATGTCGCCGAGGTCCTTGCCGTAGGAGGTGTTGTTCTCGGAGACCAGCATGATCTCCTTGACGCCCTGCTCGGCCAGCCAGCGCGTCTCGTTCAGCACGTCGCTCGGGCGGCGGGAGATGAAGGAGCCGCGGAAGGACGGGATGGCGCAGAAGGTGCAGCGCCGGTCGCAGCCGGAGGCGAGCTTCACCGAGGCCACGGGGGCGCCGTCGAGCCGGCGGCGCAGAGGCGCGCGGGGGCCCGAGGCGGGCGCGAGGCCGTCGGGGAGGTCCACCGGGGCGTGTCCGGGCAGCGCGACCTCGGCGGCCGATTCCTGCCGCTCGGCCGGGCTGATCGGCAGCAGCTTGCGCCGGTCGCGCGGGGTGTGGGAGGCGTGGACGCCGCCGCTGAGGATGGTGGTGAGCCGGTCGGAGATGTCGGCGTAGTCGTCGAAGCCGAGCACGCCGTCGGCCTCCGGCAGCGCCTCCGCCAGCTCCTTGCCGTAGCGCTCGGCCATGCAGCCCACCGCCACGACGGCCTGGGTTCTGCCGTGCCCCTTGAGGTCATTGGCCTCCAGCAGGGCGTCGACGGAGTCCTTCTTGGCGGCGTCGACGAAACCGCAGGTGTTGACGACAGCGACGTCCGCTTCGGCGGCGTCCTCCACGAGATCCCAGCCGTCCGCCTCCAAACGGCCTGCGAGCTCTTCCGAGTCCACCTCGTTGCGAGCGCAGCCAAGAGTGACGAGTGCGACGGTACGGCGTTCAGGCATGGGCTCAAGACTACTTTGTCGGACTGACACCCCACGCCGACGGGGTTGGTCAATCTTGACCAACCCCGCCCATATGCCCTGGTGACTCAGCCGACCTGCGGGTCGCCCTTGGTGTATGTGAGGCGTTCCACCGCGCCGGGGCGCCAGTCGTCCTCGATCTTCTTGCCGTTGACGTAGAGCTGGATCGCGCCCGCGTCACCGAGGACGAGGTTGATCTTCTCGTTGTCCTGGAAGGTCTTGGACTCACCCTGCTTGAGCAGACCGTCGAAGAGCAGACGGCCGTTGTGGTCGTGGGCGGAGATCCAGCTGCGCCCGTCGTCGGCGCTGACCTTCACCGTCACCTTGTCCTGCGGCGCGGCGGCGATGGCGCTGTCGGTCGGGTCGGGCTTGTCGGACTTCGGCTTCTCGGACTTGGGTTTGGTCGTGGCGGACTTGGTGGGCGAGGGAGTCGCACCCTCGGCGACGGAGGACGGACCGCCGTCGTCACCGCCCTTGAACGCGGTGAAGCCGACGAAAGCGATCACGACGACGATCGCCGCGACCATGGCCGCCGTCCAGTTCGGCCCGCGCCGCTCCGGGCGGATGCGCTCCGCCTCGAACAGCGGGGCCGCGGGGGTCGGCGCCGGACGCCCGCCGTGCTCCTCGTCGTACTGGGCGAGCAGCGGTGCCGGGTCGATGCCGACGGCCCTGGCCAGGGTCCGGATGTGCCCGCGCGCGTACACGTCTCCGCCGCACGGGGCGAAGTCGTCCGCCTCGATGGCGTGCACGATGGGCAGCCGGACTCGGGTGGCGTTGCTGACGTCGTCGACGGTCAGGCCGGCAGCGATGCGCGCCTGCTGGAGGGCACGGCCGACGGAGGGGCGGTCGTCGCTGGAAACGTCTTCGAACGGACGCTCGTCTTCAGGGGAGTTGCCGATGGACACGGGGGCGCCTTTCGAGCGTGTAGCCACCTGTGCTGGAGGTTCAGTCTAGGGGGGGTACGAAAGGGTGGGGCAACCGGGCGGTGGGACTTTGTACGCCATCGGTATGGCCGGACACACCGATGGTGGGGCGGGAGCTTTCCGCTTCCCTCAACTTGACGTACGGCATAGGGAAACGGTTGCTCAATGATCCCTTACGGGTGAGTCACGATCGAGTATCGGGACCCGCCCGGCGCGGGGCTTTCCTCAAGCCTCCCCGCGGATCTGCGCCAGCACGCCGTCCAGCTCGTCAGGCTTCACAAGAACGTCACGCGCCTTGGAGCCCTCGCTGGGCCCGACGATGTTCCGCGACTCCATCAGGTCCATCAGCCGCCCGGCCTTGGCGAAGCCCACGCGCAGCTTGCGCTGGAGCATGGACGTCGAGCCGAACTGGGTGGAGACGACCAGCTCGGCCGCCTGGCACAGCAGGTCCAGGTCGTCGCCGATGTCCTCGTCGATCTCCTTCTTCTGCTTGGTTCCGACGACGACGTCGTCCCGGAAGACCGGCGCCATCTGGTCCTTGCAGTGCTGGACGACCGCCGCGACCTCCTCCTCGGTCACGAAGGCGCCCTGCATCCGCACGGGCTTGTTGGCGCCCATCGGCAGGAACAGTCCGTCACCCTTGCCGATCAGCTTCTCCGCGCCGGGCTGGTCGAGGATGACCCGCGAGTCGGCGAGCGAGGAGGTGGCGAAGGCGAGCCGGGAGGGCACGTTCGCCTTGATCAGACCGGTGACCACGTCCACCGACGGCCGCTGGGTGGCGAGCACCAGATGGATACCGGCCGCGCGCGCCAGCTGTGTGATGCGCACGATGGCGTCCTCGACGTCGCGCGGCGCGACCATCATCAGGTCGGCCAGCTCGTCGACGATCACCAGCAGGTACGGGTACGGCTGGAGCTCGCGCTCGCTGCCCTCGGGCGGCTTGACCTTCCCGTCCCGTATGGCCTGGTTGAAGTCGTCGATGTGCCGGAAGCCGTACGCCGCCAGGTCGTCGTACCTGAGGTCCATCTCCCGTACGACCCACTGCAGCGCCTCGGCGGCCCGCTTGGGGTTGGTGATGATCGGCGTGATCAGGTGCGGGATGCCCTCGTAGGCGGTCAGCTCGACGCGCTTGGGGTCGACGAGGACCATGCGCACGTCCTCGGGGGTCGCCCGGACCATGATCGAGGTGATCAGGCAGTTGATGCAGGACGACTTGCCGGACCCGGTGGCGCCGGCGACCAGGACGTGCGGCATCTTCGCGAGGTTGGCCATCACATAGCCGCCCTCGACGTCCTTGCCGAGCGCCACCAGCATGGGGTGGTCGTCCTCGGCCGCCGCCGCGAGGCGCAGCACGTCACCGAGGTTGACCATCTCCCGGTCGGTGTTGGGGATCTCGATGCCCACGGCCGACTTGCCGGGGATCGGCGAGATGATCCGGACGTCCGGGCTGGCCACGGCGTACGCGATGTTCTTGGTCAGCGCGGTGATCCGCTCGACCTTCACGGCCGGGCCCAGCTCCACCTCGTAGCGGGTGACCGTCGGGCCGCGCGTGAAGCCGGTGACGGCGGCGTCGACCTTGAACTCGCTGAACACATTGGTCAGGGAGGCCACGACCGCGTCGTTGGCGGCGCTGCGCGCCTTGCCGGGCCCGCCGCGCGTGAGGAGGTCCAGCGAGGGCAGCGCGTAGGTGATGTCGCCGGAGAGCTGGAGCTGCTCGGCGCGGGCCGGCAGGTCGGCGGGGGCCTCGGGCGCGGGCTTGGTGAGGTCGGCGACCTCGACCTTCAGCTTCTCCTGTCGGGGCCGCGCGGCCGGTACGGGCGTGGGAACCGGCGTGGTCTCCTCGCGGTCGCCGACGCTCACGCCCTGGGTGAGGTCGGCGACGACCGGCGAGGGCGGCATGCCGTGCAGCACCGCGCCGTCGAGGGCCGCAGCGGCGGCCGCCGCGACGTCCACCGCGTCCATGGGGCGGCTCATGTCGGGCTGGGGCACCGCGGAGCGCCTCGGGCGTCCCCGGCGCCGGGACAGGGCCTCCTGCTCCGCGCTGTCGGGGTCGTACGCCTCAGGCGGGGGCCCGCCGCGACGCCGTCCCCGCGCGGGCAGCGCCTCGCGCCACTGCTCGTCGTAGCGCTCGTCGTCGCTGTACTCGACGGCCTCCGGGTCGTGCAGGACGCCGAGTCGCACCCCGAGCTGCCGCAGCCGCTGCGGAATGGCGTTGACGGGCGTGGCCGTGACGACCAGCAGCCCGAAAATGGTGAGCAGCACCAGCAGCGGTACGGCGAGGACCTCGCCCATCGTGGCGGTCAGCGGAGTCGCCGCGCTCCAGCCGATGAGGCCGCCGGCGTCCCTTATGGCCTGCATGCCGTCGCTGCGCGCGGGCGAGCCGCAGCCGATGTGCACCTGGCCGAGGACGCCGATGACGAGCGCCGACAGGCCGATCACGATCCGGCCGTTGGCCTCCGGCTTCTCCGGGTGCCGGATGAACCGTACGGCGATCACCGCGAGCAGGATCGGCACCAGCAGGTCGAGCCGCCCGAAGGCGCCGGTCACCAGCATCTCGACGAGGTCGCCGACGGGACCGCGCAGATTGGACCAGGTGCCCGCGGCGACGATCAGTGCCAGGCCCAGCAGCAGCAGCGCGATGCCGTCCTTGCGGTGGGCCGGGTCGAGATTCTTGGCGCCCTGCCCTATCCCGCGGAACACCGCGCCGACGGCGTGCGCCAGCCCGAGCCAGACGGCGCGCACCAACCGGTAGACGCCCCCGGTGGGGTTGGGGGCCGGCTTGGGTGCGGGCTTCTTCGCCGCGGCCTTCTTGGCGGGCGCCTTCTTCGCCGGTGCCTTTTTCGCGGCGGCCTTCTTCGCCGGACCCTTCGCGGGAGCGGCAGCCTTCTTCGCGGGCTGCTTCTTGGCTGCGGAGGGACGTGAGGCCATAGGTGTGAGGTTACCGGTGGAGGCGACAGGGGACACGTGTGCCCACTGCTTCACCCGTTCGTGTCGCCGTTACAACAGCAACGAACTGACGCCCGCTCACCGGGGCGGCGCCTCCAACACGCCCCGCCGCGAGGTCAGTTCTGCGAGGGCACCGAGGAGGTGTTCCCGGCGCCGGGCTCCAACGCGTCCAGCGCGCGCCGCAGTCCGGTGAGTTTGCGCTCCAGATGGGCCGCCGTGGCCACCGCCGCCGCGTCCGCCGAGTCGTCGTCCAGCTGTTTCGACAGCGCCTCGGCCTGCTCCTCCACCGCCGCGAGCCGCGCCGACAGTTCGGCGAGCAGCCCCGCCGGCTCCTTGCTGTCGCCGCCCGCGGCCCGGCCGCCGCCGCCCTCCAACTGCAGCCGCAGCAGCGCCGCCTGCTCCCTGAGCTGGCAGTTCTTCATGTACAGCTCGACGAACACGGAGACCTTCGCCCGCAGCACCCACGGGTCGAACGGCTTGGAGATGTAGTCGACCGCACCGGCGGCGTACCCGCGGAAAGTGTGGTGAGGCCCGTGGTTGATCGCGGTGAGGAAGATGATCGGGATGTCGCGGGTCCGCTCCCGGCGCTTGATGTGCGCGGCCGTCTCGAAGCCGTCCATACCCGGCATCTGGACATCCAGCAGGATGACCGCGAAGTCGTCCGTGAGCAGCGCTTTGAGCGCCTCCTCCCCGGACGATGCCCGGACCAGGGTCTGATCGAGCGCAGAGAGGATCGCCTCCAGCGCCAGCAGATTCTCCGGCCGGTCATCGACCAGGAGGATCTTGGCCTTCTGCACCATGGCCCGCCCTCCTCGCCCCGGCATGGGGCCTCCCCTGTCCGCAGGACTTGGGTAGGCACCGGCGGGTGCCGTCCCAGCGGACGACTCCCTTGCGCCGCCCGTCCTCGTGCCGGTCATGGTAGCCGCACCCCGCCTGTCGCCACACCCTGTCACCGCGATGTCACTGTGCACGTAGCAGAAACGCGGTGGGAGACCAGAAGGTTCCCCGAATCCCGCACTTCTACACGGAATCGAGCACAGTGCGTCAGCAACTCCGTGCGAACACGGTAGGTTCCCGACCGGCCCCGGCCCGGTCCGTCCACCGGGCCGGTACGAACCCCGTACGAGCCCCGACCGGTCCCGTCACTCGACCCGCATCCACTGCTCCATCACCGACAGCAGGTGATCGGGGTCGACCGGCTTGGTGACGTAGTCGGAGGCGCCCGACTCGATCGCCTTCTCCCGGTCGCCCTTCATCGCCTTGGCGGTCAGCGCGATGATCGGCAGGCCCGCGAACTGCGGCATCCGGCGAATCGCCGTGGTCGTCGCATACCCGTCCATCTCGGGCATCATGATGTCCATCAGCACGACCGCCACGTCGTCGTGCTGCTCCAGCACCTCGATGCCCTCCCGGCCGTTCTCCGCGTACAGAACCGACAGCCCGTGCTGCTCCAGGACGCTGGTCAGCGCGAAGACGTTGCGGATGTCGTCGTCGACGATCAGCACCTTCTCCCCGCCGAACCGGATGCCCCGGCGCACCTGCGGCACCGGCTCGTGCTCCGCGGCCGACCAGTCCGGCTGCGCGGCCCGCTGCTCCGCCTCGCCGCCGGGGCCCCGGCGGCGGCGCCGGAAGAGCGCGGCGGCGCCGTTCTGGGTCTCCTGGTACGACTTCACCTCGGCCGGCGTCTCGATCTCCACGTCCGACAGCTCGGCGGCCGGCGGCACCAGGTCCCCGGCCTCCAGGGCCGCCATCGCCTGCTGGTAGCCCTGCGGCGGCAGCTCGCTCGGGTGCAGCGGCAGGTACAGCGTGAAGGTGGAGCCGCGCCCCGGTTCGCTCTGCGCGTGGATCTCGCCGCCGAGCAGCTGGGCGATCTCCCGGGAGATCGACAGCCCGAGGCCGGTGCCGCCGTACTTGCGGCTGGTGGTGCCGTCGGCCTGCTTGAACGCCTCGAAGATCACCCGCATCTTGCTGGCGGCGATGCCGATGCCGGTGTCGGTCACCGAGAACGCGATCAGCCCGGCGTCCGGGTCCCGCAGCGAACCGGCCTCCAGCAGCTGCTCCCGGATCCCCGCCGGTACATCCGCCCCGGCCGGCCGGATCACCAGCTCCACCGAGCCGGAGTCGGTGAACTTCACCGCGTTGGACAGCAGGTTGCGCAGCACCTGCAGCAGCCGCTGCTCGTCGGTGTGCAGGGTGGCGGGCAGCTCCGGGGAGACCCGCACGGACAGGTCCAGGCCCTTCTCCGCGGTGAGCGGCCGGAAGGTGGCCTCCACGTAGTCGACGAGCTGGACCAGCGCGATCCGGGTCGGGGAGACGTCCATCTTGCCCGCCTCGACCTTCGACAGGTCGAGGATGTCGTTGATCAGCTGCAGCAGGTCGGAACCGGCCCCATGGATGGTCTCGGCGAACTCGACCTGCTTCGGGGAGAGATTCCCCTCGGCGTTGTCGGCGAGCAACTTGGCGAGGATCAGCAGCGAGTTGAGCGGGGTGCGCAGCTCGTGCGACATGTTGGCGAGGAACTCGCTCTTGTAGCGCATCGACACCGCGAGCTGCTCGGCGCGCTCCTCCAGGACCTGCCGCGCCTCCTCGATCTCGGTGTTCTTCACCTCGATGTCGCGGTTCTGCTGGGCCAGCAGCTCGGCCTTCTCCTCCAGTTCGGCGTTGGACGCCTGCAGGGCCTTCTGCCGGTTCTCCAACTCCGCCGACCGCTCCTGGAGTTGCTCGGTCAGCTCCTGCGACTGCTTCAGCAGCTGCTCGGTCTTGGTGTTGACGGAGATGGTGTTGACGCTGGTCGCGATCATCTCCGCGATCTGGTTCAGGAAGTCTTTCTGGATCTGCGTGAACGGTGTGAAGGAGGCCAGCTCGATCACGCCGAGCACCTTGCCCTCGAACAGCACCGGCAACACGATGACCTGCGCGGGCGGGGCCTCGCCGAGCCCGGAGGAAACCTTCAGATACCCACTGGGCGCCTTCTCCACCAGGATCGTGCGCTTTTCCTGCGCCGCCGTACCCACCAGCGCCTCGCCCGGCCGGAACGAGGTCGGCATGGAACCCATCGAGTAGCCGTACGAGCCGAGCATCCGCAGCTCGTACTGGTCCTCGCTCTCCTGCCCGGAGTCGGGCATCGCCAGGAAGAACGCGCCGTGCTGCGCGGAGACCACCGGGGTCAGCTCGCTCATGATCAGCGAGGCCACGTCCTGGAGGTCCCGGCGGCCCTGCATCAGCGCGGAGATCCGGGCGAGGTTGCCCTTGAGCCAGTCCTGCTCCTTGTTGGCGATGGTGGTGTCGCGCAGGTTGGCGATCATCTTGTTGATGTAGTCCTGCAGTTCCTGGATCTCGCCGGAGGCGTCGACGTCGATCTTCAGGTTCAGGTCGCCGCGGGTCACCGCGGTCGCCACGCGCGCGATGGCACGCACCTGCCGGGTCAGGTTCCCGGCCATCTCGTTCACGGACTCCGTCAGGTCCCGCCAGGTGCCGTCCACGTCACGCACGCGTGCCTGGCCGCCGAGCTGTCCCTCGGTGCCCACCTCGCGGGCGACCCGGGTGACCTCCTCGGCGAAGGAGGACAGCTGGTCGACCATCGTGTTGATGGTCGTCTTCAGCTCCAGGATCTCGCCGCGCGCCTCGATGTCGATCTTCTTGGTCAGATCGCCCTTGGCGATGGCGGTGGTGACCATGGCGATGTTGCGCACCTGACCGGTCAGGTTGGACGCCATCTGGTTCACCGACTCGGTGAGGTCCTTCCAGGTGCCCGCCACTCCGGGCACCCGCGCCTGACCGCCCAGGATGCCGTCGGTGCCCACCTCGCGGGCCACCTTGGTGACCTGGTCGGCGAACGAACTGAGCGTCTTCACCATGGTGTTGAAGGTGTCCGCGAGCTGCGCGACCTCACCGCGCGCCTCGATCGTCACCGTCCGCGTCAGATCGCCGTTGGCGACGGCCGCCGCCACCTGGGAGATGTTCCGCACCTGCATGGTCAGGTTCTTGGCCATCAGGTTGACGTTGTCGCTGAGGTCCTTCCAGATGCCGACCACACCCGGCACGTGCGCCTGGCCGCCCAGGATGCCCTCGGTGCCCACCTCACGGGCCACCCGGGTCACCTGCTCGGCGAAGGACGACAGCTGGTCGACCATCGTGTTGACGGTGGTGACCAGTTCGAGGATCTCGCCCTTGGCATCGACGGTGATCTTCTTCGACAGGTCGCCCTTGGCGACCGCGGTGGTGACCTCGGCGATGTTGCGCACCTGGATGGTCAGGTTGTTCGCCATGAAGTTCACCGACTGGGTGAGGTCCTTCCAGGTGCCGGAGACCCCCTGCACCTCGGCCTGGCCGCCCAGGATGCCCTCCGTGCCCACCTCACGGGCCACCCTGGTGACCTCCTCGGCGAACGAGGACAGCTGGTCGACCATGGTGTTGAGGGTGTTCTTCAGCTCCAGGATCTCCCCGCGCGCGTCCACGGTGATCTTCTGGGACAGGTCACCCCGGGCCACCGCGGTCGCGACCTGCGCGATGTTGCGCACCTGCGCGGTCAGGTTCCCGGCCATGCCGTTCACCGAGTCCGTCAGGTCCCGCCACACACCGGCCACACCGGGCACCTGCGCCTGCCCGCCGAGGCGCCCCTCGGTGCCCACCTCGCGGGCCACCCGGGTCACCTGCTCGGCGAAGCCGGAGAGCTGGTCGACCATCGTGTTGATGGTGTTCTTCAGCTCCAGGATCTCCCCGCGCGCGTCCACGTCGATCTTCTGCGACAGGTCACCGCGCGCCACGGCCGTCGTCACCTGCGCGATCTGCCGCACCTGCGAGGTGAGGTTGCCGGCCATGAAGTTGACGGAGTCCGTCAGCTCCTTCCAGGTGCCCGACACCCCCGGCACGACCGCCTGACCGCCCAGGCGCCCCTCCGTGCCCACGTCACGGGCCATCCGCGTCACCTGGTCGGCGAAGGCGGAGAGCTGGTCCACCATCGTGTTCACGGTGTTCTTCAGCTGGAGCATCTCGCCGGAGACGTCCACCGTGACCTTCTGCGACAGGTCGCCGTTGGCCACCGCCGTCGTCACCTGGGCGATATTGCGCACCTGACCGGTGAGGTTGCGGAACGCGGTGTTGACGGAGTCCGTCAGGTCCTTCCACGTACCCGCCGCCCCCGGCACCTGCGCCTGGCCGCCCAGCTCGCCCTCGACACCGACCTCGCGCGCCACGCGCGTGACCTCGGAACCGAAGGACGACAGCTGGTCGACCATGCCGTTGACGGTGTTCTTCAGCTCCAGCATCTCGCCGGCCACGTCCACGGTGACCTTCTGCGACAGGTCACCACTGGCCACCGCCGTCGTCACGGCGGCGATGTCCCGCACCTGGATCGTCAGGTTCCGGAACACCGTGTTGACGGAGTCCGTCAGGTCCTTCCAGGTGCCCGCCGCGCCCGGCACGTTCGCCTGGCCGCCCAGCCGCCCCTCGGCACCGACCTCGTTGGCCACGCGCGTGACCTCGTCGGCGAAGATCCGCAGCGTCTCGGTCATCTGGTTGATGGTGTCCGCGAGCTGCGCGACCTCGCCCCGCGCCGACACGGTCACCTTCTGCGACAGATCACCGTTGGCGACCGCCGTGGTCACCTGGGAGATACCGCGCACCTGGGCGGTGAGGTTGCCGGCCATGAGGTTCACCGAATCGGTGAGGTCCTTCCACACGCCCGCCACACCCGGCACCTGCGCCTGACCGCCCAGCTCACCCTCGGTGCCCACCTCGCGCGCGACCCGGGTCACCTCGGAGGAGAACGAGGACAGCTGGTCCACCATCGTGTTGACGGTGTTCTTCAGCTCCAGCATCTCCCCGGCCACGTGAACCGTGACCTTCCGCGACAGATCGCCCTTGGCGACCGCGGTGGTCACCAGTGCGATGTCCCGCACCTGCGCGGTGAGCCGGTACGCCATCGTGTTGACGGAGTCCGTGAGGTCCTTCCACGAACCCGACATGCCACGCACGCGTGCCTGACCGCCCAGCTTGCCCTCGGTGCCCACCTCGATGGCCACCCGCGTCACCTCGTCGGTGAACGTGGACAGCTGGTCGACCAGATTGTTGACGGTACGGCCGACCTTCAGGAACTCCCCGCGCAGCGGCTGTCCCGCGCCGTCCGGGGTCTGCGTCCGCAACTCCATACGCGGCGACAGATCGCCCTCCGCGACCGCCGAGAGCACCCGGCCGACCTCGGAGACGGGCCGTACGAGATCGTCGACGAGCGCGTTGGAGTGCTCGATCGCCGCCGCCCAGGAACCCTCACAGGCACCCGTTTCCAGCCGTTCGGTGAGCTTTCCCTCACGGCCCACCGTGCGCCGCACCCGGGCCAGCTCGCCGGTCAGATGCAGATTCCGGTCGGCCACCTCGTTGAACACGGCCGCGATCTCCGACATCACGCCGTCGCCGGAGACCGTCAGCCGCTTGCGGAAGTTGCCGTCCCGCATCGACTCCAGAGCCGCCAGCAGCCGGTTCAGTGCGGCCGTGTCCACCTCTGTAGTTCCGCCACGCGGTTTGCGCTGGTTCATCAGGGACTGTCCGCCTTTCGCGCGCGTCTTCGTGCCCCGCGTCGCTGCGCCAGACTCCACTGTGTCCCTCCCGCAGGGGTCGACCGTCACTGCCGTGCTCCGGCGCTCCTGCCCGGCGCGCCGGTTACTGCTGCGTATGTCCGCCCGGTCCACCAGGCCGCACCACGGACTACTGCCCGCCGTGATCAAAAGACACCCGGCCTGCCCGGACCTTCACCAGAAGCTTGCCCAGTGTTTCACCCCGGCCGAACCCGGCCATAACAGTTCGGCAGCTTCGCACACCGTCCGCACACCCTCCGGGCGGAAACACTGCAGACCGGCATCCGCGTGGACGGCGAAGGTAAGTAACCTTGCATGCGGCTGTCCAGCCGCACCGGTCCGTCCGGCTAGGGCGGTGGCACGAAACGAGCGGGCATCGGAGGGGCGGCCGCAACATGACCACCGGACTGATCCCGGGGGAGCAGCCCTCGGAACCCCGGCCGAAGGGCGGCCTGCCGCATCCGCGGCAGGAGCCGAGCGGCCAGGCAGCCCAGCACGTCGACAACAGGTCGAGGAGTTCTGTGATCACCGCGCGCGCGGCCGCCAGCTTCGAGCCCCAGGGGCGATCTGTCGCCAGCGCCCGCTCCTTCGTCCGCGACACCCTCCAGGGCTGGGGATTCGCCGACATCCTCGACGACGCCGTGGTCCTCACCAGCGAGCTGGTCACCAACGCCGTGGTGCACGCGGGCACCGCCGCCGACGTCCTGTGCCTGCGCACCGAGGACGGCGTCCGCATCGAGGTCGCCGACCGGTACCCGGAGCGCGACATCCCCGTCCAGGGCATCGCCGACGACATGGCCAGCCCCGACCGCGAGGGCGGCCGCGGCCTCCAGCTGTGCCGGGCGCTGGCCAGCCGCTGGGGCGTCGACTACACGCCCACCCACAAGCAGGTCTGGTTCCAACTCGACCTCCCCGAGCGCCCGGTGGGCACCCGCGCCGCCGGCCCCTCCCTCCCCGCCGACCTCCTGCCCCTGGCCGACGGCCGGGTCCGCGTCGCCGTCGTCCAGATCGACCGCACCGGCGCCATCTCGGCGTGGAACGAGGACGCCGAGGAACTCTTCGGCTACGCCGCCGAGCAGGTCACCGGCAAGCCCCTCACCGACTTCGCCGCCTGGCCGCACACCCCCGGAACCGGCACCGGCATCGCCGAGGCCCTCCAACTCTCCCGCTGGGAGGGCAGCTACGGCATCCGCGGCGCGGACGGCCGGATCACGCCGGTCTACGCCTCCCACCTCCGCGTCCGCGACACCGACGGCGAGCCCTCCACGGTCTGCCTCCTGGTACGGGACCACGAACGCGCCGTCCTGCAGACCCCGTTGCGCATGGCCTCCTCCGACAGCGGCGGCTCCGGCGAGGGCCAGAGCACCGACCCCTTCGAGGTGTTCATCGGCTCCCCCGCCCCGGACGACCTCGACGGCCTCCTCCAGCGCACCGTGGAACGCGCCCGCGACATGCTCGACGGCGACTCCGCCTTCCTGCTGCTGGCCACCGACGACGAGACCGAGTTGGAGGTACGCGCCTCCACCGGCCTGCCCTCCGCCCGCCAGCGCTTCGCCCGCGTACCCGTCGAGGCGGGCCCCGGCCGCTACGGCTCGGCCCGCATGCCCGCCGTCCACGAGGACCTCACCATGGTCCCCGGCGCCGTACCGCTGCTCAGCGGCACCGGAATGCGCTCGGTGGTGACCGTCCCGCTCAAGGTCGAGGGCCGCCTCACCGGCTCCCTCGGCGTCGCCGCCGAGGCGCCGCGCAGATACTCCAACGAGGAGGCCCTGCGCCTGCAGTTCGCCGCCGACCGCATCGCGCTCGCCGTCGAGTCGGCCCGCCTCGGTGAGTTGGAGCGCCTGCGCCGTGGCTCGCTCAGCTTCCTGGTCGAGGCCTCAGACCTGCTCGCCGGCACCCTGGACCGCGACCAGACCCTCGCTCTCATGGCCCAGATGACGGTGCCCACGCTGGCCACCTGGTGCGCGGTCTACACGATCGCCGACCAGGCCTCCGAGCCGTACCTGTCCTACGTCCTGCACGAGGACGAGGAACTCATCGACGGCATCAAGGCGTTGCTCTCGAAGATCCCCGCGCCCGACCCGGTACCCACCCCCGGCGCCCGCATCTGGTCCGCCCCCGCGGAAGCCGCCCACGAGGCCGCGCTGCGCACCTCCATGCGCAGCCTGGGGCTGGGAGAGCCGGTCCGGCGCGTCAGCTCGGGCATCGGCCCGACGCTCGCCACGGCGGCCGCGGTCGGCGGAGAGACAGTCGTCCTGCCGCTGGTCGCCCGCAACCGCGTCATCGGCATGCTGACCCTCGGCAAGCCCACCGACGAACACTTCCGCCAGGAAATCCTGGAACTGGCCGAGGACTTGAGCCGCCGGGCCGCCCTCGCCCTCGACAACGCCCGCCTCTACTCCGAGCGCACCGCCATCAGCCAGTCCCTCCAGCGCAGCCTCCTGCCGCCCGAACTCCCCGAGATCGACGGCGTCGAGGTCGAGGTCATCTACCGCGCGGCCGGCGAGGGCAACGAGGTCGGCGGCGACTTCTACGACCTCTTCCCGATCAGCGACGGCGCCTACGGCTTCGCCATCGGCGACGTCTGCGGCACTGGCCCGAACGCCGCCGCGGTGACCGGGCTCGCCCGGCACGCCCTGCGCCTCCTGGCCCGCGAGGGCCTCAGCGGCCCGGCGGTCCTGGAGCGCCTCAACTCCGCGATCCTCGACGAGGGCGCCCGCAGCCGCTTCCTGACCCTCCTCTACGGCGAACTGCGCCCCCAGGAGGACGGCAGCGCGGAACTGAAAGTGGTCTGCGCCGGCCACCCACTCCCGCTACGCCTGCGCCAGGACGGCACCGTCGAGCCCGCCGCCGAACCCCAGCCGCTGCTGGGCGTGATGGAGGACCTGGAGCTCTACGAGCAGACGGTCACCCTCGACCCGGGCGATGTCCTGCTCTGCGTCACCGACGGCGTCACCGAGCGCCGCGAGGGCACCCGCATGCTGGGCGACGACGGCCTCACCGAGGTCCTCACGACCTGCACGGGCCTCACCGCCGGCGCGGTCGCCGCGCGCATCATGCGCGCCGTGGAACGCTTCGCCCAGGACGCTCCGTCCGACGACATGGCGATCCTCGCGATGCGGGTGCCCGGCCTGCACAAGGACTGAACTCGGCGGCCCGGCGGGACCCCGCCGGGCATGCCGGGCATGTATGTCGGGCATGCAAAAGGCCCCCGCCCGAAAGGGCGAGGGCCTTAGTGCTGTGGAGCCCCCAAACGGAATCGAACCGTTGACCTTCTCCTTACCATGGAGACGCTCTACCGACTGAGCTATAGGGGCCTGCTGGAGTGGGACCCGGAACCGAGGCTCCGGATCCCACTCACATCAATAATTGTTCGGCAGCGTCCTACTCTCCCACAGGGTCCCCCCTGCAGTACCATCGGCGCTGTGAGGCTTAGCTTCCGGGTTCGGAATGTAACCGGGCGTTTCCCTCACG
>NZ_JBVKBN010000028.1:0-86619 GCF_055657065.1 Streptomyces sp. NPDC110618 | reverse complement strand
CGCAAGGCGCCGGAGTGCCCGCGTGGCGGAGTCACGTGGGCACTCCGGCAACGCGGCGAGCGCGCGTGCCAGGCGTCGCGCGGCAGGCGGGAATGTGACGACAGACCCTAGAGGTCGCGCAGACCGTGGTCGGGCTCGTCGTCGAAGGTGGCCGCCGCCGCGTCCCAGTCGGTACGCGGCGCGGTCGCGTCGTCACCGTCGTATGGCATACGACCGAGAGTGACACGCGCCACTGACAGTCGAATTCGTGACAACCACCACTGACAGGACACCCGCCGATGAGGAACTCTCGGCGAAAGGGTCTACCTCCGTGAGAACACGGGAAGTCGGTAGGCACCGAAGGAGGCAGCCATGCGCCGCATCACCGTGCAGAAGCCCCTGAAAAAGACGGAGTCCGGCCGTTCGCCCCGTGACGAGGCCGACGAGCGCCCTTCCGGCCGTCCGGAGGTCCGCAAGGACATCGCACGGACGTGGTGGCCGGACGGCTGAGCCGGGCCGTTGAATCCGGCCCTACCTGATCTCAGTCTGAGTGCTTCCTTAAAGCGAGCATAAGGATCTCCATCACCCGCCTCCAGCAGGCGATTTCACGGTTTCCTCGGGCTAGCTTGCTGATCGCCCCCACGGGCCCGGCAAGCAACCGACGACCGTTCCCCAGGAGTTCCCCATGCCCGCACGCCGCAGGGTCGCCACCACCGCCTCCATCGCCTTCGCGGGCGTCGCGCCGCTCGTCCTGACCGCGCTCGGCGCGGCGCCCGCCGCGGCGCACGGCTCGATGGGCGACCCCGTCAGCCGGGTCTCGCAGTGCTACGCGGAGGGCCCCGAGAGCCCCAAGTCAGCCGCCTGCAAGGCAGCCGTCGCGGCGGGCGGCACACAGGCGCTCTACGACTGGAACGGCATCCGCATCGGCGACGCGGCCGGGCGCCACCAGGAGCTCATCCCCGACGGGAAGCTGTGCAGCGGCGGCAACGACGCCTTCAAGGGCCTCGACCTGGCCCGCGCCGACTGGCCCACGACCTCCGTCAGCAGCGGCTCGTACACCTTCAAGTACCGCGTGACCGCCCCGCACAAGGGCACCTTCAAGGTGTACATCACCAAGGACGGCTACGACCCGGCCAAGCCGCTCGCCTGGGGCGACCTGGATCTGGCGAACCCGGTGGCGACGGCCACCGACCCGGCCGCGTCCGGCGGTTTCTACACCTTCTCCGGCACCCTGCCGAAGCGTTCCGGCCAGCAGGTCCTGTACGCGGTGTGGCAGCGCTCGGACAGCCCGGAGGCGTTCTACTCCTGCTCCGACGTCACCTTCGGCGGCGCGTCGGGCGGCGGCGACACCACGAAGCCCGAGACCTCCCCCGCGCCCACCGCCTCCGCCCCCTCCGAGGAGCAGATCGAGGACGGCGCCGACCAGTCGACGATCGAGCACGGCGGCCACGGCGACCAGGACGCGAACACGACCGCGGACCCGGTCGACGGGAAGAACGACGTGCAGAACGACGCGAAGAACGACGCGAACGAGCCTTCCGCCGAGCCCAACCAGCCCAAGGCCGACGGTGCCGGGCAGAACCTCGCCGAGACCGGTGGCGACAGCTCCACCGGGTACCTCGCGATGGGCGGCGCGGCAGCGCTCGCGCTCGGTGCCGCGGCCCTGTTCCTGTCGGTCCGGCGGCGCGCGACGAGCGGCCGCTGACCGCAACGAGACTCCGGGGTCCGACCGGCGGCTCAGGCCGGTTGGACCCCGGCGGTGCTCAACTGAACACCGACGCGCAGGTGGTGGGCTTCGCCTTCGCCGGGTCGAGGGCATTGGCCACCTCGTGGAAGGCGATCCGGTCGATCAGTCCGATCGCCACATGCTCGGAGAGGTCCACCGGGCACAGGTCCTGGAGCAGCACGTTGCGTACGTTCGCCCCGCTCAGGAACTGACTCCGGTACGGCGTGACCACCTCGTCGTACTTGGTCGCGATCACCGTGTACTTGACGCCCGGCACGGTGTCGCCGCCCGCGTTCAGCTTGGTGAGGAACGCGGAGCCGACGATCTGGTCGGTGAGTGCGGGCGTGAGGGAGGAGATCAGGTCCTCGGCGCCCGGGAAGAAGGGCAGCAGATTGGTGAGGCCGGACAGATTGGTGCCGTGGTTCGACGGCGCGATGCCGACGAGGGCGTTCACCTCGGCCGCTCCGCCGAGGAACTTCAAGTAGTAGCGCGGCATCATCCCGCCCTGCGAGTGGCCGACCAGGTCGACCTTGGCGGCGCCGGTCGCGGCGCGCACCCTGTCGACGAAGGTGTCCAGTTGCTCGGCCGACTTGTCGATGGGCCCGAGGCCGTGGAAGAACGGCACGCCGGGCAGTTGGCCGTAGTCGAGGGAGAAGACGCAGTAGCCGCGCGCGGTCAGATAGGGCGCGAGGCCCAGCCAGTTGTCGACGGAGTTGCCGAGGGTGCCGTGCACCAGCACGACGGGGCGGGGGTGGGCGGTGGAGGGCTTGCAGTCGTAGTTGTTCCAGCCGGAGCTGGGCGCGGCTTCGGCGGCGGAGGCGGGGACGAGGGCGACCGTGGCGGCGAGCAGGAGGCCGAGGGCGGGTCTGAACAGTCTCTTCCAGGGCAGCATCGGGTGATCTCCTTGCGGCTCAAGGGAGTGGCGATGGCCTTACGCCCTGTGATCCGGATCACGGGATGCTGGTTCACTTGTCAAGTTACGGACCAGTAGTTCAAGTGGGAAGTTACGCGTCAGTAAAAACTTCCAGCGCTAACCGGTCACCAGGAAGGGCGCACCGGCCCGTTGGGCGCGATCTCCAGCAAGTACCGCCTGAGCTGCGCGACTTCCGCCTCACCGAGCACCGAGGACCACTCCCGCACCACGTCCGCCGCCGCCTCCTCCGCGGCCCGCGTGCCGGCCCACCCGAGCTCGGTCAGCACCAGCAACCGGGCCCGCGCGTCGCCCGGATGGGGCCGCCGCTCGACGTACCCCTTGCGCACCAGCTCCTCCACGAGCTGGCTCGCCGCCTGCTTGGTGACCCCCAGATGCGCGGCCAGCTCGGAGACGGTCGCCCCGCCCGCCGCGATCCGCGTGAAGGCGAACCCGTACGCCGACTTCCCCTCGAAACCGCGCGCGACGACCCCGTCGTTGATGCGTCGCACCAGCTCACCGGCGGTGGCGAGGAGCGCGAAGGACAGGGAGAGGGCCTCGGAGTTCTGCACGGGGGCATTCAAACACCCTTGACGATCCGGTCAAGCGGCTTGACCATGGGGGCAACCAAAGTAGTCAAGCAGCTTGACTATTTACGCCCAGGGGGAGAGCCATGCCCGTCATCCGTTCGTCCGACGCCGTGACCCACGAGATCCACGGCGCCCGTTTCGTCTCGTACGCCACCCCGCGCACCGGCAGCAAGGAGCTGTGCGCCTGGCGCGGCGAGGTCCCGCCGGGCACCGACGCCCCGGCCCACACCGTCAGCAAGGAGGAGATCCTGCACGTCCTGGTCGGCACCCTGCGCGTCACCCTGGACGGCGACACCGCCGACCTCGCGGCGGGCGACACCCTGGTGATCAACGCGGGCTCGACCCTGGCCGTTCAGAACCCGACCGACCAGACGGCCCTCACCTGGGTCACCACATCCGTCGGCCTGACCGCAGAACTGCCCGACGGCACCGTACTCACTCCCCCGTGGGCCAACTGACCCGCGCCACCAGCAGTTCGGAGCGCACCAGCTCCAGCAGCCGCCCGACCCAGTTGCGCCCCCGGCCGCGGCTCTTGTCCGTCCAGTACGGCGCCTCCTGGAAGCCGGTGTAGCTGATCCGAGCGTCCCCCGTGGAGAGCAGGACGTCGGCCAACCCGGGGTGCTGTCCGAACTTGGCCCGCAGCAGCTCGCCCATCACGCCGGCCCGCAACTCGGTCCAGCCGTCCCGCCGCGCCGCCCGTCCGCCCAGTTCATGGGCGTCCCGTGGGGTGGCGGCGGCACGGATGCGGTCGTGGTCGGCGGCGTCGGCGGCGGACAGGGCCCAGTAGGCGTGCAGGACGGAGGGGTAGGTCCGGCCGCCGAACTCGACCGGCACGGGGTAGTCGTTGCGCAGCACGAACAGACCGGGGGTCTCGGGCCAGCCCCGGGGGTAGACGGTCTCGTGGGACACGAGGGCCGGACGGGCGGGGCCGTCCCGGTCGTCGGCGTGGACGACGGCCAGCCATTCCTCGCTCTCCTGCACGGATTCGTCAAGGCGGTCGAAGTACTCCAGGGCATCCCGGTGCATCTCTGCGGTGGCCACGGGCCCGTCCCCGTCGACGGCCTCACCGAGGTCGGTGACCAGGATGCGCAGGGGCTTGTCCTGGAGGTCCATGTCCCCGAGGACGTAGATCCGCAGATGCGCGGGCACGCCCAGGTACGCCTCGCGCAGCAGCTGCCGGTTGGCCTCGGTCCGCTCCCGCCGATACCGCCGGATCGCCTCCATGAGCCGGTCTCTCGCGGTCGTCCGCCCGCCCAACTCCTCGATCTTGTCGGTGACTTCGAGGAGGAAGCTGTCCGGCGTGCACACTTCCGGGCTGCGCGAGCGCCACTTGGGCGCGTCCGGCGCCGGTTCGGGAGCCCAGGGGCTCCGGGCCGAGATCCAGCCGGACGCGAGCGACTCCGCCAACTCCTCCAGGTCCAGCCACTTCACACAGCGGACGGCCCCGTCCGCGAAGGCGTACAGGTCCTCGACGTCGTAGTCCTCGCTGTACGGATTCCACCGCCACACATGGCACCAGGCCCCGTCGATCCGCTCCCCGTCCACGACCCGATGGGTCGGCCCCCGCCAGCTCATGACCGCACCCTATGCGCTCACGCCGCCAGCGACCCCGGCACCACCGCCCGGGGTCCGAACTTGGCGCGCACCCGGTCCGCGACCTCCTCGATGCGGCGGACCTTCTCGTCCACGGGGTCGAAGCTGAGCTGGTAGGAGGCGTCCTCGGCGGAGTCGAGGCCCTCCGCGCGCAGGGCCAGTGAGCGGACCCGGGCCCGTTGCAGGCCCAGCGCCTCGTACATGCCGTACGCCACGCGGGTCAGGGCGGCCGAGTGCGCGGTGGGCTCCTTCAGGGTGCGGCTGCGGGTCGTCGCGGAGCGGTCGGCGTACCGCACGGTGAGGGTCAGGGCGCCGCACACCTGGTCCAGGGCCCGCAGCCGCATCCCCAGTTCCTCCGCGGCCGAGAGCAGGGCGCGGCGGTGCCGGTCGGGGTCCAACTCGTCCCGTCCGAAGGGCCGTTCCGTCATCAGGGAGCGGGCCACGCCGTTCGGCACCACGCGTCCGCGGTCCACGCCGTTCGCCTTCTCCCGCAGCTCCCGTCCTACCTTCGCGCCGACCAGCCGCTGCAGGGTGGACAAGGGGGCGGCGGCGACCCGGCCGAGGGTGTCGAGGCCGTACTCGCACAGGGTGCGCGCGGTCGCCGTACCGACGCCGGGCAGCGCGCTCACCGGTTTGTCGGCGAGGAACTCCGCGATGGCTTCCCGGCCCTCGGGCACCGCGCGGGTCACGCCGGGCCGGGCCTCGCGCAGCGCCATCCGGGCCAGCATGGTGCCCGGTCCGGCCCCGATCACGCAGTCCACGCCGTACAGGGCGAGCGCCCGGACCCGGATCACGGAGGCCAGTTCGACCGCGGTGCGCCCGAAGTACCGTTCGGCGCCCCGCAGATCGACCAGCACCCCGTCCGGGGGCAGCGCCTCGACGACGGGCGAGAACTCCTCCAGCAGCCCGAGCAGCCCCGGCAGGGCCGCCTCGTACATCGGCGGCAGCTGGAAACGTACGCAGAGGATGGTCATCCCGCACTCCCCGGACTCTGATGCCACAACTTCCGTGTCTGCGAGGGCTCCTGGCCCGCGGGTCGCAGATCGGCCCACGGATGCATTTCGTAACCGGTCGGCATCTGGATGCGCCGTCCGCCGGTCGGGTCCGCGCCCGCCTCGGGCATCGGCTCCGCGAGCCGCGCCGCGACCACGTCCAGCCCGCCCTGGGCGCGCAGTTCGACCAGTTCGGCGAGGTTCCAGGCGGCGGACCCCACCACACTGAGGCTGCGCGGGCCGCGCCGCTGCACCACTCCGCGCACCAGCAGCAGCCAGGAGTGGAAGACGGTGTGCGCGCAGGCGTCGTGGGAGTCGTCGAAGAAGGCGAGGTCGACCAGGCCGGTGCCGTCGTCGAGGGTGGAGAAGATGACCCGCTTGCCGGACCGGATCGGCGGTGTCTGGGTGGCCGCCTTGGCCCCCGCGACCAGCACCGTCTCCCCGTGCCGCGCCTCGCGCAGCCGGCGCGCGCTGACCACGCCCAGCTCGGCCAGGAACTCCCGGTGGTCGTCCATGAGATTGCGCGAGGCGTCCATGGACAGCACCCCCAGCTCGGCGCTGAGTTTCTCGGCGGAGGACAGGTCGGGAAGCCCGGCCGACGCCGTCTTCCGCCCACCGGCCAGCGGCAGTTGGCCGCCGCCGGCACCCCGGGAGCCGCGGTGAAGCTCCGTCAGATGCAGCTGCAGATCACGCCGGTTGGCGCCGAACGCGTCCAACGCGCCGACCTGCGCCAGCCGTTGGGCGAGCGGACGGCTCGGCCGCGCCCGCTCCCAGAAGTCCAGCAGTGAGGCGTACGGCCGCCCGGCCGCGATCCGCTCCGCCTCGGCCTCGCTGATGCCGTGCACATCGGAGAGCGCGAGCCGCAGCCCCCACACCTCCGGCGATTCAGACACCAGTTCGATACTGTGGGCGACCGCCGACCGGTTCACATCCAACGGCAGGATCGGCACCCCCCGCCGCCGCGCGTCCGCCAGCAGCAGCCGCTTGGGGTACATCCCGGGGTCGTGGGTGAGCAGCCCGGCGTAGAAGGCGGCCGGGTGGTGCGCCTTCAGCCAGGCCGACTGGTACGTCGGCACCGCGAACGCGACCGCGTGCGCCTTGCAGAAGCCGTACGAACCGAAGGCCTCGACGATCTCCCAGGTCCGCCGGACCGTCTCCGCGTCGTACCCCCGGGCCGCCGCGTGCTGCGCGAACCAGACCCGGATCCGCCCCTGCGACTCCGGGTCGGACAGACCGCGCCGCACCCGGTCCGCCTCGGCCCGTCCGCAGCCGGTCATGATGTCGACGATGTCGATGATCTGCTCATGGAAGACGACAACCCCGTACGTCCCCTTCAGCGGCCCTTCCAGATCCGGGTGCGGATAACGCACCGGCGCCCGCCCGTGCCGGGCCTCGATGAACGGCCGCACCATGTCGGCGGCGACCGGACCGGGCCGGAAGAGCGAGATGTCGACGACGAGGTCGTGGAAGGTGGCCGGCTGCAGCCGCCCGACCAGGTCCCGCTGCCCCGGCGACTCGATCTGGAAGCAGCCGAGCGTCTCGGTGGAGCGGATGAGCCGGTACGTGGCCGGATCGCCCGGCGGTACGGCGTCCAGGTCGACCCGCTCCCCCGTCGCCCGCGCCACCTCCGCGACCGCGTGCGCCATCGCCGACTGCATCCGCACCCCGAGCACATCCAGCTTGAGCAGCCCCAGGTCCTCCACGTCGTCCTTGTCGAACTGCGCCATGGGGAACCCCTCGCCGCTGGTCGGCATGACCGGCGTACGGCTGAGCAGGGAGGCGTCGGAGAGCAGCACTCCGCAGGGGTGCATGGCGATTCCGCGCGGCAGCGCGTCCAGCGCCTCGGTCAGCTCCCACAGCCTCCCGTACTTGTCCTTCTCCCCCGCCAGCTCGCGCAGTTCGGGCAGCTCCTCCAGCGCGGCCCGCGCGTCGCGGGCCCGGATGTGCGGGAAGGACTTGGCGATGCGGTCGATGTCGGCGGGGTCCATGGACAGGGCCGCGCCCACGTCCCGGACGGCGTGGCGCACGCGGTAGGTCTCCGGCATCGCGACGGTGGCCACCCGCTCGGTGCCGAACCGGCCGATGATCGCGCGGTAGACCTCAAGGCGGCGCGCGGACTCCACGTCGATGTCGATGTCGGGCAGCACCATCCGGCGCTTGGACAGGAACCGCTCCATCAGCAGCCCGTGCTCGACGGGGTCGGCGTGCGCGATGCCGAGCAGATGATTGACGAGCGAGCCCGCCCCGGAGCCCCGCGCCGCCACCCGGATACCCATGTCCCGCACATCGTCCACGACTTGAGCGACCGTCAGAAAGTAAGTGGCGAAGCCGTGGTACGCGATGATGTCCAGCTCGTGGTGCATCCGCTCCCAGTACGCGCGCCGATCGGCGTACCCCTTCAGCACCATCCCGGCCGCCGCCCGCGAGGCGAGCACCCGCTGGGCGGTGCGGCGGCCCGCGCCGACCAGGTGCGGCTCGGGGAAGTGGACGGTGCCGATGCCGAGGTCGTCCTCGGGGTCGACCAGGCACTCGGCGGCCGTCGCCCGCGTCTGCTCCAGCAGCCGGTGCGCGGTGTCGCGCCGGAAGCCCGCGGCCTCCACGATCCGCTCGGCGGCGTGCAGCATGGCGGCGGCGTCCTTCAGCCATGCCTCACCGGAGTCCAGTTCCTTGGTGGGGTCGATGGGGACGAGGCGGCGGGCGGCGTCCAGGACGTCGGCGACCGGTCCCTGTCCGGGGTCGGCGTAGCGGACGGCGTTGCTGAGCACCGGCCGCACCTTCTGCTCGGCGGCGAAACCGACGGTACGGGCGGCCAGCCGCAGCGAGCCCGGTCCGGTGCCCTTGCGGCCGTGCCAGACGGCTTCCAGGCGCAGGGCGTCGCCGTAGACCTCCCGCCAGGGGGCGAGCAGGCGGGCGGCGCGGTCGGGGCGCCCGGCGGCGAGGGCGCGGCCGACGTCGGAGTCGGGGCCGAGCAGGACGGTGAGGCCGTCGCCCCGGTTGGCGGACCGGGGCAGCAGCGGCGGCCCTTCGCCGGAGTGCGCCGCCGTAACGATTCGGCAGAGGTCGGCCCAGCCGCGGGCACCGTCCCGGGCGAGAAAGGCGACCCGAGGTGTCGACTCATCGACGAAAGCACCCCCACGAACAGGAGCACGACGCTTCTCCCCCCGCGCACCTTCCCGTCCGGCCCGAAGCCCCTCCACCGCCAGATCGACGCCGAACAGGGGACGCACCCCCGCCCTGGCGGCGGCCTTGGCGAAGCGGACCGAGCCGGCGAGGGTGTCGCGGTCGGTGAGGGCGAGGGCGTCCATGCCCCGCTCGGCGGCACGCTCGGCCAGCCGCTCCGGATGGGAGGCGCCGTAGCGCAGGGAGAACCCGGAGACGGTGTGCAGATGCGTGAAACCGGGCATCCACACCTCCGAAATCGAACATCAGTTCCCGACAGCCCCACCCCCACCATAGACCAAAACTCGAACGTCTGTACGACAACCGTTCGGCCCTCCCCCACCTGCGGAAACGCCCCCCGTCTCGGACCGTGGGGACATGACACGGAACGGCCTTCTCGCCGAGATGAAGGACGCGGTCACCCCGCGCGCCACCCTGCTCGTCCTCGGCGTACTCGCCCTTCAGCTGCTGTTCATCGCCTCCTACGTGGGGGCGCTGCACGACCCGAAGCCGAAGGACGTGCCGTTCGCGGTGGCCGGCCCGCGAGCCGCGGCCGAACAGACGGCGACCAGGCTGGACCGGCTACCGGGCTCCCCGCTGGACCCACGCGTGGTGGCCGACGAGGCGACGGCCCGGGACCAGATCCTGAACCGCGAGATCGACGGAGCGCTGGTCATCCACCCGGACCGCACGACCGACACCCTCCTGGTCGCGAGCGGCGGCGGCACGGCCCTCGCGGTCACCCTGGAGAAGTACCTGACCACCCTGGAGACCTCCCAGCAGCGCACCCTGCGAACGGTGGACGTGGCCCCGGCCTCCCCGCACGACTTCAACGGACTGTCGGCCTTCTACCTGGTCATCGGCTGGTGCGTCGGCGGCTATCTGTGCGCCTCGGTCCTGGCGATCAGCAGCGGCGCCCGGCCCGTCAGCCCGCACCGGGCACTGATCCGGCTGGCGTCGATGGCCGTGGTGGCGATCGTCGGCGGACTCGGCGGCGCGGTGATCGTGGGCCCGATCCTGGACGCGCTGCCCGGAAGCCTGATGGCCCTGTGGGGCCTGGGCGCCCTGGTCATCTTCGCCGTCGGCGCGGCCACCCTGGCCTTCCAGGGCATCTTCGGCATCATCGGCATCGGCCTGGTGATCCTCCTGGTGGTCATCGCCGGCAACCCCAGCGCGGGCGGCGCCTTCCCCCTGCCGATGCTCCCCCCGTTCTGGCAAACAATCGGCCCCGCCCTCCCCCCGGGCGCGGGCACCTGGGTGGCCCGCTCGATCGCCTACTTCGACGGCAACGACACGACCGACGCCCTACTGGTCCTCTCGGCGTGGGCGGCGGGCGGCATCGTGGTGACCTTGCTGGCGGCGGAGCTACGAGCGAAACGCACCCGCAGAGAACCCCACACACCGACCACCTCCAGCCCGTCCGCCACATGAGAACGCAGGCCAGTTGCACTCAGCCCGTCCGGCGTTTGAGGACGAGGCCCTTTCAGGGCCGACAGCGGGGGTCCGGGGGCGGCAGCCCCCGGGGACGGGACGGGTAGGGGCGGCGGGGGCGAAAACCCCAGAGAGCCCCGCCCCCTACCGAACAGGGACGGGACTCTCACACACAGGACGTCAGCCGATAGCTGCCCCCGTCACCGACAACGCCTCGGTCACCGGCTGGAAGAACGTCTCCCCACCGGAGGAACAGTCCCCGCTCCCCCCGGACGTGAGCCCAACCGCCTTGTCCCCGGCGAACAGCGATCCCCCGCTGTCCCCCGGCTCCGCACACACATCGGTCTGGATCAGCCCATTGACGATGTCCCCGTTGCCATAGTTCACGGTCGCGTCCAGCCCGGTAACCGTCCCGGAGTGCACCTGCGTCGTAGACCCGCTCCGCGTGACCTCCATACCGACCGTCGCCTCGACCGCCCCGGAGATCGCCTGCGTGGACCCGTTGTAGAGGTTCACCTCGCTCGGGTGCTCGACATCGGCCGTGTACTTCACCAGCCCGTAGTCGTCACCGGGGAAGCTGGACACCTCGTTCGTGCCCAGCTCGTTCCCGTTCGCGTCCTGCCAGTTGGTGATGGACTCGGTGCAGTGCCCGGCCGTGAGGAAGAACGGCTCCCCGCCCTTGACCACGTTGAAGCCCAGCGAGCATCGGCCACTGCCGCCGGTGATGGCGTCGCCACCGGCGACGAAGGGCTTGTACTCCCCCTTCGTGCGCTGGAGTTCGGCCTTGCCGCCGAGCTCCTCGACGACCTTGCCGAGCTTCTTCCACTCGGCGTCCGACACCGTGCGGTCGGCGGTGACGACGATTCTGTTGGTCGTCGGGTCGGTCACCCAGGAGGTGCCCGGGATCGTCGCGTCCTGCTTGAGCGTGGTGCGCGCACTCTTCAGCTCGGCCAGCGAGTTGGCCACGACCCGGGCCTTGGCCCCGGCCTCCTCGACCGCCTCCGCCGCGCTCTCGTCCAGGACGTTCACGACGAGGCTCTTGCTCTGTGCGTCGTAGTACGTGCCGGCCGCGGCGTTGCCGAGATCCTGGACCAGCGTCGAGGCGAGCTTTCCGGCCGCCGTGACCGACAAGGGCCGGGGCCCGGCGGTCGTCGAGGGCTCACTCGCGTTCGCAGTCTGGAAGGTGACTCCCGCGGCCACCAGCGCGGCGATGCCCGCTCCGACCGCGGCGGCCCGCCGCTTGGGTATGCGTCGGTGCTTCAACTCACGTCCTCCTGTGGGGGGTCGGCCGAGAGGTTGTGGGGACCTCTCGGACCGGAAGGCGTTCGGTCACAGAGGCGGCGCACAGCAAAAAGCCGCGTCCGTGCCGGTTGATCGCCGCCCACTATTCCGATCCTCACAGGGGGCACACAAGGTCGGCTCCAGGACGTACACACGGCCGTCACACCACATCCCCGCCCTCTTGACCGCACACGGTCACTCCAGTCGGGTTCGCACTGCAAACACCCCTACCGAGCAAGCCATATGCGGCGGGTGCGGCCTACTCCTGTCCTGAATTCAACCTTTCCCGTCCCTGTTCCACGACTGCCTGCGTAGCTGGCGGCCCCGCCACCGCCCCCGGCTGCTGCGCCTTCTCCAGGAACCTCAGCAGCTCCACCGGGAACGGCAGCACCAGCGTGGAGTTCTTCTCGGCCGCCACCGCCACCACCGTCTGCAACAACCGCAGTTGCAGCGCGGCGGGGGTGTCGGCCATCTGCTGGGCCGCTTCCGCGAGCTTCTTCGACGCCTGGAGTTCGGCGTCGGCGTTGATGACCCGGGCCCGCCGCTCACGGTCGGCCTCGGCCTGGCGGGCCATGGACCGCTTCATGGCCTCCGGCAGGGAGACGTCCTTGATCTCGACCCGGTCGACCTGCACGCCCCACCCCACGGCCGGACTGTCGATCATCAGCTCCAGGCCCTGGTTGAGCTTCTCGCGGTTGGAGAGCAGGTCGTCCAGCTCGCTCTTGCCGATGATCGACCGCAGCGAGGTCTGCGCCATCTGGGAGACCGCGAACCGGTAGTCCTCCACCTTGATCAGCGCGCTCGCCGGGTCCACGACCTTGAAGTACACGACCGCGTCCACCCGCACGGTCACGTTGTCCCGCGTGATCCCCTCCTGCGCCGGGACCGGCATGGTCACGATCTGCATGTTCACCTTGTGCAGCCGGTCCACCACCGGAACGACCGTCGTGAACCCCGGCTCCCGCACCTCGCCCCGCAACCGCCCCAGCCGCAGCACCACGCCACGCTCGTACTGCTTCACCACCCGCGCCGCGGCCATCACATAGACCACTCCGGCCGACGCGACCGCCGCTCCCGCCGCCACCAGTTCCTCGACCATCACGGCCCCCAGGGTCCGATGTGGACGCATCAGGTTGTCAGGTGCCACCTGGTGTCTGCTTCGACCGTAACTCCGCACGCGGGACAAGGGCGAGCCCCCGCACGACGGTTGCGTGCGGGGGCTCTTCAGGCGCTGCCGGAGGCGTCCGGACCCGCTCCTAGAAGACGCTCATGCCGTAGGCGTTGAGGGCCTCCACGACGGGCTGGAAGAAGGTCGTGCCGCCGGAGGAACAGTTGCCGCTGCCGCCGGAGGTCAGACCGTAGGCGGTGCCGTTGCTGCCGTAGAGCGGACCACCGGAGTCGCCGGGCTCGGCGCAGACGTTGGTCTGGATCATGCCGTAGACGATGTCACCGCCACCGTAGTTGACGGTCGCGTTGAGCGCGGTGACCCGGCCGGTGTGGATACCGGTGGTGGAGCCGTCACGGATGACGCTGGTGCCGACGGTGGGGTTGGCCGCGCGGACGATGTCCGTGTTGCCCGCGGTGCCCGACTTGGTGATCGAGGTGTTGGTGTAGCGCACCAGGCCGTAGTCGTTGGTCGGGAAGCTGGAACCCGCGGTCGGGCCGAGGACGGTCGTACGGCCGGAGTTGGAGTACCAGGTACCCGCGCCGTCGGTGCAGTGACCGGCGGTCAGGAAGTAGTCGGCACCCGAGCTGTTGCGGACGTTGAAGCCGAGGGAACAGCGCCAGCTACTCGCATAGATGGCGTCGCCGCCCGCGATGTACTTCTGGAACTTGCCCGGGGTGCGCTTGATGGTGAGGGCGTCGGCGTTGGCGCCCGCCTGCTGCCGGATCTCGGCGATCTCGGCCTTGGAGACCGTGCTGTCGACGGTGACGACGACCCGGTTGGTCTTGCTGTCGACGGCCCAGGCGGTGCCCGGCACGTCGGCCTTGAGCACCGAGGCGCTCGCACTCTTCAGCTGGCTCGCGCTGAAGGTGGTGGGGGTGTCGGCCGCGTTCGCGCTGGGGATCGCGATGGCCGCGGCGGCCACGATGCCGGTGGATACGGCGATCAGCCGGGTCCGTCTCGTAATGCCGCTGCGGGGGGTAATGCGCTTGATCCTCACTTTTCGTTCCTCCACATGGGAAGTCGGGGGCCCTCGTGGGGTTCGGGCCCGTGAGGCGCAGCCAGGAGCCGGAGTCATCCGGATTCCGAACACGCCGTGCCCCTGACAAGCGCTGTGGGGGAGTATTCGGCCGCACGGCTGATGGGCGCAAGAGCGCCTTTCAGCCGTCAACCGTTGAATCGCCTACCACATGACGGGGTGTCAAGGCCGCGCCGCGCGCCTCAGCAGTCGCACCCGCAGTCACAGCCGTCACCGCAGCAGCCGTCGTCGCCACAGCAATTCGAGCAGCAGTCACAGCAGCTGCAACAGCTGTCGCAACCACTGCAATCGCAATTGGCGCACGGCCCCTGGCGTCGCTCGCGCGACCAGGGGTCCTCGTACTCCCCGCAGCAGACCTGACAGGTACAAGCCAAACCAAGCCACACCGCGCACCCCGCGAGCAGCCCCCGCCGGTCCCGTCGGGGCGGCTCGGGAGGCGGGCCGGCCGGGCCGCCCGGACCGCCGGGCGGCGGGGCGTACGGGGCGTGCGCGCAGGAAGGGGCGCCGAACGCCCGGTCCACCGACCGCCGCAGTTCGTGCACCAGCAGCAGGTGCGCCAGGTGCGGATCGGTGAACTCGACCTCGCGCAGCGCGAGCCGGATGCCGTGCAGCGCGTCGTCGGCCAGCCGCCGCGCCTCCGTCAGGGACGTGCCGGTCGCCGTCAGCGGGTTCCAGGCACCTGACGCCGCGTCAGCCTCCCGGTCCTCCACGGCGTCCAGCAGATGCGCCAGCCGCCCGAACAGCCGCCCCGCCTCGGCGAGCGGCTCGGCGTTGGCCGGGCGCCCGGCCAGCACCGCCGTGTGCGCGAAGGCGGCGGCCGTGGCCGTCTCCGTCGGCTCGGTCACCACCAGTAGCGAGGTGCCCGGCCCCGCCAGCGCCTCGATCCCGGTCTGCCGGTCGACCGCGTCGACCAGCAGGGCGGTGTCGAACCCCACCGCGGAACCGCCGCGCGCCCCCGCGGCACCCCAGCTCGACGCGACCCGGCGCGCGGCCAGCGCCACCGGCTTGCGTGCCAGCAGGCCGTCGCCGTCGGCGAGATGGTCGCGCACCTTCGCCGAGGCCAGGACCAGCGACACCGCCGCCGCGAGCCGGGCGCCTTCACCTTGTGCCACCGACGCCGTCCGCATTCCGCGCAGCGGGCAGGGCCCGGCGGTCCGCCGAAGGCCCTCGGTGCCGACGGACTGAGCCTCCGTCAGAACCGAGATCAGCAGCCCGTCGTAGTTGGTCACCACCCGCGCGAGCTGACCGTGGTCCCCGCGCAACGCCAGGCACAGACCGCACAGATGGGCCATCCACTGACCTGCGTACCGCTCCCCCAGCCGGTGGCGGCAGGGCCTGACTATTCCGAACACGGCATCCCCCGAGGTTGACGCGACATGGAGCCGCCGCATCGTACCGGCCGCCCCTGAGGCCCCTTTCACGGCCTTCCGCATCACCCGTACGCACCGCACCTCACCCATACGCCGCGAAGAATATTATTTCACTCACAGTCAGCAGCCGTGTGTGTCACGACCCTTGGCACTACTGGGCTCTCGACGGATGCGCTGTGCACCAGTACCGTCACAAACCCCCCGCGCGGCGTCTATCCACTTGGCGCGCCGTCCGCATCATGGATGACCATAGGGATGCGGAATGCAAGAAAGACCGCTGTGAGAGGAGGCGTCCATGGGATCGGTGCGCAAGGCGAGTGCCTGGCTGGGCCTCGTTGACGACAACGATGACGAGCGTTACTACGACGACGACTACTCCGAAGGGACCGAGTCCGGGGATGCCTGGGTCACCGACCCGCGGGTCAAGGTGGCAGCGGACGTCGCCGAGGAGAAGGGCCGCCGGATCGGCACGGTCACCCCGGACAGCTTCCGGGACGCCCGCGCGATCGGTGAGATGTTCCGGGACGGGGTGCCGGTCATCATGAACCTCACCGCGATGGAGGCCGGCGACGCCAAGCGCGTCGTGGACTTCGCGGCCGGTCTGATCTTCGGCCTGCGCGGTTCCATCGAGCGGGTCTCCACCCGGGTGTTCCTGCTGACCCCGGCCGACACGGAGATCGTCAGCGGCGAGCCCGCGGCGCACCGCGCGGACGGCTTCTTCAACCAGAGCTGAGGCAGGGCCGCCGCCACGGCCCTGCCCCGCTGTTCACTTCTCCGGGCTCACCGGAAGGCGTCGATGCCGGTGAGTGCCTTGCCCAGCACCAGCTGGTGCATCTCGACGGTGCCCTCGTACGTCAGCACCGATTCGAGGTTGGTCGCGTGCCGCATGATCGGGTACTCCAGCGAGATCCCGTTGGCACCGAGGACGGTCCGCGCCGTACGGCAGATGTCGATGGCCTCGCGGACGTTGTTGAGCTTGCCGAAGCTGACCTGCTCGGGACGCAGGCGGCCGGCGTCCATCCGCCGCCCCAGATGGTGGGCGAGCAGAATCCCCTTGTGCAGTTCGACCGCCATGTCGGCGAGCTTGGCCTGGGTGAGCTGGAAGCCGCCGATGGGCCGCCCGAACTGCTCCCGTGACTTCGCGTAGTCGACCGCGGCCTCGAAACAGGAGCGGGCCGCGCCCATCGAGCCCCAGACGATGCCGTAGCGGGCGTGCGACAGACAGCTGAGCGGTCCGCGCAGTCCCGTGACCTCCGGGATTACGGCGTCGGCGGGCAGCCGTACCTCGTCCATGACCAGTTCGCTGGTGACCGAGGCGCGCAGGGACAGCTTGTGCTTGATCTCGGGGGCGGAGAACCCGGGGCTGTCCGTGGGCACGACGAACCCGCGGATCCCCTCCTCGGTCTGCGCCCAGACGACCGCCACCCCGGCGACGGACCCGTTGGTGATCCACATCTTCCGCCCGCTCAGCACCCAGTCGCCGCCGTCGCGCTTGGCGTACGTGCGCATACTCGCGGGGTCGGAGCCGATGTCGGGCTCGGTGAGCCCGAAGCAGCCGATGACCTCACCGGCCGCCATCCGGGGCAGCCAGGCCTGCTTCTGCTCCTCGCTGCCGTAGCGGTGGATGGCGTACATGGCCAGCGAGCCCTGTACGGAGACCAGGGAGCGGATGCCGGAGTCGGCGGCCTCCAGCTCCAGACAGGCCAGTCCGTACTGGACGGCGGTGGCGCCCGCGCAGCCGTAGCCGCTCAGGGACATGCCGAGCGCGCCGATCCCGCCCAGCTCACGGGCCAGTTCCCGGATGACGGGCAGCTCGCCGGTCTCGTACCACTCGGCGACGTGCGGCAGCACCCGGTCGGCGGCCCAGCGCCGCACGGTGTCGCGGACCGCGAGGTCCTCGGGCTCCAGCAGATCGTCGATCCCGAGCGGATCGGCGGGATCGAACGGGGGCAACGGCATGGGAGACCCTCCGGCAGCTCAAAACTAGCAGCGCTAGTCACGGATTGAAGGCCGACGTTACGACGCAGTCTCCACCACGTCCAGGGCGGCTATGCCGACACCCTGGCGTCCGCGACCTCGCGTGGCGCCGGAACCTCCACCGGAGCCGGAGCGGGCTCGCAGTTCATCGCGCGCGGGAGCCTGAGCGCCATGACCGCGCCGAGCAGCAGCAGCCCCGCGCTGACCAGCAGCGTCACATGCAGGCCGTGCACGAAGCAGTTCCGCGCGACCTCGCGCAGGGTGTCCCCCGCTCTGCCGCCCAGCTGCCCGGCCACCTCGTACGCCTCGCCCAGCGAGTGGCTGGCGGACGCGGACGCGGAGGCGGGTACGCCGGGGACGGAGGACAGGCCGGGCGCGTACGCCGCGTTCATCACGGTGCCCAGCAGGGCGATGCCGATACCCGCGCCGAGCTGGTAGGAGGTCTCACCGATGGCCGCCGCGCCGCCCGCCTGCTCCGTCGGGGCCTCGCTGAGCATCGACTCGTAGGCGCCGAAGAGCGTGGTCTCCAGACCGAAGCCCAGCAGGACGAACCCGGAGAGCATCAGGGCGGGGTTGTCGGTGTCGCCCATCGCGGTCAGCAGCACCACGGCGAACGCGGTCAGGCAGAACCCGGCGCACACCATCCGGCGCGGCCCGAACCGGCGCAGCATGCGCGCCCCGGCGAGCCCCGCGCCCATCGCCGCGAAGGTCAGCGGCAGCAGGCGCAGGCCCGTCTCCAGCGGGGACAGACCGAGGACGAGCTGGAGGTACTGCGCCGCGATCAGCTCCAGGCCGACCAGTGCGAGCATCGCCAGCACGATGCAGCCCACCGAGGTGCTGAACGCGGGCCGCGCGAACATCCGCAGGTCCACCAGGGGATGCTTGCGGCGCCGCTGACGCCGTACGAAGAGGAAGAGCAGCACCGCGCCCAGCACCAGCGGAAGGACGGTGACACCGTCGACCTCGCCGCCGCCGAGGCGCTTGACGCCGAGCACGACCCCGAACAGACCGGCCGCCGCCATCAGCGCGCCGACCACGTCCCAGGGGCCGTCGCCGTCGCCCTTGGACTCGGGCAGCAGGATCCGGCCCACGGGCAGGCTGACCAGCATCAACGGAATGTTGACGAGGAACACCGAGCCCCACCAGAAGTGCTCCAGCAGGAACCCGCCGAGCAGCGGTCCGACGGCCGCGCCGACCGCGGCCACCGCGCTCCAGATGCCGATGGCCAGCGCCCGCTCGCGCCGGTCGGGGAAGACCTGGCGCAGGATCGAGAGCGTGGCCGGCATGATCATGGCGCCGCCGACGCCGAGCAGCGCCCGGGCCACGATCAGTACCTGGGCGGTGTCGGCGAAAGCGGCCAGCGCGGAGGCGACCCCGAACAGGCCGTACCCGAGGAGCAGGATGCGTCTGCGGCCCACGCGGTCACCGAGCGTGCCGAAGAGAATCAGCAGCGAGGCGCAGACGAGCGGGTAGACGTCGACGATCCAGAGCAGTTCTATGGCGCCGGGCTTGAGGTCCTCGGTGACGGCGGGCACCGCCACGTGCAGCACGGTGGCGTCGACGGCGACCAGCAGCAGGCTGGCGCACAGCACCACGAGGACGACCCAGCGGTTGGCACCGGCCCCGGCCGCCCGACGGCGCAGCGCGGCGGCCGTGGTCGTCCCGGACATGTACGTACCTCCCAGATGTTCCCTCGCGTTCGGCGGGCACACGGGGTGGGGACTCCCCGTGACTCGGCCGGGGAGGAGCGATGGTCCCCGGCCCGCGCAACGAAGCGAGTGACTCGTCAGCGTACGCGAGTCCATGCCCCCACCGAGTGGCGGACCTCTCAGACTCCGGACCCAACACGTGTGGCGTACGCCACTTTCCTCCCACCGTGGAGTACGTCCCGGTGGGCCGTCCGGTTCCGCGCCGCACAGATAATCGAGCCCGTGACCGATCTATCCACGCGCGTACGCCAGGCGGCTCCGGCCCTGGTCGGATACGCCGCCGTACGCGCCCTCTGCCTGCTGGTGCTGGCCCTGTGGAGCGCGACGCGCGACAAGAGCGCCTACACGCTGCTCACCGCCCGCTGGGACTCCCTCTGGTACACGAGAGTGGCCGAGCTGGGATACGGCTACGAAGTCCGCCTGCCCAATGGCGACATCCACTCCAACCTGGCCTTCTTCCCGCTGCTGCCCTGGCTGGAGCGACTGGTCGCGGCCGTTTCCCCGCTCTCGGCGGCGGACGGCGGGTTCCTGGTCTCCCTGCTCGCCTCGCTCGCCGCGGCCTGGGGGATCTTCGCGGTGGCGGAGCATGTGTACGGCCGCCGGGCGGCCGTCTGCGCGGTCCTGCTGTGGGCGGTGCTGCCGGTCGGGATCGTGCAGTCGATGGCGTACAGCGAGTCACTGTTCACGGCGCTGGCGGCCTGGTCGCTGTACGCGGTGCTGACCGGCCGCTGGGTGACGGCGGGCACCCTCGCCCTGCTGGCGGGCCTGACCCGTCCGGTCGGGCTCGCCGTGGTGGCGGCGGTGTGGGCGGCCGGGATCAGCTCGATCGTGCGGGACCGCGGCGCGGCGCCCGGCGACCGCGCGCGGCACCTCAGGCGCGCCGTCGGCATGCTGCTCGCGCCCCTGGGCGCCGCCGGTTACGTCCTGTGGGTCGGTCACGACACCGGCAAGGGCCCGCTCGGCTACCTCGACGTCCAGGCCGGCTGGCGCAACGGCTTCGACGGCGGCTACGCCTTCGCCCGCTTCGTCGGCGACAAGTTCACGTCGTTTCCGTCGGCGCTCGCCGGGCTCGGCCTGATCGTCGGCGTGGGCCTGGTGGTGTGGCTGTACGTCGTCTGCGTCCGCCAGGGCCAGCCGCTCCCGCTGCTGGTGTACGCGGGTGTCGTCACCGCCCTCGCCCTGTGCGCGTCGAGCTACTTCGGCTCGAAGCCGCGCCTGCTGATGCCCGCCTTCCCGCTGCTGCTGCCCCTCGCCCTGGCGCTGGCCCGGATACGGACGCGCACGTCGGTCCTGGTACTCGGGCTGACCGCGGCGGCGTCGGCGGTGTACGGGGCGTTCTGGCTGAACGGCTCCGGTCCGCCGTGACCGCCTCAGGTCCGCCGGATGACCTCACGCGAATTCCGTAGCGGCTTGTCGATACCTCAATTCCTCAACCGTACAAAGCCGTACGTCGGAATGATCAAAGGAATTGAAGGGGAGCGTTTACCGCCGGTTGTGAACTCGCAGGAAATAAGCCCCTCCTGAGAGCAATCCCACATCACATCGTCATCACAAACCGGCGGTATGGACGGGCTTCAGAGCTCACTCGCTGTAACGTCGATTGGGTGCGTACCGAACGAAACCTCACCCGTCTGGACCGGGTGTTCGCGAGGCTCGACCGGGAGCCGGAGCGACCGGCCCACATCGATGTGCCGCGGATGAGCCGGCACCGGGTCGCGCTTTTCGCGGCGACCCTGGCCTTCTACGGGGCCATCGTGTGGGCCGTCGTGATCACCTCGTGGCTGGTCCGGCTGGACTGGCAGGTCATGTTCTTCCGGCCGTACGAGCAGTGGTCGGAGATCCACGCATTCGTCGACTACTACGTGGTGCTCGGCCAGCGCGGCCCCACCGCGGTGATGATCGCGGCCTGGCTGGGCTGGCGGTCCTGGAGACAGCACACGCTGCGGCCGCTGCTGGCGCTCGCCACCTCGCTGCTGCTGCTGAACGTCACGGTCGGCGCCGCCAAGATCGGCATGGGCCGGCTCGGACCGCACTACGCGACCACCATCGGCTCCAACGAGATGGGGCTGGGCGGCGATATATTTCCCAGCGGCCACACCGCCAACGCCGTGGTGACCTGGGGGATCCTGGCGTATCTGGCGTCCACTCCGGCGGCCCGCCGCTGGCTGTCGGCGCTGTCCGCGGTGACCTCCCTGGGCGTCGGTCTGTCCACCGTCTACCTCGGTACGCACTGGCTGAGCGATGTGCTGCTCGGCTGGGTCGCGGGCCTGCTGATCCTGCTCGCGCTGCCCTGGTTCGAGCCGCTGATCGCCCGTACCGAGGCGGCCATCTTCGACTTCCGCGACCGGCTGCGGGCCCGTCGCGCCGGTAGCGTGCCCGCCCTGCCCACCCCGGTGCAGGTCCCGGTACGGCACAAGCCGCGCGAATCGGCCCACGACGTCTCCCCCACGGCCCGAACCCCGAAGGCGCCGGTCTACCTGGCGCCCGGCCCGCACTCGGCCCGCTCGGAGCGCACCCCGGTCACCCCGGTCGGCAGCCGCCGGCCACCGCACCCCCACAACGACCGCGGCACACGTGGCACGGCCTCGACGGCCCGCCCGGTGACGTAGTCCGAGAAGGACGGCGGGGTCCGGTACGCACAACCCTCCCCGCACCGACGGCCCCGGCCCCTGCCAACAGGAGCCGGGGCCGTCGCCGTAACGGCGGAGTCCGGAGGCCGGTTCAGCCCTTCCAGGCCCGGGTCACCCGCCCGTCGCGCACCTCGAAGTTGAGCCGTCCCACGCGGTACTCCATGGTGATGATCGCGCCCGGCGGCAGCGAGCGCACGGTGGACCAGCCCCGCTCGCGGGCCAGCCGTTCGGCCCGGTCGGCGGCCAGTCCGAGATAGCTGTCCGGCTGGTCGTGGGGTTCTGCGGGGGGTTTCGGAATGGGTGCCATGCCGCCACGCTAGGCGTTGTGCGCCGATCGAGGCCAGGGCGGGGGTCATTTCGGGCGGTCGTCCCTCTCCTGTCACGCTTGTGTCACAAGATCACGACACGCGTTTCAGTCGCACCACGTCACACGTGCGAGCGATTCACTACGCCTTTCGCAGGTATTCGAACGTAATTCCCGCGTGTCGCGCCGACGTGTCCAAAAATGCGTCGGAGAGTTCCGGGAGAACTCCCCCCGGACTCCTTTCTCCTCTCGATTCCGCGCGGGTTCCAGGGAACTGACGCCCCGCGGGAATTGCCCCGCACCGGTTCGGCCGACCCTCGCACGCCCCCTGTCGGAGCGCGCGGTGGCGCGAGCATCATGGCGTGGGCTCGCGGGTACGCGTGGCGCGGGCTTCAGCGGGCCCGGGGCAGGCGAGCGAAGGGGCGAGCGAGCGATGGGCACTCATACTGTGCAGGCGCCGGAACGACCCGTGCGGAGCAGGCGGAAGGGCCGGGTCGTCGTCGACTGGCTGACCACCACCGACCACAAGAAGATCGGCCATCTGTACCTGATCACGTCGTTCCTGTTCTTCCTCGTCGGCGGGGTGATGGCGCTGCTGATGCGGGCCGAGCTGGCCCGGCCCGGGCTGCAGATCGTCACTAACGAGGAGTTCAACCAGCTCTTCACCCTGCACGGCACGATCATGCTGCTGCTCTTCGCGACCCCGGCGTTCGCGGGCTTCGCCAATGAGCTGATGCCGCTGCAGATCGGCGCGCCGGACGTGGCCTTCCCCCGGCTGAACATGCTGTCGTACTGGTTCTTCCTGTTCGGCGGTCTGATCGTGCTCGGCTCGCTGCTGGTGCCCTCGGGCCCCGCCGACTTCGGCTGGTTCGCCTACGCGCCGCTGAACAGCGAGGAACGCTCCCCCGGTGTCGGGGCCGACCTGTGGATCATGGGTCTGGCGCTGGCCGGGTTCGGCACGATCCTCGGCGCGGTCAACTTCCTGACCACGATCATCGGGATGCGCGCGCCCGGTATGACGATGTTCCGGATGCCGATCTTCGTGTGGAACACGCTGTTCACGTCGATCCTGATCCTGATGGCGTTCCCGGTGCTGGCGGCGGCGTTGCTGTGTCTGGAGGCCGACCGGCGCTTCGGCTCGCACATCTTCGACGCGGCGAACGGCGGGGCGCTGCTGTGGCAGCACCTGTTCTGGTTCTTCGGCCATCCCGAGGTGTACATCATCGCGCTGCCGTTCTTCGGGATCGTCAGCGAGATCATCCCGGTCTTCGCGCGCAAGCCGCTGTTCGGCTATCTGACGCTGGTCGGGGCGACGATGGCGATCACGGGGCTGTCGATCGTGGTGTGGGCGCACCACATGTTCGCCACCGGCGCGGTGCTGCTGCCGTTCTTCTCGTTCATGAGCTTCCTGATCGCGGTGCCGACGGGGGTGAAGTTCTTCAACTGGACGGGCACCATGCTCAAGGGCTCACTCTCCTTCGAGACGCCGATGCTGTGGTCGACGGGCTTCCTGGTGACGTTCCTGTTCGGCGGTCTGACCGGGGTGATCCTGGCCTCGCCGCCGATGGACTTCCATGTCACGGACTCCTACTTCGTGGTCGCGCACTTCCACTACGTCGTCTTCGGCACCGTCGTCTTCGCGGTGTTCGCCGGGTTCTTCTTCTGGTGGCCGAAGTTCACCGGGAAGCTGCTCGACGAGCGGCTCGGGAAGATGCAGTTCTGGACGCTGTTCGTGGGCTTCCACACCACGTTCCTGGTGCAGCACTGGCTGGGCGCGGAGGGCATGCCGCGCCGGTACGCCGACTATCTGGCCGCCGACGGCTTCACCGCCCTGAACACGGTCTCCACGATCGGCTCGTTCCTGCTGGGCCTGTCCACGCTGCCGTTCCTCTACAACGTCTGGAAGACGGCGAAGTACGGCGAGAAGGTCGAGGTCGACGACCCCTGGGGCTACGGCCGTTCGCTGGAGTGGGCGACGTCCTGCCCGCCGCCCCGGCACAACTTCACCAGTCTGCCCCGGATCCGCTCGGAGTCCCCGGCGTTCGACCTGCATCACCCCACGTTCGCGGCGATCGCTCAAGAGCCCTCGACAGCCGGTCCCGAGCGGTCCTGATGGCGTCGGTCAGCTCGATCGGTTCCAGCACCTCGAACTCGAAGCCCAGCAGCATCACATGGATCACCATGACGTCCAGGTTCCCGGCGCCGGTGCGCAGCAGGCAGCTGTCCGGCCCCTCGGGCTCCAGCACCCCGGCGGAGGGTGAGATGTGCTCGGCGGCCTCCTTCAGGGGCACCAGGAGCCGGACGAGGGCGTGGGTGGCGTAGGCGCGGGTGGAGACGCCCCGGGAGACGTAGGCGGCGAGATCGTCGGCGGGCGGGCGGCGCGGGGTGAAGCGGGGGCCGTGCGGGGGCTTGGGCACGACGCGGTCGACGCGGAAGATGCGCCAGTCCTCCCGGTCCAGGTCCCAGGCGACCAGGTACCAGCGGCGCTCGGTGCACACCAGCCGGTGCGGCTCGACCCGGCGGCGGCTGGGAGTGCCGTCGTGCCCGCGGTACTCGAAGCGCAGTTGCTCGCAGTCCCGGCACAGGTGGGCGAGTTCGGTGAGCAGACCGGGGTCCACACCGGAGGGCTGGTCGCGCAGCATCGGCACGGTGAAGGCGTTCAGGGCGCTGATGCGGCGGCGCAGCCGGTTGGGCAGCACCTGCTCCAGCTTGGTCAGCGCCCGTACGGAGGTCTCGCCGATGCCCTCGATGCCCTGTCCGGCGGCGGTGCGCAGTCCGACGGCGACGGCGACCGCCTCGTCGTCGTCCAGGAGCAGCGGGGGCAGTTCGGCGCCGGCGCCGAGCTGGTAGCCGCCGCCGGTTCCGGGGCTGGCGTTGACGGGGTAGCCGAGCTCACGCAGCCGCTCCACGTCCCGCCGCACAGTGCGGGGGGTCACCCCGAGGCGTTCGGCGAGTTGCGCGCCGGACCACTCCCGGTGGGCCTGCAGGAGGGAGAGGAGGCGCAGCAGTCTTGCTGAGGTGTCCAACATGGCGCCGAGTCTGCCAGCGCGACCGGACAGTTACGGTCCGCAATGCTCAACTCACAGAAGGACTAGGACAATTCGTTGTCACCTCGGTCAACGTCAGCGCTCGCTCAGGGCTTGTAGGGCAGCTGCGGCACCTCGAAGCAGTTCTTGTCCATCTCGCCCTGGGAGACCCAGCCGCGCCCGTCCTGCCAGCGGGCCACCGACAGACACGCCCGCCGGGTCTTCGGCGGCTCGGCGAGGTGCTCGAAATGCACCGGGAGCAGCAGGCCGTCGGCGGTGAAGCCCTGGCTGCGGCTCATCCAGCCGTCCACGCACGCGCGCGTGACGCCCTCGTCGGCGCAGGCCCGCGCCGCCTCGGTGAACCAGCGCGCCGCGGCCCACCCCTCCAACTGCCACTGCGAGTGGGTCTCCAGGCCCTCCGTCGCCTCCCGGAACTCCCGTACGGCCGGGTGGTCCGTGTCCTCGAAGTTGCGGCTGGAGCCGGTCGCCCACAGGGCGTTGCGGCAGCGCGGGGCGTCCTTGTAGTCGTCGGCGACCGTGGAGGTCCAGTTCTGCACGTTGGTCACCTTGGCGGTGATCTCCACGCCCGCGTCGTCCATGGCCGCGCACAGGCGGGCGTTGCCGTGGCTGTCGATGGCGTCGAAGACGAGGTCGGCGCCCTGCTGCTTCAGGTCGGCGGCGACGGCGCGGAAGTTGGGCAGCGCGAAGTCGACCTGCTCGGTGACGACCTTGTACCCCTCCGCCTTCAGCCCCTGCTCGACCAGGCGCGCGTAGGCGGCGGACGCGGACTGGTTGTACGAGACCACGGCGGCGGTGCGGGCGCCGTGCTCGCGCTTGAAGTACCGGTAGACCTCGGTGCCGCCGTACAGCTCTCCGTCCCAGCCGACCGTGCCCTCGCGCGGGGCGAGACTGCCGTAGATGCCGTACAGGTGCGGCCAGGTGTCGTAGGCGGCGCCGATGGGCTGGCCGCCGATGTCGGGCACGCGCGCGCGGGAGACCCGGGAGGCGCCCGCGTAGTCGAGGGCGGTGGTGGCGACCAGGGCGACGACCTCGTCCTCGTCGACGAGTTCGTGCACGCACTCGTTGTTGCCGACCCCGCTGCCGCCGTCGTCGCACAGCCGTACCTCGACCGGTCGCCCGTCGATGCCGCCGCGCGCGTTGAGGTGCTCGAAGTACGCCTTGGCGCCGTCGCGCGGTCCGGTGAAGGCGTTGCCGCCGACCGGGCTGGTGGCGCTGGTGATGATGCCGACCCGGATCGGCTCGCCCGCGGTCGACGGTGTCGTACGGTCCGGGCGGCTACCGTCCTCGAAGTCGCTCTCCGGCAGCCGGCTGCCGCAGGCCGCGCTCAGGGCGAGCAGCAGCAGCGCGGCCAGCGCCTCAGCAGCCCGGAACCGGCGACGCCGAGCCATTGCCGCTCAGTTGCACCAGCGCGCACAGGGTCTTCGCGGACACCTTCCAGGTGCCGTCCTGCTCCACGGCCGTCCCGGAGGCGTCCGGCAGGGCGGTGGCGCCGTTCAGGGTGAGGGTGTACGTCACGTCCGCCTCGGACGGCGAGGTGAAGGCGATCTCGGTGACCTGAGCGCCGACCTGGCCGCCGCGCTCGTCGCCGCTGAACGCCTGGAGCACCGGGGCCATCTGCTCGCCGTTCTCCAGGACGGTCTGCTTGTCCGCCATCGAGGTCTTCGGGTCGAAGAACTTCTGCCAGTTCTGCTTGATCTCCTGCTCCGCCGCGGCGGCGTCGGCGGGAGCGGTCGCCGGGGCGCTGGTCGTCCGTTCGACGGACGGGGTGGGCGGGGTGGATTCGCTTCCGCCTCCCTCGTCGTCGCTGCATGCCGCGAGCGCCGGGGCGAGGAAGAGCAGCAGGGCGGCCACGAGTGCCGTGCCGCGTCCCGTGTTCCGCCGACTGAGGTCGCTCCCGAGAACCATCTGGCTCACCACCGGGTGTCGGTCCGGGCCGGGTGCGCCCGGTGCTTTCAGGGTCAGCTCACAGAAGGCATAGTGCAAGCCATCGGCTGACATGGACAGACACACGACGTGTGAAGCCAGAGGAGCCCGACATGCGGACAGCCCGACTGCGGACCGTGCACCCCGTCCTGTGGGCGGGCTGGACCGCCCTCGCCGCGGGTGCGGTGCTGTGCGTGCTCGGCTGGTACGGCGTCTCCGGCGAGCGGTTCGCCGAGCGGCAGCTGCCCTACCTGGCCTCCTGCACGGTGCCCGGCGCGGCGCTGATCGTCGCCGGGGCGGTGCTGCTCACGCACGGGCGGTCCGCGCTCGCCGCCGCGCGCGTGGAGGAACTGTACGGCCTGCTGGTGGCCGCCGAACCGGTCGACGAGCGGTCGGGGCAGCAGGCGTCCGCGCCGCTCGCGGTGAGCGCGGACCGGCTGATGGTGCCCGGCGGCACGCTCTTCCACCGCGCGGACTGTCCGCTGGTGGCGGGCAAGGCGGAGGCCGTGCCGGTGGACGCGAAGCTGGTGCGCAGCGGCGAACTGGGCCCGTGCCCGATCTGCGAGCCCGCCGCGGCGGACGAGTGATGTCGTCCCTCACCTACGACCTCACCCTGGCCGGCCTGTCCGTCGGCAGCGCCGCCGCGCTCACCGGGATCGGCCTGGTCGTCACCTACCGCGCGACCGGCGTGCTCAACTTCGCGCACGGCGCCATCGCCATGGTGTGCGCGTACACGCTGCGGCAGTGCGTGGTGGAGTGGGGCTGGCCGCTGTGGGCGGGGGCCGCGCTGACCCTGCTGGTGCTGGCGCCCGCGATCGGCATGGTGCTGGAACGCTTCGTCTTCCGCCCGCTGTCCGTCCTCGGCAGCGATCCGGCGCAGACGCTGGTGGCGTCCATCGGGGTGTTCGTGCTGCTGGTGGGCGGCGCGGCGCTGCTGTGGGGGCAGGGGGCGCGGGACGACGCGCCGGAACTGCTCACGGACGCCGACCCGTGGGGGCAGCTCGCGGTGGTCCTGGTGCTGGCGGCGGCGGTCGGGGCGGTCGTGCGGTGGACGCGGTTCGGGCGGGAGCTGCGGGCGGTGGTGGACGACCGGCAGCTCGCGGTGCTCGGCGGGATCGACGCGGACCGGGTGGCGGCGGCGGGGTGGGCGTTCGGCTCGTTCACGGCGGGCCTGACGGGGGTCCTGCTGGCGCCGTACGTCCGGCTCGACCCGTACGGGCTGCCGCTGCTGGTGATGGAGGTCGTGGCGGTGGCGGTGGCGGCCCGGATGCGGAGCCTGCCGGTGGCGGTGCTGGTGGCGCTCGGGATCGGGGTGGCGCAGAGCCAGCTGACGCGGCTGCATCCGTCGGGCTGGCGCGAGCCGCTGCTCCAGGCGGTGGGCGCCAATCTGTTCGTGGTGGCGCTGCTGGTCGCCGCGCTGGCCCTCCCCCGCGTCGGCACCCGGGACGCGCTCCCGCGCACGGCCACCGCGCGGGTGCCCACTCCGCAGGGCGCCTGGACAGTGGCCGTGGTGCTGTTCCTGCTGCCCCTGGGCTTCGCGGGCTCGGACCTGCACACCTCGGTGCAGGTCCCGGCACTGGCCGTGGTCCTGCTCTCCCTGGTCGTGGTCACCGGCCGGGGCGGTCAGATCTCCCTCGGCCAGGCGGCGTACGCGGGCCTGGGCGCCCTCTTCACGGCCCTGCTGGCGGCGGGCCGCTTCCCGGGCCTGCCGCGCCTGCCGGAACTGGCGGCACTGGCCGTGGCGGTACTCCTGGTGGCGCCCCTGGGCCTCCTCACGGGCTGGCCGGCGATCACCCGCAGGGGCCTCGCCCTGGCCTTGGCCACCTTCGCAGTCGGCGTCGGGGTCAGCCGCTTCGTCTTCGCCCAGCCGTACGCCACGGCGGGCCTGTCGCTGGGCCGCCCGTCGGGCTTCGAGGGGGACCGCGCGTACTACGTCCTGGAGTTGGCGCTCCTGGCCACGGCGCTGCTCGCCACCTGGTACCTGCGCCGGGGCCGCATGGGCCGCGCCCTGGCGGCCATGCGCGACCACGAGGCGGGCGCGGCGGCCTCCGGCGTCCGGGTCCCCTCCCTCAAGCTCCTGGCCTTCGTCTCGGGCGCGGCCCTGGCCGCCCTGGGCGGCGGCATGCTCGGCATGGGCCTGCGCGCCTTCGACCCCGCCGCCTACGACCCCGTCCGGGGCCTGCTCTGGTTCGCCGCGATCATGGTCCTGGGCGCCGACAGCACCCTCGGCGCCCTGGCCGCCGCGGCCCTCCTGGTCGGCCTGGACGCAGGCACCCGCGGCGGCGTGGCCGCGGCCCTGATCGGCCTCCTGGCAGTCCTGATCGGCCGCTTCCCGGGCGGCCCGTACGAGGCCCTGCGCACAGCGGCGACCCGCCTGCGGGTACGCCCGTCGAGGGCGAGGTTGTCGGAAAGGGGGAGGGCGGTACGGGGCCTGCTGCGGGAGCGGACCGGAGGACGGGAGGAGGACGTACCGGAACGGCCGAGAGCGGCCGCGCTCCGCACATCAGCCCGCCTCGGAGCCGACTCGACACGGGCACCCAGGGATACGGCCGCGAAGCCCGCGCGCCCCCCGAACCAGCCCGCCACGGAGCCCGCACCGCCCCCGGAACAACCGGGCTCGGAGCCCGCGCCACCTCCGAACCAGCCGACCGCGCAACCCCCGCCGGCCACCCCCCACCCCGCAGCCGCCGACGGCGGGGCACCCCCACCAGGGCCACCCGCACCCGACCACGAAAGCCGCACGAGTGGTGCGGGTGGGAAAGCAGACCCGGCCGAAGGCCGGGTGCCCACCCTCCGGGCCCGCGGCCTGCAGGCGGCCTACGGCGGATTCAGGGCCCTGACCGGCGTCGACCTCGACGTACACCCCGCCCGCGTCACCGCCGTCGTCGGCCCCAACGGCGCCGGAAAAAGCACCCTGTTCCACTGCCTCGCAGGCACCCTCCACCCCACCCACGGCCACATCCACTACGGCGGCAGAGACATCACCCCCCTCCCCGCCCACACCCGAACCCGCCTGGGCATCGCCCGCACCTTCCAACAGCTCTCCGTCTTCCCGACCCTCACCGTCGCCGAGAACGTCCACGTAGGAGCGGAACAGGGCCGCACCAGAAACCCGGAAGCAGCGGAGCAGGCCCTGCGGCTCCTGGCCCTGGACGGCGACATCCGCAACGCCCCCGCCGCCGACCTCCCCACCGGCACCCTTCGCCGCGTAGAACTCGCCAGAGCCCTCGCCGGACAGCCCCGCGTCCTCCTCCTCGACGAACCCGCCGCCGGCCTGGACACCGCCGAGGTCACCGCTCTCACCCGCGTCCTGAAGGCCCTCGCGGCGGACGGCACCGCGATCCTCGTCGTCGAGCACGACCTCGACCTCGTCGCCGGCCTCGCGGATGTCGTCCACGTCATGTCCGCGGGCCGCGTCATCGCCTCCGGCCCCCCGGACCACGTCCTCGACGCACTCGGCGCCCAGGAGACCCCCGTATGACCCTCTCCCTGCGCCACGCGCGCGTGCGCTACGGCCCGTTGGAGGCCCTGCACGGCATCACGCTGGCCGCCCCCTCCCCCGGCCTCACCGTCCTGCTGGGCCGCAACGGCTCCGGCCGTACGACGGCACTGCGCGCCCTGGCCGGAACGGTCCCGCTGTCCGCGGGCGCGGTGGTGTGGGACGGCGTCGACGTGACCCGCGTACCGGCGTACGAACGCGCCCGCAGGGGCCTGTGCCTGGTCCCGGAGCGCCGGGCCGTCTTCGGCTCGCTCACCGTCCGGGAGAACCTCGAACTCACCGCCCGCGCCTACGACAGGGCCCTGGACGCCTACCCCCGCCTGGCGGGCCTGCTCGACCACCGCGCGGGCACGCTCTCCGGCGGCGAGCAGCGGATGCTCGCCCTGTCGAGGGTGCTGCTGGCCCGCCCGCGCGTGGTGCTCGTCGACGAGGCGGCGCAGGGCATGTCACCGGCGGTCGCGGCCCGTACGTACGAACTCCTCGCCGCGCTCGACGCCTGTGTCGTCCTCGCCGAGCAGCGGCTGCCGCCCGCCCTGCACCAGCGCCCGGCGCTCGTCTACGAACTGCGCCGCGGCGCCGTGGTGTTCAGCGGCGAGGCGGCCGAGCTCAGAACCGCTCCAGGGGCGGCCCGAAGACCGCCCCGGAGCGGGCCGCGCCCTTGGGGATGACGAGCAGCATGCCGGGCTTGATCCGGTTCGGATCGGCCCCGATCGTCTTCTTGTTGGCCTGGTAGAAGGCCGGCCAGCCGCCCTTGACCTTGTACTTGCGGGCGATCGAGGAGAGCGTGTCACCGGACTTGACGGTGTGCATCCGGCCCTTGAGCCCGTACCGCTTGGAGCACACGGGCCAGGCACCCCAGCCCTGCACGGCCAGGACCTCCTGCGCGACGGCGATCTGCTGGGCCTTGGTGGCGAGATCGGCGCGCGGGGCGTACTTCAGACCGCCGAACTCCTCCCACGTGGGCTGCCAGAACTGCAGTCCGCCGTAGTAGCCGTTGCCGGTGTTGATGTGCCAGCGGCCGCCGCTCTCGCAGTCGGCGATGCAGCCCCAGGGCCACCCCTGCTTGGCGCAGGCGTACGGCGGTGCCGCGGCGTGGGCGTCGCCGGGGGCGAGCACGGGGAGCAGTGCGGCGGCGAGGGCGAGGGTGACCGGCGTGCTGATCATCGGACCACGCTAAGCAGCCCGCCGCGTGCCGCCGCTCCGCCGCGTCGGTGTGGCGCGGGGCCCCACCCGGTCGGCGGACCGGCGGGCGGGGCCCCTGTGCCCGGTGAGGGGGAGTCGCGTCAGATGCGAAGACGCTGACCGGGCACGATCAGATCGGGATCACCGCCGATGACGGCCCGGTTGGCGGCGTACAGCCGCTGCCAGGTGGTCCCGTGCCGGGCGGCGATGCCGCTCAGGGTGTCGCCCTGCCGGACGATGTGGTCGCCGCGGGACGCGCCGCGGTCGGTGTGGCCGGTGGAGCGCTCCGGCGCCTTCGACGGAGCGGCCTTCGGCGGGGTCCCGTTGGACGGGGCCGCCTTGCGGGGCTTGGGCGCGGTGTTGGCCGCCGGCGCGGCGGGCACGCTGCCGTACGCCCCGGCGCGGGCCGAGCAGGTGGGCCAGGCCTGCCAGCCCTGCGCGCGCTGCACCTTGGCGGCGACGGCGATCTGCTGGGCCTTGGTGGCCCGGTCGGCGGTGGGCGCGTAGGCCGTGCCGCCGTAGGCGTTCCAGGTGCTCGCGGAGAACTGGAGTCCTCCGTAGTAGCCGTTGCCGGTGTTGATGTGCCAGTTGCCGCCGCTCTCGCACTGGGCGATGCGGTCCCACACTCCCGCGTCCGCCGCGGCGGCCTGGCCGGTGGCGGCCAGCAGTCCGAGCGGGGCGAGCAGCGCGGCCCCGGCGAGGGCCGCCGTCGTACGCGCCCTACGGGCGTGGTCGCGGGTGGTATCGGCACATTCGGACATGGAGTCCCCTCCCGACTGACCCGGGCTCCCCCAAGGCCGGGCGCGTTCCGCGCGCTGGGTCGCGGTGGTCGCGCCCCGCCCCGTCCGCCGGTGGGGTCGTACTGAGGACGTGCTGTGGTGCGGCCGGCGGACGTACCCGAGCGGTGCTCCGTGCACACGGCGGAGGAATGTAGGGAGGGTGACGGCCCGGCATCAACCAACTCCTTGTCATTCCTGGCCAGTTCGCCGTTACCGCGGGTATCAGCGAATTCCGGCCACCCACTTCATTCCCTGATTTCATGATTTGTCGACCAGTTGTTTCCGTGATCTGTGAGTCACTTCACGCAACCAACTGCCTTGACGTGTCATCGACTTGACCAGGAGTACCGGATTCCGCGGGCGTGGTGACCGTCCGCGACGGATGGTTCGATTCCGTTCGCCCTGGTGCGTGACTCCCGCCACAGATCCGGCGTTGTCTTCTTCATGAGCCCGGGACCCACCCGGATCACGGGCCGGGAGCCACCCGGCCGCGCCACGTACCACATCCCGAGGGAGCCACCCGTGCCGCGCATGCTCGACGTCAGCGACGAGGTACGCGCCGAGATCGGCGACGAAGAAGCCGACCGGCTGCTCGCCGGAGACAACGCCCCCGGCAGTTACGACTGCACGTCCTGCCGCACTCCGGGCGACTCCGCCCAGGAGCGCACCAGCACCGTGCTGTTCGTCGGTGACGAGACCGCCGTGCTGGCCTTCGCCCACGCAAGCTGCCTGCCCTCCCAGGTCGTTCAGGTGACCGAGGAACAGCTCCAGGGGGCCGTCCGGTCCATCACCGGCGACAGCGTCGGCCTGGAGCCCGACAAGGTCGTTCCCGAGCAGGCGGTGCTCGGCGTCACCAGCGGACTGGTGCTGATCGCCGGGGAGTTGCACCCGGCGCTGGTCGTGGAGCCGACCGCGCCCATCGTCCGTCCCGGCTCCACCGCCGCGGGCGACGACTTCCTGCCGCTGCTCATCGAGCAGGGCTTCATGCCGCTCACCGCGATCGAGTCGGTGCCGCCGGTGCTGCACGGCTGGTCGGTGCTGCTCGCCATGGGGCAGCTGCACGCGGTGCTCCAGCCCAGTGCCAACGGCGGTCAGCCGGTGGCCTGGTGGCAGGCACACCAGCCGCTCCAGGTGACCGAGGGGTGGCGTACCGCGGCCAACAAGCACCAGCAGGTGCTGATGTTCGCGGCGCCGGTGGGATCGATCGGGCGGCAGCCGCGGGAGGACCTGCTGCGGGACGCGCTCGACAAGGCGGCGGCCAACGGGAAGTTGGTCGCGTGCGCGCTGCCGCTGGCCGGAACGTGAGCGCCTGAGGGGTGGGGGTGCGTGTGGGTGCAGCGTGTACGGGTCGTTCGTGGCCTGTCGCGCAGTTCCCCGCGCCCCCATACGCACGTCCTCTGACCGCATCCCTTGATGTGCCCGGTCGTTTGGACATACGTGCACGCATACGATGTTTCTCCATCGGCCACGCCGATCTACGACGCGCTCTACGCCGAGTACGTCAAGTCCTTCCGTACGCTGCCGGGTGACCGCAGCGGCGAGGAGGGCCTGGGGTTCACCGCCTTCGGGAACATCCCGCGCAGTACGGGCTCCTACGGCGGACACCGGCCGGGTTCCTTCAGCAGCTCCTACAGCGCCTACAGCGCGGGCGCGCACACCGCCCGGCAGTCGCAGTGGCAGCGCGTGGGACACATCGGACCGCAGGCGTCCGGCACCACGCACGCGGCCCTGCAACCGGTCCCCCGCGGAAACATCTGAACATCGAAGAGGGCGGCCCCGAGCGGGGCCGCCCCTCTTCGATGTCGTACCGGCTACTTCTTCCTGCCACGCTTCTCGCGGACCCGGACCGAGATATGGATCGGGGTCCCTTCGAAGCCGAACTCCTCGCGCAGGCGGCGCTCGATGAAGCGCCGGTAGCCCGCCTCGATGAAGCCGGAGGCGAAGAGCACGAACCGCGGGGGCTTGGTGCCCGCCTGGGTGCCGAAGAGGATACGGGGCTGCTTGCCGCCGCGGATGGGGTGCGGGTGGGCGGCGACCAGCTCGCCGAGGAAGGCGTTCAGGCGACCGGTCGGGACCCGGGTCTCCCAGCCCGCGAGGGCGGTCTCGATGGCCGGGACCAGCTTCTCCATGTGTCGGCCGGTGTGCGCCGAGACGTTCACCCGGGGCGCCCAGGAGACCTGGCCCAGCTCGGTCTCGATCTCCCGCTCCAGGTAGTAGCGGCGCTCCTCGTCGAGGGTGTCCCACTTGTTGTAGGCGAGGACCAGGGCGCGGCCCGCCTCGACGGCCATCGTCACGATGCGCTGGTCCTGCACGGAGATGGACTCCGAGGCGTCGATCAGGACGACCGCGACCTCGGCCTTCTCCACGGCGGCGGCGGTGCGCAGCGAGGCGTAGTAGTCGGCGCCCTGCTGGAGGTGGACCCGCTTGCGGATACCGGCGGTGTCGACGAACTTCCAGGTGACCCCGCCGAGTTCGACCAGCTCGTCGACCGGGTCGCGGGTGGTGCCCGCGAGTTCGTTGACGACGACGCGCTCCTCGCCCGCCACCTTGTTCAGCAGCGAGGACTTGCCGACGTTCGGGCGGCCGATCAGGGCGATGCGTCGCGGGCCGCCGACGGCGGTGCCGAAGGTCTGCTCGGGGGCGTCCGGCAGCACCTCCAGGACGGCGTCGAGCATGTCGCCGGTGCCGCGGCCGTGCAGCGCGGAGACGGGGTGCGGTTCGCCGAGGCCGAGGGACCACAGGTAGGCGGCGTCCGCCTCGCCGCTCGGGCCGTCCACCTTGTTGGCGCACAGCACGACGGGCTTGCCGGCCTTGCGCAGCAGCCGTACGACGGCCTCGTCGGTGTCGGTGGCGCCGACCTTGGCGTCGACGACGAAGACGACGGCGTCGGCGGCCTCGATGGCGTACTCGGCCTGGGCGGCGACGGAGGCGTCGATGCCGAGGACGTCCTGCTCCCAGCCGCCGGTGTCGACGACCTTGAAGCGCCGCCCGGCCCACTCGGCCTCGTAGGTCACGCGGTCCCGGGTGACGCCGGGCCGGTCCTCCACGACGGCCTCGCGGCGCCCGATGATGCGGTTGACGAGGGTCGACTTGCCGACATTGGGGCGGCCGACGACGGCGAGGACGGGCAGCGGACCGTGGCCCGCCGCCTCGATGGCGCCCTCGACGTCCTCAAGGTCGAAGCCCTCTTCCGCGGCGAGCTCCATGAACTCCGCGTACTCGGCATCGCCCAGTGCTCCGTGGTCGTGCGCCTCGCCCGAGCCCTCGGAGGGGATCTGGTCGTTCATGAAGTCCGTACCTCGTTCAGTGTGGTGATCGGTGGATCTCCCGGTTCGCCGGTTGATCCACTACTCAGTGTCGCCTAGCGGCCGGTCAGCCGCCTGGCGTTTTCCAGGTGCTCGGTGAGCTGCTTCTGGATGCGCTCGGTCGCCTCGTCCAGCGCCTTGCGGGTGCGCCGTCCGCTGCCGTCGCCCGCCTCGAAGGGGTCGCCGAAGACGACGTCGACGCGGGAGCGCAGCGGCGGCAGCGCCTTGACCAGGCGGCCGGGCCTCTCGGAGCTGCCCAGGACCGCCACCGGCACGATGGGCGCGCCGCTGCGCACCGCGAAGTAGGCGAGCCCGGCGCGCAGCGAGGCGAAGTCGCCCTCGCCCCGGGTGCCCTCGGGAAATATCCCGAGGACGCCGCCGCTCTCCAGGACACCGAGCGCCCGGGTGATGGCGGTGCGGTCGGTGGAGGTTCGGTCCACCTTCAGCTGGCCGATCCTGGTCAGGAAGGGATCCAGCGGCCCGACGAACGCTTCCTTCTTGATCAGGAAGTGGGCGGGCCGGGGCGCCACGCCCATGACCATGGGACCGTCGACGATGTGGGAGTGGTTGACGGCGAGGATCGCCGGACCGGCGGCCGGCACCTTCCAGGCGCCGAGCACCCGGGGCCGCCACAGCCCGTACATCAGACCGACGCCGATGCACCGTCCGACCTCGGCGCCGCGCTCGGAAGGCAGCTCGGTCACTTCCCGGCCCGCTTCTCCTCGACGAGGGTCACGACGCACTCGATGACCTGCGGCAGCGTCAGCTCGGTGGTGTCCACCTCGACCGCGTCGTCGGCCTTGGCCAGCGGCGAGGTCTTACGGGAGGAGTCCGCCGCGTCCCGCTTGATCAGGGCCTCGCGGGTGGCGTTGACGTCGGCGCCCTTCAGCTCACCGGTGCGCCGGGCGGCGCGGGCCTCCGGGGAGGCGGTGAGGAAGATCTTCAGGTCGGCGTCGGGCAGCACGGTGGTGCCGATGTCCCGGCCCTCGACGACGATGCCGTCCACCGCGGCGGCCGCGATGGACCGCTGCAGCTCGGTGATCCGGGTCCGCACCTCTGGCACCGCGCTGACCGCGCTGACCTTGGAGGTGACCTCCTGGGTGCGGATCGGGGCGGCGACATCGGTGCCGTCGACGTGGATCGTGGGGTTCGCCGGGTCCGTACCGGAGACGATGTCCGGCTTACCGGCCGCGGCGGCGATCGCGTGCGGGTCGTCGATGTCGATGCCGTTGGTCACCATCCACCAGGTGATCGCCCGGTACTGGGCGCCGGTGTCCAGGTAGCTCAGGCCGAGCTGCGCCGCGACGGCCTTCGACGTGCTCGACTTGCCCGTGCCGGAGGGGCCGTCGATGGCGACAATCACGGGCTTGGCGGCGCCGTTTTCCACGGGGGGACACCTTCCTGGTGCGGTGCGAGGGGGTGAGCGGGACGCGAGCACGCCCCGCACAAGGTTACTGGGTGCGCGTCACTCGTCCGGACGCGCGCCTTTCAGGAGGGGCCCGTCCCCTTCAGCCCGTCCGGCGTTTGAGGACGAGGCCCGTCCGCCCCCAGCCCGTCCGGCGTTCGAGAACGAGGCCCGTCCGCCCCCCAGCCCGTCCGGCGTTTGAGGACGAGGCCCCTTCAGGGCCGAAGCGGGGGTCTGGGGGCGGCAGCCCCCAGGGACGGGAACGGGAAGGGGCGGCGGGGGCGAGAAAACCAGGGCCACACCCCACCCACCGTCACTGCCGGATCGCCCACCCCCGCTCCCGCAGCGCAGCGGTCAGCACAGGCACCGCGTTCGGCTCGACCATCAACTGCACCAGACCAGCCTGCTGCCCCGTCGCATGCTCGATCCGCACATCCTCGATGTTGACCCCGGCCCGCCCGGCATCGGCGAAGATCCGCGCCAGCTGCCCCGGCTGGTCGTCAATGAGCACCGCAACCGTGTCGTAGACCCGCGGAGCGGACCCGTGCTTGCCCGGCACCCGCACCTGCCCGGCATTCCCCCGCCGCAGCACGTCCTCGATGCCCGCGGCCCCCTCACGCCGCTTGGCGTCGTCGGAGGACTGCAGGGCCCGCAGCGCCTGCACCGTCTCGTCGAGATCGGCGGAGACGTCCGCGAGGAGGTCGGCCACCGGCCCGGGATTGGCGGAGAGGATGTCGATCCACATACGCGGGTCGGAGGCCGCGATCCGCGTCACGTCCCGAATGCCCTGCCCGCACAGCCGCACGGCGGCCTCCTCGGCGTTCTCCAGGCGCGCGGCGACCATGCTGGAGACCAGGTGCGGCATGTGGGAGACGAGGGCGACGGCGCGGTCGTGGGCGTCGGCGTCCATGACGACCGGCACCGCGCGACAGTGCGAGACCAGCTCCAGGGCGAGGTTCAGCACCTCGGTGTCGGTGTCCCGGGTAGGGGTCAGCACCCAGGGCCGCCCCTCGAAGAGATCGGCGCTGGCGGCCAGCGGCCCCGACTTCTCGCGGCCGGACATGGGATGCGTACCGAGGTAGCACGACAGGTCCAGGCCGAGCGCCTCCAGCTCCCGGCGCGGCCCGCCCTTGACGCTCGCCACGTCCAGGTAGCCGCGGGCCACCCCGCGCCGCATGGCGTCGGCGAGCACCCCGGCCACGTGCGCGGGCGGGGCGGCGACGATCGCGAGGTCCACCGGGCCCTCGGGGGCCTCGTCGGTCCCGGCGCCGAGCGCGGCCGCCGTGCGGGCCTGCTCCGGGTCGTGGTCGGCGAGGTGGACGACGACGCCCCGGCTCACCAGAGCAAGCGCGGCGGACGTACCGATCAGGCCGGTACCGATGACGAGTGCGGTTCTCACTGGGCGATGTCCTTGCGCAGAGCGGCGGCGGCGCCGAGGTAGACGTGGGCGATCTCGGAACGGGGCAGGTCGGACTCGATGTGCGCGAGCAGCCGGACCACCCGGGGCATGGCGCCCTCGATGTCCAGTTCCTGCGCGCAGATCAGCGGGACGTCCACGATGCCGAGCTTGCGGGCGGCGGCAGCGGGGAAGTCGCTGTGCAGGTCGGGCGTGGCGGTGAACCAGATGCTGATCAGGTCGTCCGTGGTCAGGCCGTTGCGTTCGAGCACGGCGGTGAGCAGGGCCCCGACCCGCTCCTCCATGTGCCCGGCCTCGTCCACGTCGAGCTGGACGGCGCCCCGGACCGCTCGTACCGCCACGGTTTGGCTCCCTTGCTGCGGATCGACTCTGTGCGCATCCAGCGTAGTTCCCCCGGAGGTTCCTTCTTCCTCGGCGGTTTCAGTGCCAAGATGCTGTTGATCCAGGTCTATACCGTTTGCGACCCATTTCGGAGTGACGCCATGACCCACCGTCCGAAGCGGCGCACGATCCTTCTCGCGACGGGCGCGGCGGCAGTCGCCGTCGGCTGTGGCGACTCGGGCGGCGACGACAGCGGTTCCACCGAGCAGACCGCCGAGATCGCGGAGACTCCCGGGACCGGCGAGACGGGGCAGAAGACCGGTTCGCCCAAGGCGGGCGAGGAGCTGGCCACGACCGACGAGATCCCGGTCGGCGGCGGCAAGATCTTCCGGGACGAGAAGGTCGTGGTGACGCAGCCCGAGGAGGGGCAGTTCAAGGCGTTCTCGGCGATCTGCACCCATCAGCAGTGCATCGTGGCGAACGTCGAGGGCGGCACGATCAACTGCACCTGCCACGGCAGCAGGTTCAGCATCACGGACGGCGCGGTGGAGAACCCGCCCGCGACCCGGCCGCTGCCCGCGGAGAAGATCGCGGTGGACGGAAATTCGATCCGTATGGCGTGATCCGCCCCGTACGCTGCGGGCCATGCACCCCGAGACCCTGGTCCGCGACCACACCGTCTACGCCTGTGTCATGGGCTCGCGCGCCTTCGGTCTGGCGACTCAGGGCAGCGACACCGACCGGCGGGGCGTCTTCCTCGCCCCCACTCCCCTGTTCTGGCGCTTCGAGAAGCCGCCCACGCACATCGAGGGCCCGGCGGAGGAGCAGTTCAGCTGGGAGCTGGAGCGGTTCTGCGAGCTGGCGCTGCGCGCGAACCCGAACATCCTGGAGTGCCTGCACTCCCCGCTGGTGGAGCACATCGACGACACCGGCCGGGAGCTGATCGGCCTGCGCGGCGCCTTCCTGTCCCGGCAGACCCACACCACCTTCGCCCGGTACGCCGTGGGCCAGCGCAAGAAGCTGGAGGCGGACGTCCGCAACCACGGCGCCCCGCGCTGGAAGCACGCCATGCACCTGCTGCGGCTGCTGATGAGCGTCCGCGATCTGCTGCGCACCGGCGAGCTGGTCCTCGACGTGGGCGAGCAGCGCGGGCCGCTGCTGGCGGTCAAGCGCGGCGAGGTGCCGTGGCCGCGGGTGGAGTCCTGGATGAACCGGCTGGCCGAGGAGGCCGAGCGGGCGGTGGACCGCAGCCCGCTGCCGGCCGAACCGGACCGGCGGCGGGTGGAGGACTTCCTGGTCCGCGTCCGCCGGGCCTCAGCGCTCCAGCCGTATCCGTACGACGAGGTCGTGCAGGGCGTCGTACCCGGTGGGGGCGTCGGGCAGGGCTGAGGCGGCCTGGGCCTCGTCCAGTACGCCGTGCAGCCGCTCCACGTCGGCTGCCACGCGCGCGTGGTCGACACCGGCGTCCCCGTGTTCCCGCTCGGCCTTGGCGGCGATCAGGTCGGGCAGGTAGGCGGGCGCCTCGGGCACCTCGCCGAGCAGGGTCGGCAGATGGGCCTGCACCTCGCCGGAGCGCATCAGGTGGGTGCCGGTGAGCAGGACCCGGAAGGTGTAGAGCAGCGGCTTGAGCTCGCCGGTCTTGTCGAAGAGCCGCCACTGGGTGCCCGCGAAGCCCCGGTAGTGGTGGGCGTGGTGGCGGGTGACGACGCCGGGGGCGAGCGCGGACAGTTCGCGGTGCGCGTCGGTGGTGTGCACGACGAGTGGGGAGAGCAGCTGCTCCAGGACGTAGCCGTTGCGGCGGAGCATCAGCCGGACGAACTTGCGCAGGTCGTGGGTGACCAGGTCCATCTCGACGCCGTCCCGGTCCCACATCCGGGACCGGGTCTCGGCCGGCTCGCGCAGCCCGACGAGGTCGGCGGCGGGCAGCAGGTGCACCCCGCGCAGGTCCACGTCGGAGTCGCGGGACGGGAAGCCGTAGAGGTGGGCGCCGGAGACCGTCGCGAACAGCACCGGGTCGGGCTGTTCGGCGACGACGGGCGCGAGGTCGATGTCCAGGGCGTCGAGCATCCGCTAAGCGTCCCAGAGGGCTCCCAGGGCGATCAGGTCGCCCCGGTACTCGATGCGGTCGGCCCACTCCGTCGGCCAGGCGTCGACCCCGTGGTACGCGCCCGCGAAGGCGCCGGTCAGGCAGGCGATGGAGTCGGAGTCGCCGGAGGAGCAGGCGGCCCGGCGCAGCGCCATGACGGGGTCGTCGACCAGCAGCAGGAAGCACAGCAGCCCGGTGGCCAGGGCCTCCTCGGCGATCCAGCCCTCCCCGGTGGCCAGGCACGGGTCGGTCTCCACCGACCCCTCCCGCACGGCCTGCTGGAGCCGTTCCAGTACGCCCAGGCACTCGTCCCAGCCGCGCGCGATGAAGTGCTCGGGGCTGGGGTCCTGGCCGCGGGTCCACAGGTCGCCGAGCCAGGTGTGGTGGTAGCGGGTGCGGTTGTCCAGGGCGTACGAGCGCAGCAGTCCGACCAGTCCGGTCGGCTCGGCACCCTGGGCGAGCAGCCGTACGGCGTGCGCGGTGAGGTCGGAGGCGGCGAGCGCGGTGGGGTGGCCGTGGGTGAGGGCGGACTGCAACTGGGCGGCGCCGGCGCGCTGTTCCTCGCTGAGTCCGGGGGCGAGGCCGAGGGGGGCGACGCGCATGTTGGCGCCGCAGCCCTTGGAGCCGATCTGGCTGGCGTCCTGCCACCGGCGGCCCTCGGCCTTGAGCAGGTCGCAGGCGACGAGGCAGGTGCGGCCCGGGGCGCGGTTGTTCTCGGGCGACTGGTACCAGTCGACGAACTCCTCGCGCAGGGGCCGCTCCAGCCGCTTGGGGGCGAGCACGCCTCTGTCCATGGCGGTGCGCAGTGCCTTGCCGACGGCGAGGGTCATCTGGGTGTCGTCGCTGACGATGGCCCGCCCCGGCAGGTCCAGCTCCCGCCAGGGCCCGAACTTGGCGAGGATCGAGGGCACGTCGTTGAACTCGGTCGGGAAGCCCATCGCGTCCCCGAGGGCGAGGCCGATCAGGGAACCGGTGGCGGCGAGCTTGTGCGTACGGGCGGTCATGTGGCGGGTCCTTCCGGGGCGGGCCGGAGCAGCGGCGGGTGGAGGGCGGTGGCGGTGCCCGCGCGGTAGAGCGCGGCGGGTTTGCCGCGCCCTCCGGTGAGCCGGGAGGCACCGGCGACCTGTTCGACGAACCCGGCGGTGGCGAGCACCTTGCGCCGGAAGTTGGGCCGGTCCAGGGCGGTGCCCCAGACGGCCTCGTAGACCTGCTGCAGCTCGCCGAGGGTGAACTCGGGCGGGCAGAAGGCGGTGGCCAGGCAGGTGTACTCCAGCTTGGCGCCGACGCGTTCACGGGCGTCGGCCAGGATCCGGTCGTGGTCGAAGGCGAGGTCCACGGCCTTGTCGTACGGCACCCAGCGGGCGTCCGCCGCGTCGCTGCCGCCGTGCGCCTCGGGGGCGTCGGGGAGCAGCGCGGTGAAGGCGACCGAGACGACCCGCATCCGGGGGTCGCGGTCCGGTTCGCTGTAGGTGCGCAGTTGCTCCAGGTGCAGCCCGGTGACGTCGGTCAGCCCGGTCTCCTCGGCGAGTTCGCGGCGGGCGGCGGTCTCCGCGGCCTCGTCGGGCTGGACGAAGCCGCCGGGCAGCGCCCACCGTCCGGCGTACGGATCCTGTCCACGCTCCACGAGGAGGACACGCAGGGTGCCGTCGCGGATGGTGAACACGGCGAGGTCGACGGTGACGGCGAAGGGTTCGTAGGCGTGCTTGTCGTAACCGGGCATGTCGGTGCCGCTCATGGGAAAGACCCCCACCCCCTTTAATAGTCACCACGACTATAAAGGGGGTGGGGGTCGGTCACAACCTCTTGGGGACCGTCCCTTACAGGTCGACTTCCTTCATCAGCATGCCGACCTCGGTGTTGGACAGGCGGCGCAGCCAGCCCGACTTCTGGTCGCCCAGGGTGATCGGGCCGAAGGAGGTGCGCACCAGCTTCTCGACCGGGAACCCGGCCTCGGCCAGCATGCGGCGCACGATGTGCTTGCGGCCCTCGTGCAGGGTGACCTCGACGAGGTAGTTCTTGCCGGTCTGCTCGACCACCCGGAAGTGGTCCGCGCGCGCGTAGCCGTCCTCCAGCTGGATGCCGTCCTTGAGACGCTTGCCCAGATCGCGCGGGATCGGGCCGACGATGGCGGCGAGGTAGGTCTTCTTCACGCCGTACTTGGGGTGGGTCAGCCGGTGCGCCAGCTCGCCGTGGTTGGTGAGCAGGATGACGCCCTCGGTCTCGGTGTCGAGCCGGCCGACGTGGAAGAGCCGCGTCTCACGGTTGGTGACGTAGTCACCGAGGCACTGCCGCCCCTCCGGGTCCTCCATCGTGGAGACGACACCGGCGGGCTTGTTCAGCGAGAAGAACTGGTACGACTGGGTCGCGACCGTCAGGCCGTCGACCTTGACCTCGTCCTTCTCCGGGTCAACGCGCTTGCCCTGCTCCAGCACGATCTCGCCGTTGACCTCGACCCTGGCCTGCTCGATCAGCTCCTCGCAGGCGCGCCGGGAGCCATAGCCGGCCCGCGCGAGCACCTTCTGCAGCCGCTCGCCCTCCTGCTCGGCGCCGGGGAAGGTCTTGGGCAGCTTGATCTCCTTCTTGCCCGCGTACCGCTCCCGGTTGCGCTCCTCCGCGCGGGTCTCGTACTCGCGGGAACGGGCCGGTTCCGTACGGCCGCGCCGCGGCTGGCTCTTCTTCGGGCCGCCCTTGGCGCCGCCGCGCGCCGCGCCGCCGCGCCCCGACTTCGGTCCGTCCGGGGAGGCGCCGGGGCCGACGTCGTAGCGGCGCTCCTCCGGGCGGGGCTTGCGGGGCCGGCCCTGGCCGCCCTGCTTCTGGTCCCGGTTGTTGCCGGCACCGCGGTAGTTACCGCGTCCGCCGGTGCCGCCACTCTTGCCGCTGCCGCTGCTTCGCATCAAAGTTCCGTCGTCTTGTCGTCTGCGTCCTCGGAATCCGGAGCGTCCGGATCGAACGACGGCACGCCTTCCTGGGTCTCGGCCTCGATCGCCTCCGCCTCCGGGAGGAAGGGCGCGAGCTCCGGGAGTTCGTCCAGGCCGCGCAGGCCCATCCGCTCCAGGAAGTAGTTCGTCGTCGTGTACAGGATCGCACCTGTTTCGGGTTCCGTGCCCGCCTCCTCGACCAGACCGCGCTGGAGGAGGGTGCGCATCACGCCGTCGCAGTTGACTCCGCGCACCGCCGAGACGCGGCTGCGGCTGACCGGCTGCCGGTACGCGACCACCGCGAGGGTCTCCAGGGCCGCCTGGGTGAGCCGGGCCTGCTGTCCGTCCAGGACGAAGCCCTCGACGGCGGCGGCGTACTCGGGGCGCGAGTAGAAACGCCAGCCGCCCGCGATCAGGCGCAGCTCGAAGCCCCGGCCCTGGACGGTGTACTCGTCGGCGAGGGCGCGCAGGGCGTCGGCGATCTGCCGCTTGGGCCGCTGGAGGATCTTGGCGAGGTGTTCCTCGGTCGCGGGCTCGTCCACGACCATGAGGACGGCCTCCAGGGCGGGCTTGAGGTCGAGGTCGGCGACGGCGCCGCTGGTCTCCTCGCTCACGGCTTCTTCTCCTCGTCCTTGTCCCCGGGCGCCTCGGGCGGCCGGTCGAACTCGTCGGTCACCATCGGCTGGACATCGCCCTCACCGCCGGTCCAGCGCACGATCAGGTCGCCGAGGGCGGTCTCCTGGTCGAGGGCGACGGCCTTCTCCCGGTACAGCTCCAGCAGGGCCAGGAAGCGGGCGACGACGGTGAGGGTGTCGTCGGTGTCCTCGACGAGGTCCCGGAAGGACGCCTCCCCGAGTTCCTTCAGCCGGTCCACCACGATCCGCGCCTGCTCCTGCACGCTGACCAGCGGGGCGTGGATGTGGTCGACGTACACCTGCGGCTTGGGCTTGGGCTGCATCGCCTTCACGGCGAGCTTGGCGAACCCCTCGGCGCCGATGCTGATGACGACCTCGGGCAGCAGCTCGGCGTGGTGCGGCTCAAGACCGACGGTACGGGGGTAGCGCCGGGCCTCTTCCTCCAGCCGCCGGTTGAAGATCTCGGCGATCTGTTTGTAGGCCCGGTACTGCAGAAGCCGGGCGAAGAGCAGGTCCCGCGCCTCCAGCAACGCCAGATCGGCCTCGTCCTCGACCTCGGCGGCGGGCAGCAACCGGGCCGCCTTGAGGTCGAGCAGGGTGGCGGCGACCACCAGGAACTCGGTCGTCTCGTCCAGGTCCCAGTCCGGCCCCATGGCCCGGATGTACGCCATGAACTCGTCGGTCACCTTGGACAGCGCGACCTCGGTGACGTCGAGCTTGTGCTTGGAGATCAGCTGGAGCAGCAGATCGAAGGGACCCTCGAAGTTGGCGAGCCGAACCTTGAAGACACCACCGTCGTCCTCGCCGGGAGCGTCGGCTTCCGCGCCTCCGTCGACGCCGGGAACGTCCGGATGCGGCTCACCGGCCTCGGGCGCCCCGGTCATCGGCGTGGACGGCACCGCCCCGTCGGCCACGACTTGCCCGAACTCCTCGGGCGCCCCCAGCCGCTCGGGCACGGTCCCAGGCTCCCCGGCCCCCGGCTCGGGCTCCTCCGCCGCGGCTCCGGGCTCCCCGAAACCCTCGGGCTCCAACGCACCGATCCCGGGCGCAGACGGCCGCAGACCGCCGCTGTCAGGCCGGGCCGCACCGGCCCCGGGCCGCCGCGGCCGCTCGGGCGCGACTGCGGAGCCCTCGGTCTCCAGGACGCCCGGCGAAGGCCGTGGCCCGTGCGGTTCGGGGACTTGCCGAGTCGGTCGATTCGGCTCGTCGGCATCCGGGTCCCCGGCCGCGGCGGGCTCCGGCGCACCACCGGTCCCGGACCGCGCCAACGGCTCAGGAGTCGGCGGCACCTCAGGAGTCGCCGACGCCTCGGGTTCGTCGGCTGCGGAGCTCCCTGGCTCACGGGGATCGGCCACGGGTCTCTGGGGACCCAGATCATCGGCCCCGGGCCCCGGAGGGGCAGCCGCCGGTTCCGTCGCCGCGCCGCCCGGCCCCCGGCCCAGCGCACGCCGCCGTGCCCCGGCGGGGCGGGGGGCGGGGGTGGGGGCGTCGTTCGAGGTCATAGCCCCCGCAGGCTACCGCTACCGTCCGCGGAGGCGGCGTACGAGGATGCTGGCGTCTCCGCGGGTCTCCAGGTCGGCGAGGACCACGGCCACCGCTTCCCGGACGATCCGCCCGCGGTCGACGGCGAGCCCGTGCTCGCCGCGGAGCACGAGGCGCGCGTGCTCCAGGTCCATGAGTTCCTCGGCGGAGACGTACACGGTGATCTTCTCGTCGTGCCGCTCACGTCCGCTGGGCCGCCGGGCCGCGGCCCGGCCCCGCTTGCGCGGGCCCGCCGGGGCGTCCTCCTGCGGAGCCTGCCGCCGGGCGGCGGCGCGGCTGCGGGACTCCCCGGTCTCCGCCGCATCGGCGTCCGCCGCGACATGCTCCGCGCCCTCGCCGTCCCCGCCCTGCGCGGGCACGGACTGCGGCGCGTCCTCCGCCGCGGCGCCGTCGCTCTCCCCCGCCGGTGCGGGCACCCGGGCCTCGCCGTTGGCCCCTCGCCGGGGGGTGGACGCCTGGAGCGCCATCCCCCCTGTCGTACGGAACAGTTCGTCGGCCCCCGGCAGACTCACTCGGCGTGACACCGGGCGAGCACCTCCCTGGCGAGCTGACGGTAGGCGGCGGCACCGACGGAGTTGGAGGCGTACGTGGTGATCGGCTCACCGGCGACCGTGGTCTCCGGGAAGCGCACCGTGCGCCCGATGACCGTGTGGTAGACGTGGTCGTCGAACGCTTCCACGACACGCGCCAGCACCTCACGGCTGTGCACCGTGCGCGAGTCGTACATCGTGGCGAGGATGCCGTCGAGCTCCAGCTCCGGGTTGAGCCGCTCCTGGACCTTCTCGATGGTCTCCGTCAGCAGCGCGACACCGCGCAGCGCGAAGAACTCGCACTCCAGGGGCACGATCACCTTGTGCGCGGCCGTCAGGGCGTTGACCGTGAGCAGGCCGAGCGAGGGCTGGCAGTCGATGACGATGTAGTCGTAGTCCGCCATCAGCGGCTTCAGGGCACGCTGCAGCGTCGACTCGCGCGCGACCTCGGAGACCAGCTGGACCTCCGCCGCCGACAGGTCGATGTTGCTCGGCAGCAGGTCCATGTTGGGGACCGCGGTCTTCAGCAGGACCTCGTCGGCCGACATACCCCGCTCCATGAGCAGGTTGTAGACGGTGAGGTCGAGCTCCATCGGGTTGACACCGAGTCCGACCGACAGCGCGCCCTGCGGGTCGAAGTCCACGAGCAGGACCCGGCGTCCGTACTCCGCGAGCGCGGCGCCCAGGTTGATGGTCGACGTCGTCTTGCCGACGCCGCCCTTCTGGTTGCACATCGCGATGATCTTCGCGGGTCCGTGATCGGTCAGCGGGCCCGGGATCGGGAAGTACGGCAGCGGGCGTCCGGTCGGGCCGATGCGCTCACGACGCTGGCGTGCGGCGTCGGGCGCGAGCGTGGCCGCGTACTCGGGGTCCGGCTCGTACTCCGCGTCGGGGTCGTAGAAGTGCCCGTCGGGCAGTTCGTCGTAGTCGGCGAAGTGGTTGTGGGGCGCGCCACTTCCGTCGCCGGCCATGGCGTTCACGTGATGGCCATCCATGCTCTGGTGTGCTGACAGAGTCACGCCGGTCTGCTGGTGACTCTGGTGGGCTGCGAAGGTGCGCACCGCGACGGAGCCGACAGCCTCGAACCCCGCGGGAGCCTGGCCCCGCGCAGGGCTTCCTGGTTGACCACCCCCGGGAGAAAATGTCGACTCATTCACAAGTCGTCTTACCTCCTTGGTGACCAGGAAACTTCTAGACAAGGTCAGCGTGGCACCATGCCGACAGTCGGCGACTCTATGGCGTGTCGGGCGTCCGCAGCAACACAATCCACCGGACCCGGCACGATGTGTCGGCAATGAAACATCCCTCTGTCAAGGGCGTACGGCCGTCGCACGGTAGGTTTCACCGGTGTGCGAATCGGTCGAAGGCCTACGTTCGAGGCGAGTTGACCGAGCTGCGCAAAGTGACCATACACACATCCGGCCGGACCTTGTGGGGCAAGGTCCGGCCGGGTGGGCGACGTTGACGACCCGATGTTGACGAATCGCCTTTACGAAAAGGTGACTTAACCGTTCGCCGAGGTCGGACGGTCAGCCGAGCAGGGTCTCCAGCTCCACGTGCTCCAGGCCGTGCGCCTCCGCGACCTCGCGGTAAACGACCTTGCCGTCATGGGTGTTGAGGCCCTTGGCGAGCGCGGGGTCGCGGCGCAGCGCCTCCACCCAGCCGTTGTTGGCCAGCGAGACGATGTACGGGAGCGTGGCGTTGGTCAGCGCGTACGTCGAGGTGTTGGGGACCGCGCCGGGCATGTTGGCGACGCAGTAGAAGACCGACTCGTGCACCTTGAATGTCGGCTCGGCATGCGTGGTGGGGTGCGAGTCCTCGAAGCAGCCGCCCTGGTCGATCGCGATGTCGACAAGAACACTTCCCGGCTTCATCCGCGCGACCAGCTCGTTGGTGACGAGCTTCGGGGCCTTGGCGCCGGGGATGAGCACCGCGCCGATGACGAGGTCGGCGTCGAGGACGGCCTTCTCCAGCTCGAAGGCGTTGGACATGATGGCCCGCACCTTGGTGCCGAAGACCTTGTCGGCCTCGCGCAGCTTGTTGATGTCCTTGTCGAGCAGCGTGACGTGGAAGCCCATGCCGACGGCGATCTGGGTGGCGTTCCAGCCGGAGACACCGCCACCGATGACGACCGCCTTCGCGGGCTGGGTGCCGGGGACGCCGCCGGGCAGCACACCGCGGCCGCCGGCCGAGCGCATCAGGTGGTAGGCGCCGACCTGCGGGGCCAGCCGGCCCGCGACCTCGGACATCGGGGCGAGCAGCGGCAGGGCGCGCGAGGGCAGCTCGACCGTCTCGTAGGCGATGGCAGTGGTGCCGGACTCGATCAGCGCGTCCGTGCACTCCTTGGACGCGGCCAGGTGCAGGTAGGTGAAGAGCGTCTGGTCCTTGCGGAGGCGGTGGTACTCCTCGGCGATCGGCTCCTTGACCTTCAGCAGCAGGTCGGAGGTGGCCCAGACCTCGTCGGCGGTGTCCAGGATCCGGGCGCCCGCCGACACGTACTCGTCGTCCGGGATCGAGGAGCCGAGACCGGCGCCGCGCTCGATGACGACCTCGTGGCCGTTGCGCACCAGCTCGTGCACGCCGGCGGGGGTGATGGCCACCCGGAACTCGTTGTTCTTGACCTCGCGGGGGATGCCGACCTTCACGTCGATCACGGTCCTTGGATCAGAGGGTATGGGGGCAATACAAGACATACCCAGGCATGCGGGGCACACTGGGAGACACCGCAGGAGAAGGTGCGGCAGAACCAGTCTAATGAAGGTGTTCCCGCTGTCTAGCCTTTCATTGCATCAATCTTCAGGGGAAGCACTACGGATTTCGCAGGCCCTACCCCTCCGCAGGCTCTTCTTCCTGCCCGGATTCCCCCTCCAGGGGCTCCTCACCCAGCATGCGCTCGGCGGCCCCGCGGTGCAGTCGGGCGGCGGCGGGGTCCCCGAGATGTTCCAGCGTGTCGGCCAGTCGCAGATGCAGCGCGGCCTGCAGCCGGGTGTCGTCGGCGTGCCGTGCCCACTCCACCGCCTCCTGGCAGGTGTGCAGGGACTCCTCCATGCGCCCCGCGTACTCCTGCACCCGCGCCAGCTCGCTCAACGCCCGCGCGTGGGCGGTGACATCGCCGCAGCGCCGGTGCCCGGCGACGGCCGCGCGCCAGTTGCGCTGCGCCTCGCCGTAGCGGCCCGCGAAGGTGTGCGCGGCGCCGATCCGGCCGTAGAGCCGGGCCGCGTCGGCGCGCTCGTCGCGGGCCAGCCGCTGGGCCAGCGCCCGGCCGAACCAGTCGGCGGCCCGGTCGTAGTCCCCCAGTTCCAGATGTGCCCCGCCTACGGATTCCATCGCGCGGCCGGTGGCGTACGGGTCGTTCGCGGCGCGTCCGGCATCCAGTGCCGCCCGGTAGCGGCCCAGCGCCTCCCGGGTCCGCCCGGTGCGGGCGTCCAGATCGCCCAGGTTCAGCAGCGCGGCGGCCTGCTCGCGGGGCAGGTTCCGGCGCTCGGCCACGTCCAATACCAATCCGTGGATGCCATACAGGTCGGCGGCGGCCGCCTGGGTGCCGAAGTGCGCGACCATGGCCCGTACCAGCTGGGACATCAGCCGCCGGGCCAGGGTGTCCAGGTCACCGTCGGCGACGGCGAGCCGGGCCGCCGCGAGCAGGGCGGGTCTGCGCAGGCGCAGCCAGTCGGCCGCCGCGCGCGGGCTGGGGAAGCGCAGCGAGCGCGGCATGCCGAGCAGCTTCTCGCGGGCCTGCGGACTGTCGGTCTCGGTGATCGCCCGGCACGACTGGAGCAGCCGTACGGTTCGCTCCAGCATCCGGGCGCGGGCCAGCTGCAGCTCGGCCGCCCGGTCGTGGACCTCGGTGAGCGACGTGAGCAGGGGGTGCAGACAGCCGGGCACCTCGTACTCGGGCAGGGGTGAGTCCACGGTCCGCAGCAGTCCGAGGGCGACGAAGTCGTCCAGGGTGGTGCGGGCGCTGCTGACCGAGCAGCCGGCCAGCGCGGAGGCGGTGTGCGGGTCGACCAGACCGGCCGGGGCGAGGCTGAGCAGTCGCAGTATCCGGGCGGCCGGGGCGGGCAGGGAGGCGTGCGCGAGCCGGAAGACCCGGGTGAGCGGGGTGGCCGCGTTGTCCTCGTCGAGTTCGGCGTGCAGGTGCTTGGCGAGGTCGGCCACCGCCGACTTGGGACGCGCGGCCAGCCAGCCGCCGGCCAGCATCAGCGCGGCGGGCTGTGCCTGGCACTCCTCGACGAGTCCTTCGGCGGCGCGCGGGTCGACGGTGATCCGGACCGATCCCGCGTGCCGGGACAGCAGTTCCACCGCCGACTTGGTGTCCAGGCCGCCGAGCGTGCAGGGGCGCACGTCCGCGATCCCGGTGAGCGGTCCCGCGGAGACGGCGACGACCAGGCAGTCCGGGGTGTCGGGGAGCAGGGCGTCGACCTGTTCGGCGGTGGCCGCGTCGTCGAGCAGCAGCAGGACCTTGCGGTCGGCGAGCCCTTCGCGCAGGGCCGCGGTCAGATCGTCCTCGGCGGCACCAGGCGGGGTCGGCAGGTCCAGGGCGGTGAGCAGTTCCCGGGCGACGGCTTCCACGGGGACGGGGGCGCCGCCCGGTTCGCTGAGCCGGGCGCGCAGCACGCCGTCGGGGTAGCGGTCGGCGACCTGCCGTACGAGTTCCTCGGCGAGGGAGGTGCGGCCGGAACCGGGGCGGCCGGCGATGAGCAGCACCCGCGCGCGGGGGGCCTTCTTCCCGGAGAGGGTGTCCAGTCCGGCTCGCTCGATGTCGGCGAGCAGTTCCTTCAACTCCCTTGTACGGCCCAGGAATTGACCGTCAGCCGACACCCGTACGCCGCCTGTGTCCACCGCCTGATCCGTCACGGGCCACACTCCCGTCCCACGCACGCGCAAGCCCGCCGGGATTCCGGTACGGGCGTGTTTCCGAGCCTAGTTCACGCTCTGCGACGAACTGTGTGGACCACGACCCCGCAACCCAAGACCCCCCGATCGGATCAACAGATCGTAGGACTCGGCAGTGAAGAGGCGCAGGCAATAAGGGGCGCGGGGAACTGCGCGACAAAGCCACGACGAACCCGCAGCCGCGATACGGCAGCTCCCGGCACCCCCGTAGGCGTCAGGCCTCGAACGGCCGTGAGCGCTACGCCTCGAACGGCCGCGCAGGCCAAGGGGCGTCAGCCGGACGCAAATCATCCAGCCGGCCGGAGGCCCGCGCCGCGGCCAGCGACAGCACGCCCACCACCAGGCAGTTGTTGTGCAGGTCCCCCGCCAGCACCCCGCGCACCAGCTCGTCCAGCGGCACGCGCGCGTACTCCAGGTCGGTCTCCTCGTCCTCGACCGCGAACCGCTCCCCCTCGGCCTCCGACAGATCGCGGGCCAGGAAGATCCGGATCGCCTCGTCGCAGCCGCCGGGCGTGGTGTAGACGTCGGTCAGCACCCGCCAGTCCTCGGCCTTGACGTGCGCCTCCTCGTACAGCTCGCGCTGCGCGGCGTGCAGCGGGTTCTCGCCGGGGACGTCGAGCAGCCCGGCCGGGATCTCCCACAGCTTCTGCCGCACGGGGTGCCGGTACTGCTTGATCAGCAGCACCCGGTCCTCCTCGTCCAGGGCGAGGACGGCGACCGAGCCGGGGTGGACCTGGTAGTCGCGGCGGACCACATGGCCGTCGGGCATGACCACGTCGTCCGTGCGGACGGAGGTCTTGTTGCCCACGAAGGGGGTGTCCGTCGCCCGGACCTCCCACTCCTGAGGGGTGTCCTTGATCGTCATGCCCTGCCCTTCCCCACGTACCCAGACCCGCGCTCACCCGCGCAGAGAAACCGGGGCGCGCGCGTCCTGAACGCGCACACCCCGGCCACCGTAACAACCCGTGTGTTACTTACCTGTCTTGCGCTCGACCGCCGCCTTGACCAGACCCGCGAAGAGCGGGTGCGGGCGGGTCGGGCGCGACCGAAGCTCCGGGTGGGCCTGCGTGGCCACCAGGTAGGGGTGGACATCGCGGGGGTACTCGACGTACTCCACGAGCTTGCCGTCCGGCGAGGTGCCGGAGAACACGATGCCCGCCTTCTTCTCCAGCTCCGCGCGGTAGGCGTTGTTCACCTCGTAGCGGTGCCGGTGCCGCTCCTCGACGTACTCCTTGCCGTCGTAGACCTCGCGGACGATGGAGCCCTCGGCCAGCTTGGCCGGGTACATGCCCAGGCGCATCGTTCCGCCCATGTCGCCCTCGCCGGCCACGATGTCCAGCTGCTCGGCCATCGTGGAGATGACCGGGTGGGAGGTGGCCGGGTCGAACTCGGTGGAGTTGGCGTCGTTGATGTCGGCGAGGTTGCGGGCCGCCTCGATCACGATGCACTGCAGGCCCAGGCAGAGGCCGAGCAGCGGGATCTTGTTCTCGCGGGCGTAGCGGATCGCGCCGACCTTGCCGAGCACACCGCGGTCGCCGAAGCCGCCGGGGATGCAGATGCCGTCGACGTCGGAGAGCTGCGCCTTGGCGCCGGCCGGGGTCTTGCAGTCGTCCGAGGTGACCCACTTGATCTTCACGCGGGCCCGGTTGGCGAAGCCGCCCGCGCGCAGCGCCTCGGTGACCGAGAGGTAGGCGTCGGGCAGGTCGATGTACTTGCCGACCAGGGCGAGGGTGATCTCGTGGTCGGGGTTGTGGACGCGGTCGAGCAGGTCGTCCCAGGTCGTCCAGTCCACGTCGCGGAACGGCAGGTCCAGCTTGCGGACGACATAGGCGTCCAGGCCCTCGCCGTGCACGGTCTTGGGGATGTCGTAGATGGAGCGGGCGTCGGGGCAGGCGACCACGGCGGCCTCGTCGACGTCGCACATCAGCGAGATCTTCCGCTTGATCGCGGTGGGCACCTCGCGGTCGCAGCGCAGCACGATCGCGTCCGGCTGGATACCGATGTTGCGCAGGGCCGCAACCGAGTGCTGGGTCGGCTTCGTCTTCAGCTCTCCCGAGGGCCCGATGTACGGGAGGAGGGAAATGTGGACCACGAAGACGTTGTCCCGGCCGACCTCGTGCCGGACCTGACGCACGGTCTCCAGGAACGGCAGCGACTCGATGTCGCCGACCGTGCCGCCGACCTCGGTGATGACCACGTCGACCTCGTCCGTCGCCATGCGGCGGATGCGGTGCTTGATCTCGTTGGTGATGTGCGGGATGACCTGGACGGTGTCGCCCAGGTACTCGCCGCGCCGCTCCTTGGCGATCACCGTCGAGTAGACCTGTCCTGTAGTGACATTGGCGGAGCCGTCCAAGTCACGGTCGAGGAAGCGCTCGTAATGTCCGATGTCCAGGTCCGTCTCGGCGCCGTCGTTGGTGACGAAGACCTCACCGTGCTGGAAGGGGTTCATCGTCCCGGGGTCGACGTTCAGATACGGGTCGAGCTTCTGCATGACGACGCGCAGGCCCCGCGCCTTGAGCAGCATGCCCAGGCTGGAGGCGGTGAGGCCCTTGCCCAGCGAGGAGGCGACACCCCCGGTGACGAAGATGTGCTTGGTCGTCGTGGCTGTGCTGTTTCGGAAAGCAGCGGGCGGCATGGCCAAAGGGGGGCTCCCGTGGTCGCGGTCTGGGGTGCGGTGCGGCTGGACCGCCGGAGATTCCGGAGTCGCCGTCGCTGCGGTTCGGGGGTTTTTCTCCCACCGGTCCACGGGCTACCAGGGTATCAGCGCCTCGGGGCGATGGCTTCCGGCCACGCTCTGCGCACACCCCGACACGCAGCCGAGGGGGTACACGGGTTTATCACCCGTTGCTCACCCGTTCGGCCCATCCACGTTGTCCGGAGCGGCACGCAGATCATCTACGTGCGTCGTATCCTGCTCGGACACTCACTGCCGAGCCGGACCGGCACGACGGCACCACCCCCGCCCGTACCACCGGAACAACGCGAGCTCGTCAGTTCGTTGAGCAACAATTGACGTTTTGCCCCCAGGGCGGAGCGGCTGCTTTGCTTCACCGCTCAACGACGCTTTACAACGACCCCTTGACCGCACTAGCGACCGCCCCCCTTTTCCTGTTCGGGGGGTGACGTGGCCGTTCGACTGGAGTTGCACGTGGCCGGGCGCATCGAAGACTACGCACTCATCGGAGACATGCAGACCGCAGCACTGGTCTGCCGGGACGGCACAGTGGACTGGCTGTGCCTGCCCCGCTTCGACTCGCACGCCATCTTCGCCGGTCTGCTGGGCACCGAGGAGCACGGTTTCTGGCGGCTCGGCCCGGCGCACGCGTCGGACGCCCAGCCGCCGGCCGCCGCGCGCCGCAGTTACCGGGGGGACTCCCTGATCCTGGAGTCGGAGTGGGACACCCCGCGCGGCACGGTCCGGGTGATTGACTTCATGCCCCCGCGTGACGGCGCCCCGCAGTTGATCCGGATCGTCGAGGGGGTCTCCGGCCGCGTCCGGATGCGCTCGGCGCTCAGGATGCGGTTCTCCTACGGCCGGGTAGTGCCGTGGGTGCACAAGCACGAGGGCCGTACGGTGGCCGTCGCGGGCCCGGACTCGGTGTGGTTCGACACCGAGTGCGAGACCTACGGCAAGGCCCTGACGACGTACTCCGACTTCACCGTCGGCCCCGGTGACCGGATCGCGTTCACCATCTCCTGGGAGCCCTCGCACCGTCAGCCGCCGGCGCTGCCCGAGCCGGAGCAGTCGCTGGAGGCGACCGAGGAGTTCTGGCGGGAGTGGGTGGAGCACTGTACGTACCACGGCCCCTACCGGGAGGCCGTGATCCGCTCGCTCATCACGCTCAAGGCCCTCACCTACGCCCCGACCGGCGGCATCGTCGCGGCCCCCACCACCTCGCTGCCCGAGGAGATCGGCGGCGTCCGCAACTGGGACTACCGCTACACCTGGCTGCGGGACGCGGCGATCACCCTGTCCTCGCTGCTGCGCACCGGCTACCGCGAGGAGGCCCGCGCCTGGCGCGAGTGGCTGCTGCGCGCGGTCGCCGGCGATCCGGAGAACCTGCAGATCATGTACGGCATCGCCGGTGAGCGCGAGCTGGGCGAGGCGGAGCTGGACTGGCTGCCGGGCTACGAGAACTCCGCGCCGGTGCGGGTCGGCAACGGCGCCGCGCACCAGCTCCAGCTGGACGTCTACGGCGAGGTCACCGAGGCGCTGCACCTGGGCCATATGACGGGCCTCGCCCGCAACGACTACGCCTCGCTGCTCCAGCTGAAGCTGATTCGCTACCTGGAGGACCACTGGCAGGAGCCGGACGAGGGCATCTGGGAGGTGCGCGGCCCGCGCCGCCACTTCGTGCACTCCAAGGTGATGGCCTGGGTCGCCGTCGACCGCACCATCAAGCTCATCGAGTCCGGTGACGCGGACGGCCCACTGGAGCGCTGGCGCGAACTGCGCGACGACATCCACCGGGACGTGTGCGAGAAGGGCTACGACAAGGAGCGCAACACCTTCACCCAGTCCTACGGCTCCACCGAACTGGACGCCTCGCTGCTGCTGATCCCGCAGATGGGCTTCCTGCCGCCGGACGACAAGCGGGTCATCGGCACCATCGAGGCGATCCAGCGGGAGCTGTCCACGCCGGACGGCTTCATCCTGCGCTACCCGACCCAGGGCGAGGACGAGGGTGTGGACGGGCTGCCCGGTGACGAGGGCGCCTTCCTCGCCTGCTCGTTCTGGATGGCGGACGACCTGGCGATGATCGGCCGCGTGGACGAGGCCCGCAAGCTGTTCGAGAAGCTGCTCTCGCTGCGCAACGACCTCGGCCTGCTGGCCGAGGAGTGGGACCCGCGCCGACAGCGCCAGGTCGGCAACTTCCCGCAGGCCTTCAGCCACGTGCCCCTGATCGACACCGCCCTGCGCCTGACGGCCTCCGGGGCCTACGGAGGCTGAACGAGGAAAACCGCAGCCCCGGTCGCGAAACAGATTTCGCGGCCGGGGAATTTTTCTTTTCCACTCGCTTAAGCCTGTCTACAGGATTGCTTGATTGTGACCCGCACCACAGGTTGATTCCTGGACAGCCGCGCGAAAACCCCGATTCGATAGAGCAAGCGAGGCCGACAATCTCGGCCGCAATCCACGGGGGAATTACCCGAATCTTGTCGTTGGCAATGGCGCTGAACGAGAGGTATGGGGCATGTTGGCGATCCTGACGTGCACGACCGGCAGAACCGAGAACGCGGCGGAGCCATGCTGAGCCGGCTCCTCCCGCCACAGGGTCCCGCGCGTGTCCTCACCGGCATCACCCTGGTCCACACCCTGGGCCAGGGCCTCTGGATGGCACTCAACGCCATCTACGCGATCACCGTCCTGCATCTGACGCCCGGCCAGTTCAGCGTGGGCGTGGGCATCGCCGCGGGCGTGGCGCTCGCGGTCTCCACCCCGACCGGCCATCTCGCCGACCGGGTCGGACCGCGGTCCGTCCAGGTCTGGTCCTTCCTCGCGCTCGGTCCGCTGACCGCCGCGCTCCTCGCGGTGGACGGCTTCGCCCAGTACGTGGCCGTGGTCAGCGTGCAGGCCGTCGCCTACAGCGCCAGCCGCAGCGCCCGGATGGCCATGGTGGCCGGGCTGATCCCGCCCCAGCAGCGGGTGACCGTGCGTGCCTACCTGCGGGCGACGAGCAATGTCAGCGTCTCCGTGGGCGCGGCACTGGCCGGACTGCTGCTGACCGTCGACTCGGTCGGGGCGTACAAACTGGCCGTCGTCCTGAACGCCGCCACCTACCTGGCCACCGGGCTGCTCACGCTGCTGCTGCCCGCCGTGCCCGCGCAGCCGGCCCGGCCCGGACCGGCGCTCATCGTGCTGCGGGACCGGCCCTATCTGACCTTCATCGTGCTGGACGGGCTGCTGTCCATGCACAATCTGCTGCTCGACGTGGTGCTGCCGCTGTGGGTGCTGCACGAGACCGACGCGCCCCGGTGGATGATCGCCGCGATCCTGCTCACCAACACGATCGCCGTGGTGCTGCTCCAGGTCCGGGCGGCGCGCGGCACCGACGAACCGCCCGCGGCCGCGAGGGCCTCGCGCTCGGGGTCGCTGTGCATCGCGGCCGCCTGCCTGGTGTTCGCGATGACCGGTGCCGCCCCGGCCGCGGTCGCGGGGGCCTTGCTGCTGCTCGGCGCGCTCGCCCATGTGCTCGGCGAGATCCGGCAGTCCGCCGGGAGCTGGGGCCTGTCGTTCGGCCTGGCGCCGGAGCACGCCCAGGGCCAGTACCAGGGCACGTACGCCATGGGCGCGGACCTGGGCAAGATGATCGCACCCGCGCTGCTGACCTGGCTGGTGATCGAGTTCCAGGGGCTCGGCTGGATCGTGATGGCGGCCGGTTTCGCCCTGGTCGGTGCCGCGGTGCCGACCGTCACCGCCTGGGCGCTGCGCAGCGGAAAGGCCGCCGCGGACTGCGTCACGGCCTGATCGCCGGAATCCCGGCATTCCCATTTCCTTTCTTCCGGCGTGGCCGTCATTCGGATCATCGCGATTTATGGGCGCATGCCGCGCGGCCCGAATTCGAAAAAGCGAGGAGAGAACCACCATGACCGTGGGCGATATCTCCGCCGAATCGTCCCTTGCGGCACCTGCGCTGCAATTGCCCGTCCGGGACGGCACCGCACCGCAGGCGGGCACCGGAACGCACTCCTGGTCCTCCGGCTCCTGGCCCCCGGAGCTGGTGCACGCCGCGTTCACCGTGCTCGTCCACCGCTACAGCGGGCAGGACGACATCGTGCTGGCGCGGGACGGCCGGGCCGTGCGGTCGTACGACGTGGAGGGGCTGCCCCTCACAGAGCTGGCCGCCGTTCTCGACGACCGGTATCTGCGAGCCGCAAGGGCCCTTCTCGACCTCGGCGCCGGGCTGCGGGTCGGGACCGTCCGCGCCCCGTCCGCCCCCGAGGGCTTCGCGCTGCTCCTCTCCATCGCCCCGGACCGGCTGACCCTGCGCTACGACCGCGCGCTCTTCGCACCCGAGCCGGTCCAACGCATGGCCGCCAACCTCGACACTCTGCTGCGCGACGCCCACCGGCGACCCCAGGCGCCCGTCTCCGAGCTGGAGCTGCTCTCCGCCGAGGAGAGCCGGTACCTGCTGCACCGGTTCAACGACACCGCCCTCCCCTACGACCGCGGCGCCACCGTGCACGGCCTGGTCGAGGCGCAGGCCGCGCGCACCCCCGACGCCCCGGCCGTCGAGTGGCGGGGCTCGGTGCTGACGTACCGGCAACTCGACCGGCAGGCCAACCGGCTGGCGCGCGCCCTGGCCGCCGGCGGGATCGCCCCCGGCTCCCGGGTCGGCCTCTGCCTCCCCCGCACCCACCACGCCGTCGCCCTGTTGCTGGCGGTCCACAAGGCGGGCTGCGCCTATGTCCCGCTCGACCCCGCCTATCCGGCCGACCGGCTCACCGCCATCGCCGCGAGCGCCGACATGGCCGCCGTGGTCCACGACGGGGACACCGCCCCCGACTGGCTCGCGGGTCTCCCCGCGACCGCGCTGTCCTGGCCGGAGCTGTGGGAGAAGGCGTCCGCCGAGGACGACACCCCGCCCGGCACGGCCGTCGGCCCCGAGGACACCACTCACCTGATCTACACCTCCGGATCGACCGGCGTGCCCAAGGGCGTGGTGATCGGGCACCGCAACGTGGTGGCGCTGCTCGCCTGGTCCGAGGCCACCTACGGGGCCGGGGACCTGGCGCGGGTGCTGTTCTCCACCTCCCTCAACTTCGACCTGTCGGTGTACGAGCTGTGGGCGCCGCTGACCCGGGGCGGCTGTGTCGTGGTCGTGGACAACGTCCTCGCGCTCACGGAGGACCCCGGGCTGCGGCCGACGCTGGTCAACACCGTGCCGAGCGCCCTGAACGTGCTGCTCCAGCGGGCGGCGGTGCCGGAGACGGTGCGGGTGCTCAATGTCGCGGGCGAGCCGCTGTCCAAGGAGCTGGTGAACGCCGCGTTCGCCGGGACGGAGGCGGAGCGGCTCTACAACCTGTACGGGCCGAGCGAGGACACCACGTACTCGACGTGGAAGTGCTTCACCGGTCCCGTCGACGAGGCCCCCACCATCGGCGTCCCGGTCCACAACACGGTCGCGTATCTGCTCGACGCCGACGGCAGGCCCGTACCGCACGGCGCCACCGGTGAGCTGTGTCTCGGCGGTGACGGACTGGCGGGCGGCTATATCAACGATCCCGAGCGGACGGCCGCCGTGTTCGTGCCCGCCCCGGACCGTCTGGGCCCCGTGCCGGGCGGCCGGCTGTACCGGACCGGCGACCTGGCCCGCTGGACCGAGGACGGCGAACTGCGCTTCCTGGGCCGCAGGGACAACCAGGTGAAGGTGCGGGGCTTCCGGATCGAGCTCGGGGAGATCGAGTCGGCGCTGCGGGAGGTCGTGGGCCCGCGGGACGTGGCGGCGCTGGCGGTGGGCAGCGGCCCGGACACCCGGTTGGTGTGCTGGGTGGGCCTGGACGGCGCCGAGGTGACGGCCGAGGCGATGGCCGCGCATCTGCGGGCGAAGCTGCCGCACTACATGCGGCCCGCGAAGATCCTCGTCGAGGAGCGGCTGCCCCGGCTGCCCAACGGCAAGGTCGACCGCAAGGCGCTGGCCGACCGCGAGATCGACTGGGGCACGGCCCCGGCCGCCGCCCTCACCGGGGACGAGGCCGATGTCGCCCGGATCTGGTCGGAGCTGCTGGGCCTGACCGGGATCTCCCCCGATCTGGACTTCTTCTCCGTCGGCGGGCACTCCCTGCTGGCCACGCTGCTCGCGGCGCGGCTCTCCGACGCCGCCGGTCGGCCCGTCCGGGTGGCCGAGATCTACGGTCACCGCACCCTGGCCGAGCAGGCGGCCCTGCTGCGCCACGCCCGCGAACGGGCGGCCACGGACGCCCCGGCCGTGGCGGACACCCTGCGCGAGTCCGCGCGCGGGCACGGGGTTCCCGGGGCCGGAGTGGCGGTGTTCGCCGACGGCAGGCTGGAGTTGACGTACTACGGCGTCACCGACATCGACTCCCGCAGCCCCTACGGGCCGCGGACCCGGCAGCGCGTCACGTGCGTCACCAAGGCCATGCTCGCCTTCGTCGCGCTCCGGCTGGTCGACCGAGGTCTCGTCGGCCTCGACGAACCGTTGCACGGCCCGCTGCCGCACGCCTTCCGGCGCCGCGACGGCCGTACCGTCGAGGTCACCCTGCGCCAGCTCCTCTCGCACACCAGCGGGATCGACGACTCCTACGAGGTCTGGCACGACACCGATCTGCCCGACCTGGACACCTACCTGGACAGCCTGTCCCGGTACGGCCAGATATTCGAGCCCGGTGAGGTGTTCGCGTACTCGGCGGTCGGCACCTCCATCGTCGCCGGACTGATCGAGAAGCTCTACGGCAAGCCCTGGCGCCGCGCGCTGAACGAGCTGCTGCTCACCCCGCTCGGCATCAAGGAGATCCCCGAGACCCGCACCGAGGGCGGGCACTACGGGCGCTCGGTCTCCACCGGTTACGTGTGGACCGAGAAGCTCCAGCGGTACGTCCGCCACGACCCGCCGCCGCAGACCATCGCCGACGACGCCGCCGGGTCCTTCTCCGTGTGCCTGACGCTGGAGGAGGTGGCGCGGATCGCCCGGCTCGCCCTGGACGACGGGGTCACCCCCGACGGCGAACGGCTGCTGTCGGCCGAGCTGGCCCGTCAGATGCGCACCCCTCAGATCCCGGTCCCGGGACACCACTTCATGCACGCCTGGGGTCTGGGCTGGCTGATGTTCGGGCCGAGCGCCTTCGGCTTCAACTCCAACGGCAGCGGCCACCACAACTTCGTCCAGATCTTCCCCGAGCGGCGCTCCTTCCTGCTCCTGCTCGCCAACGCCTACCCGGCGTTCGGCCTCTACGAGGACCTGCTGCGGGCCTTCACCGGCGAGGGCCTGATCCGCACCGGGCGCCCGTTCGAGATGGAACTCGCCGACTGCGCCGGGCTCTACGCCTCCGACGGCTACCGGCTCCAGGTGGACCGCGGCGCCGAGCACCTGCGCTACGCCTACTCCGAGCGGCAGCGGGACGGCTCGTGGCAGTGCCTCGACGAGGGCGACCTCGTCCTGTCCGGGGCGGGCGGGTTCAGCTCCATGTCCGAGAGGAACATCCTCGCCGGTTCCATCTCCTTCATCCCCACCCCCGGTACCACCACCCCGGGCTACGTCCGGATCGGCCAGCGGTTCGCGAGGAGGACCCGATGAAGCACGTGGTCTTCGTGACCTGGAAGGCCGGCAACGCCCCGGCGTTCGAGGCGGCCAAGCGGCTCGGTCACCATGTGACGCTCATCCGCTCCCAGGTGATGGAGCAGGCCCAGAACATCGACTTCGACTCCTCCCCCTACGCGCGGTTCGTGGACGAGGTGCACGTCCTGAAGGACGCCACCGACCTCGACGCCCTGCGCGCCCGGGTCCGGGCCGTGCACGACGCACGGCCGGTGGACGGGTTCGTCGCCACCGTGGACGCGCTGGTGGTCCCGGTCGCGCGGATCGCCGAGGAGCTCGGCATCCCGTTCACCGACGCCGTCGCGGCCGAGACCGCCAAGCAGAAGGACCGCTGCCGGGACGTCCTCGCGGCGGCCGGGGTCGACAGCACCCGGCACACGGTCGTCGACGGTTTCGAGGGGGCCGCCGCCTTCGCCGCCGCCACCGGCTACCCGGTCGTCGTGAAACCGGCCCGGGGCTCCGGCAGCGAGGGCGCCCATGTCGTGGCCTCGGAGCGGGAGCTGGCCGAGGTGCTGGCGCGGGCCGGTGCGGGCGTGTACGCGGCGGGCATCCTGGTCGAGGAGTACCTCGAAGGGCGGTTCCTGTCCGCCGAGATCGGCCTGGCGCACGGCCGGTTCCTGCGCCTGGCGGTCAGCGAGCGGTCCACCTGGCACCGGCACGAGGCACTGGAGACCGGGACGACGATCCCCGCCGGGGTCGGCGCCGAGGACCACGACCGGGTCATGTCGTTCGCGGAGGCCGTCGTCGGCGCGCTCGGGCTGCGGCTCGGCATCTTCCACGTCGAGATCATGCTCGGGGACGACGGCACGCCCCGGCTGATCGAGGTCAACCCCCGGCTGATGGGGTCCTGCCTGCCGAACCTGTTCCGGCTGGCCGGCGGCGGGGACATCTTCGAACTGCTGGTCCGCGTCCACCTCGGCGAGCGGATCGAGCCCTCCCCCAGCACCTTCACCCGGTACGCCACCGTCCGCTGGTTCGGCGCCGCCGACACCCAGCCCAAGCCGGAGCACGTACCGGACCTCGGCTGGGCCGCCGCCCGGTACGGCGACGCCCTGCACTCGCTCACCGTCCGCTTCCCCGACGGCGACACCCTCCTTCCCTGCCGGGGCAACCTCGGCAACTTCGGCGAGGTCCAGGTCGTGCACCCCGACCGCGTGACATCGATCCGCATCGCCGAGGACATCGTGGCCGGCATGGCCGACCGACTCGGTTTTGAGGTGACCCGGTGATGGCCCCGACCGCCTTCTACGACCAGACCCGCAGACAACTCGCCCGGCTGGGCCTGCCCCTGGGCGACCTGGAGCGCATCCCCCGCTCCGAGGGCACCTTCCCGGACGGCGGGCACTTCCGCATCGAGGTGCCCACCGTGAACACCGTCCAGGCCGCCGAGACCCTGCTCGCCGAGAGCCGCCGCCGGGGCTTCGCCATCAACCGCATCACCGAGACCCGCGGCATGTACCGGCACACGGAGCGCGAGATCGGCGCCTATGTCGCGCTCGGCGAGGAGTACGGCACCGAGATCCTGATGTCGGTCGGGCCGCGCGCCACCTACGACATCGGCGGCGGGGTGCAGACCCCCGAGGGCTCCCGGATCGGCTACCGGTTGCGCGGACAGGACCAGATCGTCCGGGCCGTCGAGGACGTCAAGCGCGGCATCGCCCTCGGCGTGCGCGGCTTCGTCGTCTACGACGAGGGCCTGCTGTGGGTACTGGGGCGGCTGCGCAGCGCCGGTGAACTGCCCGCCGGTATCCATCTGAAGGTCTCCGCGCACTGCGGACAGGGCAACCCGGCCTCGGCGCAGTTGCTGGAGATGCTCGGCGCGAACAGCTTCAACCCGGTGCGCGATCTGACCCTGCCGATGATCGCGGCGCTGCGGCAGGCGGTGCGCATCCCGCTGGACTGCCATGTCGACAACCCCCGGATGTCCGGCGGGTTCATCCGCACCTACGAGGCCCCGGACATCGTCCGCGCCGCCGCGCCGGTGCATCTGAAGACGGGCAACAGCGCGCTCGACGGGCACGGTGTCAGCCCCACCCCGGCCCAGCTCGACGACATCCTGCGGCAGGTCGAGATCGTCACCGAGTTCCTCGCCCGGCACTACCCGCAGGCCCGCCAGAGCGGCACCCGGTCCCCGGAGCCGGCGGCCGCCGCGGTGGCGGCGAAGGAGGTCTGAGCCGTGTGCCGTATCTACGGCTGCTTCGGCGGCGAACGCGCCGCGCCCGGCGTACTGGACGCGGTGGCGGCGGCCATGCTCCCGGGCGGGCCGGACGAGCAGACCCGGCGCGTCGGCGACGGGTGGGCGCTGGGGACGAACCGGCTGGCCATCCAGGGCGTCGACTCCGGCCACCAGCCCTTCGTACGCGGCCGGCTGACCTGCGTGTTCAACGGGGAGATCTACAACCACCGGCAGTTGCGCGCGGAGTTGCGGGCCGCGGGGTACTCCTTCGACGGGGACTGCGACGGCGAGGTGCTGCTGCCGCTGTACGAGCGGTACGGGGACGCCTTCGTCTCGCGGCTGGAGGGCATGTTCGCCCTTGCGCTGGTCGACGAGCGGGAAGCTCCGGTGCTGAAGCTGTTCACCGACCACGCGGGCATGAAGTCGCTCTACTACTACCTGTCCGCCGACGGCCGGCGGCTGCGCTTCGCCTCCGAACTCCAGGCCCTCAGCCGCTTCCCGGACTTCCCCGACGAGCTGGACCCGCTCGCCGTCGACCGCTACCTCGGCGGCAGGGCCGTCTGGGGCCCCGGCACGGTCCACAGCCGGGTCCGCACCCTGGAGCCCGGCTCGGCCCTGCGCTTCGCCGACGGGCGGATCACGCTCACCCGCGCCCCGCTCGAACCCGCCGAGCCGCACTGGCCCGACGGCGAGCCCACCGTCGCCGCCGCGGCCGGGCTGCTGGACGAGCGCCTGCGCACCGAGGTGGGCCGCATGGTCGACGCGGACGTGCCGGTCTGCGTCATCACCAGCGGGGGCCTCGACTCCAGCTACACCACCGCCCTCGCGGCCCAACTGGTCGGCGACGTGGCCTCGTTCAACATCGCCTACCGCGGCGACTGGCCGGCCGACGAGCGCCATCACGCCGCCGAGGTGGCCCGCCACTGCGGTACCGACCACCACCAGGTGCTGCTGGACCCGGCCGGGTTCCCGGAGCTGGTCGAGCGGTTCGTGCGCAGCCTGGACCAGCCCAACAACGCCCCGCACAGCCTCAGTACGTACGCCCTCTTCGAGGCCGTGCACGAGGCCGGGTTCAAGGTGGCGCTGACCGGCGACGGCGCCGACGAACTGTTCGCCGGGTACGCGCGGTTCGTCAAGGCCGAACGGGACGGCGCCGCCACCTGGCACCGCACCTACCAGGGCACGATGGCCGCGGCGGAGACGGCCGCCCTCGAACGGCTCTACACGCCGGACTACTTGGCGCTCGTGAGGGCGACGGGCGGCTTCTTCGCGGACCGCAGCGGCGACGAACTCGACCGCCGGGTCCGCTCGGGGCGGCACGGCAAGCTGGAGACGCTGCTGCGCTACGACCAGGCCGAGCGTTTCCCGTACTACATCCTGCGCCGCGTCGACCACTTGAGCATGGCGCACTCGGTGGAGGCCCGGATGCCGTTCCTCCAGCCGTCCGTGATGCGCCTGGCGCACGCCCTGCCCGCCCACGTCAAGGTGGCCGGAGACACCGTGAAGGCCCCGGTCGCCGAGGCCGCCCGGCGCTGGGTGCCGCGCACCGTCGTGGAGCGCCCCAAGCAGCCGTTCACCCTGCCCGTCACGGCGATGATCAGGCCCGGCGAGGCGCTGTACGACATGATCGGCGACCTCCTGCTCGGCCCGAACGCCCGCTGCGGCACGTACGTCCGGCGGGACACCGTCCAGGACGTCTTCCGCACCCAGACCGAGAGCCCGGCGCCGCACGCCGCCGAACTGCTCTGGTCCCTGCTGATGCTGGAGACCTGGCTCTCCGCACGCAGTCTCACGCCCGCCCCTCTCACGGAAAGCCCGCGCCCATGACCGAGACGCCCCGGACCGCGCCCGCGATCACCTCCCTGCTGGCGGGTGTCACGAAGGACGACATACGCCGCGACCCGTTCCCGCACATCGTGGTCCCGGACGCGCTGCCGAAGGACCTGTACCAGGCGCTGTCGGAGTCGATGCCGACGGCCGAGTACATCGGCGAGCGGATCGGCAAGCCGATCACCTCCAACGAGCGCTACAACTACATGTCGGAGATGGTCCTGGGCGATCCGGCGATGCCCCGGGTGTGGAAGGACTTCGTGACCTACCACGCCTCGCCCGCCTTCTACACCGAGTTCCTCGACCTGTTCCAGGAGGACCTGCTCGCCAACCTCCCCGGCACCGAGGAACGGACCGGACCGCTGCGGGACCTGCGGGTGGGCCGCCGCAACCGCGACTCCTTCGAGAGCCACGACATCCTGCTGGACTGCACCGCGGTCATCAACTCGGCGGTCACCGGCCGACCGTCCAGCTACCGCGGACCGCACGTGGACAAGCCGTACAAGCTCTTCGGCGGCCTGTTCTACATGCGGCTGCCCGAGGACGACGCCGTCGGCGGCGACCTGGTGCTCTACAAGTACCGGCCCGGCGCGCACAGGTTCCGCACCAGCGCCTCCGAGTACGGCGACACCCGCTTCGACATCGACCCGGGCTATGTCGAGGAGGTCGCGACGGTGCCGTACCGGGCCAACACGCTGGTGATGTACCCGATCAACCCCCTTGCCCTGCACGGGGTCTCGGTCCGGAGCCTGACCGAGCACCAGCGCCGTTTCATCGCCCTCGTCGGCGACCTCCCGCACCCGCTCTTCGACCTCGCGCTCTGAAAGGCACCCCGTGCTCCCCTTCGACCAGCGCACCGGGAAGATCTGGTACGACGGCGCCCTCGTGGACTGGGCCGACGCCCGACTCCATGTGCTCAGCCACGGACTGCACTACGCGTCCAGCGTTTTCGAGGGCATCCGCGTCTACGGCGGCACCCCGTTCCTGCTCCACGAGCACATCGCCCGGCTCGGCTCCTCGGCCCGCGTCCTCGACTTCGCCCTGGAGTACGAGGAGGAGGAACTGTACGAGGCGACCCTCGCGGTCGTCGCCGAGGACAAAATCACCGAGGGCTACGTCCGGATGAACGCCTGGCGCGGCTCGGAGATCATCCAGACCGCGGCCCTGCACACCTCCGTGCACACCTCGGTGGCCGCCTGGGAACTCCCCGAGGGCTACTACGCGGCCACGGACGCCCTGGAGAAGGGCATCTCCCTGGTGACCGGCCGCTACCGCCGCCCCTCGCCCGAGTACGCACCGGTCAAGAGCAAGGCGGCCGGCAACTACATGATCGGCACGGTGAGCAAGAACGAGGCGCTGCGCGCCGGTTTCGACGACGCGCTGCTCCTGGACGACCGGGGCAACTTCGTCGAGGCGACCGGGGCGCACCTGTTCTTCACCAAGGACGGCGCGCTGCACACGCCGACGACCCGCTGCACCATCGAGGGCATCACCCGTGCGTGTGTGCTGGCGCTCGCCGAACGCGAGGGCATCGCGTGCGCGGTCGGCGATCTGCCCCCGGCATTCGCGGCGGAGGCGGACGGCGCGTTCCTGTGCGGCACGGCGTGCGAGATCCTCCCGGTCAGTCGTATCGATGATCATTACTACGACCTCGGCGGCAACGAGGTGCTGCGCCGGATCGTGACCGGGTACCGCGAACTGGTCGACGGGCACGCCGAAGTGCCCGCCGAGGTGCGCGTCCGTTAGCGAGGAGCAGGGGCACATGCATGGGAGCTGTTTCGGCTCTGGAGAAGCTCGTACCGGTGGTGCTGGCCTTCGGCTGCGGGGTCGTCCTCGCCCGGCGGAAGGTGGTGCCCGCCGAGAGTTCGAAGGTCTTCGCCGACTACGCCTTCCTCTTCGCGGTGCCCTGCTTCCTGTTCGGCAACATCTACACCAGCAATCTGGGCGCGCTGTTCGACTGGCGGGCCATCACCGGTTACGCGGCCGCGGCCGGGGCCGCCGTCGTCATCACCGGGGCGATCGCGGCGGCCACCGGGGTGCGCGACCCGCGCGGAGTGGCGCTGCGCATCATGGCGGCCGTGCAGGTGAACACGGCGTACTTCGCGGTGCCCGTGTTCATCATGCTGTACGGCAACGCGGCGCCGATCTTCCCGGTGCTGCTGTTCCAGGTGTGCGTGCTGTCCCTGGTCATCATCTCGATCATGGAGCTGGGGCGTCCGGACCGGCTGGGCAGTCCGGGCCGACGGCTGGGCTCGGCCGTGACCGCCTCGCTGCTGACTCCGGTGGTCATCGCCTGCAACGCGGGCATCCTGCTCAACCTGGTGTCCGTGCGGGTGCCGGAGGTGGTCCTCGACAGCTTCGCCTTCGTCGGGGACAGCGCCTCCCCGGTGGCGCTGTTCGCCCTCGGGCTCCACCTGGGCGGCAGCGGGCTGAATCTGCGGGGCACCACCCGGGAGGAGATGTGGATCATCGCCTTCAAGTGTGCCGCGCTGCCCCTGATCACCTACGCGGTGTGCCACCACCTCTTCGGGGTGGACGGCGACTGGCTCGGCTACCTGGTGCTGATCGCCGCCATGCCCGCGCCGCAGAACCTGTTCATCTTCGCCCAGCGCTACGACGTCGGGGTCGACCTGTCGGCCTCCCTCGTCGTGAAGTCCTCGCTCGTGGCCCTGCTCCTGCTCCCGCTGTGGACGCAGTGGGCGGCGCAGGTGTCCTGAGCGCCGTCAGCCATCCACCAGGAAGGGCACAGACATGCGCGGAACCGCGCAGCTCAGCAGAGTCACCGTCCAGCAGGTCGCCGGCCGCATCGGCGCCGAGATATCCGGGGTCGACCTGCGGGAGGAGCTCGACGACGCCACGGTCGCGGAGATCCGCCGGGCCGTGCTGACGCACCGGGTCGTCTTCTTCCGCGACCAGCACATCGGCCACGCCCAGCACATCGCCTTCGGCCGCCGTTTCGGCGCGCTGACCCGGCGCCCCGGCAACAAGCACGGTCTGCACCCCGAGGGCCACCCGGAGATCCTCACCGTCGACCCCAAACGGGACGTGGAGCGCTACGGCGCCGACTTCGAGGAGCACTACCGCCGTAAATGGCTCTCCCCGCTGGCCGGCTGGCACAGCGATCTCACCCAGGCGGTCAACCCGCCCAGCCTGTCCATCCTGCGCGCCGAGAAGACCCCGCCGGTCGGGGGTGACACCCAGTGGACCAACACGGTCGCCGCCTACGAGGGCCTGTCGGCGCCGTTGCGGGAGTTCGTGGACTCACTGATGGCCGAGCACGCCTTCTTCACCGCCGTGCACCTGCGCCACTCCGATCCGCGGGACCGCGAGATCCTCAAGCTCTACTGCGCGGACCCGCAGGTCGCCGTGCACCCGGTGGTGCGCGTCCACCCGGAGACCGGCGAGCGGGCGCTCTTCGTCAGCCCCGGCTCGACCACCCGGATCACCGGGTTCACCGAGTTGGAGAGCCGCCATCTGCTGGACCTGCTCTTCCAGCATCTGACCAGTGCCGAGTACACCGTCCGCTTCCGCTGGGAGCCCGGGTCCATCGCCTTCTGGGACAACCGCAGCACCTGCCACCTCGCCCCGACCGACTTCGCCCATCTCGACGTGGAGCGCGTGATGCACCGGGTCACCGTGCTCGGGGAGCCCGCCGAGGGGCCGAACGGGTTCGTCTCGCAGCAGGTGAGCGGGGAGCCGATGCGCGCCTGGTAGGCCGTTCGGCTGAACGAGCCGGTCGGGCCGCCTCCGCCTACGCTGGAAATCCAACAATTCCCCCTTTTCGGAAAGGGGGCCTGCCATGGCTTCCCCTTCGAAGGCGGGCGCGGCGCTCGCCGCGCTGCGCGAGGATCTCAGCGGTGATGTCTTCGCCCCGGGGGACCCCGGCTACGACGACGCCCGCATCGTCTTCAACGCGATGATCGACCGCCGTCCCGCCGTGATCGCCCAGTGCGTGGACGAGGCGGACGTGGTGCGCTCGGTGCGGTTCGCCCGCGATCTCGACCTGCCGATCGCGGTGCGCGGCGGCGGCCACAGCGTGGCGGGCTCGGCGCTCAACGACGGCGGGCTGGTCATCGACCTGCGCCATATGCGCACCGTGACCGTGGACCCGGCGGCCGAGGCGGTCAAGGTCGCGGGCGGCGCCACCATGGGCGACCTGGACCGGGCGACACAGGAGCACGGGCTGGTCACCACCGGCGGGCGGGTCTCCACCACCGGGGTCGGCGGCTTCGTGCTGGGCGGCGGCTCGGGCTGGCTGGACCGCTGCTACGGGCTGGCCGTGGACAACCTGATCGCGGTGGAGCTGGTCACCGCCGACGGACGTCAGGTGCACGCGAGCGCCGACGAGAACCCGGACCTGTTCTGGGCACTGCACGGCGGCGGCGGCAACTTCGGCGTGGCGACCTCGCTCACCCTGAACCTGTACGAGCTGCCGGAGTTCTCCATGGCGTTCCTGCTGTGCCTGCCGGAGTACGGCGGCGAGCTGGTGCGCACCTTCCGCGATGTCATCGACTCCGGCCCGAACGAGGCCAGTGGCGGTGTGCTGTACCTGACCGGCCCGCCCGAGGACTTCTGCCCGCCGCACCTGCAGGGCAAGCTGCTGTGCGCGGTGCTGCTGACCTACGCCGGTTCCGAGGCGGCGATGCGGAAGGTGGCCGAGCCGCTGCTGGCGCTGCCGCACGAGGCGGCGATGGTCGGGCCGATACCGTACGTCGAGATGCAGCGCATGCTGGACGACCCGCCGGGCTTCCGGAACTACTGGTCGGTGGAGTATCTGACGGGGCTGCCGGACGACTACGTGGACGCCTTCTGCAAGGGCGTGGAGTCGATGCCGGTGCCGTCGGGCACGATCCACGTGGTGTGGCCGCAAGGAGGCGCCATCGCCGCCGGACCGCACGAGTACCCGGTGCCCTACCGGGACGCGCCCTGGGCCACGCATCCCTTCGCGATGTGGGAGGACCCGGCGGACGACGAGCGCTGCATCCAGTGGGTCCGTGACGTCCGCGCCGCCGCCCGCCCCTGGAGCACGGGCGACGTCTACCTCAACTTCATCGGCGAGGAGGGCCACGACCGGGTGGTGGCGGGCCTCGGAGCGGACAACTACCGGCGGCTGGCGGAGATCAAGCGGCAGTACGACCCGGACAACGTGTTCCGCTTCAACCACAACATCAAACCGGCCTGAGCGGGCGCGCGCCGGTGCCCCGGTGGTGATCGGGGCACCTCGGCGCGGGTAGCGTCCGGCTATGGACAGCGGCAAGGACAGCAGATTCGACACCCAGGGCGCCGGGATCACCGTGCAGCGGGCGCTGGAGCTGCCCGGCCTGCGCGGCGGGCTGCCGGAGATCGTGGCGGGCGCCGACCGGCTCGGGCGGACGGTGCGCTGGGTGCACGCGGGCGAGGTGCCCAACATCGCCTCCCTGCTCAAGGGCGGGGAACTGCTGCTGACCACGGGGTACGGGCTGGGCACCCGCCCGGCCGAGCTGCGCGCGTTCGTCCGCACGCTCGCCGAGCGGGGCATCGCCGCCCTGGTGGTGGAGCTGGGCCCGCGCTTCACGCGGCTGCCCGCCGCCCTGGTCGACACGGCCCGGGCCACCGGGCTGCCGCTGGTCCAGCTGCACCGCGAGGTGCCGTTCGTGACGGTCACCGAGGAGATCCACACCGAGATCGTCAACGGCCACTACGCGCTCCTGCAGCGCGCCGAGGAGGTGCACCGCCGCTGCACCGAGGCCCTGCTGGGCGGCGGGGGCATCCCCCAGGTCCTGGGCATCCTGGCCGACTTCAGCGGCAACCCGGTGTTCCTGGAGACCACCGACGGGCAGTTGCTGTACGCGGCCGGTTCGGGCCCGGAGAACGCCGATCCGCTCCAGGTGTGGGAGGGGCTGCGCGGCCAGCACGGCAAGGACACGCCGCCGCCCGCCGGTTCGGTCCTGGTGGACGTGCCGGGCGGGGGTCCGGGCACCGGCTCGGTGCGCGCCCGTCTGGTGCTGCTGCCGGTGCGCGGCCCGCTGGCGCCGGTACACCGGATCGCGGCCGAGCGGACCGCGGGGATCCTCGCCGTGGTGCTGATGCAGGCGCGGCAGGAGGAGGAGCTGGCGGCGCGGGGGCGCGGCGACTTCCTCACCGACCTCGCCGAGGGCCGGATCGCCCCGGAGGACGCGCCCGCGCAGGCGCGCGTGCTGGGCTTCAAGCCGGGCAACAGTCCGCTGCTGCCGGTGGTGATGCGGCTCGGTGACGCGCTGGCGCCGGGCGGCGGCTGGGCGGTGCTGGCCCGCGCGGTCGCCGAGGAGCTGGCCTCGGTGGGCGTGCCGGTGCTGCTGGGCGTGCGGCCGGTGGAGGGCCGGGTGCTGGTGCTGCTGGGGCTGCGCTCGGAGTCGGAGCGGTCGGCGGTCGCGGACCGGGTGGCGGCGGCGCTGCGGGCGGGGGTGGAGCGGGCCGGGATGCAGCGGCCGGGGGCACTGCCGCCGGTCGTGGTGGTGGGGGTCGCGGGCGGCTGGGCGGCGGCCTCGGCAAGCCTGAGGCACGCGGCGGAGACGGCGACGGCGGCGCAGGGCCTGACCGACCGTCCCTGGTACGACGCCCGCCGGCTGGACATCGACCTGCTGCTGTGGCGGCTGCGCGACCACCCGGACCTGGCGGCGTTCGTGGACCGCGCGATCGGTCCGCTGCGTGACCACGACGCCCGCTCCAAGCCGCCGCTGCTGCCGACGCTGCAGACCTATCTGGCGCACGCGGGCCGCAAGGCGGAGACGGCCCGCGAACTGCACCTGAACCGCCAGACGCTCTACAACCGCCTCGCCCGCATCGGCGAACTGCTCGGCACCGACCTCGACGACCCGCAGGCGGTCCTGGCCCTGAGTCTGGCCCTGCGCGCCCGCCGTCACCTGCCCTGACGCGGGCCTAGATGAACGGCCGGTGCTGGGTCAACTCGTCGTACACGCTCAGCACTTGGGCCACCGTCTCGTCCTCGCTCGGCCAGGTCGCCGCCTGCCGCACACCCCGCTCCCGTAGTTCGTCGCACCGCTCGGGGTCGCCGAGCAGCCGTACCACCGCGTCGGCGAGGGCCTTGGCGTTGCCGTAGGGGACGAGTTCGGCGGCGTCGCCGACGAGTTCGGGGATGCCGCCGACCTCGGTGGCGACGAGCGGCACGCGCGCGTGGAGGGCTTCCTGGGCGAGCACGGACCGCGCCTCCCAGCGGCTGGGCAGCAGGGCGAGGTCGGCGGCGGCGAGCAGTTCCCGTACGTCCTCGCGCCGTCCGATGAGCCGCACCGGCAGCCCCTCGTCCTCGATACGGCGCTGGAGTTCGCCCCGCAGCGGCCCCTCACCGGCCACGACGACGAGCGGCACGGGGTCGAGCCGCAGCCAGGCGCGGGCGGCGTCCAGCAGCACGTCGTAGCCGCGGTGCCGGTCGAGGGAGCCGACGGCGATCAGCAACGGGCGTCCGGTGGCGCCGAGTTCGGCCCGCACCTTGGGGCTGAGCCGCTCGGCGTCCTCGCCCTCCTGCTCGGCGCTGCCGCGCGGCCGGGGCAGTGACACAGCGGCGAGCCGCGCGTCCCGCGCCCCGGTGCGCCGGGCCCGGTCCACCAGCGCGGAGGTGGTGCCGAGCACCACGGAGGCGGCCTTGGCGACCCGCCGCTCCAGCAGCCGTACGAGATGGGCGCGGGCGCCCTCGGCGTAGGCCCGGTCGTGCCAGGTGACGACCAGGGGCGTGCGGCGTCCGCCGAGGGCGAGGACGGCGCGGAAGGAGGCGTGCAGCCCGTGCGCGTGCACCAGGTCGGCGTCCGCGCAGGCCGCCCTGAGCGCGGCCACGGACCCGGGGTCGCTGCTGCGCGGCACGGGCACGTGTTCGGCTCCGGCGCCGGTGAAGTCGTAGAGGTGATCGGCCTCCGTGGGGGCGCACACCGTGACCCGTACGCCCCGCGCGACGAGCCCCGCGGCCAGCGACCGCACGTGCACGCTGCTGCCGGCGTTGCCGCCGCCCAGTACCTGCACGGTGCGCAGCGGCGACTGGCCGTGCGGTGAGTGGCTGCCAACGGGGGTCACGTGGCCGTGCTCCTGGTTCGGGGTCGGTCGGTCACGAAGAAAGTACAGAAGGATCGAGCGGAGGGGGTGAACCGCCCAGATCCCTGCGCGTACGTCACGCACCCCCAAGGATGCCAGCACGCAAGGCCGTTCCGGGAACCCCGAGGCGCCCGGGAAGCACCGCCGACGCGGCCCGGAACCCCCCGCACCTCACCCACCTGGATGAACGCGGGCACGAATGTTCGCCGCGCACAAAAGCGCAGGGGAAGCCTCTACCGACCCGGGGGTACGGGAGTCAGCCCCCGCGCCCCGGCCCTCGCCGGGAGGTGCCGTCACCGCGCAAGTGGCAACTCACGGCCACCCGGACACCGCCGTACCGCCCTCCCCGAGGCGAAAAGTGACCCGAAACCGCCGGACAACCCGAGGACCACGCCCCCTCCGCGATCACCGCGCCCAGCGCCTCCGCGCCGCCCCGCTCACCGCGTCCCCGCACACCGCCGCGGCCACCACCCCGGCCGCGTGCACCACGAGCCCCGCCCTGCCGTTGCCCGCCGCGATCGCGGCGCCCAGGGCCGCACCCAGGGCGTGCGCGCCGGTGTCGCCGAGCATGGAGCGCTCGGCCAGGTCGTCGGGGAGTACGGCAGCGGCGGCGCCCATGGTGGCCGCGCTCAACTCCCGCGCGGGACCGCGCCGGAGCAGTCCGGGCGCGAGCACGGCACCCGCGGCCCGCCCCGGCCGTACGTCCACCAGGTTCACGAAGTGCGCGGTACCGGCGACGACCACCCCGGCGAGCAGCCGGTCGACGGGCTTCTCCTTCAGCAGGGCGCCCGCGACCAGCCCTGCCGCGCCGACGCCGAACAACTTGACGGCGCCGCTGGTGACTTCGCCGTGCCGCAGGGCGGACAGATGCGCCCGGAACCCGCGTCGCGGATCCCCGGCGCCCACGACGTCGTCGTACGCCCCGCACGCCCCGGCGGCCAGCACGGCCGCGCCGAGGCCGGGCCGGACCAGGCCCGCACCCACGGCGGCGGCCAGGGCGCTCGCGGGACCGGTGTGCAGGTCGACGCTCTTCCCGGCGTGGTTCACGCGCCGCCACCCGTCGGGCGCGCGGTGGCGGAGGCCGGTGAGCGTGCTGCGGGTGAGGGCGGCGGAGAGGACGGAACGGAGGATCATCCGTCCACCCTGCCGTATCAGCCCTCGCCGCGTGCTGTCGCCAGCAGTTCCTCCGCGTGCGCACGGGCCGTCTCGGAGTCCTCCTGGCCCGCGAGCATCCGGGACAGCTCCCGGATCCGCTCCTCGCCCTCCAGCACCTTCACACCGGAGCGCGTCACCGAGCCGTCGTTGGTCTTCTCCACCAGCAGCTGCCGGTCGGCGAAGGCCGCGACCTGCGGAAGGTGCGTGACGACGACCACCTGCGCGGTCTTCGCCAGCTTCGCCAGCCGCCGCCCGATCTCCACCGCCGCCTTGCCGCCGACGCCCGCGTCGACCTCGTCGAAGAGATACGTCGGCACCGGGTCCGTGCCCGCGAACACGACCTCCACGGCCAGCATCACGCGGGACAGCTCACCGCCGGAGGCGCCCTTGGCGATCGGCCGCGGCGGCGCCCCGGGGTGCGGAGCCAGCAGCAGCTCGACCTCGTCGACACCGGCCGGCCCGTAGGCGACGGTCCGCCCGCCGACCTCCACGCCCTCGGGGTCCTCGGTCTGCCGGATGGCGAAGGACACGCGCGCGTGCGGCATCGCCAGCGAGGCCAGTTCGGCGGTCACGGCCGCCGCGAACCGCTCGGCGGCCTCGGTGCGCGCGTCCGTCAGGGCCTGGGCCAGACCGCCCAGTTCGACCCGCAGCGCGTCCCGTTCGGCGGTCAGCTCGTCGAGCCGCTCGTCGTCGCCGTCCAGTTCGGTCAGCCGCGCCGCGCCCTCCTCGGCCCAGCGCAGCACGGCGTCGATGTTCTCGCCGTACTTCCGGGTCAGCGCGGTCAGCGCGGCCCGCCGTTCCTCGACGGCGGCCAGCCGCAGCGGATCGGCGTCCAGGTCGTCGGCGTACCCGGCCAGCTCCCCGGCCACATCGCCCAGCAGAATCCCGATCTCCCCGATCCGGTCGGCCAGCGCCGCCAGCGCGGGGTCGTGCGACCGTACGGCGTCCAGGGCCCGCTGCGCGCCCGCGACGAGCGTGGCGGCGTCGATGCCCTCAGGGTCCTCGGGGTTGCCCGCGAGCGCGGCGTGCGCGGCCGTCGCGGCGGACGACAGGGCCTCGGCGTGCCCGAGCCGCTCCGCCTCCTCGGCAAGCTCCACGTCCTCACCGGCGCGCGGTTCGACCCCGGCGATCTCGTCCAGGCCGAAGCGCAGCATGTCGGCCTCCTGGGCCCGCTCACGCGCGCGTGTGGTGATCTCGTCCAGCTCGGCGGAGACCGCCCGCAGCCTGCGGTACGCCTCGGCGTACTTGGCGAGCGGCACGGCGACGGCGTCCCCGGCGTACCGGTCGAGCGCCTGCCGCTGGCGGGACAGCTTCAGCAGCCCCTGCTGGTCGGTCTGCCCGTGCACGGCCACCAGGTCGTCGGCCAGCTCGGCGAGCAGTCCCACCGGCACGCTGCGCCCGCCGAGGTGGGCGCGTGAGCGTCCCTCGGCGGAAACGGTCCGGCTGATCAGCAGCGCGCCGTCGTCCAGTTCGGCCCCGGCCTCCTCGGCCCGTACGACCGCCGAGGCGTCCGCGGGCACGGAGACCCGCCCCTCGACCACGGCCCTGTCGGCGCCGATCCGCACGAGCGCCGGGTCCGCGCGCCCGCCGAGCAGCAGCCCGAGACTGGTGACCACCATGGTCTTGCCCGCACCCGTCTCACCCGTGACAGCGGTGAACCCGGGCGACAACTCGACGACCGCGTCGTCGATGACCCCGAGTGACCGTATCCGCATCTCTTCCAGCACGGACACGACCATACGAGGTGGGCCGGTCCGGAAGCGAGGCACCCTGTCACCCGGGGGAGTGGACGTACGTCAGGGGCGCGGGGAACTGCGCGAGAAACCCCCACAAACCCGCACCCGCCGACGAACCGCCCCACCCCACCCCGTGGGCTAGTGAGGCGCCCCCCGCCACCCGGACACCGGCAGCGCAAACTTCGCAACGAGCCGATCCGTGAACGACGCATGATGAAGCCGAGCCAGCCGCACCGGCACCGCCCCCCGCCGCACCTCGACCCGCGCCCCCGGCGGCAATTCGACCGTCCGCCGCCCGTCACACCACAGCACCCCCGGAGGAATGTGCGGCAACACCTCCACCGCCAGCACGGAATCCGGCGAGGTGACCAGCGGCTTCGCGAACAGCGCGTGCGCGGAGATCGGCACCATCAGCAGTGCCTCCACCTCCGGCCACACCACGGGCCCGCCCGCGGAGAAGGCGTACGCCGTCGACCCGGTCGGCGTGGACAGCACGATGCCGTCGCAGCCGAACCCGGTCACGGGCCGCCCGTCGATCTCCAGCACGACTTCCAGCAGCTTCTCCGCGCCCGCCTTCTGCACGGCGGCCTCGTTCAGCGCCCAGTCGGTGTGCACGATGTCGCCGTTCTGGTGGACGACGACGTCGACCGTCATCCGCTCCTCGACCTCGTACGCCTTGGTGACCACCCGGTCGACAACCTTGTCCAGGTCGTCCCGCTCGGCCTCCGCGAGGAACCCGACCCGCCCCAGGTTCACGCCCAGCATCGGCACCCCGGACGCGCGGGCGAACTCCGCGCCGCGCAGCAGGGTTCCGTCACCGCCGAGCACGATCAGCAGCTCGCACCCGTCCAGGCACTGCGGGGTGGCCTCCTTGACCAGCTCCACGCTCTCCGGCAGCGGCAGATCGGCGGCCTCCGCCTCCAGTACCCGCACGCCGATGCCGGACCGCAGCAGCCCCTTGACCACCAGCTCGGCGCTGCGGATCGCCGCGGGGCGTCCGGTGTGGGCCAGCAGGAAAACAGTACGCGCTCGGTTCTGTGTCAACGCGGCCCCTCCGCCACTGCACGGTCAACGTCGGCCGGGTCCAGTTCCGGTGCCCCGGACCGCAGCCACAGAAAGTACTCGACATTCCCGGACGGTCCCGGCAGCGGACTGGCCGTGACCCCCCGCACCCCGAGCCCCAGTTCCCAGGCCCGCTGTGCCACCCCCCGTACCGCCTCGGCCCGCAGCTCCGGGCTGCGTACCACTCCCCCGCTGCCCAGCCGCTCCTTGCCCACCTCGAACTGCGGCTTGACCATCATCACCAGATCGGCGTCCGGCTGCACGCACCGCACCAGGGCGGGCAGCACCAGTCCGAGCGGGATGAAGGACAGATCTCCCACGACAAGATCCACAGGCTCCCCATCGATCGCTTCGAGCGTCAACTCGCGTACGTTCGTACGGTCCTTGACGGTGACGCGTTCATCGCTTCGGAGACTCCAGGCGAGTTGTCCGTAACCCACGTCCACGGCGACCACGTGCGCCGCGCCCGCGCGCAGCAGTACGTCCGTGAAGCCGCCGGTGGAGGCGCCCGCGTCGAGGGCCCGCCGTCCCTCGACGACGAGCCCCTGCGGGACGAAGGCCTTGAGCGCGCCCGCGAGCTTGTGGCCGCCGCGGGAGACGTAGTCGGGATCGCTGTCGTCGGCGGAGACCACGATCGCGGCGGCGGTCTCCACCTGCGTGGCCGGCTTGGTCGCGACGGTCTTGCCGACGGTGACCCGTCCCGCGGCGATCAGCTGGCTGGCGTGCTCGCGCGAGCGCGCGAGCTTCCGGCGGACCAGCTCGGCGTCGAGACGGCGGCGTGCGACTCCTGCCACGTTCGGTTCAGCTCCTGCTCTGATACGGCGAAGGGGGCGCCGGAGGTCCCGGGCGGGCGTCGAGCGCGGTGAGCGCGTCGCGCAGCCCCCGGTGTACATCCTCGTACACCTCGACGTGTCCGTCCGTGGCGAGGTGGTCGGCGTCGGCCAGCCGTTCCAGCTGGGCGTCGACCTCGGCGTTGCCGGTGGGGGTGCGGGGCACGCCCAGCGGGGCGGGGGCGGCCGGGTCGTACTCCGGCTCCACGGCCTCCTGGGAAGTCTCCGGCTGCGGAACTGCGTCGCTCATGCCCAGACGCTACCCCGAAGCACTGGGGTACCGTCGATCGCGATGGCCACGATCGAAGAGTGCCGCGCCGCACTGGAGAAGCTCTCGGAGAACATGCAGCACGCCGAGGGGGAGGTCCGCACGGCCACCGCCCTGGACCGCTCGGTCAGCTGCCATCTCACCGACCTCGACGTCACCTTCGCCGGACGCCTCAAGGACGGCCGGATCGAGGTGCGCGACACCCTCCAGGGCCCGCCCCGCGAGAAAGCCCAGATCCGGCTGGCGATGACCGGGGACGACCTGGTCGCGCTGGTCGGCGGCGGGCTGAACTTCGCCAAGGCGTGGGGCGCGGGCCGGGTGAAACTGCACGCGGGCGTGCGCGACCTGCTGGTCCTGCGCAAGCTCCTCTAACGCGCGGCTGTCCGCGCCTTCCGCGCGGCCGGGACCACCAGCGGCGTGCCCGTCTCCGGGTCCTCGATGATCTGGCAGCGCAGCCCGAACACCTCCTCGACCAGCTCGGCCGTGACGATGTCGTTCGGCGCGCCCTCGGCGATCACCTCGCCGCCCTTGAGGGCGATGAGGTGGGTGGCGTACCGGGCCGCGTGGTTGAGGTCGTGCAGCACGGCGACCAGCGTGCGGCCCTGGGTCTCGTGGAGTTCCGCGCACAGGTCGAGGACGTCGATCTGGTGCTGGATGTCGAGGTAGGTGGTCGGCTCGTCGAGGAGCAGCAGCGGGGTCTGCTGGGCGAGCGCCATGGCGATCCACACGCGCTGCCGCTGGCCGCCGGACAGCTCGTCCACGTACCGGTCGGCCAGCTCCGCCACCCCGGTCTGCCGCATGGACTCCTGCACGACCCGCTCGTCCTCGGTGGACCACTGGCGCAGGATGCCCTGGTGCGGGTACCGGCCGCGGCCCACCAGGTCGCCGACGGTGATCCCGTCGGGCGCGATGGAGGACTGCGGCAGCAGCCCGAGCGTCCGCGCGACCTTCTTCGCCGGCATCGACTGGATGGCCTGTCCGTCCAGCAGGACCCGGCCCTGGCTGGGCCGGAGCATCCGCGACAGCGCCCGCAGCAGGGTGGACTTGCCGCAGGCGTTGGGGCCGACGATCACCGTGAAGGAGTTGTCGGGGATCTCCACCGACAACTGCTCGGCGATGACCCTCTGGTCATAGGCGAGGGTGACGTTCTCGGCGGACAGGCGGTTCACGGTGCTCCTTCGGGTGTTCTTCTTCGCGGTGCCGCCGGTGGCGCTCATATCCGGCCCGCCCGGCGCTCGCTGACCAGCAGCCACAGCAGATAGACGCCGCCGACGACTCCGGTGACCACGCCCACGGGCATCTGGTCGGCGCCGAACAGCCGCTGCGAGCTCCAGTCGGCGACGACCAGCAGGGTCGCGCCCATGCACAGCGACGGCAGCAGGTTGGGTCCCGGCGAGCGGGTCAGCCGCCGGGCCAGCTGCGGCGCGGTGAGCGCGACGAAGCTGACGGGACCGGCGGCGGCCGTGGCGGCCGCGGTGAGCAGTACGGCGGAGACCATCAGTAGCGCCCGTACGCGCTCCACGCGCACCCCGAGGGCACTGGAGACGTCGTCGCCCATCTCCATCATCTTCAGCGCCCGCGCGTTGCCGAGCACCAGCGGCACCAGGACCGCGCACAGTGCGAGCAGCGGCCACACCTGCTCCCAGCCCCGGCCGCTGAGCGAGCCGGTCATCCAGACCACCGAGCGGGCCGCGTCGACGATGTCGGAGACGGTGAGCAGATAGCCGTTGACGGCGGTGAGGATCGCGGACATGCCGATACCGACCAGAACCAGCCGGTAGCCGTGCACGCCCTGCTTCCAGGCGAGCAGATAGATCGCCAGACCGGTCACCAGGCCGCCGACAAGCGCGCCGGCCGTGACCTGGTTCGCGCTCCCGGAGAACAGCACGATCATCGTGAGCGCCCCGGCCGTCGCCCCCTGTCCGAGCCCGAGGATGTCGGGGCTGCCCAGCGGATTGCGGGAGACGGCCTGGAACAGCGCGCCGCCGAGCCCGAGACAGGCCCCGACCAGCAGAGCCACCAGCACCCGTGGCAGCCGCAGCTCGTTGACGATGAACTCCTGTCCCGGATCACCCCCGCCGAAGAGGGTCCTGACCACGTCTCCGGCCGAGATGGGGAAGTCCCCGGTGCCGATCAGCAGCACGCTCGCCCCGAACGCCGCGAGCAGCAGCAGGAGTACGACCACCAGGGCACGGACGTCGAGCCGTACCGAGAGCCCTCCCGGGGTGCGCACCGCACGGTTGGTCTTCACAGCTGCGCCGTCCTCCGCCGTCGTACGAGCAGGATGAACACCGGACCGCCGATGATCGCGGTGATGATGCCGACCTGGACCTCCGCGGGCCGGGCCACGATCCGGCCGATGACATCGGCGCCGAGCAGCAGCACCGGCGACAGGACGGCCGAGTACGGCAGGATCCAGCGCAGGTCGGGCCCGGTGAAGGAGCGCACGACGTGCGGCACCATCAGGCCGACGAACACGATCGGGCCGCAGGCGGCGGTCGCGGCCCCGCACAGCACCGTGGCGGCGAGCATGGACAGCGCCCGGGTGCGGTTGAGGTTGGCGCCGAGCGCCTTGGCGGTGTCGTCGCCCATCGCCATCGCGTTGAGCGGCCGGGCCAGCGCGAGCGCGAGGAGCATGCCGGCCGCCAGGAACGGCAGCACCTGCGTGATGGTCGAGTCGGTCGCCGCGGACAGCGAGCCCACGGTCCAGAACCGCATCCGGCCGAGCGCCGCGTCGTCCGAGATCATGACGGCCTGGAGGTAGCCGTAGAGGGCGGCGCTGATCGCGGTGCCCGCCAGTGCCAGCCGTACGGGCGTGGCGCCCCGGCTGCCGCCCAGGAACCACACCAGCGCCCCGACCGCGGCCGCGCCGAAGAACGCGAACCAGATGTAGCCGGTCATCGAGGTGACGCCGAGGAAGGAGATCGCGGTGACGACGGCGGCGGAGGCCCCGGCGTTGATGCCGAGCAGTCCGGGGTCGGCCAGCGGATTGCGGGTCAGCGCCTGGAGGACGGCACCCGCGAGTCCGAGCGCCGCCCCGGCGAGCAGCCCCAGCGCGGTGCGCGAGACCCGGTCGTCCACGACGACGTCGCTGTAGGTCCCGCTGTCCTGGAACAGCCCGTGCCAGACCTGGGCCAGGGAGAGGTCCTTCGCCCCGATCGCGATGCTCGCCAGGGCGACGAGCACCAGGATGCCGACGGAGAGGAGGAGACCGAGGGAACGTATCGCCCGACGGTTCGGGGGCGCGGAAGCGGATTCCGCGCGCTGTTCGGGAGGACTGTCGACCAACACGCGGTTAGGTTAGCCTACCCTGCCATCAATCCTTCCCGGTGAGCGCTGGTGCGGGCTGGTGCGGGTTCACAGACCGAGCCTGGCCAGCGCCTTCCCCCCGTCCAGCGCGCACGAAGCCCCGCCCGCCGCGGTCCAGGCCGCCGCACACAACGCACGCAGCCCGTCCAGTGCCTCCCCGTCGCCGTCCAACTCCAGCCGCTCCGCCCCGGCCACCGCGACCCAGCCACCGCACCGGAAGCCGTCCCCCTCCACCGCGACCTCCGGCTGCCCCGTCAGCAGCCCCCGCAGATCGGCGTCCACATAGGTGGGCCGGTGCTGCGGCGGCGCCGCCAGCAACTGGGCGCCGTCGGTGACCCCGGTGAGCACCAGCAGCGAGTCCACCTCACCGTTGAACGCCCCCTCGATGTCCGTGTCCAGCCGGTCCCCGACCACCAACGGCCGCTCGGCGCCGGTACGCAGAATCGTCTCCCGGTGCATCGGGGGCAACGGCTTGCCCGCCACCTGCGGCTCGGCACCGGTCGCGATCCGCACGACCTCCACCGCCGCCCCATTGCCCGGTGCGATCCCCCGCCCGCTCGGAATCGTCAGATCGGTGTTGGAGGCGAACCACGGCACCCCGCGCGCGACGGCGTAACTCGCCTCCGCGAACCGGCCCCACGTCAGATCGGGCCCGCCGTACCCCTGCACCACGGCCGCCGGATCGTCGTCCGCCGACTCCACCGGTACGAGCCCGCGCTCACGCAGCGCCACCCGCAGCCCCTCACCGCCGATGACCAGCACCCGCGACGCCTGCGGCACCTGCTCACTGATCAGCCGGGCCACCGCCTGCGCCGAGGTGATCACATCCCCGGCGCCGGTGGGTATCCCCAACTCCGTCAGATGCCCGGCGACGGCGTCCGGGGTCCGCAGCGCGTTGTTGGTGACGTACGCCAGATGCATCCCGCCCGCCCGGGCCGTCGCCAGCGACTCCACCGCGTGCACGATCGCGTTCCCGCCCGCGTACACCACGCCGTCCAGATCGAGCAGCGCCGTGTCGTACGCCTCGCTCAGGGCCCGCTCACTGCCCGCCGGGCTCGTCCTGACGCTCTGGCTCATACATCGCTCCTCGTTCGACCGCTTTCCCCCGATCATCTCGCACCCCACCGACACACGTACGATGCCGGGATGAACACTGCAGGTCACCCGGAAGCAATGGCGCGCCGGGGCCTCGAACTCACCCCGTTCCGAGGCCTTCGCTACGACCCCGACCGGGTCGGAAGTCTGGCCGCCGTGACGTCCCCGCCCTACGATGTCGTGGTCCGCCCCGACGGCCTGCACCACCTCCAGGACGCCGACCCGCACAACATCGTCCGGCTGATCCTCCCCCAGGCCGACACCCCGAGCGCCCGCAACGAACAGGCCGCACGCACCCTGCGCCACTGGCGCTCCGAGGGCATCCTCAGGGCCGACGCCGAACCCGGCCTCTACGTCTACGAACAGACCGACACCGACGGCCTGATCCAGCGCGGAGTGATCGGCGCCCTGCGTCTGTCCGACCCCTCGGACCAGGTGGTGCTGCCCCACGAGGACGTCATGCCGCACGTCGTCGCCGACCGCGCCGACCTGATGCGCGCCACGCGGGCCAACCTCGAACCCCTGTTGCTCACCTACCGGGGCAACGGCACCGCCGCCGACACCTCCGCCGTACTCGAACGCGTCATCGAGCAGCCCCCGCTGCTCGCCACCACCACCGAGGACGGCTACCGCCACCGACTCTGGGCGATCACCGCCCCCGAGGACATCACCCGCGTCCAGGCCGACCTGACCCATCACCAGGCCCTCATCGCCGACGGCCACCACCGCTGGGCCACCTACCGCCGGCTACGCGCCGAACACCCCTCCCCCAGTCCCTGGGACTACGGCCTGGTCCTCCTCGTCGACACGGCCCGCTACCCCCTGCGCGTCCGCGCCATCCACCGCCTCCTGCACAACCTCCCGGTACGGGACGCCGTAGCGGCCCTGGAGGGACACTTCCGCGTGCGGCGCCTGGACGTCCCCCTCGCGACGGCCCTGGAGCACCTCGCCGAAGCGGCGGCCTCCGGCAACGCCTTCCTCCTGGCCGGCGACGGCTCCTTCCACTTGGTCGACCGCCCGGACCCGGACCTCCTGGCCCGCACCGTCCCCGCCGACCGCCCCGAGGCCTGGCGCGCGCTCGACGCGACGGTCCTGCACGCCACGCTCCTCGACCACATCTGGCGCATCCCCGAGGACGACCCGGCCCGCATCGCCTACATCCACGACACCGCCGCCACCGTCCGCAAGGCGGAACGCGACGGCGGTACGGCCGTACTGATGCACCCCGTCCGCGAGGAGGTCGTCCGCGACCTGGCCCGCCAGGGCGTCACGATGCCCCGCAAGTCGACGTCCTTCGGCCCAAAACCGGCGTCCGGCCTGGTCCTGCGCGCACTGGACCTGTGAACCCTGTGAACGACGAAGGGGCGGACCCCGTCCGGGATCCGCCCCTTGCCTTCTCTGCCTACTCCTTGTCGGAGCCCTCGCCGTCGTCCGGCGTCACGGCCTCGCCCTCGTCGAGCGCGTCGACGAACTCGACACCGTCCAGCTCCGCGAGCCGGTCCGAGGCGTCCGTGCTGCCGTCCTTGTCGGACTCCACGGCCTTCGCGAACCACTCCCGCGCCTCACGCTCCCGCCCGGCCGCCAGCAGCGCGTCCGCGTAGGCGTACCGCAACCGCGCGGTCCACGGCTGTACGGAGTTGGAGGCCAGCTCGGGGCTCTGCAGCGTCACGATGGCCGCGTCCAGCTGCCCCATGTCGCGCCGGGCGCCGGCCGCGACGAGCCGCATCTCGACCTGCCCGGCCTTGTCCAGCTTGTGCACCTCGGGCGCCCCGGCCATGTCGAGCGCCTTCTCCGGGCGCCCGAGCCCACGCTCGCAGTCGGCCATGAGCGGCCACAGATCCGCGGTCCCGGTCATCCGCCGCGCCGCCCGGAACTCCGCGAGCGCCTCGGAGTACTTCTGGTTGGCGTACGCGGCGAACCCGGCGGCCTCACGTACGGCGGCGACACGGGACGCCAGACGCAGGGCCACCTTGGAGTAGCCGTACGCGCCCTCGGGGTCCTCGTCGATGAGCCGGGCCACCATCACCAGGTTCTTGGCGACATCCTCCGCGAGCGTCTTCGGCAGGCTCTGCAGCTCCTGCCGTACGTCCTTGTCGATCTCCTCGCCCGTGACGTCCTCGGGGATCGGCAGCCGCTTGATGGGCTCGCGGTCCCGGTCACGGTCGTCCCGGCGCTGGAACCCACCACCGCGGCGGTCGTCCCGCCCACGGAAACCGCCCGGACGCCCACCGCGGTCGTCGCGACGGAAGCCACCACGGTCGCCGTCACGGCGGTCGTCGCGCCGGTCGTCCCGGCGACCGGCGTAGCCGCCACGGTCACTGTCACGGCGGTCGTCCCGACGGAAGCCGCCGCGGTCGCCGCGGTCCCCACGGTCGCCCCGGTCGTCGCGGCGGAAGCCGCGGTCACGGTCGTCACGGCGGAAGCCACCACGGTCGCCGTCGCGACGGTCATCCCGCCGGTCGTCGCGCCGGTCGTCCCGACGGAACCCACCACGGTCGCCGCGGTCCCCACGGTCGCCCCGGTCATCGCGGCGGAAGCCGCCACGGTCGCCGTCGCGACGGTCATCCCGCCGGTCGTCACGTCGGTCGTCCCGGCGGCCGCCGTAGCCCCCGCGGTCACGGTCGTCGGGACGGCGGTCGTCGCGACGACCGTAGCCGCCACCCGTGCGGTTGTCGTCGCGACGGAAGGACGGCCGGTCCCCACGGTCGCCCCGATCGTCCCGACGGAAGCCGCGGTCACGGTCACGGTCGTCACGGCGCGGACCGCTCGGCCGGTCGTCACGGCGGAAGGACGGACGAGGACCACGGTCACCGTCGCGCCGGTCGTCCCGGCGGCCGCCGTAGCCGCCACGGTCGCGGTCGTCACCACGACGGTCGTCACGCCGGCCGTAACCACCGCTGCCACCACCGCGGTTGTCGCGACGGTCATCGCGTCGATCGTCACGCCGGTCGTCGCGCCGGTCGTCCCGGCGGAAGCCACCACGGTCGCCACGGTCGTTACGGCCGCCGCGGTAACCGCCTCGGTCACCACGGTCACCACTGTCCCGTCGCCGCTGGTCGCGCTCCGGTCGGTCGTCGGGAGAGTTGGTGGACATCGGTGACTCCTGTCTTAGGTACCGCAAGCATTGTAAAAACAAAAGGACCCCTGGCCCCAGCTGAACGCTGGTGACCAGGGGTCCTTCCCAAAGATTGTTCGGCGGCGTCCTACTCTCCCACAGGGTCCCCCCTGCAGTACCATCGGCGCTGTGAGGCTTAGCTTCCGGGTTCGAAATGTAACCGGGCGTTTCCCTCACGCTATGACCACCGAAACCCTAATGGTTTCGAGCGAACAAGCACACTCTGTAGTTATGCATTCTGCTCAAACCGGCAACGGTCGTTGCCTCAGAACTAACACAGTGGACGCGAGCAACTGAGGACAAGCCCTCGGCCTATTAGTACCGGTCAACTCCACACGTTACCGTGCTTCCATATCCGGCCTATCAAC
>NZ_JBVKBN010000027.1:0-93821 GCF_055657065.1 Streptomyces sp. NPDC110618 | reverse complement strand
ACCTGGACCCTAGACAAGTCCCATCGTTGCAGGTCAGGAGCACTCTCCGCTTATTTGATCAAGCCTCGGACAACTCGCCCCGTGAAAGCGCGAGGCTAACGTCAGAGAAGGGGCACGTCGTGGCTGGGGCGGTCGGCTCCACGGCTTTAGCCACCTCCCCGGTCAGGGTCCCGCGTCGAGCAAGACCAGGGGGCCACTCGTGCTAATTGCGGTCAGGCCCAAAGCCTGCCCGAGTTGCCAACCAGCGTACGGCCCCCTGATCATGCTCGACCCCAGACCGGGCAGGCCACCGGCCAAACCCGCTCCGCCGACCTCTCGCACCGTCGCCCACTATCCGTGGTCTATGCAGCGTGACCGAGCAATGACAAACTGTGCGCATGCGACGGGTACACCTTGAGGCCGCTGAAGACCATGTGGAGCGTCTTGCTCGCGAGAACGACCCCGTCGGGGCAGTGAAAGAGATTATCTGGAACGCATTAGACGCGAACGCCACTAAGGTGACCGTCGAAATCGAAAGATCTGCCACCGATACGGTGGAAAAGATCACTGTGACGGATGACGGCGACGGCATGTCCCCGGAGCTATGCAGCTTGACGTTTGGCAGGATCGGCGGCTCCTGGAAGAAAATGCAAAGGGTTAGCGAGAGACTTGGTCGACCTCTGCATGGTCGCACAGGCCAAGGACGCTTGCGCGGATTTGCCCTCGGCTCGTCCATCAAATGGACTACTGTCGCCGACGCCGTCGGCGGTCGTTTTGCGACCATAATCACGGCTCACCGGTCCTCACGAAACGACTTCGACATTTCCGAAGCGACGGCACATTCGGGGGATACCGGAACCGTCTTCGAGGCGTGGGGCAGGCAGGCTGTAGTACTCAATAAGCTCATTCAGGAACGCGCCTTATCGCAAATCACGACAGAGTTCGCCCCCTATCTGTCAATGTTTCCCGACGTCGAGATTCGCTACGACGGGAAGCGCATTGACCCCACTTCGGTAATTCAGAACCAGAAAACATATCCCGTCGAATTCTCGCACGATGGTGTTGACAACCGCGCGACTCTCCGCGTCATAGAGTGGGACATGCGCGTGGATCGCGAACTACACCTTTGCGATGTCGACGGCGTGGTCATAGACATCGTTGACGCAAGAATTCAGGCTCCGGGATTCGATTTCACTGCGTACGTACTGTGGGCAGATATGCCCCAACACCGGGGCGAATTTCTGCTTGACGAGGCAGCCTATGGTCCTGTTAGTTCTCTTCTAGCGGCAAGCAGGTCGATTCTTCGGGATCATTTCAAGTTTCGCGCCGTCGAGCGTCGTCACGAGATCGTCGAAAAATGGAAGGAGAATGATCTATACCCATATCAAGGTGACCCGTCTTCCGATACGGAGAGAGTCGAGCGCGACACCTTCGACATCGTAGCGACGACTATCCAACGACACATGCCCCGTCCACAGAAGCACTTGAAAGCGACCCTCGCCTTGCTACGTGAGTCGGTGAAGCATCAGCCGGAGAACGTCAATAGGATTCTCGATGAGGTGTTCCGCCTCAATTCCGAAGACAAGACGGAGCTAAGTCGGCTGCTGGACCGCACTAGCTTGTCGAGTATCATAAAGGCATCCAGCAGTGTTGCGGACAGACTCGACTTCCTGGCCGCCCTTTCTCACATGGTCTTTGATCCGGAAGTTCGCAAGCTTGTTAAAGAGCGAACCCAACTCCATAAAATTCTCGAAAACGAGACGTGGATCTTTGGTGAACAGTTCAGCCTGCTTGTAAGCGACAGGTCTCTGAACGCCGTGCTAGACAGGCACCTGCACATCCTCGGACGCGAAGAACGTGAGCCAAGCCCGGTGCTTCGCGAGGACGGGACCGTTGGAATCGTCGACCTCATGCTGTCCCGTGCTCGAAAAGAGCACGACCGTAGGCAACACCTCGTGGTGGAGCTGAAGGCGCCGAAGGTCAACGCCGGCGACGACGAACTTAGGCAAATTAAGAGTTATGCAAAAGCCGTGGCCATGGATCCTCAGTTCGCCGACGTAAATGTTGAATGGGACTTCTGGCTCATCGCGACGGGCATCGGTGGAATGGTCGATATGGAGGTAGACCAGAGGGATAAGCCTCATGGGTGCGTCTGGGATTTCTCGCGTGGGCCCATGACTGTACGGGTGTGGGTTAAGAAGTGGTCGGAGATCATTGAAGAGTGCAAGGGGAGGCTTCACTACTTCCAAGAGAACTTTGACCATGATCCCACGGTTGAGCAAGCGATCGAGTACTTGCAACATCACCACTCCGGCCTGCTGCCCGATGCCCTGGAAAGGCACACCCAAGAGGTTAATGAGGAAGAGGCCAGCTAACGCGGTTCATAGCCAGGGCTAGAAAGCCTCAAGTAGGGATCCGATGCAAGTAAGCGCAGCCGTCAATGCGCTGGGTAAATCGTCCGTCCAGGTCAGCGGCCAACCGACTGCAGGTGATTGCAGCGCGTCAAGCTCAAGCTCGTATCTGCGAAGCGCTAGCTCCGCCTCGGCCTCTTGGGCCGGCTTCCCGAGCTGATGGCTTGCTGGTGACCTTGCCCCGATCGATCGGCGCTGATCGGCTCAGCCCATGACCGTGGACCCCAGTGAGTACGAGAAGGAAATGCCAATCGTTGCAGCCTTCGCGAAGATCGAGCGGGTCGTGTATCGGACCCGCGCCTCACATGCGGGACAGCCGTTCGCGGCGGTCCATCAGACGCTTGCCGAAGCGTTACAAGACGAGGGCGCCCAACGTGTCGTGCATGGACAACCGCGGACGCCCACGGATGAATCCGGCCGCTCGCCCGTAGTGAGCCAGTCGGGGAATTTTTCCATTTTTTGTCCGTAGTAGAGCGAGACTGAGAACAGCAACCCAGGGGGTCCAGTGGGCGACCAATCGAACGAGCAGAGACCGCAGAGACCCAGCCGGCGTCCCGACATGGACTTCACGCCGGTCCGTAATGGAATGGACTACCTCAGCAGTGCTGTCCTGTACCTGAGTGGCAGCGCTAGTGTGCTGTTCGACGCGTTCGGTCTGACACCGCCACCGACGACGAAAGTGTCCGAGCTGCTCGCACCTGACCGTCCTCTCAGCGATCGCGATCTCAAGTACGCCGTACTCCACCTGCAAGCGGCCGCCGAGGTTCTCCTCAAGGCGCGGCTCGTACGCGAACACTGGAGTCTCGTCTTCAAGAACCCCGGCAACGCCACGCGCGCCGCCTTCGAGCAGGGCAAGTTCGACAGCTGCACCATGGACGCCGCCTTGGACCGCCTAGTCAGCATCGCCGACGTGCCGATCACCTCGGACCAACGTGAGGCAATCAAGGACCTTGCCGAGACCAGGAACGCACTGACCCACTACGGCCACACGGCGAACGCGTACGCAGTCGAGGCTCGCGCCGCCCGAGTTCTGAGCTTTCTCCTGGACTTCGTGCCTCTTCACCTGCACCCGGTTCTGTCCTCCGAAGCGCAGTTGGTAGAGGAGACCATGGAGGCCGTCCGGGAGAAACTCCGGGACATCGAAGCTCTCGTGAAGAACCGGATGCAGGAGCTGACGGGCATACTCAGCGGCCGTGAAGACCGAACCGTTATCTGCCCCCAGTGCAGGCAATGGGCGCTGGTCATCGGCGGCGGGGATCTCGTAACCTGCCATTTCTGTCTGGCGTTCCTGGAGCCAGTGGACGCCGTCATCCTCTACTGGATGGATGTTCTCGGCCAGGACGAATCCCTTGGCGCTGTGGACTGTCCCGACTGCGGAAGCGAGCACATGATCATGTGGGTGACCACCGCCGCGGACAAGAACGAGGAAGTTGGTCTCTGTTTCCGGTGCGGCACGGTCTACAGGAAGAAGGAGCGAGGGGAAGCGCAAAGCATGAGCTGAAGGGTTCGTTCGCAGGCACCTACCGTCCGCCTCGACCAGTCGCGTGCGTGATCACGCGTGACAACCCTGGAGGGTTCGTGGAAGCTACCACTATCGTCAGTCCCGATCGGTTGTGGTCGGCGCAGGAGGTCTTGGTGCGCCGGAGCCCAGTCCCAGCGGTGGCGGGAGTCTATGGGTGGCACTTTACGGAGCCGCCCCACCGAGACCTGGACGCCGGGCGCCTGCTGTACGTCGGGATAGCCCCGCGGTACATGGCGAACCGGACCAGCACTCAGAACCTGCGCAAGCGAGTGCGCTACCACTACCGGGGCAACGCGGCCGGCTCGACACTGCGACTCACCCTGGGCTGCCTGCTCGGACTCGAGCTGCGCCGCGTGGGCAGCGGCAAGCGGATGACCTTCGGCAAGGCCGGCGAAGCCACCCTGAGCCAGTGGATGGCGGACAACGCTCAAGTGTGCTGGATCGAGCAGAGCGAACCGTGGGGCCTTGAGTCACAGCTCATCTCCCGACTCGACCTCCCGCTGAATCTCGACCAGAACCGCCACAACGCGTTCCATAGCCGCCTGAAGGAGATGCGGGCCCAAGCCCGCGAGCGAGCACGGGAGCTGCCCATCAGTTCGTAGACCATCGGATGGACCGACCGCCGGGCGGAGTCGTTGACGCACCGAATGGGAGTTGGAGTGCGTGGTGAGAGAGGTCGACACGCCGGTGCCGCTGGCAGCTGCCGCGCTGAGCCTCGCTAGCGGCTTGGTCGTCTTTGGTGATACACGGTGGGCTGTAGCGCAGAAGCCACAGCCCACCGTACTGTGTTGCTAGATCCTCCGGTCGCTGCTACTTGACGAAGAGGATGTGGTAGCTCCCAGTCAGGACGATTGCCGTCGTCACGACCAGGGACTTCAGGCGGGCGGTTCGGCGCTCATCGGCAATGGCGAACCGAACCGTCTGCCCCATTTCCTTGAACATGTCTCTCATCTTTTGCTTTGCCTCCAATCTGTAGAGGCGCCGGATGGAGCCTCTACCCTTCCTAGTAGTGGAAAACAAAAAAGCCCGACTTCAATTTGCGCGACAGAAATGTTGCGCAAAAAGAAATCAGGCTATGATTTCGGTTCCAGATATTAGATTGACAATGTTCACACTCTGGGGCTTCTGACATCATCCACGGAGAGGTTTACCCTCACCCGCTGCGTGTCGGATACCCGAGTCATAGATTAACCTAGCATGCCTGACTATGACTCAGCAAGGGCTACCTGTAACGAAGTTGGCCAGAGGTACGGCATGCAAGGCGACTGCCCTCGCAGGCCGCGACGCGGTCGGGGCGGCCAGCGGTGACCGATCCAGCAGAACTACGAATCCGAAGGCCTCTGACATCCACGGCTGACATCAACGGCGCCAGACGGAGGCGTACAACTGCAACCCTGTCCGGCCATGGCATCAGCCGTCGGCAGCGTCCGAAGCGGGTGCGGATCGAACTCCTAAAGCAGGTGTCGCAGGTTCGAAGGCTACCTGGAGCATCAATCGGGTTGCGCCCGGCAAGGGGGAGGCCCGATCCTGCTGCGTTCACCATCGTCGCTTCAGAAGGGCCGCACCGGTGACCACGACGAGCACGCACGCCCTCGCAGGACTCCAGGCCGTAGACCCACGCGTCCTCCACTTCACGCCACTCGGCCTCGGTGGACCCATGCAGGCCGAGGACGCCGCGGACTATCAACAGCGTCTCGTTGCCAACCTCGTTCTGGCCGACGACGTGGCACAGACAACCCGGCAAAAGTTCGAGCAACTGTGCGCCGGCTACGTCCAGGGGGCTCTGTGCTACGACCTGTTCACTCTGGTCGCGGACGCCGCCCAACTGACCCTGGAACAGGCACTGCGGGACCGGTTCGCCGCCCACCACGGAGGCAGGATTACCGTCCAGGACAGAGCGGCGTGTGAACACCAGATCATTTACACCACCTACCCGGACTTCTACGAGCAGTACAAGAAGGTTCGTGGATCCAAGATTCGCATGGGAACCTCAAACACCTGGAGGGGATTCAACGCGACGCTCGACGGTCTGCTGCTGTGGGCGCGGCGCGAAGGGCTGGTGCGCGGACAGCGGAACCGGCACAACGAGCGAGCCAAGAAGGCCCTCCGGAACCTGACCGCCCACGGTACGTTCCACCTCCTCACGCCTGTCGAGGCCTACAGAGCCTTGTCCGACCTCGCAGAGATCATTAACCATCTGTGGGGCCATTCGACGCCGGGCGGCCGCCTCTACCCAGCCCCTATCACGCGCGACGTGGTGGCCATCGGCTGGGACAGCACCACCGGCTCAGTGGTAGCCGGACACGCCGCCCAATTGGCCCTTGAAGACAAGGACGACGAACTCACTTACGTACTGGTCCGCGCGGTCTTCTCACCCGGCGAGCGTGACGATCCGAACTTGATGGAGTACGACGCTCGACACGCCACCACGCACTTCCCAGCCCAGTACCTATGGGGGCCAGGCAGCCGTACGCAGGCGATCGCCTGGTTCGAGGAGGCAGCGCCCGAGCCTGACACCTGCGACCACCTGGACCAAGTCTTCGTGGTTCGCGTCCACGAGGGCCGCGTCCACCTGCCGATGTACCCGGGTGTCGCTGGGGCGCTCCAACAAGCGGAACGCCAGGGAACTTGGTACGCGATACGCGCCGACGGCCCAGCTGAGGTGTTCGCACACACTCGCGCGCTGTCAGCGACCGAAAGTGGACATGCGCGGATGGGCGAATGTCTGCATTGCCCGGTAGAGACCATCGCGAGTGGGGACCTCCACAGCGTTCTCCGTGCCGCCCAGGCCGCTGGCAGCGACGTCACCACCGTGGTCGCACCTGACGTGCGTACCCCATTTGCTGACCTGATGGTTCCCCGGTTCATTACTGTCTCGTCGTAACCGCCCTTGCGGTGGGGCATGCCGCACTAGCTGGGCACGGACATCCGCTGCGCCCCTGGATTGCCACCCCCACTGGCCATGCAACCGAGAGTTCGAGACGTACAGGTCGTGCCAGACGCGTGCGTGCCAGACGCGTGCCAGATTGTGCGGGGAACCGCGGGGAACATCGGGGAAACCAGAGGATCCGCCTACTGGGCGCCAGCTGTTTCCATCGCAGGTCAGGTTAGCGGCAGTTCCTAGATCACCTCAGCTTCCCAAGCTGAGAGTCTGAAGGCGTGTACGTCGAGCGCTTCGCTTTGGCCCCCGTTGCGTCCAGCTGCGGTGACCATCCAAAGCCCGTTACACGGCCGAACGACGACGCAAGGGAGCACTAGCGAACGTACCGGAATCGAATGTTCTAGGCCAAGGTGGGCAAACCCATCGCATGTCGGCACCCGGACATAACGAGCAGCAACGAGCCGAAGAAGCTCGCCTATGGGAACAACTCATCTACGAAGGTGGGATGGTGTTCCAGGTTGGGAACGTCTTCCTGCTGGCCGAGTCCCTCCTGATCGTCGCCTATTCGGCTCTGCTTGCCTCAGGCAACAGCGACCGTGCCGGTGAAGATCTACTCGTACTACGCGTACTCGCCACCTTCGGCCTCATAACCTCAGCTGCTTGGTTCTACATGGCTCACCGGCAGTTGCGGTTCGCCCGCCGACTGGAACGCCACGCCGCCTCCCGGCTGCCTGACTATGCGGAGATGGTCTCTTACGCCAGTTCGCCAGGCATGGAGTCCAAACTCTTGCTGGCGTACCTGATGCCAGTCGTTGCAGGGATCATGTGGGTTCTGTTCCTCGTGATTGTGTAATGGGCGAGCCGACTTGGGACGACGAATGGCTCTATCCTATCCCGAGATCATCCTGGGGTCCCATGGGCTGTGCCCTGTGAAGCCGATCAACAATAAGTACTGGTACTTGAGCAGTTCGAACGGCGATGGCAGTGGCGCCAACTGCTGTGCCCTACGGCGACCGCTACGAGGCATTTGACACTTTGCGGCCCGTTGGCCGGCCTCGCTCTAGATCAGCACAGCGAGGCCGGTCTCAGTTTCCGTCTCATTCAGCCCCGTTCACAGCCGTTCAGACCAGACCAGGAGCCAGGTGTGCTCCGCCGACTAACCACGCGTGAACCCCGGCGAACGCCCCCGCACACGTCCCACCATCCCACCCCCACAGTTGGAAGGCGTGTTGTCCTAGCTCGGACCTCACCTCAGAGGTCGTGCCCCACGGATGCAGCGGTTGCATCTATGGAGTTGCGTCAACGGCGTCCCGAGGCGGCTTCCGCTCCAGTCAGTCCCGTCCGCAGAGGCGCCACGTCACACGTGTTCTGTGGCACTCGGCCGGGTGGGACGCCAATAATGAGCCTCTCGAAGGCGACCATGCACCGTTAGGACTATCTATCGCACACTCTTACGGATTCCTTAATTGTTTAATCGCACCACTCGGGAGCCAGATGGGAGGTGGTAAGGAATATCTGCTGACTTGATGGAATCAGGTGATTACTATGTCGGCTCCCCCATCGGCACCCTCCTCCACTCCAACGCCAGCTCCGCCGGGAAGCTCTGGTACCCCTTCGGCGCTCCCTTGGACGGAGAGGCACCCTACCCTGACAAATGCGATCAGCCACGTTTTGGTGGGGGTACTTACCCTCGCAGGAGGGTTCGGCATGGGGTGGTGGACGCAGGAAACGGACAAGCCGAAACCGAAGCCCTCTGCCGGAATTAGCGCGCCCCAAAACCCGAGTATCGGACTTACTACAGCATTTGCAGGGCAGATCAAGAACCGTCCGCAAGGGTACGCGGTCTGGGCGATCACAAGAAGTGTAGAGACAGGCCTTTATTACCCGAAGAGGAAAGCTTGCCTGGTAGAGAAAGATCAATGGGATTGTGGCCCGTCGGTTCGCATCGGCGCAAACGGCGACCATAAGAAGGCGTTTGATTTGTACGTCGCGCTAGTCGACACGGAAGGCGCCATCGCGATCCAGAATTATTTTTCCGGAGTCACGTACCAAGGGCATAAGGAAGGCTTGGATGCGCTACCAGAGGGAGTAACAATGCTCCACAAGGTTCGAGTGGTGCGCGACTGAAACTGGCAGGCCAATGAACCTTTGGGGCGTACGCCAATGCTGCCCGGCATACGCCCTGCGGACGTAGCAGCAGCGTCAACAGCGTGCGCCAGTACCACCTGCCAGACTCGCCTGGGTCCGCTTCCGCGGGCATGGGCACTGCACCACCGTCCCCTGCCGCCGCACTGAGTGTCTAACTGCGTGACAACGCCGACGAACAGCAGCGGACGAGCGCGAACGTCTGCGGACCGTCATCGCAGTTCACTGGCAAACCAGCCCAAGGCACAACCCCCACCCAAGTTGCTTCGGGACGAAGAGGTCGTGGGTTCAAATCCCGCCACCCCGACAGATGTGACAACAGGTGGGGCACCTACTGGATCAGTAGGTGCCCCACCTGTTTCTGTGTGTGCGTCCGGCCGGCCTGTCAGGCGTGGGCGGTACTGTCCTCGCGTGGCAACAAGCGCGCTGTTCAGTACCGACGACCTCTCCCTGCCCGAGTCTCTGCGGGAGGCCGTGGAGCACGGAGAGGTGTTTACGCGGGCTTGGGTGGTCGAGCTCATTCTGGATCTTCTGGGCTATACGGCGGAGAAGGATCTGTGCGAGCGGAGGCTCGTGGAGCCTGCTTGTGGGGGCGGGGCGTTTCTGGCTGTCGTTGCCTCCAGGGTTAGTGGCTCCTGCCGAGAGCACGGGCGGCCCATCACCGATGCGATTACCGCCGTGCGTGCCTTTGACCTGCTGGAACGGAATGTCGAGCAGAGCCGGTCGTTGATCGTGACAGTACTGAGGGACGAGGGGTGGGGGGCGGAGGACGCCAAGAAGGTCGCTGCAGCATGGGTGCGGCGGGGGGACTACCTGCTTCAGTCGGATGACGAGCACCGTGCCGACTATGTCGTCGGCAACCCTCCGTACATCCGTCTCGAAGACGTTCCCGATGATCGGATGGCCGCTTACCGGCAGGCCTGCTCCACCATGGGGGGGCGCGCCGACGTCTACGTCGGTTTCTATGAGGTGGCCCTGCGCAGTCTCAACCCAGGTGGACAGCTGGGGTTCATCTGCGCCGATCGTTGGATGCGGAACCAGTACGGGCGGCGGCTTCGCCAGTTGGTGACCCGGCACTTCAGCATGGATCTCGCGCTCGTGATGCATGATGTCGATGCCTTTGAGGAGCAGGTTTCGGCGTATCCGGCGATTACGCTCATCTCGAACCGGGCCCAGGGCGCGGCGGTTGCCGCGGATGCGGATCGCTCCTTCGGGGCGCAACAGGCTCGGGGCTTCGTCGACTGGTATGTGGGAGGCGAATCGTCCGCGGTCTCCACGGGGTCGTACGAGGCTGCTCGTATGCCTCATTGGTTTCCGGAGGAGGATTCCTGGCCTGCCGCCTCGCCCGCGCGGCTCGCTGTGCTGGAGGAACTCACCGAGCGGTTCCGGCTGCTGGAGGACCCCGAGACCGGTACCAGGGTGGGTATCGGGATCGCCACCGGCGCGGACAAGGTCTTTCTCACCAAGGACCCTGGGCTTGTCGAGGCGGACCGGCTGCTGCCCATGGCCATGGTGCGCGACACGACCAGCGGCACGATCGACTGGGACGGCACGTACCTGGTCAACCCCTGGGCGGCCGACGGTGATCTGGTCGACCTCGGCGGCTATCCGCGCCTTGCCGCGTACTTCGAGAGGCACAGTGAGGTTCTGCGCAAGCGCTATGTCGCGGTCAAGCAGCCCCATCGCTGGTACAAGACCATCGACAAGGTCGATCACCGGCTCACCCGTCGGCAGAAGCTGCTGTTTCCGGACATGAAGTTGAGGATCCATCCGGTCCTTGATGAAGGGGGCTTGTACCCTCACCACAACCTGTACTTCATCGTCTCGGACGTCTGGGACATGCGTGTACTCGGTGGCCTGTTGCTGTCCAGGGTCGCGGAGGCGTTCGTGGAGGCGTACGCGGTCAAGATGCGCGGGGGCACCCTCCGGTTCCAGGCCCAGTACCTCCGGAAGATCCGGGTACCGGATCCGGCGACGATCAGTGAGAGCGACGGGGCCGCTCTCGCCGACGCCTTCCGCAGACGCGATGTGGAGGCTGCCACCGAGGTCGCTCTGCGTGTCTACGGGCTCGCCGAGCTGCCTGACTAGGAGGAACCGATCTTGACGGTTACCCGCCAGGACTTCGAGGACGCCGTCGCCGCGTACTGGGGCGCCAAGGAACTGCAGCGGGAGCAGTCCGCGATCAAGGCCGCCGTGGGGGCGGGTACGGCGGGCTCCGTGCGCGGGGGCAAGCACTTCGACGCCATCGCCGTGCTGCTGGCCAAGTTCTTCCTCGACGCGGGGTATCCGCCCGAGAGCATTCGTGTCAGCAAGTCCCAGGGGCTCGAACTGCCCGGCTACTTCCGGCCGCAGAAGCAGTGGGACCTGGTCGTCGTGCACCGGCGCACCCTGGTGGCCGCCTTCGAGCTGAAGGCGCTCGGCGGTCCGTCGTTCGGCAACAACTACAACAACCGGGTCGAGGAAGCGCTCGGCAGCGCCGTCGACCTGCGCCATGCGGCCCTGGCCGAGCTGTATCCGGGCGAGGAGCCCTGGCTCGGGTACTTCTTCATCATGCAGGACGAGGCGGGATCGCGTAGGCCCGTCAGGCCGGCCAGAGGTGCCTTGCCGGTGGAGCCGGTCTGGGAAGGCATGTCCTACCAGGAGCGCTTCGGTGTCTTCTGCCAGCGGCTGCTGTCCGAGCGGCTCTACGACGCCGCCTGCTACATCACCTCTTCCGCCGCCGACCCCCAACCGCACGAGCCCGTCGACAGGCTCGACTGGCGTCACTTCTCGGCGGCCATCAACGCGCGTCTGACGTACCTCAAGGGCCTTGGGTTTCCCGGTTAGTCAGTTGTCTCCGGCGCGGACCGATGAGTTTTGGGGGCCGGCTCGGTCCTCTACGCGTCACGGTCGTTCGCTCGACAGGAGATCATCGTCATGACCGCTGCCGCCAAGGGGCCCGCCAGCTACTTTCCGTCCATTGAGAAGAAGTACGGGCGGTCGATCGAGGAGTGGCTGGGGCTCATCAAGGGGTCGCCGCTGGAGAAGCACATGGAGCTCGTGGCGTGGCTCAAGGGGGAGTTCGGGATGGGGCACGGGCATGCCAATGCGCTCGTCGCGTACTACCGGGCCAGTGCGTCGTAGGGGTCCTTGGGCGGGTTCACCGGGGTTGCCCTGGTCACCTTCAGGTAGGGGATGAGGGCGCCGTTCACCGGGTCCTTCGTTGTTTCGGGGGTGTAGGTGCCCTCTACTCGTAGCCAGGTGTCCGGGCGCAGGACCGGGGGGACCTCGCCGGTCAGGGCGACCTTTACCGGTTGGGCGTCCGCCGCGCAGCAGTTCAGGGTCATACGGACCAGGTATGGGGGGCCTGACGGGGGTGTGGCTACGAAGCCCTCGATGCGCAGGTGACGGTTCTTCAGGGTGCGGCCCTTGTCGTAGGCCGCTCGTGCCGCGTAGTCCGTCAGGGGGAGGCTCAGGGGGTTGTCCGGGGGGAGGGGGTCGTAGGCGTACGGCTCTTGCAGGGCCGTTCCCGCGCGTACGGCGGTGTAGGAGCCCAGGGCCGGTGGGGCCACCAGGATCAGGGCCAGGATGGGGAGGGTCAGGAGCCAGGTGGTTTTGGGGGGCTTGTGGGGTGCCGTGCCTGACTTTCGGTCGTACCAGAGTGTGGCCAGCGCGGTTGTGATCAGGACCGCTGCTGAGAGCAGGAGCAGGGGGCGCAGGCCCTCTTTCACGTAGCGGAGGTACAGGTCCGTGGTGCCCGCGCGGAGCAGGGATGCTCCCAGCAGGAACAGGAGCGCCGACTGGGCCTGGCGGGTCATAGGAGTACCGTTCCGGTCGCTGTGGAGACGGCCACGGCCAGGAGGAAGGTCGTCGGGGCGAAGCGCAGGGCGAAGGAGCGGCCGAAGGTTCCCGCCTGCATCGCGATCAGTTTCAGGTCGACCATGGGGCCCACTACCAGGAACGTCAGCCTGGCCGTCAGGGAGAAGTGGGTCAGCGATGCCGCCACGAACGCGTCCGCCTCCGAGCAGAGGGAGAGCACGACCGCCAGGACTCCCAGGGCGAGGATCGCCGCCCAGGGGTTCGCCGCCAGGTCGCTCAGCCAGGCCTCCGGTACCGCTGCTTTCAGGGTGGCCGCCGCCATGGCGCCCAGGATCAGGAAGCCGCCCGCGTGCAGTACGTCGTGGCGGACCGAGTCCCAGAAGGCCGCTGCGCGGGGCTTGCCCTCGTGGGACGGGTGGGTCGGGGGGCGCAGCCAGTCCGTGCGGCCCAGGCGCAGCCAGAGCCAGCCCATCGCGCAGGAGACCAGGAGGCTGGCTACCAAGCGGGCCAGGACCATCTGCGGGGTGTTCGGGAACGCCACCGCCGTCGCGGTCAGGACGACGGGATTGATCGCCGGGGCCGAGAGGAGGAAGGCCAGCGCCGCGGCCGGCGGGACTCCTCTGCGGATCAGGGCTCCGGTCACCGGGACCGACGCGCATTCGCAGCCCGGCAGTACCGCGCCTGCCGCGCCTGCCACCGGGACCGCCAGGGACGGGCGCGTGGGGAGGGCGCGGGTGAAGAACGAGGGGGGTACGAACACCGCGATCGCCGCCGAGAGCAGGACGCCCAGCACCAGGAACGGCATCGCCTGGACGACGACCGCCACGAACACCGTCGTCCACGTCTGCATCACCGGGGAGGAGAGGGCTCCTCGCAGCGGGTTCTGTACCAGGACCGCCAGGATGAGGACGGTGATCAGGGTCAGTGGGGTGCGGTCGGTGGGGGCGGTGGCGGCGGTGGGTTTCGGTTCTTTCTGGGAGGGGCGGGGGCGGGTTGGGGTCGCCAATGGGTCGCGTCTCCCGTGGGATGGGGTGGGGTGGGGTGCGTGCTGAAGGGCGCCTTCTGCTTCCCTTTCTTACGGGTTGGCGGGAAGGGGCGTTCAAGGGCGCCCTCCCTGCGGTGGGGAAGGCGCCCTGGTCCGTCAGCGGGGCAGGTGGCGGGACGCGAAGTCCAGTTCCAGGCGGACCTGTTTGATGCGCTCGTCCACGACGAGGGAGCCGTGGCCCGCGTCGTAGCGGTAGACCTCGTGGGGGGCGTTGCGGGATTCCAGGCGCTTGACGTAGTTGTCGATCTGGCGGATCGGGCAGCGGGGGTCGTTGACGCCGGCCGAGATGTAGACGGGGGCCTTCACGTCGTCGACGTAGGTGATCGGGGACGATGCCTCGAAACGGTCCGGGACCTCCTCGGGGGTGCCGCCGAGGAGGGTACGGTCCATGGCCTTCAGGGACTCCATCTCGTCGTGGTACGCCGTGACGTAGTCCGCGACCGGGACCGCCGCGATGCCCAGGGTCCAGGCGTCGGGCTGGGTGCCGAGGCCGAGGAGGGTGAGGTAGCCGCCCCAGGAGCCGCCGGTGAGGATCAGGCGGGCGGGGTCGGCGAGGCCGGAGGTGACCGCCCATGCGCGGACCGCGGCGATGTCCTCCAGCTCGATCAGGCCGACCCGGTGCTTGAGGGCGTCCGTCCAGGCGCGGCCGTAGCCGGTGGAGCCGCGGTAGTTGACCCTGACCACCGCGTAGCCGTGGTCCACCCAGGCCGCGGGGCCCGCCGCGAAGGCGTCGCTGTCGTGCCAGGTCGGGCCGCCGTGGATGGAGAAGACCGTGGGCAGCGGGCCGGTCGCGCCGGCGGGCTTCTGGATCAGGGCGTGGATACGGCCGCCGGGGCCGTCCACCCACACGTCCTCGACCGGGACCGAGCCGGGGGACTTCATGCCGGGCGGGTCCAGGACGACCTTGCCGGTCGTCGAGCGGACCGTCGACGGCTCGGCGGCCGAGGACCACAGGAACTCGACGGTGCCGTCGGGGCGGGGCGTGGCGCCCGAGACCGTGCCCCGGGGCGTGGGGATCCTGGTCAGGGTGTGGGTGGTGAGGTCGTAGCGGAAGAGTTCGCTGCGGGCCTCGAAGCTGTGGCCGACCAGCAGGGCCGAGCCGTCGGGGTACCACTCGGCGCTCACGTCGCCGGGCAGGTTCAGGGTCAGGTCCGTCTCCCGGCCCGTGGACACGTCCCAGACCAGGGGCTCCCAGCGGCCGCGGCGCTGGTGGCCCACGAGCAGACGGGTATCGCCCTCGACCGGGGCGAAGCCGAGGACCTCCAGGCCCAGCTCCTCGGTGCCGCCCTTGGTGTCGTCCAGCTCGGCGACCGTGGTGCCGTCCTGGCGCAGGACGCGCAGGGCGGAGTGCATCGCGTCGCCGTGCTCGGTGTGCTCGATGGCGATCAGCGAACCGTCGTGGGAGAGGTCGCCGACGCCCGCCGACTCGCGGTGCCGGTAGAGGACGGTCGGCGGTTCGCCGGTGCGGGCCAGGTGGATCGTGGTGCCCTCGTCGTCCGTGGAGCGACCCACGATCGCCGTACGGCCGTCGCGGCCGAGGGCGAGGCCCGCCGGGTAGGAGGGGTCCAGGCCCGGGGTGGCCAGTTCGTCCTCGCCGCCCGTGAACGGCTGGCGGCGCCAGACGCCGAACTCGTCACCGTCCTTGTCGTCGAACCACCAGATCCAGGCGCCGTCCGGGGACAGCACGCCGTCCGTCGTGCCGTTCGGGCGGTCAGTCACCTGGCGCTGCTCGCCCGTGGCGCGGTCCCAGGCGTACAGCTCGTACGTCCCCGTCGCGTTCGACACGAACAGGGAGCGGTCCGGGGCGTCCTCCGCCCAGTCCGGCAGGGACACGCGGGGTGCCCGGAAACGCTTCTCCCAGTCCGGCATGTCCCGGTTCTGCTGTTGCTGATCCGGCGCGGCGGACCCGTTGCTCTCAGTCATGGCCCCATAGTGCACGGGATCGCCGACATTGTGTCTGGCCTGGTCCTCAGGCTGTGGACAACTTTCGCCGGGTCCGCCGCGGGGTGGCTGTCAGTGGTGGGGTGCACAGTGGGCGGCATGACACAACTGCGGAAGAACGTGGAGGTGTTCTGGGCCGCCGCCGAGGCCCGGGACTGGGAGGCGTTCGCGGGGACGCTCGCCGAGGACGTGGCCTACGAGGCGCCCATGAGCCGGGAGCGGGTGCGGGGGCGGGAGGCGTACGTGCGGTTCAACCGGGAGTTCCCCGGGGACTGGCATGTGCGGGTGGAGCGGGTTGTCGCGGACGCGGGGGAAGCCGTGTCCTGGGTGCGGGTGACCGACGGGGACGACGTGCACGTGGGGATTTCGTTTTTCCGGGGGGACGGGGAGGGGCGGATTGTGGCGGTCACGGATTTCTGGCCCGAGCCCTATGAGCCGCCGGCCGGGCGGGAGCATTTGACCGAGCGGTACTGAACCCCCCGCGGGCCGGGTGGGTGGGGGGTGCCCGTACCGTGGTGGCGTGTACCGGTTTCTGCTGACGCCCCGCTGGTGGGGGATCAACCTCTTCGTACTGCTCGCCATCCCCTTCTGCGTCTTCATGGGGTCGTGGCAGCTGGGTCGGTTCGAGGACCGGGTGGCCGATCACCGGGGGGCCGAGGAGCGGGTCGCCTCTGCCGGGCGGGAGGCGGCTCGGCCGCTGTCGGAGCTGCTGCCTGTGGACAAGGCGACCGTGGGGAAGCAGGTCACGGCTACCGGGCGGTACGCGGATCAGTTGCTGGTGCCCGATCGGGAGCTCGACGGGCGGCGGGGGTTCTATGTGCTCTCGCTGCTGCGGGTCGAGGGGGGTGACGCGCTTCCGGTGGTGCGGGGGTGGGTGCCTGGGGATGTGGACGCGTCTGCGGTGCCCGATGCGCCTTCGGGGGTGGTGACTGTTACGGGGGCGCTGCAGGCCTCCGAGCAGCCGGGGGAGAACGGGGTGCCGGGGTATGGGGGGTTGCCTCGGGGGCAGGTGGGGGCGATCTCCGCGGCGTCTCTTGTGAATCTTGTGTCTTACGACGTTTATGACGCGTGGGTGACGCTGAATTCGGGGGACGGGGGGATGGCGGCCGTGCCGGTGAGTGTGGCTCGGGATTCCGGGCTGGATCTGAAGGCGTTCCAGAACCTTGGGTATACCGGGGAGTGGTTTGTCTTCGCCGGGTTTGTGGTTTTTATGTGGTTCCGGCTTTTTCGGCGTGAGGTTGAGTTTGCGCGGGATGCGGAGCTGGGGTTGGTGGAGGCGGAGGGTTCTGAGCGGGTGGGGGTCTGACGGGGCCGCCGTTGATTGCGGTGCCGTGCCGTTGATTTGCGGGGCGCCGCCGTTGATTGCGGTGCCCTGGGTTTCGTAGGAGCCGTCCGCTGGGGTCGCCGTGGGGGTGGGTGCGCTTGCCCGCGCGTGCGGGGTGCCTCCCCCAGAGGGGGGACCCCCAGCCCACCCGTGCCGCCCCAGCGGCACGACTGCCCGCAGCGGCGGCGGGTTCGGCGGTGCCGACTGCCCGCGGCTACGGACGTTCGGCGCTGTCGGTCGCCCGAAGCTACGTAGATACAGCAGTCCCGACTGCCTGGGCGGGCGCCGCCCCAACCGTTCGGATGGCCGCGGCGCCCCTGTCCCGCTACGCCCCCGCCAGGACTCCTGTCCAGTACACCGTGCCCGCGCAGGCGTTGGGGATGGTGGTCTGGGCTGGGGGGGAGCCCGGTTCCGGGGTGTTGGTGATGGTTACCGTGCCGTCGGCCGGGCCGTCCTCCGTGAGGAGTTGGGTGGAGGTGCCGGTGTCGCCGCCGGTGGAGGTGCCGTCCGTGGTACCCGTGCCGGAGGTCGGGGTGGGGTCGGGGGTCGGGTCGCCGCCGCCTCCGACCGTACCGCCGGTGTTGCCGCCGCTCGTGGGGCACGTCTCCGACGGGACCCACGCGAACTTCACCTCGTACGCCGAGCCCGGCTGCAGCAGCAAGGACGTCAGCTCCACGGACGGATCCGGCAGGGACGTCGCCGGGTCGCCCGAGGTGTGCCGGGCCTGCGACAGCTTCGTCGGGTCCGCCGCCCCTCCCGGGACCACGCTCAGCGTGCCCGGGCTGGTGACCGTACACGCCGACGCCGAGGCGTTGGAGAAGCGGAACGTGCCGTAGACCGCGCCGCCCGTGTCCGGCGTGCCCGCGCTCGCCCCGGCGACCGTCAGCTGCTCCGCCGTACAGACCGCCCCGCTCCCGTCGGTCGTCGCCTGCGGGTCCGCCGAGCCGCCCGACGGGTCGCCGCCGGTCTGCTTGCCGTCGTTGTCCTTCTCCCCGCCGCCCGGGTCCGTCTTCTCCGACTTGTCCGCGGCACCCGCCGACGAGCCGCCTCCCGCGTCGGGGTCCAGGCCCTGCGTGGCACCGCCCTGCGCCTCGGTGCCGAGTCCCGCGACCGACGGGTTGGCCCCCGACCCGGTCGACTTCGACACATGCACCAGCGCCGGGACCGCCGTACCGACGAACAGCGCCGCCGCCGCCATGCCGACCAGCGCCTGACGCTTGCGCGCCCGGCGGGCCGGCACCGCCCGCCGCAGGTGCTCCAGCGTGCCCTCACGCGGTTCGATGTCCTGCACCGCGTTCTGCAGCAGCTGCCGCAGGTCCGACTCGTCCAGGTCGTCCGGGCCCGCGGTGTCCCCGTCGGACGGCTCGTCCGTCCCCCGGACCGCGGCCCTCAGCCGGTCGAGCCCGGCGAGGCCGTCGAGGCCGTCGAGGCCGTCGAGGCCGCCAAGATCCTTGGGCCCGTCGGCGCGCGCCTCGTCCTCGCTCAGGCCGTCCCGGCCGTCGTTCACCGTCTCGTTCCCACCGTGCGATTGCTCAGGCGTCCGGTCGTCCCCGGGGACGTGGCGCCGCCGTTCGTCGTGGTCGGCGCTCATGCCGGCGCCTCCATCGCGACCCGCAGCGCCGCGATGCCGCGCGAGCCGTATGCCTTCACCGAGCCCAGGGACAGGCCGAGGGTCTCGGCGACCTGGGCCTCGGTCATGTCGGCGAAGTAACGCAGCACGAGGACCTCGCGCTGGCGCCGCTGCAGACCCTTCATGGCCTTGATCAGGGAGTCGCGCTCCAACTGGTCGTACGCGCCCTCCTCCGCGCTCGCCATGTCCGGCATCGGCTTGGAGAGCAGCTTCAGGCCGAGGATGCGGCGGCGCAGGGCCGAGCGGGAGAGGTTGACGACCGTCTGGCGCAGGTAGGCCAGGGTCTTCTCCGGGTCCCGGACCCGTTTGCGTGCCGAGTGGACGCGGATGAACGCCTCCTGGACGACGTCCTCGCACGAGGCTGTGTCGTCGAGCAGGAGCGCCGCGAGACCCAGCAGCGACCGGTAGTGGGCGCGGTAGGTCTCGGTGAGGTGGTCGACCGTCGTACCGGCGGCCGCCGTCTCCTCGGCATAGGGCGTCTCGGAGCCGTCGCGCTGACTGGGGATGCGGGTGGGCCGCGCTGCGGGCATGGGTGCGATCACCGGCATGCCGCCGGGCGTACCGGACATGCGGGTGCGTCGGTAGGGGCGCGGCGGCCGGAGGGCCGTGCCGCGCGCCGCAGGGAAGTCGAGTACCTCTGCCACGCCAGTTGGACACGTCTACCCCCGAGAGGGTTGTACGTGCCGGACGTCACTTTTGCGTCAGGCAGCACGGCTGATGGCACCTCACATGCACTCATGCGTCCCGCTCTTCCCCTATGTCCCATATAAACGGATGTCCCACGCCCTACCCATGGCGTCCCCACGCCCTGCCCGTGGCGCCCGCACGCCGCCCATGACGTCCATACGCCTTACCCGCGACGTCCGTACGCCCTACCCGCGACGTCCCCGCGCCCCTGCCTTTGGCGTCCCCACGCCCGAAAACGCGCCCGTGCGCCCACCACAGGGTGACCGCAAAGACGCTCCCCGCCCTCCGCGCGGTTGCGGGGGACGGGGAGGAAATCTTCGAACGCCGAAGAGGTCCTGTTCAAGTGGTACGGACCATTATCCGACGCACATCTTTCACGCAGATCCTACAAACGTTTCGCGGCATGACCCCGGAGTTTTCCGGCCAAGGGCCCCGCTCACGAAAACTCCGTCGCCACCAGTTCGGCGATCTGCGCCGTGTTCAGCGCCGCTCCCTTGCGCAAGTTGTCGCCGCAGACGAAGAGTTCGAGCGCGGTCGGGTCGTCCAGGGCCCGGCGCACCCGGCCCACCCAGGTGGGGTCGGTGCCCACCGCGTCGGCGGGTGTGGGGAACTCCCCCGCCTCCGGGTTGTCGAACAGGACGACTCCGGGGGCTGTGGCGAGGATCTCGCGGGCTCGCGCGACGGTGACCTCGTCCTCGAAGCGGGCGTGCACGGTCAGGGAGTGCGTGGTGACCACCGGGACGCGGACGCAGGTGACCGCCACGGGCAGCTTGGGCAGGCCGAGGATCTTGCGGGACTCGTCCCGTACCTTCATCTCCTCCGACGACCAGCCGTCCTCCCGGCAGGTCCCGGCCCAGGGCACGACGTTCAGCGCGACCGGCTCCGGGAACGGCCCGGTGTCGTCGCCCACGGCCCGCCGTACGTCACCGGGGCTGGTGCCCAGCTCGGTGCCGGCGACCAGGGACAGCTGCCGGCGCAGGGTCTCCACGCCGGCCCGGCCGGCGCCGCTGACCGCCTGGTAGGAGGAGACCACCAGCTCGCGCAGCCCGAACTCGGCGTGCAGGGCGCCGAGCGCCACGATCATGGAGAGGGTCGTGCAGTTGGGGTTGGCGATGATGCCGCGCGGCCTGGTCCGGGCCGCGTGCGCGTTGACCTCGGGGACGACCAGCGGCACCTCGGGGTCCATGCGGAAGGCGCCGGAGTTGTCCACGACCACCGCGCCGTGCGCGGCGGCGATCGGGGCCCACTGGGCGGCGACCTCGTCGGGTACGTCGAACATGGCGACGTCGACCCCGTCGAAGACCTCCTCGGCCAGGGCCACGACCTCGACCTCCTCGCCGCGCACGGCCAGCTTGCGGCCGGCCGAGCGCGGTGAGGCGACCAGGCGGATCTCGCCCCAGATGTCCGCGTGCTGGGACAGGATCTGGAGCATCACCGTGCCGACCGCTCCGGTCGCTCCCACGACCGCGAGTGTCGGCCGTCGGGTGCCGGACATCAGCGGCCCGTGCCTCCGTAGACGACGGCCTCGTCGCTGTCGGAGTCGAGCCCGAAGGCGGTGTGCACGGCGCGTACGGCCTCGTTGACGTCGTCGGCGCGGGTGACCACCGAGATACGGATCTCCGAGGTGGAGATCAGCTCGATGTTCACGCCCGCGTCGGACAGCGCGGTGAAGAAGTCCGCGGTGACGCCCGGGTTGGTCTTCATACCGGCGCCGACCAGGGAGATCTTGCCGATCTGGTCGTCGTAGCGCAGCGAGTCGAAGCCGATGCCGTGCTTGTTCTTCTCCAGGGCGTCGATGGCCTTGCGGCCCTCGGCCTTGGGGAGGGTGAAGGAGATGTCCGTCAGGCCGGTGGAGGCGGCGGACACGTTCTGCACGATCATGTCGATGTTGATCTCGGCGTCCGAGATCGTCCGGAAGATCGCGGCGGCCTCGCCCGGCTTGTCCGGCACGCCGACGACCGTGATCTTGGCCTCGGAGGTGTCGTGCGCGACACCGGAGATGATGGCCTGCTCCACCTTCTTGTCCCCTTGCTGAATCGGCTCGCTGCTGACCCAGGTGCCCTTGAGCCCGCTGAAGCTGGAGCGCACATGGATCGGGATGTTGTAGCGACGGGCGTACTCCACACAGCGGTGGAGCAGCACCTTCGACCCGGAGCTGGCCAGCTCCAGCATGTCCTCGAAGGAGATCCAGTCGATCTTCTTCGCCTTCTTCACCACGCGCGGGTCGGCGGTGAACACGCCGTCCACGTCGGTGTAGATCTCGCAGACCTCGGCGTCGAGGGCGGCGGCCAGGGCGACGGCGGTGGTGTCGGAACCGCCGCGGCCGAGCGTGGTGATGTCCTTCTTGTCCTGGCTGACGCCCTGGAAACCGGCGACGATGGCGATGTTGCCCGCGTCCAGGGACTGCCGGATACGGCCCGGCGTGACATCGATGATCCGGGCTTTGTTGTGGACCGAGTCGGTGATGACGCCGGCCTGGCTGCCGGTGAAGGACTGGGCCTCGTGGCCCAGGTTTTTGATCGCCATGGCCAGCAGTGCCATGGAGATCCGCTCTCCGGCGGTCAGCAGCATGTCGAACTCACGCCCCGCAGGCATCGGGGATACCTGCTCGGCGAGATCGATCAGCTCGTCCGTCGTGTCGCCCATCGCGGAAACGACGACGACCACTTGGTGGCCGTTCTTCTTCGCTTCCACGATCCGCTTGGCGACGCGCTTGATGCCCTCGGCATCGGCTACGGAGGAGCCTCCGTACTTCTGCACGACAAGGCCCACGTGCGCTCCTCGCTCAGTCCGTGTGTGTCGGCTCAGTTTAACGAGCGCGGGAATTTCACCTTCTTGGTATCGCATCGTGAGATTCCGGCGCCCAGGTCAGCGCATGCCCGGCAATGCCGGTCGGGAAAAGTGCGACGCGTCACAGGGCGCTGGGATTCTCAGTCCGCGAATTCCTTGAGGGGCTCCGTGTCGAGCGTGATGTTCACCGGGTCCGGGAGCTGGACGGCGGCGCCGAAGGGCAGCTTCTCCGTGTGCCGGTAGCGGCCGTCCTCCGGCTGGTTGAAGACGACGACCGAGCAGTCGTCACGGTCGATGAGGAGGTAGACGGGAATACCCACGGCCGCATAGGCCTCGGGTTTGTCCACGCGGTCGCGCTGGTGGGTGTCCGCGTCGTGGGACGTGATCTCGACGGCCATCAGGACGCCCGCGGCGTCCGACTACTCGCCGTGCCCCTTGAGGCTTCTCTTCGGCGCGAGGATGCCGTCCGCGCGGGCCCGTCCCTTGCGGTAGGCCTCGGTCCTCAGTCCGCGCTCCGGATAGAGCCGAAGGTCCGGACGCAGGTGCATGCACTGCTCCAGCAGCCACATGCAGGTCTCACTGTGGTTGCCCTCCGGCACGGCCTTGACCTGGACCTTTCCCTTGATGAACTCCAGCCGCACGGTCTCCGGCGCATGGCGTTCCAGTTCCTCGAACTCCTCGACGGACATCAGCGACCGGTCTTCGGTCCTGGGGGTCACGGCGTCGCCTCCTTGGCTCCATGGTGCCCCGACCGAATCCTGCCGCACCCTCACCGCAGCCCCGCCGCGCGGCGCAGTGCCTCGACGCGCTCGGTGACATCGATGGGCTCGGTGACGTCGATGGGCTCGGTGACGTCGATGGGCTCGTCGACGCCGGGCAGACTGTCGCCGGCGCGCGGGCCGGGGAGGAACGTCGGTGGGACGTACCCGGGCTCGGGGCCTTCCGCCTCGATCTCCGCCAGGCAGTCGCGGCACAGGCCGTTCACGATCTCGGTCGTCCGCTCGTCCCGGTCGCACAGCGGACAGAACATGAGCACGCGGGTCACCCGGCCACGGCGGGCCGTCTTCTGCCGGATCTTCGCCTTCTTCGGAGGCATCTTGTTCTCCAGTCGGGTGCGGGCGAGTCCGCCCGGGTTGGTGACGGCGGGCGGCAGCCCTTCCGTCAGGGCCTTGACGAGGTCGCGCGGCGACGCGCCACGGGACAGCCATTCGGCGGCGAGCGGTTCGAGGGAGCGGCAGTCGCGCTCGGACAGCGGCATACGGTCGTCGGCGGCGCGCACGTCCGCGAGGGCCTGGTAGGCAGTGCTCGGCTGCTCGGCCGGTTCCTCATCCGGCTCCGGCACCGCGTCCGGCTCCGGCTCTTCGTTCGGCTCGCCGCGGACCAGACCCGACATGTGCTCCTCGGTCACGTCCTTGCCGTGCCGCTCCTCCGCGAACTTCGCCCACCACTCCGCCGACCGGCGCGTGCGCTGCCAGTACGTACGCGTCACCCAGCGCATCGAGTTGTCCTCGATGGTGATGTGCTCCTTGATCCAGCGCAGGTGGCCGGCGGCCGTGATGCGGCCCAGTGACGTGCGCACGGCCTGCTGGCCGTAGCGGGGGTGGCCGGCCGCGATGGCCTTGTAGCCCATCGCGTGGCCCTCTTCGAGGTGGTCGACGAAGACGGCGATCTCTCGGTCCCGGGGATTCAGATGTGCGAAGTCCGGGTCGGCGTGCGGGTCTTCGTCACCCGCGGAGCGTTTGCCGTAACCCGTTTTGGCCATCGGGTGGGACGGGGACGGCAGTACGGCGCTAGGGTTGTCGTAAGCCACGATCGAAGGTCCGATTCGCTCGTCGGTTAGGCCCCGGAGCCGGTGTTGGCGCACCGACCGGGGCCGATCTATGTGCCGCGAACCTAGGGCGACATCACGCTGCGAAGCAAGTCGTTCACAGAACGTCACTCATTTGAGGTACGACGCCTCAACTCACCTTCAGACTTGGCTGGTTGGTTGGTTTTCAACCAAGAACCCACATCCCGAAAACCCATGGAAGGGCTCGGGGCCCGAGGCTCAAGCTCCGGGCCGACCTGCGGAAACTCCGGAGAGGAAAGCCGCCCAGGCAGGGGCGGCGAGGTGGAGTTCAGGGCCCGTCGGCGTCTTGGAGTCACGGACGTGGATGCGGGTGGCGAACGCTACTTCGACGCTGTTACCGCCCTCACTGTCGCTGTAGCCGGACTTGAACCAGTCGAGCGCGACCTCGACGCAGGCACCGCCCTCGTTGTCGCTGTAGCTGGACTTGAACCACTTCCGCTGGTCAATCACGGCTGTCCACCATCCGCTCGATGAATTGGGCCGACTCATCGGGCCCGAGAGCCTGCGTGCGGATCATGCTAAGCCGCTCGGTGACCCGGCTGACAACCCCCGGATCAGCCGAAAGCTCGCTGGCGAATGGCCCTTCGGAGAAAGCGCATCGCTCGTGGTCACGGGTCTCCAGCAGCACCATGGAACCCAAGAGCGCATCGCTGATGGCTCGTTCGAAGGGAAGCACCTGCAACACGACGTTCCGCAGCTGCCCCACCTCCAACAGGTGGCGCAGCTGTGCGGCGTTCACCTGCGGTGCGCGGAGTACAGCCTCGTACAGGACGAAGCTCAAACCCACCGGCGGCTTCCGTTCGGTGAGGATCAACTGCCGTTCCATGCGACCCGCGACGCGCTCTTGCACCGTCTCCTCGTCCAGAGGCGGGATGCGGCTGTCGATGAGGGCACGCGCGTACTCCTCCGTCTGCAACAGCCCGGGTACGAGCGAGACGTCGTACCACCAGACGCTGGTCGCCTCCCTCTCCCGCTCCATGAAGTCCTGCGCCCGCGCCGGAAACCGTTCGCGGTCCAGGAACTGCTTGCCCGCGCTCAACATGCCTTCCGCGCCGCACAGTTCATCGGCGATGTCGAGGACGCGCGGCGTCGGCCGGCGTACCCCGCGTTCCATCGACATGATGGTTTCCGGGGAGTAGTTCGCAGCGGAGGCGAGCTGTTCGCGGGTGATGTCCGCCTTGATGCGCCAGCGTTTCATCTGGTCGCCGCTGTAACGCCAGGCGACCGGCGGCTGGGAGTTGGAGTTGGACTTGGAGCTGTTCCGACCCGACATCGCGGCCCCCAGGGGTGATACGCCGTCGACTACCCAGCGTAGTTCCGCTCTCACTGTCAGGGGGCCGGTTCGCGGTGATCCGGTCGGGTCCTACTTCGCCGGGCGGCCCAGGCCCAGCGGGCCCGCGATCTCCTCCGCCATCACACGGCCCGCCTCGAACTCCAGGGTGTCGTCGCCCATGGACTGGTCGGTGTCCAGGCCGTCCAGCTCCTCCAGGGGCTGGTTCAGGCGGACGTGGGCCAGGACGGACTGCAGGGCGCGCAGGGTCGCGGAGGCCGTGGAGCCCCAGTTGGAGAAGTAGGAGAACTGCCACCACCACAGCGCCTCCGTGGTGCGGCCCGCGCGGTAGTGGGCCATGCCGTGGCGCAGGTCGGTGATGACGTCGGCCAGGTCGTCGGAGATCCGGGCCGGTACGGACGCCTTGCGCGGCTCGTACGGGTCGAAGACCTCCGAGTAGACGTCCACCGGGTCCAGCAGCCGGGCGAGGTTCTCGCGCAGTTCGTCCACGTCCGGCTCCGGGCCGAGGTCCGGCTCGTAGCGCTCCTCGGGGACGATGTCCTCGTGCGCGCCCAGCCGGCCGCCGGCCAGCAGCAGTTGGGAGACCTCCAGCAGCAGGAAGGGGATCGCCGACTCCGGTTCGTCGCCCTTCGCCACCTCCATGACGGCGACGAGGAAGCTCTCTACCTGGTCCGCGATCTGGACCGCGAAGTCGTCCGGGTCCTGGTTCGTCGCGTGCAGCGTGGCGTCAGACATCTAGGAGTCGTCTCCCCTCGAAGGCGCGTCCGAGGGTGACCTCGTCCGCGTATTCCAGGTCGCCACCCACCGGGAGGCCGCTGGCCAGGCGGGTGACCTTGAGGCCCATGGGCTTGATCATGCGGGCGAGATACGTGGCCGTCGCCTCGCCTTCCAGATTCGGGTCCGTGGCCAGGATCAGCTCCGTGACCGTACCGTCGGCCAGCCGGGCGAGGAGTTCTCGTATCCGCAGGTCGTCGGGGCCCACGCCCTCGATGGGGCTGATCGCGCCGCCCAGGACGTGGTAGCGGCCCCGGAACTCACGGGTGCGCTCGATGGCGACCACGTCCTTGGGCTCCTCCACCACGCAGATCACCGACGCGTCGCGACGTACGTCCCGGCAGATGCCACACAGTTCCTCCTGGGCGACGTTGCCGCAGGTCGCGCAGAAGCGGACCTTCGCCTTGACCTCCATCAGGGCCTGCGCGAGGCGCCGTACGTCGGTCGGTTCCGCCTGGAGGATGTGGAAGGCGATCCGCTGCGCGCTCTTGGGACCGACGCCGGGCAGCCGACCCAGCTCGTCGATCAGGTCCTGGACCACGCCTTCGTACAACGGACTGCCGTCCTTCCTGGGGTTCCTTCACTACGTACCGTAGAGGGCCGCGGCCCGTCTCCGAAAGGTTCAGAAGGGCAGGCCGGGGATGCCGCCGCCACCGAGGCCCTGGGCGAGCGGGCCGAGCTTCTGCTGCTGGAGGGTCTGGGCGTTCTGGTTGGCCGCCTGGACGGCCGCCACGATCAGGTCGGCGAGGGTCTCGGTGTCCTCCGGGTCGACCGCCTTCGGGTCGATCTTGAGGGCGCGCAGCTCACCGGCGCCGGTCACCGTGGCCTTGACCAGGCCGCCGCCCGCCTGCCCGTCGACCTCGGTCCTCGCCAGTTCCTCCTGCGCGTTCGCCAGGTCCTGCTGCATCTTCTGGGCCTGCTGGAGCAGCTGCTGCATGTTGGGCTGGCCACCACCGGGGATCACGATCAGCTCCTTGTCGTCTGGCTTCTGGAACGAGCCTACGTGTTCCGCGAACCCGTCGCCCCGGCACTCTTTCGAGTGAGCCGATGGGGAGCCCTATACCTGATCAAGGGCCCCTTCCGAGCGTAAAAGCCGCCAAAGCCGCCTCTTCGCCACCCGTTGGGCGGTAGGAAGGTTCGGCGCAGAAGTCGGCCGTCACGGAGTGTGACGGAAGGTGATCGGTCGGAGCAGGTTCGGATCAGGTAGGGAGTGCCGGGTGGGTCAGCCGGAGATGCAGCCCGAGTATCCACCGGGCGATCTGACAGGGCGGGCGTTCCCGCCGGGCGACTGGGGCGAGCCCGCGGTGCGGCTGGACGAGCTGTACCAGTGGGTGGAGCAGGGTGCTCTCGACACGGCGGCCTGGTATCTCGCGGACCGGGTGTGGAAGCGGCGCGGGGCCCGCGTACTGCGCGGCGGCGCTGCGCTGGGCGCGGTGGCCGGGGCCGCGCTGCCGCTGCTGGACCTGACCGGGGTGATGGGCGGGGTCGCGCCGTGGGGGTATCTGGCGCTGCTGCTGGCGGTCGCCTGCGTCGGCGTGGACCGCTTCTTCGGGGTCACCTCCGGGTGGATAAGGGACGTGGCCACGGCGCAGGCGGTGCAGCGGCGACTCCAGGTACTCCAGTTCGACTGGGCCTCGGAGAGCGTGCGCGAGGTACTGGGGCCCGCGGAGGGCACGGCGAGCGAGGCGGCCGAGCGGTGTCTCGGGGTGCTGCGGCGGTTCTCCGACGACGTGACCGAGCTGGTGCGCACGGAGACCGCGGAGTGGATGGTCGAGTTCCGCACCGGGCAGGCGCCGATGGGCATCCAGGGCGCGGTGGCGGGGGGCTCCCGGCAGGACGGCACGGTCGTGCACGGCCGCTTCCCCCTGCCGCCCGGCGGCACGGCCCGCCCGAACATGCCCCGGCAGCGGCCGCCGGAACCCCGGTAGTCGGTCCTCTACTCGCGGGTGTACGTCAGCTTCTCCCCCGTCTGTGTGTTCACCCGCTCCAGGCTGCCGTCGCCGAGCAGCGTGAGCGTGGAGGCGGCGCCCGGGGTGCAGGACGAGGGCGGTTCGCCGACGGTGACCGTGGACGGGCCGATCGCCAACGGGCCGCCCCCTGCGGGCTCTTCGGCCAGCGACGCCTGGAAGACGCAGTGGTAGTCCGCGCCGTCCGCGACCAGGGAGAGCACGGTGTCGCCCACCTCGCCTTGCTGGATGGTCAGCCGGCGGGTGTGGTGCCCGGCGTCGTTGTCGATCGTCGTGGACCAGGTGCCGAGGAACTCGGCCGGGATGGTCCCGTCCCCGGACGGGGAGGGCGACGGCGACGGGCTCGGGTCCCCGGTCGTCGGACCCGGGGTGACCGGCGCGCTCGACTGCACGGTCGGACTGGGCGAGTCCCCGCTGCCGCGGCCCTCGGTGCCGTCGTCGGAGCTGTTCATCAGGGCATAGACCGAGCCCCCGGCGGCCACCGCCACGATCAGCGCCACGACGAGCAGCAGCGCCGTGGAACGCCCGCTGCGGCGCGGCCCCTCGGGCGGCGGCATGCCCGGTCCGTACGGCGGGGTGGAGCCGTAGGGCGGGGTGGAGTAGGACGGCGGGGGCTGGTAGGAGGGGTGCGGATAGCCGTACGGCGCGGGCGCGGCGGCGGGATGCGGCGCCCCGAAGGCCCCGGCGGGCGGCGCCGGGGGCAGCGGCGGCTGGCCCGCGGTCATGGTGGGCAGGTGCCCCATCGGCCCGCCGACCCCGGGCTGCCCGGGCACGGGCGGCCCCGCCGGGGCGCCCTGCGCCCCGGCGGGGGCGGCGTCATCGGCGACGGCGGCGTGCTCGGGGGATCTGGGAGCGGGGGGCGCGGCGGCGGGGCCGGGGCCGGGTACGGGGCCCTTGGCCAGGCCTACGGCAGGGGCGGCGCTGTTCGGCGGCACGGGGCCGGGGTTCCCGGGGGCGCCTGGGGCAGCGCCGGGGGTGGGGGGTGTCCCGGGTGCAGCGCCGGGGTTCCCGGGGGCGCCTGGGGCAGCGCCGGGGGTGGCGGGCGTACCAGGCACAACGCCCGGGTTGGCAGGCGCACCGGGCACACCGCCGGGGTTCCCGGGCCCTCCGGACACAGCGCCGGGGTCGGCAGGCGCACCGGGCACACCGCCAGGGTTCCCGGACCCTCCGGACACAGCGCCGGCATGGCCGGGAGCGCCCGGCGCGGCTGCGGCACCGTCGGCCCCCGGGCTCCCCGGAACTCCGGGCGCCGCTCCGGCCCCAGCGCCTCCCGGCGCCCCGGGCACGGCCCCGGCACGATCAGAGCTCGCCGCAGCGCCTCCGGCGCCGGGCGCTACCGGCCCCGCAGGCCCGGCCCCGGCACGGTCCGCTCCCGCACCGCCCCCGGCGCCCGGGCCAACCCCAGGGGCTCCGGCTCCCGCAGCCCGAGCCCCCGGCACGGCACCGCCCGCCGAACCCGCGCCCACCGCACCGGCAGCACCCCCAGCACCGCCCGCCCCGGCAGCACCCGGCGCCCCCACAGGCCCCGAACCCCCGCCAGCGCCCGGCGCCCCCACAGACCCCGAACCCCCGGCGGCACCCGGCGCCAACGGCTCCTCCGCGTCCAGCAGCCCCACCGCGTGCCGCCCCAGCTGCGCGACCAGAGCGCTCGGCAGCCACGGGTCGCGGGAGCGGCCGTCGGAGACCGTGTCGTCGGCGCCGGTGCGCTCCAGGATGTGGGCGAGCGGCGGGCGGGAGGCCGGGTCCTTGCGCAGGCAGTCGCGGACCAGGTCGGCGATGCCCTCGGGGACGCCCTCCAGGTCCGGTTCCTCCTGGGCGACGCGGAACATCTGCGCGTGCACACCGCTGCCGCCCGCGCCGAAGGGAAGGCGGCCGGTGGCGGCGTAGGCCAGGACGGAGCCGAGGCAGAAGACGTCGCAGGCGGGCGTGATGCGGTCGCCGCGCACCTGCTCGGGCGCCATGAAGCCCGGCGAGCCGACGAGCGCGCCGGTGCGGGTCAGGCCGGACTCGGCGATGGTCTCCAGCGCCCGCGCGATGCCGAAGTCGATAACGCGCGGCCCGTCGATGGTGACCAGGACGTTGGACGGCTTGAGGTCGCGGTGGACGATCCCGGCGGCGTGGATGTCGGTGAGCGCGTGCGCGAGCCCCGCCGCGAGGATCCGTACCGAACGCTCCGGCAGCGCCCCGTGGTCGTGCCCGACGACCCGCTCCAGGCTCGGCCCGGCGACGTACCCGGTGGCCACCCACGGCACCTCGGCCTCGGTGTCCGCGTCGAGCACGGGCGCGGTCCACAGACCGCCCACCCGACGCGCGGAGTTCACCTCCTGCCGGAACCGCGCCCGGAACTCCTCCTGCGCGGCCAGTTCCGCCCGGACCAGCTTCACCGCGACCGTGCGCCCGCGCTCCGACCGGGCGAGATACACCTGCCCCATCCCGCCGGCCCCGAGCCGGGCCAGCAGCCGATAGGCGCCGATCCGCTGCGGATCTCCCGGTCCCAGCTGATCCATGACGGGCCCTCCCCCATACCGCGCCGCCCCCTGCGACGGATCCACGATAGTGCGGGCATACGGGGAGGTCAGTGCGGGCGGGTCTACGGTTCCGTAACAGCCCGCGCCCGTACGGGCACGCCCGGAGTTGTCGACAACCTGTCGCGGAAAGTCCCGTCCCGCAGACAGGACGCCGATATCGCTTCCGCATCGCGGACATTTACCCTCGGCCGCATGACCCCTCAGCCAAACCCCGAGGTCGGCGCCGCCGTGAAGGCCGCGGACCGCGCGCATGTCTTCCACTCCTGGTCCGCCCAGGAGCTCATCGACCCGCTCGCCGTCGCCGGCGCCGAGGGGTCGTACTTCTGGGACTACGACGGCAACCGCTACCTGGACTTCACCAGCGGCCTCGTCTACACCAACATCGGCTACCAGCACCCGAAGGTCGTCGCGGCGATCCAGGAGCAGGCGGCGAAGATGACGACGTTCGCGCCCGCGTTCGCCGTGGAGTCCCGTTCGGAGGCGGCGCGGCTGATCGCCGAGCGCACCCCGGGCGACCTGGACAAGATCTTCTTCACCAACGGCGGCGCGGACGCCGTCGAGCACGCGGTGCGCATGGCCCGGCTGCACACGGGCCGCCCCAAGGTGCTCTCGGCGTACCGCTCGTACCACGGCGGCACCCAGCAGGCCGTGAACATCACCGGCGACCCGCGCCGCTGGCCCTCCGACAGCGCGAGCGCCGGAGTGGTCCACTTCTGGGCGCCGTACCTGTACCGCTCCCGCTTCTACGCCGAGACCGAGGAGCAGGAGTGCGCGCGGGCGCTGGAGCACCTGGAGACGACGATCGCCTTCGAGGGGCCGTCGACCGTCGCCGCGATCATCCTGGAGACCATCCCGGGCACCGCCGGGATCATGGTGCCGCCGCCGGGCTATCTCGCCGGTGTGCGTGAGATATGCGACAAGTACGGCATCGTCTTCGTCCTGGACGAGGTGATGGCCGGGTTCGGGCGGACCGGTGAGTGGTTCGCCGCCGACCACTTCGGTGTCGTCCCCGACCTGATGACCTTCGCCAAGGGCGTGAACTCCGGGTATGTGCCGCTGGGCGGTGTGGCGATCTCCGGGGCGATCGCGGAGACCTTCGGCAAGCGCGCCTACCCGGGCGGTCTGACCTACTCCGGTCACCCGCTGGCCTGCGCCGCCGCCGTCGCGACGATCAACGTCATGGCGGAGGAGGGCGTCGTGGAGAACGCGGCCCGACTGGGCGCCACCGTGCTGGAGCCCGCGCTGCGGGAGCTGGCCGAGCGGCACCCGAGCGTCGGCGAGGTGCGCGGCGTGGGCATGTTCTGGGCGCTGGACCTGGTCAAGGACAGGGAGACCCGCGAGCCGCTGGTGCCGTACAACGCGGCCGGTGAGGCCAACGCCCCGATGGCCGCCTTCGCCGCCGCCGCGAAGAAGCACGGCATCTGGCCGTTCGTGAACATGAACCGCACGCACGTGGTCCCGCCGTGCAACGTCTCCGAGTCCGAACTGAAGGAGGGCCTGGCGGCCCTGGACGCGGCTCTTTCGGTGGCCGACGAACACACAAAGTAGCCGTCAAGAGCCGTTGTTGTGGCGGCTGATGTGGTCGGCGTCACCCGGGAGCCGGGCCGTGGGGCGAACGCGTAAGGTGGCGTGCTCGTAGAAGTACGTGTACGCCGTCCCGCGACGAGGAGACCCTCCGCCCATGCCCGGCTCCACCGGCAACGGTGCCGTCACCCGCAGCACCCTGCGCCAGCAGATCGCGGACGCGCTGCGGGACGAGGTGCTGGGCGGACGGCTGCAGCCGGGGCAGGCGTTCACGGTCAAGGAGATAGCCGAGCAGTACGGCGTCTCCGCCACCCCGGTGCGCGAGGCGCTGGTCGACCTGTCCGCGCAGGGTCTGCTGGAGGCGGACCAGCACCGGGGCTTCAAGGTCCGTACGTACTCCTTCGACGACTACCGGGGCATCGTCGAGGCCCGCACCATCGTGATCGAGGGCATGTTCGACGCCCTCGCCGAGGGCCGCCCGGGACACCCCGGCCCCGACGACCCCCGTACCGCCGCCGCGCTGGCCGGGGTCCGCCGCCGTGGCGAGGAGGCGCAGCGCGCCGCGAACGCCGGTGACCTGACCGTCCTCATCGGCTACGACCTGCGCTTCTGGCGCGAACTCGGGGCGCTGTTCGGCAACCCCTACCTCGCCGACTTCCTGCACCGGCTGCGCGTGCAGTCCTGGGTCTGCGCGGTGCAGCACCTGCGCCTGCTGACCGATCTGCGCGGGCAGCTGTGGTCGGCGCACACCGAGCTGGTGGACGCGCTCGCCCGCCGCGATCTGAAGGCGGCGCGGGTGATCGTCGCCGAGTACAACGCGCACTGGTTGTCCCTGATCGGGCGACTCGCCTCCTGAGGCCCGGGGTAAGGGATATGCACCGTCCCGGCCCACGACCGGTACTGAAGGGTTCCTCCCCGGGCCGCACCGATTACTCTTCCCTGACCATGGCGCTACGCCCCGCTACGCGAGGAGTCCTCTTTTGGCCTGTGACCTGTGGCTGGTACCGCTCGTCGACGTGTTGTGCCACACGCCCGACAACCCGTTCGCCGAGGAACTCGCGCAATACAACAAGGTGCTCGCCGAGTCCGGACTGCCGCCGGTGCCGGTGTACCAGTACATGCCGGGCCTGTCCGGCGAGGTCGCCCCGGTGGCCGGGTTCGACTACGACGCGCTGCACTTCCTGCGCCGGGCCTACCTGCTCCAGGTGTGCCAGCTGCCGGTGACCCCGGTGGACGAACTGGGCGGGGACTACGAGCAGCTGCTGGAGATGTTCGAGGCCACGGCCCAGCAGTCGCACCTGGTCTGGCACTACGACCACGCGGGCGCCTACGTCCCCGTGGACTTCCCGCATCCGCTCTCCAGCGACGAACTCCTCGCCGGGGGCGGCCCCCTGGGCTCCTCGCAGACCCTGCTGAGGGAGCTGGAGTTCGTGGCCCCGTCGATCGGCATCGACCCGGTCAACCCTCCGGAGGCGCCGCAACCGCCGCTGGCGCCCACGGAGTTGGAGGAGCCCGCCGTGCCCGCTCCGTACGACCCCAGTCCCTTCGCCCGCGAACGCCATGTCTGGCTGGGCCTGCACGCGGCCGCGACCCGGAGTCTGGCGCAGGGGTCGATGATCGTCTTCAGCTGACGGGGGCTCAGGCGCCGCGCAGCTGGGAGAGGCCCTTCTGCAGGTCCTCGGCGTTCATCACCGGGGTGAACTCGACCTTCGCGTTCAGCTCCTCGAAGAACGGCTCCGCCGTGGGCGGGAGTTGGGAGCTGTCCTGGAGGTCGAGCACCATCCAGCAGGTGCGCTGACCACCCTCGGGCCCGAAGTACGCCGCCTCCGGCTTCAGCGCCTCCAGCGCCCCTTTCATGATCTCCGGCATCCGCCCGCCGCGGACGGCCTCATTGCCCTTGTCGATGTCGACCGTCACCTTCATCATCATCCGCATCCGGCTCGCCCTCGCCTTCTCCCCACCCATCGCCCTGCTTCAGGATATGCCCCGTCTGTCCGGTTCTGCAGGGTGGAGTTGAGGGGCCGGTCCAGGGCGGATATTGGGCGGTTATTGGGCGGTCACCTGCGTATACGCCGCGTTGACCATCTTCTGGGCCAGCTCGACGTCGTCCATGTCGACAAGCGCGCGGAACCAGAGCTGGTGCTCGCCGTCGTCGCGGTGGTCGGGGACGAAGAGGATCAGCTCGTACTCGCCCTTCTTGGTGTCGCGCTCCAGGTAGCGGCCGTCGCCGGTGGGGGTGCGCCGCCAGTTCCGGGTGTCGCCGCCCACCCACCGGGTGCGGAATGCCCCGGTCACCGAGGACGGGCAGGATTCCCTCCCGCACGGCAGGTCCGCCATGTCCAGCAGCGGAGGATCATTGCCGTTGACGCTGCACCGCGCGGTCGTATCGCCGTCCTCCGACGGCTTGTCCCCCTCACTGCAGGTGAAGTCGGGGGGCAGCCTGACCGGCACCTCCAGCCGCATGAACGTGTGGATGTCCGAGTGCTCCTCGTCCCTCCAGACGGCGCCGCGCAGCGACTGCTCCGGCACTCTCCGGTACGCGGCGATCGGCAACGGGTCGGGCAGCTTCGCGGGCGGGATGTCGGCGAGGGCGCGGGGGTCGGTGCCGACGTCCGCGTCCGGGGCCGACGCCCGGCGCAGGGCGTCCCGGGCGAGGAGGATGGCCACCTCGTACACGCGCACGGGTTCGGCGTACTGCTCGCTGTACTCCACCCACAGGAGCACATTGCCGGTGCGCACGGTGACCACCGTCTTCGGCTCCTTGTGCCGGCCGTCGGGCCTCATCAGCACCATCGCCTCGTCGCCGAGCCCGGAGAGCGGCTTGTTGTCGCGCACCTCGATCTCGTCGAAGTACCGCCGGGCCATGTCGGTACCGCTGCCGTCCGTCCAGTTCGACCACCACAGAGCGGTGGTGATCGTCAGACGCCGGTCCGGCCGGAACGGCGAGCGCTCGTCCAGGGCGCAGGAGTTCCGGTCCTCCTTCTTCACCGGGTCGGCGAAGAGTTGCTGACGGTGGGCCGGACCGACCAACGCGCAGGGCTCGGGCAGCTCTTCGTGCGGGTACTTGAAGTCGGGGAGCATCAGCACCGACGCCAGGCCGGCGGCGAAGAGGATCAGGAGCGGCCCGGCGAAGAGCAGGTCGACCAGCGGCGGCCGTGCGTCCTCCTCGCGTGCCGGATCGGGGTTGCTGGTGCCGTCCTCGGTCACCCCCGTCCCCTCGGCGAGCCGGTTGCGCAGCTCGATGTGGCGGAAGCGGTACAGGCCCCCGGACTGCCTCAGCACTCCCCTCCGGTGGGCGTCGCGCAGGAAGGTCATCACCCGCCACGGCAGGGCGCCTGTGCAGGCGAGATACACCCGGGCGACAGCCAGCCGTCCCGCCGCCGACACCGACCAGCGGCACACCGCCAGGGCCAGGAGCAGCAGGCCAAGGGCGAGCACCCAGTCGCCCCAGGTCACCGGGGAACGGTCCGAGATGCGCAGCCAGCAGGCCAGCACGACGGCGACCAGGATCAGCGCTGTCTCGCAGAAGAGGCGGCGCAGGGGCTGCCGGGCCGGGGTGAAGGGGCCGAGCACGAGCTGGGTACGCCGGTCGGCGCGCAGGAGTTCCGCCGGCTCGGGGGCGTCGGCGGGGTCTGCGAGACGGGTGAACCGGTCGATCAGCCGGCTGAGCACCACCGACGGGATCACGACGACGCCCAGGACAGTCCCTCTGAGTGCCGAGTCGTTCTGGTTCAGGACCACCAACGCGCCGATCAACAGCACCGCGAGCGGAACGATCAAGACCAGCAGACGCAACTCCGAACGCAGGGCCTGCAGATCGGCCCGCCCCGGCCAGTGCAACCGCCGCGGCGCGTCCACCGGTGCGTCCAGGCACCAGTCCAGCACCGCCGCCACGCACCCCAGCACCAGCACCACCACCCACGGCGGCACCGGCACCCACTCCCGCCACCACGGGTGGTCGTAGCCCGTCACGCCGACCGCGAGCGCGGCGATCGCCATGGCCAGCCCCGTGCCCACCCACCGCACCGAGCGCGGCACGACCTCGCCCAGGCGCCACCACGCGATGTCCTGCTCCCCGGTGCGGCGCAGGTGGGCGGCGAGGTAGCCGGTCCAGGCGCGGGCCTGCTCGCCGGTCCAGCCCGCGCGGCCGGTGTCCTCGTAGGCGGCGGAGAGGAAGGCGTCGTACAAGTGGCGTTCGAGGGTGGCCCGTTCGCGGAAGCGGTCGTCCTCCAGCAGCTCGGTCGGGTCGGCGCGGGTGCCCGTGTAGACGAAGCGGGCGAGGCTGACCATGAGGGGGGTGCTCAGGACCGCGCGCAGGGATTCGACCTCCGGCGCCCGGTCCTCGGCGTCGGCCAGGCGGGCCAGGACCGGGGTCCACTTGGTGTCGGTGTGCTCGGGGCCGGTGGGGCGGGCGGTGCGCGGGAGGTAGCGCTCCAGGTCGGCCACAGAGAGGGGTTCGAGCTGGACGACCGCGGCGGCGGGCAGCACCGTGTCGGTGTCCTCGACGGCCGCCTCGTACTCCTCGATACGGCAGGTCAGGACCAGGCGGGCGGGTTCGTTCAGAGTGCGGCGCAGGCGGGTGAGGGCCTTGGGGCGCGCGGGCTCGGGGAGTTCGTCGAGGCCGTCCAGGACGGGCAGGAGGCGGCCGGAGGTGAGCAGGTCGTGGGCGAGCTGGGGGGTGCGCAGGACCGTGGGGTGCAGGGCGGCCAGGCGGCGGGCCGCCCAGTGCCAGGGGTCCTCCTCGGCCGAGTTCCAGGAGGCGATGGGCAGCAGGACCGGGACGGGGGCGCCTGGTTCGCGGCTGCCGAGCAGGTCCCGTGCCAGGCGCAGGACCAGCGCCGACTTGCCCGCGCCGGGGGCGCCGAGAATCACCAGGCGACCGCTGGGGACGCGGGCGTAGAAGGCCGCGATGCCGTCGAAGTCGCCCTCCATGTCGAGCGGTTGGGCCGTTCCGTCGGACGCCGTGATCGGGGTGCGCAGGATGTTGGCGCGGTGGTCGCTCAGGTGCGGTCCGGCGGCCGACCAGCGGACCGGGATGGGTGCCGGATCGTTGACATGGAGCTGCTTCTCGTCGCGGGCGTACTCGTCGGCCAGCACCGTCGCCAAGGAGTCCGCCGCCGCGTCCAGTTGGGCGGGCGCAAGTCTTCGGCGCGGCGCGAACCGTTCCCGCAGCCGTGCGGTGAGCCCCGCGACGGTGGTGACCCACCACAGCGAGCCCACGACCATCAGCCCCACGCCCGTCAGGGCGAAGAGGCGGCGTGCGCCCGGCGACAGCATCTCCTCGACAGGCTTCAGCGAGATCCCGGCGTAGATCAGCAGGCCGAGCAGGACCAGGGGCCCGGCGGAGCGCAGCGGCGTCCGGCGGCGCCCGGCGGGCTGTTCCTCGGGCCGGGGGCTGTCGAAGTGGACGGGACCGTTGATGTTCTGCGCCATGACGACGGGCGCGTCGTACTTCCCCCCGGAGATCTCGGGCATCGCCGACGGGGTCCTACTGGCCGAAGGTCATCGGGCCGTTGATGTCCCGCGCCACGATGACCGGGCCCTTGAACTCGCCCCCGCTGATCTCGTTGCGGTTCTCACCGGAGCCGGTCGCCGCGCGTGCCCGTTCCCAGTCCTCGGCCTGCCGCCGCCACTCCTCCAGCGCCTGGGCGAACTCCGGATCCCGGTCCGCCCTGAGCACGAGCACGTTGGCCAGTTCGCGGGCCCGGTCGGCGTCGTCCGTGTGCTCGTCGAGTGCCGCCAGTTCGCCCTCGCCGGTGGGCGTCCCGTCCGGCGGGCGGCGCCGGAGCAGGCCGCTGAGCGACGCCCAGATCTGCTGCCCCGCTGCCCCGGCGGTGCCCGACGCCAGCGCCATCAACAGTTCCGGTGCGATCTCCACGCCCCACCCCTCCCCCGAGGTCGTGCGTCGAGGGTAGGGCAACAGGGGGTGCTCCGGACAGAGTTCAAAACAGAGCTCGAAAAGGGGCGCCCCCACACACGGGGACGCCCCTGATGCCGAGGCCGGCTCCTACAGGAAGGAGTTGATCTCGATCGTCTCGTCGCGGCCCGGGCCCACGCCGATCGCGGAGATCGGGGCGCCGGACATCTCCTCCAGCGCCTTCACGTAGTTCTGCGCGTTCTTCGGCAGGTCGGAGAAGGACTTGGCCTTGGTGATGTCCTCCGACCAGCCCGGCAGGGTCTCGTAGATCGGCTTGGCGTGGTGGAAGTCGGACTGCGAGTAGGGCAGTTCCTCGACCCGCTTGCCGTCGATCTCGTAGGCGACGCAGACCGGGATCTGCTCCCAGCCGGTGAGCACGTCGAGCTTGGTGAGGAAGAAGTCGGTCAGGCCGTTGACGCGGGTGGCGTAGCGGGCGATGACCGCGTCGAACCAGCCGCAGCGCCGGTCGCGGCCGGTGGTGACACCGCGCTCGCCGCCGATGCGGCGCAGGGCCTCGCCGTCCTCGTCGAAGAGTTCGGTCGGGAACGGGCCGGCGCCGACGCGGGTGGTGTACGCCTTGAGGATGCCGATGACCCGGCTGATCTTCGTCGGGCCCACGCCCGCGCCCGTGCAGGCGCCGCCGGCGGTCGGGTTGGAGGAGGTGACGAAGGGGTACGTGCCGTGGTCGATGTCGAGCAGGGTGCCCTGGCCGCCCTCGAAGAGCACGACCTTGTCGTCCTCCAGGGCCTGGTTGAGGATCAGCACCGTGTCGGCGACGTACGGCTTGATCTGCTCGGCGTAGTGCAGCAGCTCCTCGACGACCTGGCCGACGGCGATCGCGCGGCGGTTGTAGAGCTTGGTGAGGAGCTGGTTCTTGACGTCGAGGGCCGCCTCGACCTTCTGCGTCAGGATGGACTCGTCGTAGAGGTCCTGCACCCGGATGCCGACGCGGTTGATCTTGTCCGCGTAGGTCGGGCCGATGCCGCGTCCGGTGGTGCCGATCTTGCGCTTGCCGAGGAAGCGTTCCGTCACCTTGTCGACGGTGACGTTGTACGGCGTGATGATGTGGGCGTTGCCGCTGATCAGGAGCTTGGACGTGTCGACGCCTCGCTCGTTCAGACCGCTCAGCTCGGAGAGCAGGACCGACGGGTCGACGACGACGCCGTTGCCGATGACCGGGGTGCACCCCGGGGAGAGGATTCCGGAAGGGAGCAGGTGCAGGGCGTACTTCTGATCGCCCACGACCACCGTGTGGCCGGCGTTGTTGCCGCCCTGGTAGCGCACCACATAATCGACCGAGCCACCGAGCAGGTCGGTCGCCTTTCCCTTGCCTTCGTCACCCCACTGAGCACCGAGCAGCACAAGTGCGGGCACGCGCGTACACCCCTTCCGGGCGGGGCATGTCCAAGGTCAGGGGTGTACGCCGCACCTGTGCGGGTGATACACCGGCGACCTTCGTTGGCCGCAAACCGTCGGACCGGATGCCCCGGAATAGACGAAGCCCCTGGCGCAATAGCGCAAGGGGCTCTTGCACAAAGATGCTACCCGAGGAAGCGAGGCATGGCCGAGGTGGCGACTTCCGCGACGTCCGAACAGCTGCTGGTGGTCATCGACCCGGTCGCCCGGCATACGGACGGAGAGTCCGTGCGGATCGCGAAAGACGTGCTCAGCGCGGGTGCCGCGACGAAGGTGTGCCTGCCGGAGGGGCCGGAGGAATTCGCCCGCGCGCTCACCCGAAGGGGCTCACGGCGCCCGGTCGTGGTCGGCGACGACCGGGCCCTGGTGCGCGCGGTGTCCCTGCTGCACCGGCGCCGGGAGCTGTCCGGATGCGCGCTGTCGGTGGTGCCGGTGGGCGCGGCGCTGACGCTGGCCGGGGCGCTGGGGGTGCCCACGGGCGCGGTGGCGGCGGCGCGGGCGGTCCTGGACGGCGTGGAGCGCCGGGTGGACGTACTCGTCGACGACAGCGACGGAGTGGTGCTGGGCGCGCTGCGCATCCCGGCCCTGCCGCCCGCGGTCCGGCCCGAGCCCGCGGAGGCCCGGCCCTGGCTGCGTACGTACCAGTCCCTGTTCCGCACCCTGGCCCCGGCAAGCCCCGCCCCCACCGCCATGGGCCCGGCCCCGACCCGCCTGCGGGTCGAGGTGGACGGTACGACGTTGATCGACCTGGACCAGCAGGTGGAGAACGTCTCGGTGACCCCGAACGGCTGCGGTACGGCGTCGGTGGAGGTCCGTCCCGCCGCGGACGAGGCTCCCCTGCTGGCCCGGGGCCGCCGCATCACGGTCTCGGGACCGGACTTCCGCTACCGGGCCGACGCCCAGGAGGCGGGCCCGGTGCGCAGGCGCACGTGGACGGTGTGGGAGGGGGCGCTGGGGCTGGTGCTGCCGGGCAAGTGAGCCCGACCCGGACCGGCACCCGCAGCGCCGGGCACGCGAGCCCCCCTCACACCGTGACCCGCAGCCCCTCCAGCCCTCGGATCACGAAGTTCGGCTTCCTCTTCGGCTCCTCGGCCAGGGACAGGGCCGGAGCCCGGTCCAGGAGGGCCTTCATCGACGCGCACAGCTCGATGCGGGCCAAGGGGGCGCCGAGGCAGTAGTGGATGCCCGCGCTGAAGGAGATGTGCGGGTTCTCGGGGCGGGAGAGGACCAGCCGCTCCGGGGTGTCGAAGACCTCCGGGTCGTGGTTGGCCGAGCCGAAGAGCATGGCGATCTCCGCGCCCCGGGGGATCGTCGTGCCGGCGAGCTCGATGTCGTCCAGGACCCAGCGTTCGAAGAGCTGGAGCGGGGTGTCGTAGCGCATCAGCTCCTCCACCGCGGACGGGACCAGGGAGTGGTCGGCGCGCAGGGCGGCGAGCTGGGCGGGGTTGCGGAAGAGGGCGTACCAGCCGTTGACCGTGGAGTTCACCGTCGCCTCGTGGCCCGCGTTCAGCAGGAGCACGCAGGTGGAGATCATCTCCTGCTCGGTCAGGCGGTCGCCCTCGTCGTGCGCCGCGATCAGACCGGAGATCAGGTCGTCCCCGGGTGCCTTGCGCCGCTCGGCGATCAGGTCGCGCAGGTACTCGGTGAACTCCACCGACGCCCGTACCGCCCGCCGCGCGGTGTCCTCGGAGGGGTTCAGCTCGTACATCCCGCAGATGTCCGCCGACCAGGGCCGCAGCGGGGCCCGGTCCGCCTCCGGGATGCCCAGCATCTCGGCGATCACCGCGACGGGCAGCGGCTCGGCCACGTCGGTGAGCAGGTCCCCGCCGCCCGCCTCGACCAGCCGGTCCGCCAGCTCACCGGCCAGCCGCTCGACGTACGGCCGGAGCTGCTCCACCGTGCGCGGGGTGAACGCCTTCGACACCAGGCGCCGGATCCGGGTGTGGTCCGGCGGCTCCAGATCGAGCATGCCGTGGTCGTTGAGGGTGTGGAACGGCTCGTGCTCGGGGGGCGGGGCCGTGCGGCCGAACTCCTCGTGCGTGAAGCGGTGCTGGTACGTCCGCCCCAGGCGCCGGTCGCGCAGCAGCGCCGAGACGTCGGCGTGGTGCGGGACCAGCCACTGGTTCGTCGGCTCGAAGTAGTGCACGCGCCCCTGGGCGCGCAGCTCGGCGTAGGCGGGGTAGGGGTCGGCGAGAAACGCCGCGTCCCACGGATCGAAGGCTCCCATGAACGGACGCTAGCCCGCCGCACCCCCTGCTGACCAGAGGAGACGTCCCGCTGCTGGCCGCAGGCGACGTCCCGCTACTGACCGGCGGAGAAGTCCGGGATCGTGACCGTCCCGTCCGCCGCCAGCGGGAAGCCGGGGTTGTGGGCCACCTCCCAGACGTGGCCGTCGGGGTCGGTGAAGGCGCCGGAGTAGAAGCCGATCTCGTTCGGCACCGCGGGCTTCGTGACCGTCCCCCCGGCCCGCTCCACCGCCGCCAGCAGCTCGTCCACCTCCGCGTCGGAGCGGACGTTGTGCGCGAGGACGATCCCGCCGAAGCCGCCCGCCGTAGCCGGGTCCACGCCACTGTCCCGGGCCAGCTCCGCCCGGTCCCACAGCACCAGCCCCAGGCCCCCGGCCTGGAAGAACACGGTTTCCTGGACCTCCTGCCCGCGCCAGCCGAGGGCCTCGTAGAAGGCCTTGGCGCGGGCCAGGTCGGTCACGCCCAGCGTGATCAGGGTGATGCGCTGTTCCATCCCCCCACCGTACAAAGAGGGCTCAGCCCGGCGTCACCAACCGCGCCTCGTACGCGAACACCGCCGCCTGGGTGCGGTCCCTGAGCCCCAGCTTCACCAGGATCCGGCTGACGTGGGTCTTGATCGTGGACTCGGCGACCACCAGCCGCTCGGCGATCTCCGCGTTGGACAGGCCCTGCGCGATCAGCACCAGGACCTCCGTCTCCCGTTCGGTGAGGTCGCCGTAGGCCGCGTGGGCGCCGGAGAAGGCGCGCGGCTGCTCGGTGAGCTTGGAGAACTCGGTGATCAGCCGGCGTGTGACCGAGGGCGCGAGCAGCGCCTCGCCGGAGGCCACCACGCGGACCCCGTCCGCCAGTTGACGGGCCGAGGCGTCCTTCAGCAGGAAGCCGGAGGCCCCGGCGCGCAGCGCCTGGTAGACGTACTCGTCCAGGTCGAACGTGGTCAGCACCAGCACCCGCGCGGTGCCGTCGGCGGCCACGATCTCGCGGGTCGCCTCGATGCCGTTCAGCTCGGGCATGCGGATGTCCATCAGGACCACGTCGGGGGCCAGTTCGCGGACCTTGGCGACGGCCTCCCGGCCGTTGACCGCCTCGCCGACGACCTCGATATCCGGCATCGCGTTGAGCAGGACCGAGAAACCCTCGCGGACCATCATCTGGTCGTCGGCGATCAGGACGCGGATCGTCATGCCCCGTCCTCCGTGCGCTGCACCGGCAGGAACACCGCCACCTCGTAACCGCCCTCGTCCGTGGCGCCGGCCGTCATCTCGCCGTTCAGCATGGTCACCCGCTCCCGCATGCCCGTGATCCCGTGCCCCGCGCCGGGCGAGGGCTTGATCAGGGACGGGGCCGGGGGCGCGGTGTTGACGATCCGCAGCCCGAGCCCGCCGAGGACGTATCCGACCTCCACGCCCGCCCGCGCGCCGGGCGCGTGCCGCAGGGTGTTGCTCAGGGCCTCCTGGACGATCCGGTACGCCGACAGCTCCACGCCCTGCGGGAGTTCCCGCACCGCGCCGGTCACCGTCTTGGTCACGTCCAGGCCCGCCTCGCGCACATTGGCCAGCAGCGCGTCCAGGTCGGCGAGCGTGGGCTGCGGGGCGTCCGGGGCCTCGTAGTCCTCCGCCCGTACGACGCCCAGGACCCGGCGCAGCTCGGTGAGGGCGGCCACCGCGTTCTCGCGGATGGTGGCGAAGGCCCGCTCCAGCTCCTCCGGCGGGTTCTCCACCCGGTAGGGCGCGGCCTCGGCCTGGATGGCGACGACCGACATGTGGTGGGCGACCACGTCGTGCAGTTCGCGGGCGATGGTGGTGCGCTCCTCCAGCAGGGTGCGACGGGAACGTTCCTGCGCGGTCTCGGTGGCCTGCGCGGTCACCTCCTGCTCGGCCTCGCGGCGGATGTGCCACACCGAGACAGCGAGCAGGATCAGCGCGGAGAGCATGAGCATGGCGCCGGTGTTGGTGCCGTAGTAGTAGGTCGGGCCGAACCCGGTGTCCATGACCAGCCCGTACGCCGCCGTCAGCACCCACATCCAGGCCGCCGTGCGGGGCCGGGTGCGCACCGCGACGATGGTGAGGACCGCCAGGTGGGAGACGAAGGCTCCGGCCGCCCACGGCCACTGGACCCAGTCCCCGGCGAGCATCCCGACGACGGGCACGGCGGCCATCGACAGCCAGAACGCGCCAACCGGGCGTACCGCCGTCATCAGCACCGGGACCGCGCAGACCAGGGCGGTCGCCAGGGTCGGGCCGCTGCCGTCCGTACCACCGACGAGAGCGGCGAGGAAGGCCGTGGCGGCGATCAGGGCGTGCGGGACGAAGCCCGCGTACTCGCGTATCGGGCGCGGCAGCAGCCGGCCGGACCCGGGCTCGGGCTCGGTGTGCGGGCGCCGCAGCGGCCGGTAGGCGAAGGCGTCGTGGAACAGGTCCTGCCGCAGCCCGCGCAGAGCGTCCACGGCCAGCCGGTACTCCGGGCTGTGGGTTTTGGAGGTCGTCTCGGTCACGTACAGCACGGTAGGGCAGGCCCTTCTCGCCGTCGTCACCTGCGAGAAGGGTCCTTCGGGGTCCGTCTCAAGTACTACAGGCGGCCCACGGTGTCACCAGGCGAGCTGGGCGATCTCCTCCGCGACCACCGCGCAGGCGTCCGCCGCCGGGTCGATCAGCGGGAAGTGGCCGACGTCCTCCAGCAGCGTCAGCCCGACCACCTCACCCGCCTTGGCCGCCGCGTCCGCGTAGGACTCGGCGACGATCTGCGGCACGTCGATGTCGGTGCGGCCCTGGACGAGGGTGGTGGCGATGCCGGTGGGCAGCAGCAGGGCGGGGTCGGCGTACGGGCGGCGCTCGGCGAAGTGCTCGTCGCCGCCGAGGAGTTGGCGGGTGGCGTCCGCGCAGACGTCCAGCTTGTCGGCGACCGCGAAGTCGGCGATGGGGGCGAGCGCGACGACGCCCCGGAGCATCGGGGGGCCGTCGGTGCGCCAGGGCGCGTCGGCGGGCAGGAGGTGGCGGGCGGCGGCCCACAGGGCGAGGTGGCCGCCCGCGGAGTGCCCGGTGACGACCGTCCGGCGGGGGTCCGCCTGTACCAGGTGCTCGCGGACAAGGGCCGGGAGGGCGTCCAGGGCGGCGGCGACGTCGTCGAAGGTCTCCGGCCAGCGGCCGGCGGTCTCGGCCGCGCCCTCCGCGCCCTTGCGGTACTCCACGCTGGCCACGGCGAAGCCCCGGCGGGCCAGGAAGTCGGCGAACGGGCTGATGTGGCGGCGGTCGTAGGGGGCGCGCCAGGCGCCGCCGTGCAGGACGACCACCAGGGGGGCGAGGGGGGTGTCGGTGCGCGGGGCGTAGAAGTCGATCACCTGGTCGGGGTGGTCACCGTACGCGGCGGTGGCGTCCGGGTCGACGGGCGGATGAGAGAAGGCCGACTGCTCCTCTGCGGCGGCCCGGGCTGCGGCGGCGTCGTCCGGCATGCTCCAACCTCTCGGTGGTGAAACGGGATGGGCGGACCAGGTGTTTGCCGGGACCGTATCAGGCCGGTGACGTGCGTGAACACGGGGATGTGACGCTGGGTGAGGGGTAACGGTTCTGTACGCCCGTCACCCCTCACCGCGTGGCGTCTCCCTAGCCCAGCAGCTCGCCCAGCACCCGTGCCGCCCGCTCCACGTCCGCGAATCCCACGTACAGCGGGGTGAACCCGAAGCGCAGCACGTCAGGGGCCCGGTAGTCGCCCACCACACCCCGCTCGACCAGCCGTTTCATCACCGCGTCGGCGCCCTGGCAGCGCAGCGCGACCTGGCTGCCGCGCTCCTCGTGGGCGACCGGGGTGAGGGACTCCACGGCGCCCTCGGGGACGTACCGCTCGACGCACTCCAGGAAGAAGTCCGTCAGCGCGAGGGACTTGGCCCGCACCGACTCGACGCTCACGCCGTCCCAGACCTCAAGTGCCGCCTCCAGGGCGAGCATGGAGAGGATGTCCGGCGTGCCCACCCGGCCGCGCGGGGCGCCCGGTGCCGGTTCGTACTCGGGGCGCATGCCGAAGGGCTCCGCGTGGGAGTTCCAGCCCGGCAGCGGGGAGTCGAAGCGGGGTTGCAGATCGGAGCGAACGTACAGGTACGCCGGTGAACCCGGGCCGCCGTTCAGGTACTTGTAGGTGCAGCCGACCGCCAGGTCCACGCCGTGCTCGTCCAGGCCGACCGGCAGCGCGCCCGCGCTGTGGCACAGGTCCCAGACGACGTACGCGCCCGCCGCGTGCACCGCCGCCGTGAGCGCCGGCAGGTCGTGCAGGCGCCCGGTGCGGTAGTCGACGTGGTTGAGCAGCACGGCGGCCGTGCGGTCGCCGAGCACCGACGCCACCTCGGACGGCACCACCGGACGCAGCCGGCAGCCGGTCATCCGGGCGGCCGACTCGGCGATGTAGCCGTCGGTCGGGAAGGTGGTGGCGTCCACGACGATCTCGTCGCGCCCCTCGCCCGCCATCCGCACCGCGGCGACCAGTGCCTTGAAGACGTTCACGCTGGTCGAGTCGCCGACGACGATCTGCCCCGGCGCCGCCCCGACCAGCGGGGCGATGCGGTCGCCGATCCGCTCCGGGGCGGTCCACCAGCCGCTCTCCTCCCAGGACCGGATGCGCAGGGCGCCCCACTGGCGCCCGACCACGTCCGCGACCCGGTCCGGCACGTTCACCGGGAGCGCGCCGAGGGAGTTGCCGTCGAGGTAGACGACGTCGTCGAGGACGAACTCGGCGCGCTTGGCGGCGAGTTCGTCCGCCGCGTCCAGCTCCTTCGCCCGGGCCGTGAGGTCAGACATGGGACCTCGCCGTCCACAGCTCGGGGAAGACGTTCTTGCGGGCCCTCTTCTCCAGCCAGGCCACTCCGGCCGAGCCGCCGGTGCCGGGCTTGGCGCCCATCGCGCGCCGGGTGGCGACCAGATGGTCGTTGCGCCAGCGCCACACCAGCTCCGCCACGTCCGTCAGCGCCTCGCCCAGGCGGGCGAGTTCGTCCCCGGGATCGCCGGAGTAGACGGCGGCCCAGGCGGCCTCGACCGCGTCGGAGGGCTCGTAGCGCTGGGAGACGTCACGCTTCAGCACGGAGGCGGGTATCGCGTGCCCGCGCCGGGCCATGAAGCGCAGCACCTCGTCGTACAGGCTCGGCTCGTGCAGCGCCTTCTCCAGCTCCGCGTGGACGCGGGGCGCGCCGCGGTGCGGGACGAGCATGGACGCGGACTTCTCGCCGAGCAGGAACTCCATCCGCCGGTACATCGCCGACTGGAAGCCGGAGCCCTCGCCGAGGGCGCTGCGGTAGGAGTTGAACTGGGCGGGGGTGAGCTGGCCGAGCGGCTTCCAGGAGGCGTTGAGCGCCTCCAGCTCCCGCACCGAGCGCTTGAGCGCGTCGATCGCGACCGGCACCCGGTCCTCGCGCAGCGCGTGCGCGGCCGTCTCCCACTCGTGCACGACGACGGTGAACCACAGCTCCATAACCTGGGTGGTGACCAGGAAGACCATCTCTCCGGGGTCGTCGGAGAGGGTGTGCTGGAGGTGGGTGAGCACGTCGGCCTTGACGTAGTCCTCGTACGGCGTCGTGCCGGCGAAGTCGAGATGCGGGGTCTCGGGCTCCTGGGTTTCGTGAGCCTCGTGGGACATCGCTGTCTCCTGTTGTGTACTCCGGGTAGCGGTCCGCCCCTGCCGTTACCGACACGGGGGCCCCGGTCCCCACCCGAATCCTCCGGGGTACCACCGGCAAAGTGCAAGGCCCGACTGGATCACAGCCGGACCCGCACTCAAGGAATGTCCCAGGGCTAGCCCAGGGTCTGCGCGGCCGTCGGCGAGGAGTCCTTCAGGAACTGGGTGCAGCGCTCGTACTCCTCCTGCTCGCCGATCGTGCCCGCGGCGCGGGCCAGGGCGTGCAGGGCGCGCAGGAAGCCGCGGTTGGGCTCGTGCTCCCAGGGCACCGGGCCGTGGCCCTTCCAGCCGTTGCGGCGCAGCGCGTCCAAGCCGCGGTGGTAGCCGGTACGGGCGTAGGCGTACGACTCCACGACGCTGCCCCGCTCGAACGCCTCGTCGGCCAGCTGGGCCCAGGCCAGCGAGGAGGTCGGGTACTTCGCGGCGACATCGGCGGGCGCCGTACCGGACGCCAGGAGCTCACGCGGCTCCGGGTCGTTGGGGAGGTGGGTCGGGGGCGGTCCCCCGAGGAGGTTCTCGTGAATCGTCATGGGTTCAGTCTGGTCCATCCGCTATTCGATGCGCCGCTTGGCCCGCTCCCCCTCCAGTGGGGGTGCCGTGATGGAGGCGTGGTGCAGGCATTCGGGGTGCCGGCAGTCCGGCGGGGGCTTGCGTACCGTCGCGAAGGCCAGGGCGGCGCCCGCGACCAGCGCGCCCGCGCACCACAGCATGGCCTGGTCGAAGGCGGTGTCGAAGGCGTCCGGGGAGCGGTAGGCCTCCTCGCCCATCCCCGTCAGCAGGGGCAGCGCGGCCACCGCGACCAGGCCCGCCGCCCGGGCCGCCGCGTTGTTGATGCCGCTGGCCAGGCCCGCCCGCGCGACACTCACCGAGGCCAGCACGGTGGCGGTCAGCGGGGCCACCAGGGTGACCAGGCCGCACCCGAAGACCAGGACGGCGGGCAGGACGTCGGCCAGGTAGGAGGCGTCCGGGCCGACCCGCAGCATCAGCAGCAGCCCGGCCGCGCTCACCAGCGGGCCCACCGTGAGCGGGATGCGGGGGCCGATCCTGTCCGCCAGGGCCCCGGACCGGGCCGAGAGCAGCAGCATCAGCACGGTCGCCGGGAGCAGGGCCGTACCGGCGGCGAGGGCCGAGTAGCCGGAGACCACCTGCAACTGGATCACCGCGAGGAAGAAGAACCCGCCGAGGGCCGCGTACACGCACAGGGTGACCAGGTTGACGGCGGTGAACTGGCGGGAGGCGAAGATGTCCGGCGGCATCATCGGATCGGGCCGCCGCTTCTCGACGTACACGAAGGCCACCCCGAGGACCACGCCCACGGCGGCGGTGATCCAGTCCGCCTCGATCAGCGCGTACGTCACCAGGGCCAGCGCGAGGGCGCCGAGGGCCGCGCCGAGCACGTCGAAACGGTCGTGCGCGGCGCTGTCCCGGGACTCGGGGACATGGCGCAGGGCGATGGGCACGCACAGCAGGGCCAGCGGCACGTTCAGCCAGAACACCCACCGCCAGCCGGGCCCGTCCACCAGCCAGCCGCCCAGGAACGGCCCCACCGCCGCCCCGATGCCGCCGAAGCCGGACCACAGGCCCACCGCGCGGCTGCGGTCGTCGGGGTGGAAGGACGCCTGGATGAGGGCGAGCGAGCCGGGGGTCAGCAGCGCCCCGCCGACCCCTTGCAGGGCACGCGCGGCGATCAGGATCTGGGCGTTCGGGGCGAGCCCGCACAGCAGCGAGGCGGCGGCGAACCACAGCACGCCGACGACGAAGATCCGGCGGCGGCCGTAGCGGTCGCCCAGGGAGCCGCCGAGCAGGATCAGCCCGGCCAGCGTGAGCATGTACGCGTTGACCGTCCACTGCAGCGCGGACAGGTTCGCGTCGAGGTCGGTGCCGATGCGCGGCAGGGCGACGTTGACGACGGTCGAGTCCAGCAGCGCCATGCTGGAACCGAGGATCGTGGTCAGCAGGATCCAGCGGCCCTGCGGCGCGGCCAGCCGTACGTCGGGCATGCTCCCAGGTATACAGCGAGCCCGGCGCCGAAGCAGGGCACCGGGCTCGGTGGATCGCGCGCGGGAACTACTTGATCTTCGTGCCCGTGGAGCGCAGGTTGTTGCAGGCCTCGACGACGCGCGCGGCCATGCCCGCCTCGGCCAGCTTGCCCCAGGTGCGCGGGTCGTAGGTCTTCTTGTTGCCGACCTCGCCGTCGACCTTCAGGACGCCGTCGTAGTTCTGGAACATGTGCGCGGCGACCGGACGGGTGAAGGCGTACTGGGTGTCCGTGTCCAGGTTCATCTTCACGACGCCGTTCTCCAGCGCGGTGGCGATCTCCTCCGGGGTGGAGCCGGAGCCGCCGTGGAAGACGAAGTCGAACGGGTTGGGCTTGCCGTACTTCTCGCCCACGCCCTGCTGGAGGTCCTTCAGCAGCTCCGGACGCAGGACGACGTTGCCCGGCTTGTACACGCCGTGCACGTTGCCGAAGGAGGCGGCCAGCAGGTAGCGGCCCTTCTCACCCAGGCCGAGCGCCTCGGCGGTGCGCAGCGCGTCCTCGACGGTCGTGTACAGCTCGTCGTTGATCTCGTGGCTGACACCGTCCTCCTCGCCGCCGGTCGGGGTGATCTCCACCTCAAGGATGATCTTGGCGGCGGCGGCGCGCGGGAGCAGCTCCTGCGCGATGGCCAGGTTGTCGGCGAGGGTCTCGGCGGAGCCGTCCCACATGTGCGACTGGAACAGCGGGTTGCGGCCGGCCTTCACGCGCTCCTCGGAGACCGCGATCAGCGGGCGTACGTAGCCGTCCAGCTTGTCCTTCGGACAGTGGTCGGTGTGCAGCGCGATGTTGACGTCGTACTTCTCGGCGACGATGTGCGCGAACTCGGCCAGGGCGACGGCGCCGGTGACCATGTCCTTGCTGTACTGGCCGCCGAGGAACTCCGCGCCACCGGTGGAGATCTGGACGATGCCGTCGCTCTCGGCCTCCGCGAAGCCGCGCAGCGCGGCGTGCAGCGTCTGGGAGGAGGTCACGTTGATGGCCGGGTAGGCGAACTTGCCTGCCTTCGCCCGGTCGAGCATCTCGTTGTAGACCTCGGGGGTTGCGATGGGCATCTGTCCGCTCCTTGTGATGTGCGGGTTGCGTTCTGCGTGTAACGGCCCTGACCTAGACCTGGGAGAACGACCTCATCGTCGTCGGGGCCATCTTTCCAGACGAAACGGGATGCTCCGAGAGTCGTCTCAGCCGACGGTCACGGGCCCGGCCCGTCCGGTCCGGCCGGGCTCAGTCCAGGCCCAGCTCGTCCTTGGCGTACGCGAAGCGGTAGGGCACGCCCGCGCCCGCTTCGATCTTCTCGGCGGCCCCGGTCGCCCGGTCCACGATGGTCGCCACGGCCACGACCTCGGCGCCGGCCTCGCGGACGGCCTCGACGGCGGTGAGCGGGGAACCACCGGTGGTGGAGGTGTCCTCGACCACGAGCACCCGGCGGCCGGCGATGTCCGGGCCCTCGACGCGGCGCTGCAGGCCGTGCGCCTTGGCGGCCTTGCGGACCACGAAGGCGTCCAGCTTCCGGCCGCGGGCCGCGGCGGCGTGCAGCATGGCGGCGGCGACCGGGTCGGCGCCCATGGTCAGCCCGCCGACCGCGTCGAACTCCAGGTCGGCGGTGAGGTCCAGGAGCACCTGACCGACCAGCGGCGCGGCCTCGCCGTCCAGCGTGATGCGCCGCAGGTCGACGTAGTAGTCGGCCTCAAGACCCGACGACAGGGTCACCTTGCCGTGCACCACGGCCTTGTCCTTGATCTGCTGCAGCAGCGTGCCGCGAACGTCCGTCATGCCGAACAGCTTAGAGGCGGGTCCAGCTCCAGGTGGTCGTGGCCTCCAGCGGCTCCAGCGGGGTGACCAGGCGCGGATGCGTGTTCAGGCCGTTGGGCGGGCCGGTCTGCGGCTCCACGCAGACGGCCTCGTCCTGCTCGTCGTAGACGACGACCCACTGCTCGGGGCTGGTGACCTTCAGGGTGAGTTGCCCCGGCCAGGTCAGGGTGACGTCGGCACCGTCCGGCATGCCGAAGCAGTCGTCCCAGGGGCCCGGCTTGGGGTCGAGGCGGTTGCCGGTGGGGAGGTGGTCGTCCCCGCGCTCCTCCTGCCAGGCGGGGGTGAAGTCCAGCTCGACGGCCTTGCCGCCGAGGGTGCGGTGGAACCAGGGGTGCCAGCCGATCTGCGCCGGGAAGGAGTCCTCGTACGTCTCCACCGCCATCGTCAGCGTCAGCGAGCTGTCGGTCAGCGCGACGACCTGGGTGACCCGCCCGCTGTGCGGCCAGGGGTCCACCAGGTCGTACGTGATCACCGCCTCGTCCGCGCCGGTGCGGGCGGTGCGCCAGGCGCCGTCGCGCGCGGTGCCGTGGATGGCGTGCGGCGGGGAGTTCAGCGGCATCTGGCGGACGGCGGCGCCGTCGCGGAACCGTCCGTCCCGGATCCGTCCGCACCAGGGGACCATCGGGAAGCAGCCGAACCGCTCGCCCTGGCGCAGGAGTTGGGTGCCCGCGACCTTCAGTCCGCCGATCCGGCCGCCGTTGCCCGGCTGTACGGTCACCTCCGCGTCGCCCGCGGTCAGCGTGATGTCTTCGTTACTCACGCCACGACCCTAGCGGGGTTGACCGGTGCGGTCAGCGGCGCCTGCGCAGGACCCGGCCGACGACGATCGCGGAGGCCACGGCGAGGGCGGCGGCGGGGGCGGCCCAGCGGAGGGTGTGCGCGGGGGCGGTGACCGGCGGGGCCGGGACCGGGGCGTAGCGGCCGCGGGGCGGGGCGTGGTCGACCTCTTCGGCGCTGCGGCCGATCATCGTGCGGCGCGCGTGCGCGGCTTCGGGGGGTGGCTGCTCGGCCTCGGCCGCGCCTTGGGCCTCGGTTGTGTTCCCACCGGCACCGCCTGTGCTGCTTTCGTTGTCGGGTGCGGGTGGCCCCTGTGGGGGGTCCTCGGCGTCGGCGGCTGCCGACTTCGGGGGATCCTTTGGGGCTTCCGGGGCGGCTTCCGGTGCCTCGGGCTGCTGGGGACCCTCGGGTGTCTGGGGACCCTCGGGTGTCTGGGGACCCTCGGGTGTCTGGGGACCCTCGGGTGTCTGAGGAGCCTCGGGTGTCTGGGCAGCCGCCTCCGTCGCTCCCAGGTTCTCGGCGATACGGTTCACGAGCCTGGTCAGCGCCGAGTTCACCTGCTCGGTGGGGAGTTGGGCGATACGGCCGTCCGCTGTCGCGCTGCCCTCGACGGTGACGCGCGTACCGTCGTCGTCCGCGTCGGCCAGGGTGAGCGTCAGGGACAGCTTCACCGTGCCGGTGCCGCGGGCCTCCGCGGCCTCGCCCTCCACCGTGTACGCGCCGTCCTCGCGCTCCGCGACGCGCAGGGCGCCCCGGTAGGTGATCGTGTGACCGCCCACCCGTACCTTCAGGCGGCCGCTGGTGGGATCGTCGGCTCCGGCGTCCCGCTGGAAGCCGGGGAGCGCGCGGGCCACCCGCTCGGGGTCGGACAACGCCTCCCGCACCCGGGCCGCGGCCGTCGGAACGAACACCTCAAGCTCCATGTCAGCGGAGCCTACCCACGGGGGCCGCCGCCGCACCCCCCGTCGGCGTAATCTCCCGGCACGTCCGGGTCAGCGGCTCAGTACCGCGGATGCACGAGGGTCGACGCCGGGAGTCCGGCACGGCGTACCCGCTCCGCCGCCCGGGCGTCCTCCAGCAGGCGGGCGTCGGTGAGGGTGAGCAGGCGCGGGCCCGCCGGGGACAGGGCGAGCCGGGGTCCGGGTCCGGAGGCGGTGGCGAGGACGAGGCCCCAGTCGTGCGGGGCGTCCGCGCGACGGGCGGAGGAACGGTCCGGGCCCGCCGCGAAGCCGGGGGCGCGGCCCGCCACCCGGTACGGGGCCGTGCGCAGGCCCGCCGAGCGGAGGGTGGCGTCCACCGTCCAGAAGACGCGGGGGCGGCCGGTCACCGGCCCGGCGTGCACCACCAGGCGGCCGTCGTCGGTCAGCGCCCGGCGGACCAGTCCGTAGAACTCCTGCGAGTAGAGCTTGGTGCTCGCCGTGATGCCGGGGTCGGGGAGGTCGGAGACCACGACGTCGTAGCGGGCCGGGGGCGAGGTGCGCAGGTGGCCGAAGGCGTCGGCGATGACGACATGGACGCGCGGGTCGTCGTAGGCGTGGCCGTTGAGGGCGGCCAGCGCCGGGTCCTCGCGGGCCAGGCGGACCACCTCGGCGTCGAGTTCGACGACGTCCACGCGCCGTACGCCCGGGTGGCGCAGCACCTCGCGGACGGCGAGGCCGTCGCCGCCGCCGAGGATCAGGACGCGGCGGTGCGGGCCGTTCATCGCGGGGTGGACCAGGGCCTCGTGGTAGCGGTGCTCGTCGCGCCCGCTGACCCGCAGGCGGCCGTCGAGGTAGAGCTCGACGGGGTGGCCGTCGGTGCCGCCGGTGAGGACGAGTTCCTGGACGTCGGTCTGGACCGCGACGCGGACGTCGGCGCCGTACACCGCGCGCCGGGCGGCCCGTTCGAAGTCGTCGACGTGGACGGCGGCGGTGGCGAGCAGGCCGAGGACGGTGACGTTGGCGGCGATCAGCAGCAGGCGGCCACGCCGGGTCAGATCGCGGCCGAACAGGCCGAGCACCAGGGCGGCGCCGGCGATCGCGTTGACGGCGCCGGTGATGAGCGCGCCGGTCAACTGGCCGAGCAGGGGCAGCAGCAGGAAGGGGAAGGCGAGGCCGCCGACGAGGGCGCCGACGTAGTCCGCGGCGAACAGGTCGGCGACCGCGCCGCCCGCGTCCTGGCGGCGGATGCGCTGGATCAGCTCCATCAGCAGCGGCACTTCGGCGCCGATCAGCAGTCCGATGGCGAGCGAGAAGGCGACCAGCAGGACCCGCGGGCCCTCGCCCCACAGTCCGCCCCAGTCGCCGGTCCAGGCGAACGCGCCGTACAGGGCGAGCGCGCTGTGGCCGCCGATCAGGGCGAGGACCGCCTCGATCGCGCCGAAGCCGGCGGCGGCGTGCCAGCGCAGGCGTTTGGCGACGAGCGAGCCGAGGCCCATGGCGAACACCATGACGGACAGCACGACGGACGCCTGGGTGACCGAGTCGCCGATCAAGTAGGAGGCGAGGGCGACGAGTTCGAGTTCGTAGACCAGTCCGCAGGCGGCGCAGACGAAGACGCACGCGAGGACCAGGAAACGCCCCGTCCCGGGCCGGACGGGCAGCCGCGCCGGGCCGCCCCAGGGTGCCGGGGGGCCGGGCGGGGCGGGCGCGTGCGGTTCAATCACCCTGCGACGTTACGTTACGGGACCGACACGCTTCGTCACCCACACGTGTGGACCTACGGCCGTCAAACGCCTGACGGGTTCAGCACGCGCCGACCGGTACGCGCACCCCGACCCGAGTGCGGGTGGCCACCAACTGGCCGTCCTGCGGGTAGGCGTGCCAGGTGCGCCAGTGCAACTGGCCCTCGTGGCGGTGCGCGAGCATCGCGGTGAAGGCGTGCGGGCTGCCGGGGAAGACTCCGGCCAGGCCGTGCGGGTGGTCGGCGACCAGGGCGAGCAACTCCTGGGCGCGGCCCGCGAACTGACCGGGTGCCAGTACCTCGACGCGGGCGGCGAACTCGTACTCCCAGTCCCCGACGCGCTTGGCGACGCCCAGCGGGAGGGGGGTGCTGCTGCCCGGGATGCATGCCACGGTCTCCGAGCAGTCACCCCGGTCCTCCTCCAGGAGCACCTGGTGGGACGCGCCGAGCAGTCTCAACTGGAGCTTCGCCCCGGACAGTTCGAGGTCGAGCGTGGCCAGTGCGGGGAGCGGTTCACGCCCCAGCGCCCAGGCGAGATCGGCCGCGCGCGTGTCGGTGTAGGAGGTGTTCAGGGTCGTGAGCATGGATCGGCTCCGCAAGCACGCAAAGAAAGGGAGGTTGGGTCCGGCGCACCGGTCGACACCGGGAGATCGGCCCGTCAGCCCAGTCGGCGAGGTCAGTGGGGATGGCCGCGGGACGTCCGAGGGGCTGCGTTGGTGTTTTAGAGGGAATCATGAACAGTGGCGCCGCCACAGCGTTTTTACCCAACTTCGGAGGGTTTCCATCCCTCGGGGGGCTCCACAGCTCAACTGTTCAACCACGGTGTGCGCCGTGTCGTCCGGGCGTACGCCGGAGCACGAACACAGAACAGCGGGACCCGCCCCCCGTGGGCGGGCCCCGCTGTCCGGATACGGTTCCCCCGTCATGGAGCTCAGCTGCCCCGTGTCAGCTGCCTCCGCCGCCGCATCCGCCACCGCCGCCCCCGCAGGAGCTGCTGCTGCCGCAGGAGCTGCCGCCGCCGCAGGAGGACCCGCCACCGCTGTCTCCCCCGCCGGCCCACCAGCTGCCGCTGCTGGTGTCGGTGCTGTCGTGCCGGCTGTAGCTGCCCCGGCCACCGCTACGCCGCGCACCGCGCACCGGCCCCCCGCTCCGCCGTCCGGCGGCCAGGAGCCCCAGCGTGACGATTCCCGCGAACCCAACGATCAGGATGATGCCGACAGTCATGGCGCCACCCTCCTTTCATCTCCCGCGGCTCCCCCGAAGCGACCCCCCGTGGGCGCCTCGCCGCCGCGTGAACGGGGGATGCCCCCGCCGCTCACGGCCCAAAGCAGAGTTGAGGAACTCCAGAGCTTCGGCGCAGGATGCCGCCATGACCTCTAGCGTGCGTCCTCTTCTCAACCGCCGCCTCGCCGAGTTCGGTACGACGATCTTCGCGGAGATGTCGGCGCTGGCCCTGCGGACCGGGTCGATCAATCTGGGGCAGGGTTTTCCGGACACCGACGGGCCCGAGGAGGTGCGGGAGGCGGCGGTGCGGGCGCTGCGGGACGGGCGCGGGAACCAGTATCCGCCGGGGCCGGGGGTGCCCGAGCTGCGGCTGGCGGTGGCGGCGCACCAGGAGCGGCTGTACGGGCTGACGTACGACCCGGACACCGAGGTGCTGGTGACGGCGGGTGCCACGGAGGCCATCGCGGCGGCGCTGCTGGCGCTGCTGGAGCCCGGCGACGAGGTGGTGGCGCTGGAGCCGTACTACGACTCCTACGCGGCCTGCATCGCCATGGCGGGGGCACGCCGGGTGCCGGTCACCCTGCGCCCGGACGGGGGACGTTTCCGGCTCGACCTCGACGAGCTGCGCGCGGCGGTCACCGACCGCACCCGGCTGCTGCTGATCAACACCCCGCACAACCCGACCGGCACCGTTCTCACCCGTGAGGAGCTGGCGGCGGTGGCGGAGCTGGCGGTGGAGCGGGATCTGCTGGTCGTCACGGACGAGGTGTACGAGCATCTCGTCTTCGACGGGGCCGAGCATGTGCCGCTGGCGACGTTTCCGGGGATGCGGGAGCGGACCGTCACCATTTCCTCCGCCGGGAAGACGTACTCCTTCACCGGCTGGAAGGTCGGCTGGGTGACCGCCCCGCCCGCACTGGTGACGGCGGTGCGCTCGGCGAAGCAGTTCCTGACGTACGTGGCGTCCGGGCCGTTCCAGTACGCCGTCGCCGAGGCGCTCGCGCTGCCCGAGAGCTACTACGCGGCCTTCCGCGCGGACATGCAGGCCAAGCGGGATCTGCTGGCGGCGGGGCTGGAGGAGGCGGGGTTCGAGGTGTTCACCTCGGCCGGCACCTACTTCATCACCACCGACATCCGGCCCCTCGGCGAGAGCGACGGGTTCGCCTTCTGCCGGGCGCTGCCCGAGCGGGTGGGGGTGGTGGCCATTCCCAACGCCGTCTTCTACGACCACAAGGAGACCGGGGCGCCCTACGTGCGGTTCGCGTTCTGCAAGCAGGAGGACGTGCTGAAGGAGGCCGCCGCCCGGCTGCGGCGGCTGGCCCCCTGAACCGGCGTCAGCGGCGCAGGCCGAGGCGGTTGCCGAAGCCGTAGTACAGGCCGAGCAGGACGCCGCCGACCGCCGCGGTGACACCCGCGGCGGCGCCGGAGATCACTGCCCCGGCGACCACGATGGCCAGCGCGTACACCGCGGGCAGCAGCCAGTTGATCCGGCCGCGGGTCGTCGGGTTGGTCTCCATGGTTCCCCCTGGGGTCGAGGTCGTGGTCGTGCGGGAGCGGGCCGCGGACCGGCGCGGGGTCACGCGCCGGTCCGATCATGTCACTCGACTCCGGCCCGCGAAAACCGGGCGGATGTGGAGAGTTGGGGCCCGGCGAGGCGGGCGAAGAGCCCGTCGGCGTCCGCCATCAGCTCGTCGTAGGTGCCCTGCTGGACGATCCGGCCGCGCTCCATGACGACGATCCGGTCGGCGTCGACCACCGTGGACAGGCGGTGCGCGATGACCAGCCGGGTGGCGTTCAGGCGCCGGGTGCTCTCGGCCACCAGGCTCTGTGTCGGGTTGTCCAGGGCGCTGGTCGCCTCGTCGAAGAAGACCAGGCGCGGGCGGGCCACCAGGGCGCGGGCGATCATCAGGCGCTGGCGCTGGCCGCCGGAGAGGGTGTTGGTGCCCTCCGAGAGCATGGTGTGCATGCCCATCGGCATGGCCCGGATGTCGTCGGCGAGCCCCGCCATCTCCGCCGCCGCCCACGCCTCGTCGAGGGTGAAGCCGGTGGTGCCGACGATGTTGGCCAGGATGTCACCGGCCTGCAGGGCGCCGTTCTGGAGCACCACGCCGCACTGCCGGCGTACCGCCGAGATGTCGAGTTCGGCGAGGTCCTGGCCGTCGTAGAGGACGCTGCCGGACAGCGGGGTCTCGAAGCCCAGCAGCAGCCGCAGCAGGGTGGACTTGCCGCTGCCCGAGGCTCCCACGACGGCGACGAACTCCCCGGGCTGCACGGCAAGGCTGATGTCGTCCAGGACCAGCGGCCCGTCCTGGCCGTAGCGGAAGGACAGGTGGGAGACGGCGATCCGGCCCGAGAGGTCACCCGGGTCGGCCTTGGTGCCGTCGTTCTCCGGTTCGGCCTCCAGGATCGGCTGGAGCCGCTCCAGCATGGGCACGGTGCCCACGGCGGTGACCGCCGCCGCGGTGAACTGCAGTCCGGCGGCGAGCAGCAGGTTGAAGGCGGTGTAGAACGGCAGGAAGACCGAGAGCGGGATCTCGCCGTGCAGCGGGCCCGCCGTCAGGGCGAAGACCACCGCCGAACACACCAGCGGGAAACCCGCGTTGAAGGTGGTGACGGCGTTCTGCACGCGCCGCACGCGGGCGGACAGGGCGTGGCCCTCCGCCGCGAGGCGGGTCCACTCGGCGAACGCCCGTTCCTCGGCCGCGGCCACCCGCAGCTTGGGCATCGCGGTGAGCATCTGGAAGACCATCGAGGACATGGCCTGGTCATGCACGTACTCCCTGCGCGCCCAGCGCAGTTGGACGCGTCCGGCGACCGCGGCGAAGCCCACGCCCACCGCGGTCAGACCGGCGGCGGCGAGCGCGAGGGTGACGTCGTACCAGAAGACCAGGCCCAGATTGGCGAGTCCGGTGAGCAGGGCCAGGGTGGCGGTGGTGAGCATGCCGGAGAGCAGTTCCTGGGCGGCCGTGACGCCGAGGACGGTGGTGCCCAGCTCGCCGGTGGAGTAGCGGGTGAAGAAGGCGGCGGGCAGCGACAGCAGGCGGTTCCACAGGCCCGCCTGCATGGCCGCGCCGGAGCGGCTCTCCATGCGCAGGACGGCGATGTTCTGCACGACGGACAGGGCCGCCGTCACCAGTCCGGAGGCGATCACCGCCAGGGCGCCCTGCACGATCAGATCCCGGTCGGCGGCCTCCACGTAGCTGCCCAGCACCTCGCCGGTCATGACCGGGATGATCAGGCCGAGCAGCGCCACCAGACCGCCCGCGACGACGAACCGGACCAGGTCCCGGCCGTGCCCGTGCGAGGGTGAGAAACCGAACCGCAGCAGCCCGCGCACGTCCCGTACGCGTTCGGGCAGCGGCCGGTACAGCACCACGCCCTCGTTGCGCAGCCGGGCGGCCCCGTCGGCGGTGAGCGGGGTGACCCGGCCGTCGTCGACCACGACATAGCCCCGCCCGAGCGGCAGCAGCGCGACCGGGCGGCCGGTGACGTGGTAGCCGACCATCGGGCCGAGGTCCTTGGTCCACCAGGGCCCTTCGAGCCGTACGGTGCGGGTGCGCACCCCGGAGGCCAGGGCGATGGCCCGCAGGTCGTCCCGGGCCCGGCCGCCGCCGCTGCCGCGCACCGGCGGCCGTACGGTGAAGCCCTGCCGGGAGGCGACCAGGCGGGCGGCGGCCAGCAGCGGCGGGTCGGCGGCGACGTCGGCGAGTTTGACCCGGGTGTCGGTGTCGTGCAGCACCGCGTCGAAGCGGCGCACCGCGGCGGCCGGCACGGTGGCGTCCTGGGCGCGGCGGGCGGCGAGCTCGGCCCGCTCCTCGGCGCGTACGACGGCGACCCGGTGGTCGACGGCGGCGCGCAGGCGTACGGCGTACCGGGCGAGCGCGGCGGTGAGGCGGCCCTGGCGGTAGACGTCGAGGAGCGAAGAGGAGGCCAGCCTCGCCGGTTCGCGGGCCCTCAGCCAGTCCCGTTCGGTGAGCACCACTTCGTCGCCGGGGCCGACCGGCTCGGGCGGCTCGGGCAGGTCCGGGGCCCGTCCCTCGGTGCCCGCGCGGTCGCCCTGGTCGAGGAGGCCGGACTCCACGCGGACGAAGCGGATGCCGTCGACGGAGCGGGTGACGTCCCGCGCTTCGAGTTCCGTGCCGCCGCTGGTGCTCAGCGAGGTGAACTTGCGCGGCGGCAGGGTGCCGGCCAGGGCCTCGGCGAGCGCGGTGAGTCCGGCGGTGAGGCCGTCCAGGACGCGGGCGTGGTCGAGTTCGGCGGGGCGTTCGCCGTCGGCCCGGGGCAGCGCGGTGCGCCCGGCGCGTACGTCGTCCAGGACCTCCAGCGGCAGCCGGTGCAGCTGGGCGTCGAGCACGGGACGGGCGATGACGGTGTGCCGGGTGTCGCGGTCGGTGCCGCACACCAGGAGCATCCCGGCGTCCGCCCGGCACAGGAAGTGGCGCCGTCCGGCGGCCCCGCCGCCCTCGTCGGCGTCCGCTGTCCCGGCCCGGTCGTCCGTGGCCGCGCGCTCCACCGCGAACAGGTCGGCGGCGCCCTCCGCCACGTAGAGCAGGGTGCCGGGGTCGTCCAGGCAGACGGTGCGGGCGGGCGCGCTCGTGGTGTCGGGGGTGGTCACAGGGTGTCACTCTCCTCGGCCCTGCTGGACTCGAACAGGGCCGCGTACAGGCCCCGCGCGGCGAGCAGTTCGTCGTGCGTGCCGCGTTCGGCGACGGTGCCCTTGTCCAGGACGATGATCTCGTCGGCGTCGCGCACGGTGGACAGCCGGTGGGCGATGATCAGGCAGGCGCAGCCGCGCCGCCGCAGGTTGTCCATGACGGTGCGCTCGGTCGCGGGGTCCAGGGCGCTGGTCGCCTCGTCGAGGACCAGCAGCGTGGGCCGGGCGGCCAGGGCTCGGGCCAGTTCCAGGCGCTGGCGCTGGCCACCGCTGAAGTTGGCGCCGTGCTCCCAGACCTGGGCGTTGAGGCCGCCGGGGCGGGAGAGCACCTCGTCGAAGACGGCCGCGTCCTGGAGCGCGGCAAGTACCACCTCGTCGGGCACGGTGTCGTCCCAGAGGGTGAGGTTCTCGCGGACGGTCCCGGAGAACAGGGCCACGTCCTGGTCGACGTAGGCCATCGAGGCGGCGAGCACGGTGCGCGGGATCTCCTCGCGGGGGCGTCCGCCGAGCAGCACCTGGCCGGAGCGCGGTTCGTACAGGCCGGTGACGAGGCGTCCGACGGTGGACTTGCCGCTGCCGGAGCCGCCGACGATGGCGGTGCGCGAGCCGGGGGCGATGGTGAGGCCGAGGCCGGAGATGACGGGGGCGGCGAGCGGTCCGTAGCCGAAGGTGATGTCGCGCAGCACGAGTTCGCCGTTGAGGCGGCCCTCGGGGGCCTCGGGGTCGAGTTCGTCGCGGCCTGGCTCGAAGCAGGTCGCCCGCGGGTACTTCTCCACGTCGTGGATCCGCTTGAGATCGGCGTTCATGTCCTGCAGCCGGCTGCCCAGGTTGGTCAGCTGGGTGACCGGGCGGCTGAGCGCGGCGAGCAGGGTCTGGAAGGTGACGAGGATGCCGACGCTGAGCGTGCCGTCGGCCACCCGCAGCCCGCCGACGAGCAGCAGGACACCGATGTTGACGACGGCGAGCAGCGGCGGCAGCACGGTCAGCACGGCGGTGGTCTGCCCGAGCCGCTGCTGGGCGCTGGTGACCTTGGCGAGGAAGCCGGCCCAGCGGGTGAACGCCTCCGGCTCGGACCCCGACGCCTTGACCGACTCGATGGTGGACAGGGTCGCGAAGGTGGTGCCGATCAGGTTGCCCCGGTCGGCGCGCAGCGCGGCCACCGCGTCCTTGCGGGAGCGCGCGACGAGCTGGAGCATCAGGACGTTCAGGCCCGCGGTGGCCAGCCCGATGGCGCCGAGCAGTACGTCGTAGCGGACCATCAGGGCGCCGTAGAAGACCACCAGGGTCAGGTTGATGGTGGTCGCGGCGACGTCGCGGGAGAGGATCATCGCGACGGTGTCGTTGCTGGCGACCCGTTTGGCGACCTCGGCGGGGCGGCGCTGGAGGAAGAACTCGATGGGCAGCCGCAGCAGATGCCGGAAGAAGCGGGCGGAGCTGACCAGGCCGGTGCGGATCTCCATGCGCAGCAGGTAGTGCTGCTGGACGGAGGTCAGGACGAAGACCATCAGCGCGGTCGCGGCCATCGCCACGGCCAGCGGGAGCACGGCGGTGGGCGAGTCGGCGCCGATGACCTGGTCGACGAAGACCCGGGAGTAGGCGGCGCCGACGATGCCGGGCACCACCAGCAGCAGGCTGGCCAGCAGCACCAGCGGCAGCGCCCGCCCGGACGGCAGCCGCCGGTCGAGCAGGGCGGCGGCGGTGCTGGTGCGGCGTCCGCCGGGCCGGAAGTCGGGGCCGGGTTCGAAGGTGAGCACGATCCCGGTGAAGCCCGAGTCGAACTCCGACCATTCCATCAGCCGGGGGCCCGTGCTCGGGTCGTTGACGGCGACGAGGGTGCGGCCGAACCGGGTGCTGATCCCCTCGACGACCATGAAGTGCTGGAACGCCCAGAAGATGATCACCGGTCCGGTGCGCAGCTTCTCGCGCAGCAGGTCGGGCTCGGCCTGGAAGCCGCGGGCGACCATGCCGAAGGAGCGGGCGGCGGCCAGGACGGAGCTGGCCTTGGCGCCGTCCCGGGAGACCCCGCACAGGGAGCGCAGTTCCTCCAGCGGGACGTGCCGTCCGTGGTGGGCGAGGATCATCGCCAGGCTGGCGGCGCCGCACTCGACCGACTCCATCTGCAGGACGGTGGGCACCCGGTGGGCGCGGCGGCGGGCCCAGCGGCGTTCGCGTGCGGCGCCGCGCCGGCCGCGGCGTTCGGCCCGGCGGGCGCGGCGGCGCGATACGGGCGCCTCCCGGCCGGGGCCCGGCGCACCGGCCGGCCCGGTCGTCGTACGGGTGGTGGTCGACCTGGTGTCGCTCATCGGTCCGGCCTCCTCAGCGTCCCAGCAGCAGGGCGAACGGCGACTGGCTGCGCAGTCCGATCGACGCGCTGACCGAGGTCTGCGAGCCGAGCCGGACCGGCGGGGCCTTGGCGGTGCTCCATTGGTAGCCGGACGGGGAGCCCGGCTCGGGGATGAGGTCCACGGTGACCAGGCGCGGAGCCTGGCCCTGGTGGAAGGTCTCGGCCGCCAGGTCGCCGCCCGCGACGGCGGCCAGCGCCTCGCGGGTGAGCGGGTAGGGGGAGACCGAGGTGACCTTGCCGCGCAGCAGCCCGTACGCCGACGGCGGCGCGGTCGACACCGACAGGTCGACGGGGCGGCCGGGTCTGAGGGCGGCGGCCTGGTCGGCGGGGACGAAGACGAGGGCGACGAGCCGGTCGTCCGGCAGGTCGGTGCGTTCGACGGTGGCGACGGTGCTGCCCGCCCGGACGAACTGTCCGCTGGTCAGCGCGGCGCTGATCACCTTGCCCGCGAACGGGCTGGTGACGGTACGGACCCGGCCCGCGTCGTCGGTGAGCCGGGCGAGCGGGTCCCCCGCCTTCACCTCGTCGTCGGGGCGCACCAGCAGGTCGCGGGCCAGCCCGGTGTACGGGCTCTGGACCTGGCTGGTGCCGCCGGGGTGGGTGAGGATGCCGGGGGCGTCGACGGTCACTTCGAGCCGGGCGAACACCGCCCAGACGCAGGCGCCGACCATGACGATCAGGACGACGAAGACGGCGATCCAGCCGCGGGGCGCCGCGAGCAGCACGGGCGCGTCCAGCTCGTCCGGCTCCCGCTTGCGCTGCAGGGCCTGGTAGCGGAACTGCACGGGCTCACTCCTCCCGGTCGCCCGGGCCGCCGGGTGCCGTCGGCCTCGGTGTGCCGAGGACGAGTTCACCGACGGTGCCCTCCAGCAGCGGATCGCGGCCGGTCGCCGCGGCGAACGCCGAGGTGTCGCCGCCGCCGAGCCCGCACACGCCGAGCCCCATGGCCGTGGCCACCAGATAGACGGTCTGGTAGAGGACGCCGACGTGCTTGAGGATCAGCGGGTAGGCGACCGTCTCGTACTTCCACATCACCCGTCCGAAACGGGCCGCGACGAGGAGGACGACCTGCGGGTCGTCGTCCATCATCGTGGCCGCGCGGGCCTCCCTGACCAGCGGTTCGGTGGCCGGGCCGGGCTCGCGGACCAGTTCCAGTTCGTGCCGGTCGGGGGCGTAGCGGTACAGCCCCGGCGCCAGTCCCGCGCAGTGCGTGACCAGCGGGTAGACCTCCAGCTCGTGCACGCTGCCGCCGCTGGGCAGCGGACGGTCGGCGAGCTCCTGGCCGTCGCCGCCGGTGAACGTGGCGCGGATGCGCACGGTCCGGTAGAGCAGCTCGGCGAGCTGATCGACCGTCAGGGGCGAGCCGGAGTCGTGGGCGCGGGTGGAGGAGCGGCGCTCGATGACCTCGGTGAGCGAGGGGTCCCGGGCGGCGATCTCGTCCAGGTCGGGCACGGGCAGCGGCACGCGCGGCCCCTCGCCCGCGGGCGCGGCGACCGGTTCGGGCGGGAAACGGTCGGCGAACGGGTACGTGCCGCCGTAGCCGGCGACCGAGGCGGGGACCCGGGTGCGGGTGTGGAAGGCCAGGTCCAGCGGGTGCCACTGGACGCCGCCGCGCTGCTCGCGCTCCGGGTCGTCCTCGGGGGTGCCCGGGTTGAGGGCGCCGGCCGTGGCGATCAGCCGGAGCAGGGGTGCCGGGGTCCGGGCGGCGTCGGTCCAGTCGGTGAGCAGCGCCAGGAACGGGGCCGCGGCGGGCCCGAGTTCGACGGCCAGCGGGCTGCCGGGGGCGCGCAGGGACAGGGTGCCGTCGGCGGGCAGCAGCAGGGCGTGCCGGGAGAGGCGGACGGCGTCGCGGGGTACCGGACGCAGGGTGGTGCGGCCCCGCCCGACGGCCACCAGCCGGGCCAGGGTGGTGCCGTCCGGGCCGGTCACGGAGTGTTCGAGCAGGCCGGTGTTGTCCAGCCGGGTGCGCAGCATGTGCCAGCGCAGCAGCCCCGCCTCGCCGTCCCCGGCGACGACGAGCGCGGTGATCCGCCCCTCGTCCAGGTCCTCCTCGGCGAGCGCGGTGAGCGCGGCCCGTGCGCCGGGGGGCAGTTCCTTGAGCCGCAGGGTCCCGAAGGGGGCGGTGATGTGCTCCCCGTCGAAGGTGGCGCCGCGGGCGAGGCGGATCGCCTCGGTGCAGGGCGCGGGCGTGCTGTCGGCGCCGTCCCGCGCCGTCGTCAGTGGGCTGGTGGTGATCGTCATGGCTTCCTCCCTGGTGGAAGCGCGGGCCGCAACGGTGCGGCGGCATGCCGCGTGCACGGCACCGCGGGTACGGGGCCGTGCACGCCGGTCCGGTCAGAAGAAGACGTTCCAGTGGTTCAGGTCCGCCTCCGCCGTGGGCCGCTCCAGCAGCCCCAGGCGGACGGGTACGTCGTACAGGCGGCCGGGGCCGAGCCGGCGCCAGAAGTGGCGCAGCCCCGGCGCGATCACCTTGACCACATGGAGTTCCAGGTCCGGGCGGGTCTGGTCGAGGACGATGACCTCGGAGCCGGCCTCACGGATCCGCTCGACCTGCTCGCGGATGCGCTCGGAGAGGTCGAACCCGGCCTGCGGGCCGACGTGGACGGCGGGCAGCTCGGGGTCGGGCAGCAGCCAGGGCTCCCGCTCGACGGTGGCCTCCTTCAGCCAGGTCAGCGTCTCCAGGTCGTCGACCAGGTAGGAGGTGTTGCCCTGCTCGTCGCGCTGCTCGATCATCGGCAGGAACTGGTTGAGCTCGGTCAGCGCCCGGAACGCGGCGACGCGCGGGTCGGGGTGGGCGCCGAAGCCGACCATGATGTCCTCGACGCTGTGCCGCCGCCGGGAGGCCGCCACGTACACCGGCATCCCCAGGTCGAAGGAGATGTCGAGCATCCACAGGTCGCGGTCCATGGCCTCGTAGTGGGCGCGCAGTTGCGTCACGTACGGGTCGTCCAGCGAGTCCATGTCGAAGGCGGGGCGGCGCAGCCGGTTGTACCACCACAGGGCGACGGCGTCACGCTCGGTCAGCTCGCACAGGCCCTGCAGGACCGCCTCCTCCAGGGTGTTGCCGGCCGCGCTGCCGTTGGAGTCGGCGATGCAGAAGAAGTGCTCGTCGAGGTCGGGGTGGCCGTACCAGGAGTAGGCCGCCGGGACCAGGCGCTCGGTGTCGTGGGTGAGGGACCAGCCGCGCGCCCAGTCGATCGCGGTGTCCTCGGGGAACGGGTCGGGGACCTTGTGCAGCCGGTTGGCCGGGTCCTTGTTCCACTCCGTGCGCCCGGCGAGCTGGCGCTCGGAGAAGTGCAGCAGGCTGCCGGGGTGCACGGCGGTGCCCGGGTCGAGGTCGCGGTAGGCGGCGCGCACCACGGGCTCGTCGCCGCGCCACACGCCCACGTACCGTTCGATCGCCTCGCACACGGCGCTGACCTTGGCCTGGATCTCGGAGCGGCCCTTGCCGCCGCTCTGGCCGCGCAGATTGCGGCGCAGCAGGTCCAGGCTGTCGTTGACCATCGCGAAGTTGTGGCCCGCCGAGTAGCTGTAGGTCAGCGTGTTGGACTCGGGGGTGTGCGAGACCAGCTTGGTGATGGCGCCGAAGTAGGGGCTGATGTGCCGTTCCAGCCGGGCGAGGGTGTCCTCGGGCCGGTTGACGCGGTAGCCGCCGTCGCTGGTGTGCCGGGCCTCCTGGGAGCTGAGCACGATCTTGGGGCTGCGGCCCGTGACCAGGGCCGGGTCACCGCAGGAGGGGCACTGGGGCTGGCGCACCAGGGGGTGGGTCTCGGTGCGCAGGGTGGCCAGGTCGAGGGTGATCATCTGCCCGCACAGGGCACCCGGTTCGCCGGTGGCGGCGATCCGCGCGGCCTCGGCGGCCAGCAGCCCGGCCGCGGCCAGCGGTCCGGCGGCGATGCCCGCGCGCGCCGGGTGGCGGGGCACCGACTCGCCGCGCCGGCCGGCCAGGTAGCGCTCCAACTGGCGGTTCCCGGTGAGCCGTTGGGACAGGCAGCGCCAGCAGGCGGTGTGCTCGGGCTTGAGGAAGGGGCCGATCCAGGGCGCGACGCCCGCGGGGCGGGCCAGCAACCAGGGCATCCCGGCGGCCAGTTGGCGGTCGTTGCGGGCGGCGAGCGCCGGGTCGAGGTAGTCGTCGACGAGGACGACGGACAGCCCGGCCTCGGGCACCGAGTCCAGCGGCGCGGTGGCCACGGTCAGGCCGAGGCCGCGCAGGGCGGTGACCACCGGCTCGGGGTCGACGCCGGGCGCGGCGGAGACGGTGACGGGGGCCGTGCCGAGGGTGGTGGCGGGGTCGATGCCGAGGGCGTCCCAGTAGGCGAGGACGGACTCGTCCAACTCGGGCCGTCCCTCGGCGAGATGTCCGGCCGCCTCGAAGCGGGTGAGGGCGCCGAGCACGGCCGGGATGGCCACGGTGCCGGACAGCGCCTGCACGATCTCCATCACGGTCCTGCGGCCGTCGAGGTACGGCACGACGGCCGCCGCCGCCTTGCCCGGCACCAGGTAGTCCTGGCCCTCGGCATAGAGGAAGACGCGCTCGCCCTCCACCACCTCGACGTGGAAATGCGCTTTCAGGCGCGGCTTTTCCATCGGTCCCCCTGTGTTCTTCCGATGCATGTGCGGCGAGTTGGCGCGGCGCGCTTCGACCCGCCCGTCGTGCGACGTCCGGCGCTTTCCGGCACGGTTCACCCAAACACGGAGCGCACGGCGGGTAAATGCTTCATTCACTACGCAACCGGGCGGCCCGTACGTACTTCTTCCGGGGCGTCGCGTACGTATCGCCGGGCCAAGTCCCCCGCCGCTCAAGGACGCTTGCTCCTGGCCGGATGGAATGCAAGATTGGCGCAATGCATGCAGTCAACGGGGATCTGTATCACCGAGAACGCGAGATATCCCTCCTACAGGAGGTCATCGTCGGGCTCGCTCTGGGCCACCCTGCCGTGGTCACCGTCCACGGGCCGCGCGGGATGGGGAAGTCGGCCCTGCTGAACGCGGTTCCGCGGCTCCTGCCGGAGGGCGCCCTGGTACTGCGGGCCCGCTGCCATCCCAGCGAGAGCGGGTTCCCCTACAGCATGGTGCGCCAGCTCTTCGACCCCGTGCTCGGGGCCGCCGGACGGGCGGAAACGTTCATTCCCGCCGAGGGCCACGGCTCCTCCGGCGAGGCCGCCGGACCCACCCACGAGGCCCTGCTGCACCTGCTGAGCACGACCCGCTCGCTCGCCGCCGACCGGCCCGTCGCCGTCCTCGTGGACGATCTGCAGTACGCCGACGAACCCTCACTGCGCTGGTTCTCCTACCTCGCCCGGCGACTGGACGACCTGCCGGTCCTGCTGGTGGCGACGCTGCCCGACTCCGCCGCCGCGCGGCTGACCGACGAACTGGGCCCGCTGCCGTACCTGTACCGGCTGTGGCCGGAACCGCTCTGTTCGACCTGTACGACGGAACTCGTCGACCGCGCCTTCGACAGCCCCGTCGACCAGGGGCTGGCCGCCCTGTGCGACGCCCTCGCGCACGGCAACCCGATGGTGCTGCACGACCTGGTGAACCGGCTGCGCCGCGAGCACGTCCCGCCCGGCGCGCCCGATCCCCAGCAGGTGCTGCCGATCGGCGCCCAGGCGCTCTCCGAGACCGTGCTGGCCTGGCTGGACGAGGACGACCCGGCCGCCGGTGAACTGCTCACCCAGCTCGCCGTGCTGGGCCCGGACACCGACCCCGCCATGTGGGGGGCGCTCTCCCAGCACGGCGAGGTGCAGGTGCTGCAGGCCAGGGAGGCGCTGGTACGGGCCGGGCTGCTGGAGGCCGGGCCGCCCGCCCGCTTCCCGCACGCCGCGGTGCGGCCCGCCGTCCTGGCCCGGGTACCGGCCGAGGACCGGCTGCAGCTGCACGGGCGCGCCGCCACGGTGCTGGCCCGCCTCGGCGCCCCGGCCCGGCAGACCGCCGAGCACCTGGTCAAGGCCGGGTGCGAGTGGGGCCTGGACGTACTGCGCGACGCGGGCGCGCAGGCCGCCGCGGCCGGTGACCACGCCTCCGCCGCGCGCTATCTGCGCCGCGCCCTCGCCCTGCTGGACGGCCCGCCCCCGGGGGACGCGACGGCGCCGGAGCGCCCCGGCGAGCACCCGCACGCCGAGACCTTCCACGAACTGACCGTCCGGCTGGCCGCCGTGGAGCTCCACCGCGACCTGGACGCCTGCGCCCGGCAGACCGTGGCCGCCGCCGACAGCGCGCCCGGCCCGGTCGGGCGCGCCGAGGTACTGGCCCGGCTGGCCTCCCCCGCCCTGGTCGCCTCCCTTGAGGGCGCCCAGCCCTTCGTACGGGCCTGCGGGGAGCTGGCCGCGCTCCCCGCCCCGCCCCGCGAGCCCCTGCTCCGCCTCACCGCGCAGGCACTGCTCACCGGGCACCGCACGGGGGTACGGGCCGCCGCCCGGCTCGCGGCCAAGGGGCCCCTGGACCCGGCGGCACGCTCGGTCAGCGGGGCGCTCGCCGCGGCCGCCGCCGCCACCGGCCGCTCCGGCACCGCGCGGCGGCTGGCCGCCCGCGTGGAGGTCGCCCAGGGCGCCGCGCAGGAGGTCGTGACGGCGGGCTGGCCGGCCGGTCCGGTCGGCGCGGCACTGGCCCTGATCTGGACCGGGACCCCCGCCGCCGCCCGCGACCTGGCCACCCGTGTGCTCACCACCGCGCGCGCCGCCGACGACGGGGCCACCGTGCTCCTGGCCCGCCTGGTGCGCGCCGAGGCCCACCACCGGGAGGGCAGGTACTCCGCCGCGTACGCCGACGCCGAGGCGGGACTCACCCTGGCCCGCCGGCTCAACGCCGCCGCGCTGACCAGCGCCGCCCTGTCCTGCGCGGCCCGTGCGCTGGTGGGCCTGGACCGGGCGGACGACGCCGCCGAGGTGCTGCGCGAGGACCGGTCGGCCGGGGACCTGCACCCCTTCGTACGGGCGCTCTCCCTGCAGGCGCGGGGCGAGGTCGCCGCCGCGCGCGGGGACCATACGACGGCCCTCGGCCTGTTCCTCGACTGCGGCCACCGGCTCGCCCTGCGCGGCATCACCAACCCGGCCTGTCTGCCCTGGCGGACGCAGGCCGCGCAGGCGTACCGGGCGCTCGGCGAGGAGGCGGCCGCGGTGACGATCCTCCACGGCGGCCCGCGCACCCCGGCCGTCGCCCCGCATCCGACGTCCGCGCCCCACGACCCCGAGCGCCCCACACTGACCCCCGCCGAACAACGCGTGGTGGAACTGGTCCTGCGCGGCCACTCCAGCCTGGAGGTCTCCGAGCGCCTGTTCCTCAGCAAACGCACGGTCGACACCCACCTGGGCCGCGTCTACCGCAAACTCGGCATCCACAGCCGCCACGAACTGGCGGCGGCACTGAGCGTGCCGTAGCGGACGGGTGCCGGCGGACGGACACAACAGGCGCGCCCCGCCCGCCCGGTGAACCGGACCCGGACAACGTGCCGCAGGCACAGGAAAGGGCGGGGGCGCCCAAGTCTTGGGGCGCCCCCGCCCGTTGCGCGCGCCCGCGGGGGATCAGGTGCGCGCGGTCTCGGGGACCCGGCCGATGCCGAGGCGGGGAGCGGTGCGCAGGTACAGGCCGGTGGTGGCGTCGAAGCGGTCGCGGGCGGTGGCGTGCGGGGCGACCTGGGCCGCCAGTACCTCCGCGGCCAGCGGATCCGCGCCGCCCGCCCGGCGCGCGTCGTCGAGGTCGAGGGCGCCGGCGGTGAGCGCCGCGAAGGCCTCGCTGTCGGGCGCCGAGCGCATCGGCACGGGCTCGGGGCGGCGTACCAGTTCCGGGTAGCGGCCGCGGGCGAGGCGCTGCGCGAGCCAGAAGTAGGTGGCCTTGCCCCGGTACTGCTCGTAGAAGCCGGCGACCATGGAGAACATCCGCGCGTAGGCGTTGCGGTACAGCGTCTCGTAGAAGGACAGCGCCTCCGGCTCCGCCACGTCCCCGTCGTGCAGCGCGAGGATCGACGCCGCGGAGAGCATGCCGCTGTACATGGCGAGGTGGACGCCGGTCGACAGCAGCGGGTCGAGGAAGCAGGCGGAGTCCCCGGCGAGGAAGTAGCCGGGGCCGCAGAAGCTGTCGGCGGCGTAGGAGAAGTCCTGCTCGACGCGCACGTCGTGCTGGAACTCACCGTCGGCCATCAACTCCCGTACGGTGTCGGACTCCTGGACGGCGTCGAGGAACAGCCGCTCCACGTCCGGGCACTCCTGCTTGCGGCGCAGGAAGTTGTCCTGGTGGGTCACGAAGCCCACGCTGAACATCCCGTCCGCCAGCGGGATGACCCAGTACCAGCCCTCCGGCGAGGAGATGACGTCGATGCCGCCGCGCGGGGTGCGCGGGAGCAGGCTGCCGCCCTTGTAGTAGGCCCAGACGGCGACGTTGCGGAACACGTCGTGCCGGCGGCGGTCGCGGAAGTGGCGCGCGGAGAGCACTCCGGCCCGTCCGGAGGCGTCGATGACGTGGTCGGCGCGCGCGGTGCTGGTGACGCCCTCGTGGGTCCACTCCACGCCGACCGCCCGGCCGTCCTCGAACAGCACCCGCTTGACCTGGGCGCCCTCGGTCACCTCGGCGCCCTGGGAGGCGGCGTGCCGCAGCAGGACGTGGTCGAAGTCGGCGCGGTCCACCTGCCACGAGGTCTGCGCGCCGGTGCCGAAGATCTCCGGCCAGTCGACCACCCAGTCCCGCTCGGCGCCCCAGCGCAGCAGCAGTCCTTCCTTGACCTGGTAGCCGCGCTCCTCCACCTTCCCCAGGGCGCCCGCGAGTTCGATGATGGCGCGGCAGGACGTCGCCACCGACTCCCCGATGTGATAGCGCGGGAAATGCGCGCGTTCCAGCAGCCGGACCCGCGCGCCGCTCCGGGCGAGCAGAGCCGCCGAAATGGAACCGGCCGGTCCACCGCCGATCACCACGATTTCGGGTGCCATTCGTTTCCCCTTCCCCCGCTGGCATGACAGCCGCGCGCCGCGCCGGAATTCCGTACGGGAATTCCACGGGGAACAGCGAACCGGAATCCCGCGGCGCGCGGAATTTCGCTCCCCGCCCAGAACCCTGGCACGGGGAGCACGCCTCGGAGAACGGAGATCGGTGCGCAGCGCGGATATTACGTATCGCGCCCGATACGTACGCGCGCCACGCCCGACCGCTACGAGCGACTACGACCGCTGCCGCGGCACCGCCGCCTCCACCACCCCGAACACCGCCCCCCACGGGTCGCAGAGCACCCCGGGCGCGAGCACCGTCGCCCCCGCCGTACGCGCCCGCGCCTCGAAGGCGAGCGGGTCGTCGACCCCGAGCAGCGGCATCCACCGTGCCGGGGAGCCCTTCTCGATCCCGGCGTCCGTGCCGATCCCGGCGTCCGTGCCGCACACGGCCCCGTAGAAGGCGGCCGAGTCCTCCGGCTCGGGCGAGTGCAGTACCGCGCCGGCGAGGGCGCCGGGCTCGTCGACGAGGACGACGCCCTCCTCGCGCAGGCCCTGCCACAGGCCGAACGGGGCCCCCTGCGGGTCGACGGCCAGGCTCAGCCTGCCGTCCCCGCCGGCCGGGACGCCCCGCGCCAGCAGCCGCGCCCCGTGCCGCTCGGCCCGTTCCCCGGCCGCGCCGAGGTCCTTGGCGGCCAGGTAGACGTTCCAGGAGGACCCGAAGCGGGGGCCCATCGGGCTCGGCCCGAGCCCGCCGACGATCTCGCCGCCGAGCAGGATCAGGTGGTAGCCACGGCCGCCCTCGCGTCGGAACTCCCAACCGAAGAGGGCTGCGTAGAACTCCTTGGCGCCGGTCGGGTCGACCCCCACGTGGTCGATCCAGCAGGGCGTTCCCTCGGCGTAGGAGGTTCGGCGGGGCACAGGGCGGTTCCCTTCCCGGCGGCTACCGGCATGAGTCGGTCGTGGAGGAGGTCGGCGGCCTCGTCGGCGCTGCGCGTCCCGGGCAGCAGCAGCCGGGAGCGCGAGGCCGCGGGCAGGTCGTCGGCGGCCTCCGGCGGCCAGACGGACGGGGTGACGTCCCATTCCTCCAGCTCGCAGCGGTCGGTGCCGGTGCAGCACAGCCGCACCAGGTGGGCCGGGCCCAGGCGGGCGCCCCGGTCCACGGTGGCCAGCAGCCGCTCGGGGCGCACCTGGAGGTACGGGCCGGTCAGCGGCGACTGCACCCGGCGCAGGTCCCCGCTCCAGGCGTACCCGGCCCCGTTCTCGGCGGCGAGACCGGCCAGTCCCGGGGAGCCGTCCGGCGCCCCGTCGAGGGCGTCCGGGCCGTCGGCGAGACCGGCGGCGCGGACCGCGTCCAGGTCGACGCCACGCAGTTCCATGGGCAGTTGGTACGGCAGGGTGTGCCCGGTGGCGCGGTCGACGACCAGGTACTGGCTCGACACCATCCGCCAGCCCCGCCCGCCCAGGGCGAGGGCGACGGAGTTGCGCGGCGAGCCGACGCCGCCGATCAGCGCGACCACCCGGTCGCCCTCGGCGAGCACGGCCGCCTGGACCACCGCGTACTGCCCGTTCATCGCCGCGAACGGCGGCAGCAGCGGCGGAATGCCCCCCATGCCGTGGAAGGACCAGCGGCGCAGCAGCCTTCCGTCCGGGCCGAACACCCGCACCCCGCGACCGCCGGACCCGGACCGCTGTCCGAGGTGGACGGTCAGTGACGCCTTCTCCTTCTCCGGTGTCCTGCGCAGTCCGAGCAGATGCGGCCCGAAGAAGTACGACAGTTCGGGGCCTTCCATCCCCGTTACATGAAGCAGTGTCCCGAAGAACTCAAGCACGAATTCCGGCATGTCCCCCTAGCCCCCGTTTGGTCTTCGATCACTCTATACAGGCGGCTCCTCGCCCATAAATTCCTTGATTCTCGGTGCGCTTGTGGTCGTCGCGCGCAGGTCCCGTACATGCTCTGTGCTCACCGGCCCGCCCGCAAGGTGCGCGGCCAGAACCGGTGCAACCGCCAACGGTCGTTCCAGAAACGGCAGATGACCCGCGTCCGGAACCACTTCCGTACGGCAGCGGGGCAACTCGGCCGCCAGGAGCGCCGCGTTGGCGTGGAAGACCGGCATGTCCTCGGCTCCGGTGAGCGCGAGGGTGTCGGCGGTGATCCGGGACAGGTGCCGCGGCGGATGGGTGTGGGCGCTGAGCGCGGCCATGGCGCCGTTGTCGAGTTCGGCCCAGGAGTGGCGGGCCACCACGGCCCGGATGCGGGACCGCAGTGCGGGGTGTGCCTCGGTGCCCCGGAAGATGTCGGGGGGCGAGGCCATCCACAGGTCGGCCAGCTGGTCGGCGGCGGCCGGGCCGCGCATCCGGCGCAGCATCAGCAGTTCGATGTACCGCTTGCGGGCGGCCGGGTCCGGCGGCCCGCCGGCCGGAGTGGGCGCGCCGAGCGCGAGCCGGTCCACCTCGCCGGGCGCGTCCAGGGCCATCTGCAGGGTCACGGTCGATCCGAAGGACAGGCCCACCCAGCGCCGCGCCCCTTCGGCGCGGGCCAGCTCCAGCACCCGCGCGGCCAGCGCGGGCAGCGCGGTGCCGGGGTCGAGGGGCGCGGAGCCGCCGTGGCCGGGCAGGTCGACGCCGATGTGCCGCAGCCCCGGCAGCAGGCGCCACAGGGGGCGCCAGAGCGTGGCATCCATGGTGTAGCCGTGCACCCACAGCACGGTGGGGCCGTCCCCGCCCCAGGTGCGCACGCGCAGCCCGTCGCGGGTCCCCTCGGTCTCCCCCGGCAGCGGCCCGGCCTGCGCGGCACAGGCGGCGCAGTCGGGTTCGGCGGCGCAGAGCTGCTCCGTCATGACGCCTCCGGGGTGCCGAGGTCGGTGAAGCCCTCGCAGAAGGCCCGGTACGCGACCACGGCCGCGTCCGCCTCGTCGTACCGGGGCACCACGGCGGGGTTGAGGTGCTCCCATACGTCGATGTCCTCGGCGAGTGCGCGCTCGCTGCCCGCGATCAGGGCGGGCAGCGCGGCCTCCTGGCCCTCGCGCACCCCGATGGCGACGCGGGCGACACAGCCGCCCGAGGCGTCCGGGACCGCGCCGGTGACGATGACGTGCACCTCGTCGGGGGGCCCGAACTCGGTCACCACCACGGCGGGGCTGAAGGCACGCGCGTGGAAGCGCGGGACGTACGGCTCGGCGGCGGGCGCCCCGGCCCTGCCGCGCCACGGCGAGGCGGGCATCGGGAACTCGCCGTCCATCACCAACTCGCCGTGCGCGCCGTCGCGGTGGCGCATGCCGCGCACCCGGTACACCTTGTGCAGGGCGGTGAAGTGCTCGGTGTCGAAGGCGTTCTCGACGATCAGGTCGGCGGCGGCCGCGACGGGGCGGGCGACGGCCCGGACCAGCGGATGGGTGCCGGCCAGCTCCTTGAGCGTGGCACGCATCCCGCGGTCGTCGTCGGGCCCGTCGGTGAGCCGGACGAAGACGGCCTCGCCGCACACGATCACCTCGTGCTCCCGCACCCACGGCCGCGGCCCCTCCCGCTCCGGGCGGCCCAGGCCGATACGGCGGCCGTGGAACGGACAGACCAGACAGCCGCCCTCGACCCGGCCGCCGTGCCCGAGGTGGGCGCCGCGGTGCGGGCAGTCGGCGTCGTAGACGCGCAGCCCGCCGTCGCTCCGCACAGCGACCAGGCGTCGGGTGCCGATGTCCAACGGAGCGACGTCGCCCTCCAGTTCGGAGGTGAAGGCGGCCAAGTACCAGCCCGAGTGGACGTTCACTGTCCCTGCTTCCTTGCCTTGAGTACCTCTTCGGCGGCGCGCCGTCCGTCGGCGTACGCCCCCTGCAGCCACGGCAGCGCGCGGCCCGTCACGGCGGCCTCCCCCGCGAAGAACAGCCGCCCGCCCAGCGGACGCGCCCAGCGTTCGGCCGCCGCCGTGGAGTCCGGTCCGGGCGCGCAGAACCCGCCGCCGCTGAACGGCTCGGCGGACCAGTCCGCGGTCTCCACGGCCACGATGTCCAGGGCGGCGGTCCACGGCAGCGCCACCGCCAGCAGGGCCGCCAGCTGTCCGGCGGCGCCGGCCGCCGCGCGTACGCAGGCCGCCGCGGTGTCCTTGGCGACGACGGTCACCTCGGGGCGGCCGCGCCGGCAGGACAGGAACCCGACCGCGCCGTCGGCGTCGAACACCGAGATGTCCTGGGGCGCGGGGCCGCTCAGGGTGACGACGGCGCAGTACGCGTCGCCGGGGGCGAGGGTGCGGGCGGCGGCCCGCCGGTCCTCGTCCAGCCCGTCGATGGTGAGCAGTCCGCGGTCCACGACGGCGGGCGGCACGGTGACGACCACCTGCGCGGCGGCCGCCTCGCCGTCGTCGGTGGCCAGCCGTACGCCCGAGCCGTCCGGCTCCACCGCGATCCGGCGCACCGGGACGCCGGTGCGCACCCGGACGCGCTCGGCCAGCCGCGCGGTCAGCAGATCGAGCCCACCGTGGACGGTGAACTCCCCGCACCCGCCCGCATCCTGACGCATCGCCAGCCCGGCCGCGGCGGCGTCGATCCGCCCCGGGTCGGCCGCCCAGGTCTGCCGGAACCACTCCCGGGCCACCGCCACCTCCGCCGGGGTCGCCCCGAGCGTCGTCAGCCAGGAGTCGACACTGACGGAGCCCTCCCGGTACCCGGCGAGCCTGGCCTCCGCGAGCCAGGGCGGGCAGCCCCCGCGGGCGAGCAGCGCCATCGGCCGCGCGGTGCGCCCGCTGACGACGTACGCCGCCGTCGGCCGGGGCGCCGCGGGCAGCGGCCCGAGCACGGTGTGCGCGGGGTTGCGGTCCCCGTGCACGATCTGCGCCCCCAACTCCAGTGCGGGCCCCCCGTCGGCGGGCCGGAAGCTCCGCACCCGCCCCCCGACCCGGGACCGCGCCTCCAGCACCAGCGCGTCGAGCCCCGCCTCGGCCAGCCGCCCGGCACAGGCGAGCCCGGCGACCCCGGCCCCGATCACCACGACCTCGGTCATGCGCCAACCCCCGCCCCCGTCACGGGACATCGCCCGGCACCCGCGTCGGCCCCCAGCTCCACGCCCAGCCCCGTGACCCGCCGCGGAATCAGCGTCGGCGCCCAAGTCGGCGTCGACGGGCCTGGGTTCGCGTCGGGGAAGCGGTGGACGAGGCGGGTGAGGAGGAGGGCGCCTGCCTGGCGTACCAGGCGGGCGGCGAGGCAGAAGTGGGGCCCGCCGCCGAAGGCGAGGTGAGGGTTGGGGGTGCGGTCGAGGACCGGCTCGGCGGGGTCGGTGAAGACCGCCGGGTCGCGGTTGGCCGCCGCGAGCACCGCCAGCACCCGCTGCCCGGCGGGAATCGTGCCGCCCGGCAGGGTCGCCTCGCGCAGGGTGACACGTGCGGTGAAGGGGATCGGCGCCTCCAGGCGCAGCAGTTCGTCCATGGCCGTCAGCGCGCCCTCCGCGTCGGCAGCGCGCAGCGCGGCCAGGGCGTCGGGGCGGGGCAGCAGCCAGTACAGAGCGTTGCCGATGGACTCGGCCAGCGGCTGCCAGCCGCCGACCACGGCGAGACCGAGCACCCCGAGCATCTCGCGCCGGGTGAGCCGGGGGTCGGCGGCGAGCCGGGCGAGCGGGGACGGCGGGGCCTGCTCGGCGTGCGCGTCGAGGAACCTGGTCAGCTCCCCCATCGCGGCCCGCCCCAGCCGGGCGACGGGCGGCGGGGCGAGCGGGTCGAGGTTGACGGAGACGGCCCGGGCCAGCTGGGCCAGCGTCCCCCGGTCGTCCTCGCCGAGCCCGAACAGCCGCCCCAGGACGGCCGTGGCCAGCGGTACGCCGAGCTGCTCCACCGCGTCGTCCAGGGTGCCCGCGCGGGCCGCCCGGTCGAGCACCGCGTCGGCGTCGGCGGCGACGGCGTCCTCGACCGAGGCCAGCGCGGCCGGTCCGAGCAGCAGCGCGCCCGGGGCGCGCAGCCGGGCGTGGTCGGCGCCGTCGGTGGTGAGCATGGAGACCGGCAGGTCGTCGTCACGGGCCCGCTCCCGCTGGCCCGCGGCGGCCGAGAAGGCGGGGTCCTTCAGCAGCGCGACACAGTCGGCGTGCGAGGTGACCAGCCACATCCCGGTCATCGGGTCGCGGTGCACCGGCGCGTGGGCGCGCAGCCAGTCGTACGCCGGATACGGGTCGACCCGCCCGGCCGGGGAGAAGGGGTGGGCGATCCCCGCGGGCAGCCCGGGTGTCGTCGTCATCGTCGATTGCTCCTTCCCGGACTCAGCGCACCCGCGGGCCGCGCCAGCCGAAGGTCAGGGTGGTCGCCACCAGACCGCCGACCGCCCACAGGGCCAGCACGAGTGCCACGCGGCCCAGTTCCCAGGAACCGGCCGGTTCCACGACGGTGAAGGAGTCGGGCAGGAACACCGAACGGAAGCCCTGCGCCATCCACTTCACGGGGAACAGCGCGGCGGTGTTCTGCATCCACAGCGGCAGCTTGTCGAAGGGGTAGAACACGCCGGAGATGAACTGCAGCACCATGAACACCGGTGTGACGACGGCGGACGCGGAGCGGCTGTTGGGGATGACCGCGCTGTAGGCGGTCCCGGCGAGCGCGCAGGCCGCCGTGCCGAGCGCCAGGCACCAGCCGAGGGTGGCCCAGCGCTCGGCGGTGTGTGGCAGTTCGAGGTCGAAGGCGGTGGCGGCGATGCCGATGAGCAGGACCGTCTCCAGGGCCGTGGTCACCACGACCCGCACGATCTTGCCGATGAAGTAGGCGGTCTTCGGCATGGGCGTGAGCGCGAGCCGCCGGACCAGTCCGGTGTCGCGCTCGACGGCGATGCTGATGGCGAGCCCGGAGAACGCGGTGCTCATCACGCCCGCCGCGATCACCCCGGACATGAAGACCTGCCGGAAGTCGGTGTCGGTGCCCTCCACCTTGCCGGAGAAGATCGACGCGAAGACGACGAGCAGGATCACCGGGAAGAACAGGGTGAACACCAGCGACTGCTTGTTGCGGAAGAACGCCTTCAGCTCCACACTCGACCGGGCCGCGCTCGCTCTGACCAGGGCCCGCACCCCGAAGGTCACGGCACCTCCCCCGGGCGGCCCGTCGGCGGACGGCGCCGGCGCGGCGGGCTGAGCGGTGTCGACGGCCTCGGTCAGGGGCATGCGACGGTCTCCCTGTCGATGAGGTTCAGGTAGATCTCTTCGAGGGTGGGCCGGTGCACCCGCAGTTCGGGCAGTTCCGGGCAGCCCGCCTCGCGCGCCCAGGGCAGCAGCACGGAGAGCACCCCGGAGGGCTCCGAGGTGCGCAGGGTGAGGGTGTCCGACGTGTCGTCGTGGGCCGCCTCGGTGCCGGGCGGCAGCGCGGGCAGCGCGCACTCGCGCAGCGCGGCCGTACGGCGGAACGAGACGTGGGTGCGGGTGTTGTCCCGGCCGCCCAGTTCGGACAGCGGGGCGCAGGCCGCCAGCCGTCCGCCGACGACGACTCCGGCCCGCTGGGCCAGTTCCTCCGCCTCGTCGAGGTAGTGCGTGGTCAGCACGGTGGTGCAGCCGCGGTCGGCGAACCAGCGGACCAGTTCCCACGCCTCCCGGCGGGCGACCGGGTCGAGCCCGGTGGTGGGCTCGTCCAGGAAGATCAGTTCGGGGTCCCCGACGACGCCCACGGCGACGTCGAGGCGGCGCTGCTGGCCGCCGGAGAGCGCCAGGGCCTGGGTGCGGTGGTGCCGGCCAAGACCGACCATGTCGAGCACCTGCTCGGTGCGCAGGGGTGCCGGGTACATGGCGGCGAAGTGGCTGACGACCTCCCGCACGGTCAGATCCGCGTAGGCGCCCGCCGTCTGGGGCACCACGCCGATCCGTGCCCGCCATTCCCGCGGGTCCTCGGCCGGGTCGTGGCCGAGGACCCGCACATCTCCGCTGGTGCGCTGCCGCACGCCCGTCAGGATGTCGACGGTCGTGGTCTTTCCCGCGCCGTTCGGCCCGAGCAGTGCGAACACCTCGCCCCGATGGATGTCGAGGCTGATGTCCCGCACCGCGTGGACGTCACCGTAGTCCTTGGAAAGACCGCGGACGGAGACGGGATGTCCCGTCGGCGCAGTGGGCATGGAACCCTCCAGCGAAGTGGGAATGAGTGCGGGGGCTGCCGGTCAGGTGCAGCAGCAGCAGGGGCAGCAGCAGTAGTTGCAGCCGGCGGCGACGTCGGAGAGGTCGCCCTCGCTCAGTTCGGCGGCGTCCACGGCCGGGGTGGCCGGGACGTGGAACTCGTAGCGGCCGGTCTCAAGACCCTGCTCCCAGAGGCCGACCTGGACGTCCAGGTTGCCCTCCTCGTGGCCCTCGGGGGCCTGGGTGACGATGACGATCTCGGCGTCGGCCGGGAGTTCCAGGCCGGCCTCGGCGAGCGCCGTGCGCGGCTCGGACTGCAGCCGGGCGGCGAACGACTCGTCGGACCAGGAGCTGATGAGGACGCGGGTGTAGGCGTTCACGAACTCTGCCCGCTGCTGCGGATCGAGGGCCATGTGAACTCTCCCTTCCTTACGTTTTTCCGCGCTTGGTCGGCGCGCTTTGCGATTCGGTCGTTGTGCCGGCGACGAGAAAAGATTCACACGCTCCGAATCACCCCGCCAAGACGCAAAGAGACGTAATCCAACCCTCCTGGAAATGTGAGTACTTCGGCCGCCGAAACGTGAGTATCGCGCCGTTCCGGGTAAGCATTGAGCCTGTCCGGTACGGGAGTTACTGTGGCCCCGACCGGCCGTGTCACCGAAGCGGTCGGCGCCACCAGGTGAAACGCATACTCTCATGCCGCGCCCCGTCCGGAAGGCGGGCGGAGCGGGACAGCGGGAATTCGCCCGGCGATTACGGAATTACTCACGCCGATACGTACTGCGGAACCGCAATACGTAAGGGGGCCTACGTATCCCGGGCCCACCATCCACGGAGGTTCACGTGAAACCCAGCACCGCCACCGCGGGCACTGTCCCGCCGGGGCCCGAGAAACCCGTGGACATGACGCGCATGCGGGCCGACCCGCTGGAGTTCGTGACCCGCATGCACCGCGAGTACGGCGACATCACCAGCCATCTCGGCGACGGCGAGCGGGTGTTCATGCTCCACCGCCCCGATCTCGTACGGCACGTACTGAAGGACAACGTCGCCAACTACACCAAGGCCAACACCCCCGACGACGCGATGCTGCGCCCGCTGCTCGGCAACGGTCTGCTCACCAGCAACGGCGAGGAGTGGGCCCGCCAGCGCAAGCTGTGCGCACCCGCCTTCCGCCGCACCGCCGTCACCACCTTCGACGGGATCATCACCGAGGAGACCGAGGCCCTCGTCCGGCGCTGGCGGCCCGCCATGCGCGACGGCGCCGTCCTGCCCGTCGAGCACCACCTCACCTCGCTGACCCTGGCGATCCTCACCCGGGCCGTGCTCGGCGTGGACCTGGGCACGGCGGGCGAGGGCTTCGGCCGCGCCGTGGACGCGGCCAACCGCTTCATGGGCCACTACGTACCCGACCCCGACCCGGACCCCGAGGACACGGCGCTGCGCCGCCGCGGATACGTACAGGCCCGCGCCTTCCTGCAGTTGATCGCCCGTACGGTGATCGCCTCGCGCCGCGCGGCCGGAGCCGGGGCGTCCGACCCCTCGCTGCTGGACGCGATGATCGGGCAGCTCGACGACGACGCCCTGCGCGACCAGGTGCTGACGCTGGTGATGGCGGGCCACGAGACCACCGCCAAGGCGCTGACCTGGACGCTGTACCTGCTGGACCGGCACCCCGAGGAGGCCGACCGGGTCCGCGCCGAGGTCGACCGGGTGCTCGGCGACCGCACCCCCACCGCCGCCGACCTGCCCGCCCTGGAGCACTGCCGGCGGGCCGTGGAGGAGGCGATGCGGCTGTACCCGCCGGTCTGGCTGATCTCCCGCCGCGCGGTCGGCCCGGACACCGTCGAGGGGTACGGCATCCCGGCCGGCGCCCTCGTCTGCGTCAGCCAGTGGGTGCTGCACCGCCACCCGGACCACTGGGAGCGGCCCGATGCGTACGTACCCGACCGGTTCGCCGACACCTCCGCCCTGCCGAGCCATCTGTACCTGCCCTTCGGCGGCGGGGAGCGCACCTGCATCGGACGCCATCTCGCCCTGGTCGAGGCCACGTTGGTGCTGGCCGTCCTGATGCGCTCGGCCCGGCTGGAAGTGGAGCCGGGCTTCCGGGTGGAGCCGGAGGCCCTGGTGACCCTGCGACCCAAGTACGGCATGCGAATGACTGCGAGGCCCCGATGACCACCACTCCCGCCCGTCCCGCCGCCGGTTCCTACGATCCCGCGGCCACCACCTCCGGCGGCCTGGCCGGTGAACTGGCCCGGCTGGAGGCGCAGGCCGCGCTCTCCTTCGACGAGGAGCTGCGGGTCCTGCGCGAGTCGGGCGTCGACGAGTCCTGCGGCCCCCTGGTCGAGATCGGCGCCGGGTCCGGGGCGGTCACCCGGCGGCTGCGCGCGGCGCTGCCCGGCCTGCCGGTGACCGCCGTCGACGTCGACGGCGACCTCCTCGCGCACGCCGAGGGGTGCGGCGCCGACCTGGTCGTCGCGGACGGCGCCGATCTGCCGCTCCCCGACGGCTTCGCGGGCTGTGTGCTGCTGCGGTACGTACTGCAGCACCTCGCCGACCCGCTCCCGATGCTCAGGGAGGCGCTGCGCGTACTGCGTCCCGGCGGCCGCATCGTGGTCACGGAGGTGGACGCCTCCTGCTGGGGGCTGGCCGACCCGGTCTTCCCCGAACTCGCCTCCGTGCACGCCAAGCTGACGCAGGCCCAGGCGTCGGCGGGCGGCGACCGCACGATCGGGCGGCGGCTGACCCGGCTGCTGCGCTCGGCCGGGTACGCCGAGGTGGCGCTGCGTCCGTTCGCGACCACCAACGACGACCGGCCCACCGAGGACTTCGCCCCGCACCTGGGCCCCGGCCGTCTGCAGCCGCTGGTGGCCTCCGGGGCGCTGACCCTCGCCGAGTTCGCGCTGGCCGCGGACCGCTGGAACCGCTTCCGCAAGGACCCCGACGCCTACGTGATGCTGCTCGGCCTGACGGCCACCGGCATCGCACCCACGACCTGACCCCCGGCACGACCGCTCACGCAACTCCACGGATTGGACCAAGCCCGCCATGAACCCCAACCTGCGCATCTTCCTGACGATCTTCTGCTACATCAGCGCCGTGATGGGCGTGGTCACCGCGGTGCTCAACGCCAGCCAGAAGCCCGCCGAGACCACCACCGCCGTCGTCTCCGGCGTCATCGGCGTCGTGTTCCTGTTCGCCGGTATGGCCCTGAGCCGCCGCCCCCGGCACTGACTGCGACCCCCGGACGGGACGGCGTGATGTTCTCCTTGGACGCGGTGGGCCACTTCTTCCTCGCCGCCGCCGTCGTCCTCGCCGTGTCACGGGGCGCGGGAGCCCTCATGGCACGGGCGGGCCAGCCGCGGGTCATGGGCGAGGTGGTGGCCGGCATCGCCCTGGGACCCTCGCTCCTGGGCGCGGTGAGCCCGCGGTCCGCGGCCCTGCTGTTCCCGCCGGAGGCGCTGCCCATGCTCTTTGGCCTGGCGCAACTGGGTCTGGCCTTGTTCATGTTCGCGGCCGGTCAGGAGCTGTCCACCGCGCGGCTGCGGGGCAGCGGCCGGCAGGCCCTGGCGATCAGCCAGGCGTCACTCCTGGTGCCGTTCGCGGCGGGCGTCCTGGTGGCGCTGCCGCTGCACGGCACGTACGCGCCCGACGGGGTGTCCCGGGCCGCCTTCGCGCTGTTCGTCGGCTGCGCGCTCAGCATCACCGCGTTCCCGGTGCTGGCCCGCATGCTGGAGGACCTGGGTCTGACCCGTACCCGCCCCGGGCGGCTGAGCCTGTACGCGGCGGCGGTGGGTGACGCGGGCAGCTGGCTGGCGCTCGCGGCGATCCTGGCCTTCTCACAGGGCTCCGGCCTCGGCCAGGCCCTGGTGCGCACGCTGGCGGCGGTCACCGTCGTCGCCGTGTTCCTGGGGCCGGTACGCCGTCTCGCCGCGGGCCCGCTCGCCCGCTGGACGGAGCGGGCCGAGCCGGGCGCGGCCGGCACCGCCCTGGTGGTGGCGATCGGCTGCTCGGCGGCGCTGACCGCGGCCGTCGGCATGCACCAGCTCATCGGTGCCTTCCTGGTCGGCCTGGTCTGGCCGCCCGGCCGGGGCCCCGGCGCCCACGCCGCCACGGCCCTGACCTCCACAGCCAGAACCGTCCTGCTGCCCTTCTTCTTCCTGGGCTTCGGGCTGGGCGTCGACCTGGGCGCGCTGCGGCCGACCGGGGGCACCTGCGCGGTCCTGGGCCTGCTGCTGGCCGCGGCGGTGCTGACGAAGACCGGCGGTCCCGCTCTGGCGGCACGGCTGACCGGTCTGCCGCGCCGGGAGTCCTGGGCCGTCGGCATCCTGCTGAACACGCGGGGCCTGACCGAGCTGGTCGTCCTTGAGATCGGCCACGAGGCCGGGCTGATCGACTCCACCCTGCTGGCCCTGCTCACGGCGGTGGCGCTGCTCACCACCGCGATGACGGCACCGCTGCTGGCCCGGACGGGCACGCGTCCGGACCCCGCCCCCGCGCCCCGCGGGGCCCGCGGCACGGCGAGAGCCCGCCCCGGCACCCGGCGCTGACGGCCGGTGCCCGGACGGGCTCTCGTGGGCTTGCGCGGGGCGTGCCGGTTACTCCTCGTCGCCCTCGGGCTTGTCGGCGTCGTTGATCTCCTGCTCCAGGCCCAGCTGCTCGACCAGCCACTTGTCGAACTCGATGGCGGCGCGCACCCAGCTGACCGTGGAGGACACGAAGTGCTCCAGGCTGACGCCGGTGCCGATCAGCATCTGCGCCTCGCCGATCAGGCGGACGGTGCCGTCGTCGTGGGTGTGGGTGTAGAGCTTGGGCCACAGGGTGCGCCGGTTCCAGTCGTCGATGGACTCCAGCAGCTGCGGCTTCTCGTCGATCTTGTGCGGGCGGTCGTAGAAGGTCCGCACCGAGAAGACCTGCTGCTCTCCCTCTCCACGGAACATGAAGTAGGTGCGGAACTGCTCCCACGGCGCCGCGAGGTCACCCTCGTCGTCGATGACGTACTTGAGCTCCATCTGGTCGAGGAGCTGCTTCACGAGGTCCTGATCCGGGACGACGGGGCCCGCCGGTCCTTGGGGCTGCGGCTCGGGCTGGCCCCCGAAGTTCGGAATCGAGGACGGGTCGATGCTCACCGTGTTTTTCCCTTCGTACGGATTCCGCCATCCTCCCCCATGCGGGGAGGGGGGTGGCAAGCCCGGACGGGGCCTGTCAGCCTTCGGCTGACAAGATCTGGCCGGTACGGAGAGCGGGGGACATGTACAGGACAGCAAAAACGGCGCCCGGACGGACCAGATGGGGGATCGTGGCCGGGATCCTGGCACTGCCGGTCCTGGCCATCGGCGGGCTCATCGCGCTGATCGTGTTCTACGTACTGTTCCAGGCCGACCACGACGGATACGCGGGGCAGAACGTCCCCTGCGCCGACGTGCTGCACTTCGGCGGCGCCGAGCTGCCCGAGGGCGCCGAGGAGGTCGGCCCCTGCACGGAGCAGGGGTTCCAGGAGCTGCGCTACGTCGCCCGCTTCCGCATGCCCCGCGCCGAGGTGACCGACTGGCTGCTCTCGTCCTACGCCTCCGTCCCCGAGCCGGGGCCCTGCGGGTCCCTGGACGCGGACCTGTGCCTAACCGCGGAACACCCCGACGGCCACCCCGACGCCGGCGCGGGCACCGTCACCGTGGAGGTGAAGTACAAGGACTCCGAGACCGCGCAGGTCAGCTTCCTCGCCTCCACCGACTGACGGCGCCCGGCCGCGTTACAGCGTCTTCCCGGTCGTCGGCCCCACGAGCAGCCCGTCGCCGAAGGTGTCGACCCGGACCGTGTCCCCGTCCTTGATCTCGCCCGCCAGGATCTCCTTGGCGAGCCGGTCGCCGATGGCCGTCTGGACCAGGCGGCGCAGCGGGCGGGCGCCGTAGGCCGGATCGTTGCCCTCGTCGGCGAGCCAGGCCAGGGCCGCGTCGGTGACCTCCAGGGTGAGGCGGCGCTCGGCGAGCCGCTTGGCCAGGCGGTCGATCTGCAGGCGGGCGATCCGGGACAGCTCGTCCTTGGTGAGCGCGGAGAAGACCACCAGGTCGTCCAGGCGGTTGAGGAACTCCGGCTTGAAGGACGCGCGGACGACCTCCAGCACCTGCTCCTTCTTCTCCTCCTCGCTGCTGATCGGGTCCACCAGGAACTGGCTGCCCAGGTTGGAGGTGAGCACCAGGATGGTGTTGCGGAAGTCGACCGTGCGACCCTGTCCGTCGGTGAGCCGTCCGTCGTCCAGCACCTGGAGCAGGATGTCGAAGACCTCCGGGTGCGCCTTCTCCACCTCGTCCAGCAGGACGACGGAGTACGGGCGACGGCGTACCGCCTCGGTCAGCTGGCCGCCCTCCTCGTAGCCGATGTAGCCGGGCGGGGCGCCGACCAGGCGGGCCACGCTGTGCTTCTCGCCGTACTCGGACATGTCGATGCGGACCATGGCCCGCTCGTCGTCGAAGAGGAAGTCGGCGAGCGCCTTGGCCAGTTCGGTCTTGCCGACGCCGGTCGGGCCGAGGAAGAGGAAGGAACCGGTGGGCCGGTCCGGGTCGGCGATGCCGGCGCGGGTGCGCCGTACCGCGTCGGAGACGGCCTGCACGGCCTCCGACTGGCCGATCAGGCGCTTGCCCAGTTCCTCCTCCATGCGCAGCAGCTTCTGCGTCTCGCCCTCCATCAGGCGCCCGGCGGGGATGCCGGTCCAGGCGGCCACGGTGTCGGCGATGTCGTCGGCGCCGACCTCCTCCTTGACCATGGTGTCCTTGGCGGCCTCCTCCTCGGCCTGCGAGGCGGCGGCCAGGTCCCGCTCCAGGGAGGGGATCTCGCCGTACAGCAGCTTGGAGGCGGTGTCGAAGTCGCCGTCGCGCTGGGCCCGTTCGGCCTGGCCGCGCAACTCGTCGAGCTTCTCCTTGAGTTCACCGACCCGGTTGAGGGACTGCTTCTCCTTCTCCCAGCGTGCGGTGAGCCCCCGCAGCTCCTCCTCCTTGTCGGCGAGGTCGCGGCGCAGCCGCTCCAGGCGCTCCTGGGAGGCCGGGTCGGTCTCCTTGCTCAGCGCCAGCTCCTCCATGCGCAACCGGTCGACGGCGCGCTGGAGTTCGTCGATCTCCACGGGCGAGGAGTCGATCTCCATACGGAGCCGGGAGGCAGCCTCGTCGACCAGGTCGATGGCCTTGTCGGGCAGGAAGCGGGAGGTGATGTACCGGTCGGAGAGGGTGGCCGCGGCGACCAGCGCGCTGTCGGCGATCTGCACCTTGTGGTGGGCCTCGTAGCGGCCCTTGAGCCCGCGCAGGATCGCGATGGTGTCCTCGACGGTCGGCTCGGCGACCAGCACCTGCTGGAAGCGCCGCTCCAGCGCCGGGTCCTTCTCGATCCGCTCGCGGTACTCGTCGAGCGTGGTGGCGCCGACCATGCGCAGCTCACCGCGGGCGAGCATGGGCTTGAGCATGTTCCCGGCGTCCATGGCGGAGTCGCCGCCCGCACCGGCGCCGACGACGGTGTGCAGCTCGTCGATGAAGGTGATGATCTGCCCGTCGGAGTCCTTGATCTCCGCGAGCACGGTCTTCAGCCGCTCCTCGAACTCACCGCGGTACTTGGCGCCCGCGACCATCGCGCCGAGGTCCAGCGCGACCAGCCGCTTGTCCTTCAGCGACTCGGGCACGTCCCCCTTCACGATCCGCTGGGCGAGCCCCTCCACGACGGCCGTCTTGCCGACGCCGGGCTCGCCGATGAGCACGGGGTTGTTCTTCGTACGGCGCGACAGCACCTGCACGACCCGGCGGATCTCCTGGTCCCGGCCGATGACCGGGTCGAGCCGGCCCTCGCGCGCGGCGGCCGTCAGATCGGTACCGAACTTCTCCAGGGCCTTGTACTGGCCCTCCGGATCGGCGGTGGTCACCCGGCGTCCTCCCCTTGCCTTCCTGAACGCCTCCAGCAGCTTCTCCGCGGTGGCCCCCTGCCGGGAGAGTACGTCCCCGGCCTGGCCGCCCTTGGCGGCGATACCGATGAGCAGGTGCTCGGTGGACAGGTACTCGTCACCGAGGTCCTTGGCCCTGGCCTGCGCGTCGGCGATCACGGCGAGCAGTTCCCGGTTGGGCTGCGGCGGGGCGACGGTGGACCCGGTCACGCTGGGCAGCCCGGCGAGCACCTTCTCGGCGCCGGAACGCACGGCGGCCTGGTCGGCCTCGACGGCGGCGAGCAGGTCGGTGATGTTCTCGTTGTCCTGGCCCTGGAGCAGAGCCAGCAGCAGATGGGCCGGCGTGAGGTCCGGGTGCCCCTCGGTCAGCGCCCGGTTACCGGCCGCGTTGATCGCTTCCCGGCTCCTGTTGGTCAGCTCTGCGTCCACGTGTGCGCTCTCCTCCTGTTCGACAGCCCTGTCCACGCTGACTCATCCAACGTACACAAAGTTGAGTCTATTCCACTCAAGTATGTCCCGGGAGGCTTCCGCGGACTAAGTTCCGGCACCATGACTCACTCCGTGGACCCGGGCGCGCCCGACACCCCGTTCCTCAGCTTCTGGCGGGAACGGCACCTGTGCACGCTGACGACGCTGCGACCGGACGGCAGCCCCCATGTGGTGCCGGTGGGTGTGACCTACGACCCCGGGGCACGGCTGGCCCGGGTGATCACGAACAAGAACAGCAGGAAGGTGGCCCATGTCCTGGCCGCCGGGCCGGACGGGGCACGGGTCGCGGTGTGCCAGGTGGACGGCGGGCGGTGGGCGACGCTGGAGGGGCGGGCGCGGGTGCGCACCGAGCCGGAACGGGTCGCGGACGCCGTACAGCGCTACGCCGAGCGCTACGAGCGCATGCCCGCCCCCAATCCGGACCGCGTGGTGATCGAGATCGAGCTGGAGCGGGCCATGGGACGCGGCTGAGCCGCCCGCCCGTCGACTTCCGGCCACCGCGGATGTTGGTTGATAACCGGAAATGTCCCGCAAAACACAGCGGCGTCACCGTGTTCAGGTCACGGTGACGCCGCTGCGGGGGGAAGCACCTGAGCGATCTTTTACGACGGGGGAATCGCGTCAGGCACTGCGGGGGGTGGCTGAGATGGTCCGGGGTGCCGGGACCCCCGGGTCCACCACTTGCTGGTGGTCCCGCTGGTCCAGGTTCACAAAGATCATTCCGTAGCGGATGGCGCATCGCACGGGCTGCGGCGCGCCCCGGGGCCGGCGCAGGCACCGGTAGGCCCGCACGTCCTCGTCCTCGTCCCGGGTGACGACGACCGGTTCTCCGAAGACGGTCACCATCAACGAGTCACCGGGGTGGGGGATCGCGGTGACAAGATCGATGAAGTGCCATCCGGAGCGGTAGGCGGTGGCCATTTCGCGACGGAAGGTTCGGTCGTCGGGTGGGGTGGTCATGCCGGAGCACTCCAGCTGCTGTCGTCCGTGCTCCAGGAGCTGTCGCCGGGCACCTTGGAGGAGCTCCACGAGCTGTCACCCGGCGCCTCGGAGGCCGCGACGACCCAGCTACTGTCCCCGGCGACGGTCACTGTCGCGGTACGCCAGCTGCTGTCCGCCCGGGCATCGCCCTTCGCCCCGGCCAGGCCACCCAGCACTCCAACAGCCACAACGGCGGAGAAGGCGGCGGCAAGCGCCGAGCGAAGCATCTTCTTATGCATAGTCGGCTTCGTCCTCATCTGAAGGTCACCTCTCCCCCGTCGATTAAGACGATGGCCCATTCCGGCACGTCATGGCCACACGATCGGTGCATCATGTTCCTGCACGTTCAGGACCCTGGGGGGTGGAGAATTGGCCACGAATGAGACTAAGGGGACACATCCTCACGCGCTGACGGAGCTTTGCGACGAAGGCCGTCGTCTCTACGGCAACGCACTCCGGACGGGACGGATCACCCGCGCGGACGTCGAACCCGCGCCCTGTCTGATGGAGTTCGCCCTCCTTCATCCCGACCCCGATGACGCGAACTGGCTGCGACCGGTCCCCCCGTCGGTCGCGCTGGCGCAGCGGATGAACCCGATCGAGCGCGAGATCAGCGCACAGCGCCGGCTGTCCATCGAACTCGCCGAAGCATTCGAGCCGTTTATGACGCTCAGCGCACAGGCACCGGCCACCACCCACTCCATCACCGTGCTGGAGGGCATCGAGCGGATCAACGCCGCCCTCGACTTGGCCACCGCCCAGTGCACCACCGAGATGCTCACGGTCCAGCCGATGCGCCGCCGCCCCGAGCACACCCTGAACCAGGCCCTGGAGCGCGACCGCCCGCTGATCGAGCGCGGCTGCCGCATCCGCACCCTCTACCAGCACCCCGCCCGCTACAGCCCCGAGACCCTCGCGTACGTCTCCCAGTTCACCGACGGCAAGGTGGAGTACCGCACCATCGACGAACTCGTCGAGCGGCTGATCATCTGCGACGAGACCGTCGCCTTCATCCCCACCCGCTCCGACGGCGAGGTCGCCCTCGAACTGCGCCACCCCGGACTCGTCCGCTACCTCATCAAGGTCTTCGAGTTCATGTGGGGCCGCGCCGTCCCGCTGAGCACCGGCGCCCCGTACGAGACCGACACCGACGGCATCACCGAGATCCAGCACTCCATCGCCAAGCTGCTCGTCGAGGGCCACGTCGACGAGGCCATCGCCCGCCGCCTGGGGATGAACGTACGCACCTGCCGCGCCCACATAGCCAAGCTCGCCACCGCCCTCGGCAGCGGCAGCCGCGCCCAGCTCGGCTATCTCATAGCCCAGTCGGGCATCCTCGACCAGGACCGCACCGTGCCTGGACAGGACAGCCACCTGTGACCGTGCAGCACCGGCACGCCACGGACGAGGACATCTGCGCCGCGGGGGTGGCCCTGTACAGCCGTGCGCTGCGCGAGGGCCGGGTCCCGGCGGGCGAGGCGGCGGACCTGCCCTGCCTCCTGCGGGCCGGGCTGCTCCACCCCGACCTCGACGACACCCGCTGGTTATGCCCGGTCGCGCCCGTGCTGGCCCTGCCCCGCCTGCTGCACACCATCGCCGAGGACGTCGCCCGGCAACGGCGGGCCGAGGCCCGGCTGGTGGAGGTCTTCGCGCCGCTGATCCGCATCGACAGCAGACGCACCGGAGCGCAGGGCACCCCCACCATCAGCGTGCACAGCGGGCTCGACCGCATCCGGCAGACCATCACCGCGATAATGGCCGACAGCTCCGGCGAACTGCTCGCCATCCAGCCGCACATCAGCCACACCCAGGCCGCGCCCGACTCCCGGGCCGACGCCCTCACCCGCGACCAGGAGTTCCTCGACCGCGGCGGCCGCATCCGCACCATCTACCAGCACACGCTGCGCCACTCGCCCTCCGTCCGGGCCCGCTACGAGCAGCTCAAGGGCGACGCGGAGGCCCGCACCCTCGACGAGGTCACCGACCGTCTGCTGATCATGGACCGTGCGGTGGCCTTCATCCCCGCGAACGCCCACCGCTCGCTCGCCCTGGAGATCCGCCAGCCGGCCCTCGTGGAGTTCCTCGCCACCGCCTTCGACCGCCTGTGGCGGCTGGCCACCCCGCTGTACCCCGAGAGGGCCGCGCAGCGTCCCCCGGACGGCATCACGCCCCGGCAGCGGGCCATCGCCCGCCTCCTCGTCGAGGGGCACACCGACACCGTCGTCGCCGACCGCCTCGGCATGAACGTCCGTACCGCCCGCGTCCACATCGCCAAGCTCGCCTCCGCCCTCGGCAGCGACAGCCGGGCCCAGCTCGGCTACCTCATCGCGACGTCGGGCATCCTCGACCAGCAAGGAGGGGCCCCATGACCGCGGCGCCGCACCCCGAGCACGGTGTGGAGGACCTGTGCGACGCGGCGGCCGAGCTGTACGAACGGGCCCTGCGCGAGGGCCACATCGGGGCCGACGACGCGGCGGGCGTCCCCTGCCTGACCGAACTGGAACTGCTCTACCCGGGCATGACGGCCCCCGGCCGCCTGGAGCCGCTGTCCCCGGCGGTGGCCCTGCACCAGATGCTGCGTACGGCCGAGGAGCGGGTCGCGGAGGAGCGCCGCCGGGAGGAGCGGCTGACCGCGCTGTTCGAGCCGCTGATGCGCATCGACGGCCCGCCGGGGCGTGCCTCCGACCTGCCCTCGGTGACCGTCCTGAGCGGCCTGGACCGGATCGCCGGGACCATCGACGCGGCGATGGCGGCCGGAGCCCTGGAGCTGCTCGCCGTACAGCCGCACGTCACGCACACCCAGTCGCCGCCCAGCGCGCACGCCGAGGCCATGGCCCGCGACCAGGCCCTGCTGGACCGCGGCGGCCGGATCCGCACCCTCTACCAGCACACCCTGCGCCACGCGCCCACCGTCACCGCCCGCTACGAGCGGCTGCGCGGGGACGTGCAGGCGCGCACCCTGGACGAGGTGACGGAACGTCTCATCGTCCTGGACCGCACGGTCGCCTTCGTCCCGGCGAACGCAAACCGCACCCTCGCCCTGGAGATCCGCCACCCCGCGATCGTCGCCTTCCTCGCGACCGTCTTCGACCGCCTGTGGCGGCTGGCCACGCCCATGTACCCGGAGGCCGTCCAGCAGCCCGTCCTCGACGGCATCACGCCCCGCCAGCGGGCCATCGCGGCGCTGCTCGTGGAGGGCCACACGGACGAGGTCATCGCGAACCGGCTCGGCATGAACGTGCGCACCGCCCGTGTGCACATCGCCAAGCTGGCGGCGACGCTGGGCAGCGACAGCCGGGCCCAGCTCGGCTATCTCATCGCCCGGTCCGGGATCCTCGGTCGGGCAGGCTCATAGCGGGCGCGGGCACCCCGTCCGCGGCCTGCGCGGGCCCGACCAGGCCCACCTGGGCGATCCGCACGCCCAGCTGGGTGCGGCTGGCCGCGCCGAGCGTCTCGGAGAGCCGGGCGATATGGGCCCGGCAGGTGCGCACGCTGATGCCCAGGCGCTCGGCGATGACCGCGTCCTGGTGGCCCTCGGCGAGCAGCGCGGCGATGGAGCGCTCGCGGTAGGAGATGCCCTCGATGCCGGTGTCCGGCAGCGGAGCGGTGAGCGGGATCGCCAGCCGCCACAGCCGCTCGAAGACCGTCACCAGGTACTGCACGAGCGCCGGGTGGCGCAGTTCCAGGGCGAGGGTGCGGTCGGCGTTGGCGGGGATGAAGGCGACCGTGCGGTCGAAGAGGATGAGCCGGTCGATGACCTCCTCCAGGGTGCGGGCCTCCACCGCGTCGCCCATCAGCTCCAGGTAGGTGAGCAGCCCCTGCCCGTGCCGGGCGACATGGGTGTACAGGTCCCGCATCCGCACCCCGCGGGCGCGCAGCGCCATCGCCCGGTGCAGGCCCTCGGTCAGCTCGTGCTCGGGGCGGATGCCGCCCGGCTGCACGGTGAGCACCTCGGTGGTGCAGGCCTCGGTGGCCGCGTCCATCGCGGCCTGGATCCGGGAGAGCCCGTCCAGGACCCGGATGGCGCTGCCCTCGCCGGCGGGCTTCTGCGGCAGCGGGCCGAGTCCGGCGTACCACTCGAAGGCGGCCACCGCCGAGCCCATCCGCCGCTGGCTGGCGCTGACCTCGTCGTACACCCCGCGCAGCAGCCGGGTCATCACCTCCTGCGGGGAGGTCGGCAGCAGCCAGGCCATGTCGTCCGGGTCCGGGTGGAGCAGGGCCAGCTCCACCAGACAGGGCACCTCTTCCGCGTCCGCGCGGGGCACCCGGCCGCGCCGCACGGCGCGGGAGTACACCCGGTCCCCGACCTCGCACAGTCGGTCAGCACCGTGTGGGTGCTCGTCCATCCCGTGCCCGGCCATCGCCCATCCCACCCCCGGTTTCCGCGTGTTCCGCAGCGCAACTATGCGCGGACGAAGCGTGCTCCGCAACACGCCTCAGGGACGTCGGCGCCCCAACTTCGGCCGTTATGTCAGCCTTTGGCTCCGGACACGTGATCATGCATTCCGGACATGCCGAAGGGGCCCGGTCCGAAACGGGACGCTGTTGGTTTATTCGGGCCCTGCGTGACGTCGGCCTTCAAGACCCGGTTGTGGTCTTGAAGGCCGTCGTTGTCGTATGGGGTGGATGCGGA
>NZ_JBVKBN010000026.1:0-101740 GCF_055657065.1 Streptomyces sp. NPDC110618 | reverse complement strand
GGTACTTACGTGGTGCTGGCACTGCTCGTGGTTCTCCTTCGGGCCAGGATCATAAGCCTGGCTTCAGGGACTCCACGAATCCGGGGTCAGCTCACCCTCATTCGAGCACGCCGACCACCCCGGTACCATCGGCACCGGGGTCCTGATCAGGGATCCTGCGACCGGACCACCCGGAATGCTGTCCAGGCTGAGGGGTGGTCCGGTCTTTGGTTTTCGGCCTGCGCCACGCGAGCCAGACCAGATGAACGAGCGTCAGAGAGCGCTCAGGACCTTGCCCACTTCATAGATGGTGGGTCGGTCCTCCGGGACATGGCTGAGCATCTGGTCGATCAGCTCGCCCATCGGCCCCGGTACTCTCACCGGACGTCGCCTGCCATCCGCCACGGCTGCTCTCTGAACCGGGCGGGGAGCGTCATCCGGGTACTCGACGGCACGCCACCCAGTGGCGGAGATGAACAGGGAGGCGCCGAGGGCGTAGACGTCGGCTTCCGGCGTCGGCTCAGCCTTTCCGGTGTCGAGCACGCTGCGCGCGATCTCGGGAGCCTCGTAGTGGACGAGGCAGCCGCGGAACGGGAAGTCGTACCCCTCGGGAATGTGCCCGCCCTGGGCGAGCGCCAGGTCGATGAGGTGGGTCCGTTCCGGCCCGATGATGAAGTGGGCGGGCTGTACGTCACCGTGGGCCCAGCCCTTGCCGTGGAGTTCGGCCAGGGCCTCCACACACCCCAGAGCCACGCTCACATGGGGTTCCAGGGCCGACTCCGGCCGGCGGCAGGGCGCCCACAGGGCGTACAGGTCCGGCCCCTCGTGCCACGGCTGGAAGTTCCACGTTCCGTGCTCCCACTCGCCGTACGCGAAGTCGTCGAAGCCGAGGCGGTACAGCACGGCACCCTCCCGGGCTGGGGCGAGGGCCGTCCAAGGCTGGGCGGACCACTCAGGGGTGGCCTCGATCGGGTAGCCGACCTTCACGGCGTAGCGGCCACGGTCGCTTTCGACCTCCCAGACCATGGAGCCGCGACGGTTCACGACCAGGCGCTGAGTCGTGGGCATCAGCGCGTCGAGCACCACGATCGGCAATTCAGTGGAGGACCCGGACAACGTCTCTTCTCCTTCCGGGCGAGCGCGGCCGGCCCTGAGACGAGGCCGGCCGCGTCGCTGCTGTCGTGTGCTACGCCTGACCGTACGGGCGGCCGCAGTCCGAGTCGCACTGCGCGAGGTTCGTGCCGTCCACGGTCCACAGGTCGTCGAAGACCATGAACCCAGCCGCCTTCATGGCGCGCGCCGAGGCCGCGACCATCTCCGGGTCACGGGCGCCGCCGCCCGGCGCGGGGTTGTGGTGCAGGAAGCGGCCCGCGTGCCGCTCGCACAGGGCGGCGTACTCCTTCGTGTGCAGGATGAGCGCGTGCAGGCCGAGGTCCACGTCGTCCGACGGGACCATGGGGACGGTGGCGGTCGCAGCGGTGACCAGGAAGGCGACTGCCTGGTCCGCGATCCGCTCGGCCCGCTCGCGCGACTGCCCGTTGTGGACGACCACGAAGTGGGCGAGGCTATCGAACAGCTCCTCACCAGCCACCGCGCGTCCGGTCTTCTGGTCGTTTGCCGTTGCCGTCATGCGACTACTCCTTGTGTGTGGCGGTGCCAGGCACTTGCCGCCCGCGTCGGTCGCCGAGGTTGTGGCGCCAGAGCGATTAGAAGCGGGCTTGGGAGGCCACCCCAGGCGGGGAAGGGGGGGGGAGCGGGGAAACGGGCACCCGCCCGGGGCGGCCGGTCTACTGGCTGATACCGAGGGCCATGCCGATCACCAGGCCACAGGACCCGCTGATCATGATGATGAAGAGAACCCCCGCGTACCGGCCGATGGCGCGCATCACAGCCGTTCCCGACTGTTGCCGTTCCTGATGGCCAGGCGGGCGCTCAGTTCCTCCCGCGCGCTCAGGGGCCGCACCTTGTCCGGCACGGCGTCCCACTCCCGGCCACCACCGATCGGCCGTATCTGCACACGACCGCCGACAGCACCCATCACGACGCCGATTCGTCCACTGGCGGTGTCCTTTGCCAGGGCACCGATGTCCGGTCTGGTCTGCTGGTTGCTCGCCATGCAGAGGAGCATCGCGATCCGGGCACCCTCGCCAAAAGGTCAGGCTGATTACCCAACTTGGGTAATATCGCGGCAAGTAGAGACCCAGCGACGTTGCGTAGCCCTCGCAGTGGGGAGCCACCCAATGCCCGACGCCGAACAGCCGCAGGAACTGCCTGGAAGGCTGCTCACCGATCCGGAGATGATCGATGCGTGCCGGGTCCGCGACTTCTCCAAGGTCTTCCAGCTCGTGAAGACCAAGGCGGGCATCTACCCGTCGATGATCGCCCGGCGCTGCGACCTGACACCGAGCCGAGTCGGCGAAGTGATCGCCGGGCAGCGCAAGTTGCAGCACATGGACGTCATCGAGCGCATCGCGGACGGGTTGCGCATCCCGGGCCACATGCTGGGGCTCGCCCGCCGGTCGTGGGAGACGCCGCAGGCCCTGGCCGTCGTCGAACGAGAGACGCCCCAAGTGCCGCGAACGGAGCCGCAGGAGCCCGCGTCTCTGCCGGGGCCGGATGTCGACAGCATCCTTGCCCTGGCCACCCGCACGAGCCTGAGCGCGGCGACGCTCGAAGCGTTCCGCTCCTCGATCGAGGACTACTGGCGGCGGGACGATCAGCACGGCGGGGAAGCGCTACGGCCGGCCATCGTCGGGCAGCTCCGGTACGTCGTCGGTCTGCTGAAGGAAAACCGGCCGCCGTCGATTCAGAAGGGCCTGTACGGCATCGCGGCAGAGCTGGCGCGGCTCACCGGGTGGACCTACTTCGACGCCCGCCAGTACAACCAGGCCCGCGCGTACTTCACCGAGGCGCTTCAGCTGGCCAAGGAGATCGACGACCGGCAGTTCATGGCCAACGTCCTGGCGTGCATGAGCTTGCAGGCCACCTACCAGGACAAGCCCGCGGACTCACTGGCGCTGGTGACCGCCGCCCAGGATCAGGCCCGCTCGGCTGCCGGTACCACGCCGCGCGTGCTGTCGATGCTGTCCATGCGCGAGGCGTTCGCCCACGCGACCATCGGGAACCAGGCGGACACGCATCGGGCGATCGGGGAGGCCCACCGCCACTTCGAGCAGATCAAGTCGAGTGACCCCGATCCGTCATGGGTGACGTACTTCGACGAGCCGAAGCTCATCGTGGACACGGGTATCGCCCATGGCCGACTGGGCGAGGCAAAGACCGCTGAGCCCTTGATCGCGGACGCGCTACGGCGGGAGGACCGTACCAACCAGCGGGGGCGCGCCTTCCACTCGTTCTGGCTGGCGCGGACGCAGTTGGACCAGGGCAAGCTCGACCAGGCATGCCACACAGCCACACAAGCGCTCGAACCCGCGTCGGCGGTGGCGTCAGAGCGCGTGACGGGCCACCTGAGGGAGTTCTACGGCCAGTTGGCCCCTCATAGGCAGGAGCCCGTAGCCCTGGCCTTCGAGGCACGGCTACGGGAACTCCTCCCGCCGGTCAGCGGATAGCTTCATCCATGAGCAGGTAGAGCAGGCCCACCAGTGATCCACTGCTCACGATCTCGCGACGGTCGATCATGCCCCGGATCTCCGAGAGCGGTATCCACTCGATGCGGTCGGATTCGTTCTCCTCCGTGGGCGGCCCCGCGTACGTGGCGCCGTCCACCCGGAAGACGTGGTGCTGGGAGTCGGTGATCCCGTTGGCCGGCTCGGCGTAGATCAGGGGCTTGATGGGTCCGGGGCGCCAGCCGGTCTCCTCCAGGACTTCGCGGGCCGCCGCCTCCTCCGGGGTCTCGCCCTCTTCGACCAGGCCCATGGGCAGCTCCCAGGCCCACGAGTCCGTGATGAAGCGGTGTCGCCACATCATCAGGACCTCCCGCCGGTCATTGACCACGGCGGCCACTGCCAGATGCCGGAGGCGAACGACGTGGTACTCCCACCTCCGCCCGTCAGGCTGCTGGACGTCGACCAGACACAGATTCACCCACTTGTTGGTGTAGATCTGTCGCTCACCGTGGGTCTTCCACTCCATACCTGCGGCCCCTCTCGATCGGACTCCAGGATCTCAGACGACCGACGGACGCAAGGTAGGTTTCGCGTCATTGTGACGAGATGGTGCATGGATACGCACTACGACGCTCGCTGGGGGGTAGTAGCGCGCGAGGCTAGGTTCTGGAGCTTCAGCGCAGGGGTCGGCTGGCTCCAGAGGTTCGACACGGCAGTGGGTAGAAGCCGAGTCAGTGGACCCCGTGTGGACCAAGAGCCCCGCCCGAGGCTGGAGGCCGGTAGGCTGTAGCCGCTCCGCCCCAGGTGGGACGGGGCCGAGGTGGGTTGCCCGAGCGGCCTAAGGGAACGGTCTTGAAAACCGTCGTCGTGGCAACACGACCGTGGGTTCAAATCCCACCGCCTCCGCGCTGAGAACACTGAGGACGGCCCCTGACCTGGATCAAAGGTCGGGGGCCGCTCGCTTGCCCGGGCTCCGGGACTTCCCGCCAGGTCGCGTCCACTGAGGTCCGGCACCGAGGAGCTCTTCTACCTGGTCAGACACGCCAGGGGCAGGACTCATCCCGAGGACGGCAACGCGTGTGGAAGATCGCAAGCGTCCCCCTTTAGATGCAGACGGCGAAGCTCTCCCAGCTCCTTGCGGGGAAAGGGGTGCTGCATCCACTTTTTCCGGTACCCGTCCTCACCATGCAGTCGTAGGACGCCTTGCGCGGCTTCCACGACCACGTGCCCGAAAGCGCTGCGCGACTGAACCGAACTCCACAAGAGCTTGCCGTCGTCGTCCGGCAGATCGAAGCTCTTGAACATGTCAGGGAACCGGTAGATGCGGATCTCGACATCTGCCCCACGGCTGTTGAGAACCCACCTCACTTCAGCGGGCTCCAGGTCGAAGGAGAACCGCCGCGCAGCGTCAGGCCCGTACAGGCCTGCAACGCCAATGAGCAGGTCAGCGAGGGCATTGGTGCAGTAACTCGGACTGCACGTCTGCTCCGACTCACCATCCGCGACACGGTACGTAGCCCAACCTGCACCGGTCAGACTCCAACTGAACTGGAGATCACCCGACATTGACCCCTCCCCTGTGATCGTCTGCGGCGACGCTACAAGAGACGAGAGTGTGCGCCCCTGATACGCACTTACGCGCCCTTACATGGGCGCGTCGGCCAGTGCTGCAGTGGAGGCGGTACATCGCTCACCAGGCGCCAGGAGACTGCGATCATGCGCGATACGTTGCCCGGGAAGAGCGCGAAATGGCGGGTGATCGGCGTGATCCGGCGCTGATCCTCTGGGACTGCCATCTGAATCCCGATCAGCGGTGGAGGCTGGATGCCCGGCCGTATGTCTACGGCTTGACCGAAGTCGGGAACATCTGACGCGGGGCCGCCCCCGCCGACGCAGGCGACGGCTCCCACATGGCGTCCCTCTCAACGGGAGGGGCGTCCCTTTCCGCGTCAGAGCGCGTCGATCTCCCACGCGATCACGCCGGTTGACCCCTCGGCACCGTTCACGTCGATCCGGAGCGGGCCGTCCCCGTTGAGACGTTGCTGGACGACCGACTCGTCGCACGGGACCGAGGTCGGGGTGCCGGCCTTCTGCGGGACGAACTCCACGCGTGCGGTGCCGGTGCCTGCGCAGGCGAGGTTCAGGCGGTAGGTCTGGCCCTTGCGCAGTGTGGGTTCGGTGTGGATGCCGTCGCTCAGACGCTCCGCACCGGCTTCGTTCAATGTTCCGTTGCTGACGGCGGTGAGAGCCGCTTGTGCCCGCTCGGTGAGAGCCTTCTCCGACGGTCCGCTCGGTGTCGGTGATGCCGGGTGGGAGGCGTCGCTGTCGGACGGCGTGCAGGACGTGAGCAGGAGCGCCGACAGCACAGCGGCGAATCCTGCGAGTCTCCGGCGTGGATGGGTCATGGCGTGGTTCCCCCGTACTTCCAACTGGTCCGTTGCTTGATCAAGCCTCGCACCCCGCGTGCCGATCAAGAAGTATGGCCACTCAACGCCAAGCTGTCGTGATCGTGCACGGCATGGGCGAGCAGCGTCCGTTGGACGCGTTGACGAAGCTCATCCGGGCCGCCCTGCCGCCGCAGGAGGACGGGACCTGGAAGTTCCACTCGCTGCGGGACAACGCCTCCGAGTCCTTCGAGTCGCGGCGGTTTCTGGCACCGGCGGAGGGGGACCGGCCGCAGACGGAGTTCTTCGAGTACCACTGGGCCCATCTGATGCAGGGGAACCGGCTGTCGGACATGGTGCCGACGTTTCTGAAGCTGATGCGGCGGCTTCCGCCCAAGGGGCTCGGGTTCGCGTGGCTCGCCTGCTGGGTGCTGCTCGTCCTGGCGGGGTGGGGGATCTTTGCCCTCGGGCTGTCCTCCGAGGAACTGCTCAACGTGGTGTTCACCGTGGTCGGGTCGGGCGCCGTGGGCGTGTTTCTGCTCTTCGTCGCCACGCGGTTCGGACCCTCGTTCATCACCAACAGCTTTGTTGATGTGGTGCGTTATCTCGATACCTCGCCGCGGTCCTATGCGGTGCGGCGCGAGATTCGGAAAGGGATGGTGGATCTTCTTCGGGAACTGCATCAGGCCGAGATCTCCGGGGTGCCGCGGTACCAGCGGATCGTCGTCGTCGCGCACAGCCTCGGCGCATACATCGCCTACGACGGGATCAGCACCCTCTGGGGCACCATGCGCAGTCGCCTCGACCTCGACTCGGCGGCGTTGGCGGAGTTCGAGGAGGTGGCGGGCGCCATGCCCGGGAGGCGGGCGGGGGCGGCGCCCACAGGCGAGCAGACCGACGACTTTCGCGCGGCCCAGTGGGCGCTGTGGGCCGAGCTGCGCGCGGAAGGGAATCCGTGGCGGATCACCGACTTCGTCAGATGCGGCACACCCATGTGTTTCGCCGACCGGCTCTACACGAAGAACCCGGCGGATTTCGACCAGCGTGTCGACCGGCACGAGATCGTCACCTGCCCGCCCGTTCCGCAAGCCGATCTCGGCCCCGGGGATGGGCCCTACTCGTACCGCTGGTCCGGAAAAGCCGTACTCAACGACTGGTCGCCCTTTGCCGTCGTGCGGTGGACCAATCTCTGGTTCCCCTACATTCCGTCCTTCTTCGGGATTCTCGGGGACTGGTTCGGCGGCCCGCTGCGCCCACTGTTCGGCAGCGGAGTCCGTGACGTCCCCGTGCTGGGCAACAAGCCCTGGCGCTTCCTCCCCGCCTGGCCGCACGCCGCCTACTTCAGCTACCCCCGCGACCGGGAGGACGCGGACTCGGTCACCAAGCACCTCGCCGACGCCCTCGACCTCAGCGCGAAGCTGCCGGACTGACCCTCCCCGCCACTCGCAACAGCCTCAACTGCCCGATCTCCGCCACGTTCTTCATCAGCTCGGCGTTCACCCAGGCGATCATCTGCGCGAGGGAGTACGCCGGGTCGGGGAAGGCGGCAGGGGTGTCCAGATCCGCGTCCGACAGGGCGGACACCGCCGTCAGCCACTCCTCGCGGAGCGAGCGGAGCCAGGTCAGGGCGGGCTCGCCCGGACCCGGCCAGGTGATCTCCGTGCGGTCCCGCGGTGGAACGCCCCGTACATGTGACGTGGCCGTCTCCCACCACCAGCCGATGTGCCAGGTCAGCCAGGCGATCGTCGGCATCGGGACCGGGTCCGGCTCGGTGTCCGCCCAGTCCGGGACCCACCGCCCGTGCGCGTCCTCGCGGACCGTCCAGCAGTGGGCCACCGGTTCCCACCGGAAGTCGGCCTCCTCCAGGCGCTCCAGGTGGTACTCGAACAGCGCCCAGGTCAGGTCGAACTGTCCACGCAGCAGGCCGAGTCGGTCCGTGGTCATGGAGGGCCTCCTCAGAGTTCGTAGTCCTCTGCCAGTTCCTCCCACGCCAGTTCGCGCAGCGGATGGTCGTCGATCTCGCCCGACGGGGTCTGTGGTGTCGGCTGGTACCAGGCCACCGTCAGGTGGGACCGGTGCAGGACCGGGTCCCGCGCAGGGTCGATCACGGTCGAGCGGAAGACGCCCACGCACGCCACCGACGGAATCAGCTCCACCGGGCCGAACCCGCCCCCGCCCTCGCGCCCGTCGGGATACTCGCGCTCCGGCTCGATCAGGTGCACCGGTCCCGACGGCGAGACGCGCTCCGCGGCCTTCAGCAGGCGGGCGATCTCCATCCTGTTCACCAGGGAGCACGGGTAGCCCTCCAGCATCCCGCCGTACGTCGAGGACAGGTGGAGGTCCATCAGGTCCACCGGGCGGCCGGAGGGGAGCACTACGCGCGTCAGAGGCATGATCGGCACCCTAGGGAACAAACCCCGGTCGGGCTCCTGATTTTCAAGACCCCGGACAGGCCCTTGATTTCAGGACCCCGGACAGGACCTTGATTTCAGGACCCCGGACAGGACCTTGATTTCAAGACCCCGGACAGGTGCCAGAATCTCAGCCCCGGTGCCCCGTCAGCCGCGCCGCCGACGAAATCGTCGCCCGCGCCTCCCGCTCGGTCAGCCCCGTGTTCAGCGCCGCCTCCACCAGCGGCTCGATCAGCGCGGGGCCGATGCCGTCCTCGTAGGCCCGGCAGGCGGCCCAGAACAGGCGGGTGTTGCGCTGCCCCTCGTGCGCGGCGAGGACGAACTGCACCAGGCCCTTCCCGTGGTCCCCCGCCGACGGCGGCACCGGCGACTGCGGCACCCGGGGCGGTGGCAGCAGCAGCCGGAGCAGCGCGGGCGGGCAGGCCGCGGGGGCGAGGTGCGCGGTGCCCGGGACCGTGCTGTACACCCCGTGGTCGGTGCGGGAGCCGGGGCCGACGAGGTAGCCGCCGGCGCCGCGGATGTCGATGCCGGGGGCCAGGCGGCCGGCCGAGTTGGGGACGACCACGTCCGGCGGGCCGCTGAGCCAGAGGTGGCGTCCGCCGCTCGGGGTCAGCACGACCACCGTGTCGGGGATCGTGAACAGGTGCCGCAGGGCCAGTTCGCGCAGGGCGGCCGAGGCGTCCGTACCGGTCTTGGTGTCGAGGTCGACGCCGATCAGGTAGTGCGGCGGGAGTCCGCACGCGATGCCGTACCCGGTCGCCCAGGGCGCCGCGGCGAAGAGTGAGCGGATGCGGTCGGGGTCGGTGGAGGCGTCGTACACGCCATGGCCGTAGCGGCCGCATGCGCCGTGGCAGGGGACGGGGTCGGGGGAGTCGCGGTGGGGGGAGCGCAGGGCCGGGAGCTTCGTCCGGGACAGGGGGATGACGGCCAGTCCGCGTTCGGCGGCTGACAGGGCGTGTGCGAGGGCCAGCGTCGTGGCCTGCCGGTCGGTGGTGGCCATACCTCTATGTTCGTACGTGTGTTCGAGAAAGGGAAGGGGAGTTCGGGTGCGGCACGCCGGGTGGGGCGGAATGGCCGGAAACGTGCCGGAACCATTCACCTCTTGTCCTGCTTGGGGCGAGCCGCCCCACCTGTTCCGAGTCGTGGCCTCTGTGCGTGCAAAGGGGTTTATCGACTTGTCATCACGCTTGAGGGCGAATCGTCGCTTCCGAGGTGGTTCGCCGGGGATTCGGTGGGCAACTCTGGTCTCGCGACGTCGTGATCATCACCCGGGTGGTCGGCCAACTGCCCAGGTCAAAGCCGTAGTTCAGGCACTCGGAAGCGCCTGACGGGCCTAGCGAACCTTTCTGGAGGAACAACATGGCAAGCATCCGTACCGCCCGCGTCATCGCCGCCGTCTCCGCCCTCCCGCTCGCCGCCGCCCTGTTCAGCGGTGTCGCGTCGGCGGACAACGGCGCCATCGCGGACGACGGATCGAGCGCGGCCGTCACCAACGCCTGGCAGGGCATCATCGGCAGCGGCGTGGGCGGCAACAACAACGGCAACTCGTCCACGACCCAGCAGCAGGCCATCGGCTCCGGTGCCTCGAACCAGAGCAATACCGCCCAGGTCGACGGGTCCGCGTTCACCGCCATCAACCAGGGCAACGACAACGTGGCGGTCAGCTTCACCCCGCTGTGGTGGTGAGCTGACCGCGGCCGGTGACCGGCACCGGCCGACGGTCCTTCGTGTGGTGTGCTCTTGGGGGTCAACACGTCTGCGCGGCGGTGCCACAGCGGCATCGCCGCGCAGACGTTTTCCGGGCCGGGCGCACCCGCTCTTGACTCCCCGCAGTATCTGACACACAGTCAGAAACCTTGAGAGGGGAGGGAGTCGTGAACCGCGAGGAGCAACTCGACGAGCAACTCACCGCGCAGCTCAAGGCCTTCGAGGGCCGCCCCGCCGCCACCCGCGCCACCGGCAAGGACCCCGTCAACCTGCCCATGATCCGCCACTGGTGCGAGGCCATGGGCGACACCAACCCCGCCTACACCGGCCCCGACGCCGTCGCCCCGCCCACCATGCTCCAGGTGTGGACGATGGCCGGCCTCTCCGGCCACCAGGGACTCTCCGGCCAGGGCCGCTCCCCCCACCAGGGCCGCTCCCCCCACCAGGGCCCCTCCCGCCACCAGGTCCGCTCCGCCGCCTACGACGAACTGCTCGCCCTGCTCGACGCGGCGGGCTGCACCTCCGTCGTCGCCACCGACTGCGAGCAGGAGTATCTGCGCCCCCTGCGCCCCGGCGACGAGGTCACCTTCGACACGGTCATCGAGTCGGTCTCCGCCCGCAAGACCACCAAGCTCGGCACCGGCCACTTCGTCACCACCCGCACCGACCTCCGCGTCGGCCCCGACCTCGTCGGCACCCACCGCTTCCGCATCCTCAAGTACGCCCCCGCGCGCAAGAAGCACACCCCGCCCCGCCCCCGCCCCGTCGTCAACCGCGACAACGCCGGTTTCTGGGAGGGCGTGAGCCGCCACGAACTGCTCCTCCAGCGCTGCACCGGCTGCGCGGCCCTCCGCCACCCCTGGCTCCCCGGCTGCAACACCTGCGGCTGCCTCGACTGGGACACCGTGCGGGCGAGCGGCGAGGGCACGGTGTACTCGTACGTCGTCATGCACCACCCGCCCTTCCCGGCCTTCGACCCGCCCTACGCGGTCGCCCTGGTCGAGCTGGCGGAGGGCGTGCGCATGCTCGGGAACGTGGTCGGGGTGCCGTACGACAAGGTGCGGATCGGGCTTTTGGTGCGCGCCGAGTTCCGGGCGTACGACGACGAACTGACCCTCCCCGTCTGGCGGGTGGCCGGATGAGGCCCGGAGACGAACTGCCCCCGCTGACGGTGCCGGTCACCCGCACCCTGATCGTGGCCGGCGCCCTCGCCTCCCGCGACTACCAGGACGTGCACCACGACCCCGAACTCGCCCGCGAGAAGGGCTCACCGGACATCTTCATGAACATCCTCACCACCAACGGCCTGGTCGGCCGCTACCTGACCGACCACTTCGGCCCGACCGCCGTCCTCCGCTCCCTCTCCATCCGCCTGGGTGCCCCCAACTACCCAGGCGACACCATGGTGCTGACCGGCCGCATCGAGGCCCTCGACGGCGCCACGGCGACCGTCCGCGTCACCGGCACCAACCGCCTCGGCGCCCATGTCACCGGCACCGCGAGGATCACCCTGGGAGGCGCCTCGTGAACCGCCGTACGGCGATCGTCGGCATCGGGGCCACCGAGTTCTCCAAGGACTCCGGGCGCAGCGAGCTGCGGCTGGCCGTGGAGGCGGTCCGGGCCGCCCTCGACGACGCGGGCCTGGCGCCCGCCGACGTGGACGGCATGGTCACCTTCACCATGGACACCAGCCCGGAGATCACCGTCGCCCAGGCGGCCGGGATCGGCGAGCTGTCCTTCTTCTCCCGCGTCCACTACGGCGGCGGCGCGGCCTGCGCGACCGTCCAGCAGGCGGCGCTCGCGGTGGCGTCGGGGGCGGCGGAGGCCGTGGTCTGCTACCGCGCGTTCAACGAGCGTTCGGGCCGCCGCTTCGGCTCCGGCGTGCAGCACCGCGAGCCGTCCGCGGAGGGCGCCGCGCTCGGCTGGGTACTGCCGTTCGGGCTGCTCACCCCGGCGTCCTGGGTGGCGATGGCCGCCCAGCGCTACCTGCACACCTACGGGCTGACCCCGGAGGAGGCGTTCGGCCCGGTCGCGGTCACGGCCCGCCGGTACGCGGCCACCAACCCCGCCGCCTACTTCCACGGCCGCCCCATCACCCTCGCCGACCACGCCGCCTCCCGCTGGATCGCCGAGCCGCTCAGGCTGCTGGACTGCTGCCAGGAGACCGACGGCGGCCAGGCGCTCGTCGTCACCTCCCTGGACCGCGCCCGCGACCTCCCCCGGCCCCCGGCGGTGATCGCGGCCGCCGCGCAGGGCGCCGGACGCGGCCAGGAGCAGATGACCGGCTTCCACACCGGCGACCTCACCGGCCTGCCGGAGTCGGCGGTGGTGGCCCGGCAGCTGTGGCGCACGACGGGACTGACGCCGGCCGACATCGACGTGGGCATCGTCTACGACCACTTCACCCCCTTCGTGCTGATGCAACTGGAGGAGTACGGCTTCTGCGACAGGGGCGAGGCCGCCGGCTTCGTGGCCGCGGACGAGCTGCCTCTGAACACCCACGGCGGACAGCTCGGCGAGGCGTACCTCCATGGGATGAACGGCATCGCGGAGGGCGTACGCCAGATCAGGGGGACGGCGGTCAACCAGGTGCCGGGGGCGGGGCGAGTCCTGGTCACGGCAGGGACAGGAGTGCCGACCTCGGGTCTCGTCCTGACTGCGGACGGATGACCCGCAGGGGTAAACCCGCAGTAGCCCGCAGCTCCTCGTCCACCCTCAGGAGGTGGAGCCAACCCCACCCCTACAACCTGAGGCGGACGCGGCTTCGGGACCTCCGGGCGATGAGCGGGGAGGGTGTCCGCTCCTAGCGTTGAGCCATGACCACACCCGTCTGCACCAGCGCTTCGCAGCCCGCCGCACCGAGGGCGCGCACGCTGCCGTACCCGTCGTTCTCGTCGTACGTCCGGGCCCGCCAGCCGGTGCTGCTGCGTACCGCCAGATCACTGACCTCGAACCCGTGCGACGCGGAGGACCTGCTGCAGACCGCGCTGGCCAAGACGTATGTCGCCTGGGAGCGGATCGAGGACCACCGCGCGCTGGACGGCTATGTGCGCCGGGCGCTGGTGAACACCCGCACCTCGCAGTGGCGCAAGCGCCGGGTCGACGAGTTCACCACCGACGAACTGCCCGAGCCCTCGGTGACCTGCTCGACCGGCGCCGACCCGGCCGAGCAGCAGGCGCTGCGCGACGCGATGTGGCGGGCGATCATGAAACTCCCGGCGCGGCAGCGGGCGATGGTCGTCCTCAGGTACTACGAGGACCTCAGCGAGGCCCAGACCGCCGAGGTGCTCGGCGTCTCGGTCGGCACGGTGAAGTCCGCGGTGTCCAGGGCGCTCGGCAAGCTCCGCGAGGACCCGGAACTGATGACCGGACGCTGACCCCCCCCGTCAACGTGATGTGATCGATCGCACTTCCCTAGTGACATACCGCGCGGTATGCGCGCAGAATCTGCGCAACCCTTACCACCGCGTAGGCAATGTCGCCCCGGGAGGACCGCCGTGCTGAGCACCATGCAGGACGTACCGCTGCTGATCTCCAGGATCCTGGCCCACGGGTCCACGATCCACGGCACATCACAGGTGACCACCTGGACCGGTGACGCACCGCACCGCCGCTCCTACGCCGAGATCGGCGCCCGCGCCGCCCAGCTCGCGCACGCCCTCCACGACGACCTGGGCGTGACCGGCGACGAGCGGGTCGCGACCCTGATGTGGAACAACGCCGAGCACGTCGAGGCCTACTTCGCGATCCCCTCCATGGGCGCGGTCCTGCACACCCTCAACCTCCGGCTGCCCCCCGAGCAGCTCGCCTGGATCATCAACCACGCCGCCGACCGCGTCGTCATCGTCAACGGCTCCCTGCTGCCGCTGCTGGTCCCGCTGCTCCCGCACCTGAAGACGGTCGAGCACGTCGTCGTCTCCGGCCCCGGCGACCGCGCCGCGCTCGCCGAGACGTCCGTGAGCGTGCACGAGTACGAGGACCTGATCGCGGGCAAGCCGACCGGCTACGACTGGCCCGAGCTGGACGAGCGCTCCGCCGCCGCCATGTGCTACACCTCCGGCACCACCGGAGACCCCAAGGGCGTGGTCTACAGCCACCGTTCCATCTACCTGCACTCCATGCAGGTCAACATGACCCAGTCGATGGGCCTGACCGACCAGGACACCTCCCTGGTCGTGGTGCCGCAGTTCCACGTCAACGCCTGGGGCCTGCCGCACGCCACCTTCATGACCGGCGTCAACATGCTGATGCCGGACCGCTTCCTGCAGCCCGCCCCGCTCGCCGAGATGATCGAGAGCGAGAAGCCGACGCACGCGGCGGCCGTCCCGACCATCTGGCAGGGCCTGCTCGGCGAGCTGACCGCCAAGCCCCGCGACGTCTCCTCCCTCACCCAGGTCACCATCGGCGGCTCGGCCTGTCCGCCCTCGCTGATGAAGGCCTTCGACGAGCTGGGCATGCGGGTCTGCCACGCCTGGGGCATGACGGAGACCTCGCCGCTCGGCACCATCGCCCGTCCCCCGGCCCACGCGGTCGGCACCGACGAGGAGTTCGGCTACCGCCTCACCCAGGGCCGCTTCCCCGCCTCCGTCGAGGCCCGCCTGACTGGCCCCGGCGGCGAGCGCCTGCCCTGGGACGGCGAGTCGGCGGGCGAGCTGGAGGTACGCGGCTCGTGGATCGCGGGCGCCTACTACAACGGCCCCGACGCCGAACCCCTGCGCCCCGCCGACAAGTTCAGCGAGGACGGCTGGCTGAAGACCGGCGACGTCGGCACCATCAGCCCGGACGGCTTCCTCACCCTCACCGACCGCGCCAAGGACGTCATCAAGTCCGGCGGCGAGTGGATCTCCTCGGTGGAGCTGGAGAACGCGCTGATGTCCCACCCCGAGGTCGCCGAGGCCGCCGTCGTCGCCGTCCCCGACGACAAGTGGGGCGAGCGCCCGCTGGCCACGGTGGTCCTCAAGGAGGGCGCCACCGCCGACTTCGCCGCCCTGCGCATCTTCCTCGCCGACCAGGCCGGCATCGCCAAGTGGCAGCTCCCGGAGCGCTGGACGGTCATCGAGGCGGTGCCGAAGACCAGCGTCGGCAAGTTCGACAAGAAGGTGCTGCGCAGGCAGTACGCGGAAGGCACGCTGGACGTGACGAAGATCTGACGCGCCGCGCGCAGAAGAGCCCCCGGCACCGGCCGGGGGCTCTTGGTGTTCAGTTGGTCCCGATCCGCGCCAGCAGATCCACGATCCGGGTCTGTACCTCGGGGCTCGTCGAGCGCTCCGCGAGGAACAGTACGGTCTCCCCCGACGCCAGCCGCGGCAGATCCGCCTGGTCGACGGCGGCCGTGTAGACCACCAGCGGGGTGCGGTTGAGCTGCCCGTTGGCGCGCAGCCAGTCCACGATCCCGGCCTGCCGGCGGTGCACCTGCAGCAGGTCCATCACCACCAGGTTCGGCCGGAACTGCCCGGCGAGGGTCACCGCGTCCGTGTCGCTCGCGGCCCGCGCCACCTGCATACCGCGCCGCTCCAGCGTCGCCGTCAGCGCCAGCGCGATCTCCGCGTGCTCCTCGATCAGCAGCACCCGCGGAGGATGCTGCTCGCTGTCCCGGGGTGCCAGCGCCTTCAGCAGTACGGCGGGGTCGGCACCGTACGCCGCCTCCCGCGACGCCTGTCCGAGCCCCGCCGTCACCATCACCGGCACCTCGGCGGCCACCGCGGCCTGCCGCAGCGACTGCAGCGCGGTCCGGGTGATCGGCCCGGTCAGCGGGTCCACGAACAGCGCGGCCGGGAAGGCGGCGATCTGCGCGTCGACCTCCTCGCGGGAGTTGACGATGACGGGCCGGTAGCCGCGGTCGCTCAGCGCCTGCTGCGTGGTGACGTCCGGCGCGGGCCACACCAGCAGCCTGCGCGGGTTGTCCAGCGGCTCCGGCGGCAGCTCGTCGTCCATCGGCTGCGGCCGCGGCGGGTCCGCGACCTCGACCGCACCGCCCGGACCGTCCAGCGGCTCCGGGCCCTCGGCGGCGTTCTCGTCCGGCGCGCCTATGGCGTACGAGCGTCCCGTGCCCTCGGTGGCCTGCGCGGCCGGCCGGGGCTGTCCGGCCAGCGACGGCTGCGGCTGCGGCTGGGCCTGCGGCTGGGGCTTCGGCGGTTCGGGCTGAGGGTGCGGGCGCGCCGACTGCTCCGGCTGCGCGGCCGTCGGCTCCGGCTCCTGGCGCGTGCCGAGCTTACGGCGCCGGCCGCCGCCGTTGGTCTGGTGCGGGGGAGGCGTCGGCGTCGGCTGCTGCACCTGCGCGGCCTGCCGGGTGAACGGCACGCCCTGCCCCAGGGTCCGCACACTGATCGCCCGCCCCTGCGTGGAGTTCGGGTCCACGGGCGCGGCGGCCTCGGCGGGCAACGGCTGCGCGGCGCGCGGCGTGCCCGCCTCCGGGGGGAGGGGGGTGCCGGGGGCGGGGGTGCCCTGCGCGGCCGGGACACCCTGCGCCGGGGTGGTGGCCACGGCGGGGGGTGCTTCGGCGGGGAGGGGGGCGGCGGCAGCGGCGGGCGGCTGCGGGGCCGGGGCCGGTGCTTGTGCCGGTGCCTGCGCGACCGGGGCCTGCCGGGCCGGGATCTGCTGGGCCTGGGCCTCGACGGGCTGCGGTTGCGGCTGGGGCTGCGGTTCCGACTGGGCGGGCCGGTCGGTCGGGGGCACGACCCGGCGCCTGCGCCCGGTCGGCGCGCTGGTCGGATGCGGCTGCGGCGGCGTGTGGTCCTCGGCCTGGTCGTGGGGTACGGCGTCATGCCGGCCCTCGTCGGCGACGGGGACCTCAACGGGGGGAACCTCAGCGGGGGGAGCCGGGACCTGGGCGGGCACCTGGGCCTGGGCGGGCTGCATCTGCGCGGGCTGCATCGCGGCGGGTTGCATCTGCGCGGGCTGCATGGTGGAGGGCTGCGCCGGAACGGGCTGGGGCTGCACGGGCGGTACGGGAGCCGTCGGCACCGGTGCGGCCTGGGCCTGCCCGGTCTGCTCCGCCCGGTCGGCGTCGGCCGGCGGCAGGGCGAACACCGTACGCGGACCCGCCTCCTGCGCCGCCGCCCGCTCGTTGGCCGCCGCCAGCGCCCGCCGACGGCGCCCCGTGGGCTGCGGGTTCTCGTCCGTGCCCGCCTGGGCCGGAACCGGCCCCGAGGCGACCGCGGGCAGCGCGGGAGCCAGCGCGGGCTGCTGCTCGTTGGTGTCCCGCCGGGCACGCCGTCCGCCCGACGCCGGGACGCCCTGCGGCGGCACGGTGCCGCCCAGCCCGTTGCCCGCCGCGGCAGTGCCCGCCGCGTGCTCGGCGGCCGTGACGACGGCACCCTCGGCGACCTGGTCACCGCCACCGGCCAGGGCGAGCTCGGCCCCGGGGCCCGCGACGGCGACCTCGGCGCCCGCGACGGCGACCTCGGCGCCCTCGGCCGGACGCCCGCGCCGCCGCCCGGTACCGCTGGGCAGCTCGGCCGGGGCAGGTGCCGGAGCCTGTGCCTGGGCCGGAACCGGCGCCGGTGCCTCCGCCTGCTCGGCCGCGCGCCGCCTGCGCCGCCCGGTGGGCGTGGCGGGGGCCGCCTCGTCGGCGCCGGACGGCTGCCCGGGCACCTCGCTCTCCAGGAAGGCGTCCACGGAGGACCGCCGCGCCCGGCGCCGCCCACCGGCGGAGGTCTGCTCGGCGGGAGCCGGCGCCTCCTCCGCTGGAGCGGGCGTCTCGGGGGCCGCGACCGCTCCGGCCCCGGCGCCGATCGGCACCTCCAGCACGAAGGCGCTGCCACTCATGCCGGGCACCTCGTGGGTCTGCAGCACACCGCCGTGGGCGCGCACGATGCCGCGCACGATCGGCTCGTGCACCGGGTCGCCCCCGGCGTACGGGCCGCGCACCTCGATGCGTACGACCTCACCGCGCTGCGCCGCCGCCACGACGACCGTGTTGTCCATGTAGCCGCCCGCCGAGACGGGCGAGTTGCCGGTGGCGTCGACGCCCGCGACATCGGCGACCAGATGTGCCAGAGCGGTCGACAGCAGCCTGCTGTCGACCTCGGCCTCGATCGGCGGCGCGTGCACCGCGAACTGCACCCGCCCCGGGCCGATCAGCTCGACGGCGCCGTCCACACCGGCCGCGACGACCGCGTCGAGCATCACCTTCGTACGGGCGATGCCCTCGCCGCCCGCGTCCAGCCGCTGGTAGCCGAGGACGTTGTCGATGAGGGTGGTGATCCGGGAGTACCCGGCGGAGAGGTGGTGCAGCACCTGGTTGGCCTCGGGCCACAGCTGCCCGGCGTCGTCCGCGGCCAGCGCGGCGAGTTCCCGGCGCAGTTCGTCCAGGGGCCCGCGCAGCGAGGTCCCGAGCAGGGTGAGGAGCTGCTCGTGCCGCCCGGCGAGCGCCTCGTACCGGTCCTTCTCCCGCTCCCCGAGCGCCGCGTACCGCTCCTCGCCCGCGGCCAGTTCCTCCGCGTGCCGCTCCTGGAGCTCCTCGACCTCGGTGACGTGCTTCTGGCGCAGCGCGGTCAGCTCGGAGGCGTGCTCCTCGGCGAGCCGCTCCAGCTCCTCCTCGTGCGCCTTCTCGGCGTCGGCCTTCTCCTCGGCGAGGGCGTCGTAGGGCCGCCGGTCGGTGAAGGTCATCACGGCGCCGACGAGCTGGTCGCCGTCGCGCACCGGCGCGGTGGTCAGGTCGACCGGCACCCGCTCGCCGCTCTTGGCGAACAGCACCTGCCCGCGCACCCGGTGCTTGCGCCCGGAGCGCAGGGTGTCGGCGAGCGGGGACTCCTCGTACGGGAAGGGCGAGCCGTCGGGGCGGGAGTGCAGGACGAGGGTGTGCAGCTCGCGTCCGCCGAGGTCGCTGGCGCGGTAGCCGAGTATCTGGGCGGCGGCCGGGTTGACGAGCACGATCCGCCCGTCGGTGTCGGTGCCGACGACACCTTCGGAGGCCGCCCGCAGGATCATCTCGGTCTGCCGCTGCGAACGGGCCAGCTCGGCCTCGGTGTCGATGGTCCCGGACAGGTCCCGCACGACCAGCATCAGCAGCTCGTCGCTGGCGTAGCCGTAACCGTCGTAGGCCTGCTGGCCGTTCTCCAGGTTCGCGGATGTGACCTCGACCGGGAACTCGCTGCCGTCGGTGCGCCGGGCCATCATCCGGGTCGGCTTGGTCCGCCCGGCCGGGTCCATGTGGTCGGGGCGGCGCATGGAACCGGGGATCAGCTTGGAGTCGAACTGCGGCAGCAGATCGAGCAGCCCCCGCCCCACCAGCGCCGTGCCGGGCGCCTCGAAGGTCTCCAGGGCGATGGTGTTGGCGTTGACGACCGTCCCATTGGCGTTGACCAGCACCAACGCGTCGGGAAGCGCGTCGAGTATGGCTGCGAGGCGAGCAGCGCCTCGGGATGGCCTGCTGCTCACGAGACGCTTCCCTTCTGTTACCGCACCTTGCCGACCGCTCGGGCCATCTTGCCAACCGGCCCGCGACGTGTCACGCGAGGGAGTCTAAGGGCTGGGGCTGTGCCGGAGGCGCCGGATGAGAGGGAGGTCGCACGACGAAGTGACCCAGAACGTATGACCGTGTCCGATGACCTCGACGAGACCTCCCCAGCCCCTTCACCCGCCCGCGCCCCGCCACTGCCTCACTCCGGGCAGCAGGGGTACGAGCCGGTCCCACCGAGCGATCTCGCACCCGTTCCCCCGTCCGAACCGCGCGTCCACGGGCCGCCCGGCCCAGGTTCCGGTGACATGCGCGGTGGTGGGCCCGCCGTACTGCATGGTGCACAGACTCCCGTCGGGAACGGGCGCGAAGAGGTCCCGCCCGTAGACGGTCTCCCGGTCCAGAAGCTCACAGGCCTCGGAGACCCGGGGATGGTTCCCCCCGTCGGGATGGCAACTGAGCACATACCGCCCGTCGACCCCACCCCCGGCCTTCTCCACGACAACCGTGAGGTGATCACCAAAGCGAACGGGAGTGGGCTGAGCGGAGGCCGGGGCAGTGGAGCCGACGAGAACCACCCCGGCCGCGAGGACGAGCACCCGTCCGATCTGCCGCTGCCGGCCGGCACGGTCACGGAAGGGACGACGGGACGAACGACGGGGCGCACGATGACTGCCCGAAGGGCGCGAGACCTGCAACATGACCTGACTAACGCCCCGCGCGCCGGGACGTTGCGACCACGGCCCCTCACCAGCGCCAAGGCCTTTGCCCCACACCCCGCCTGCCTAGTACCGTAGGGGGCGATTGGTGACACCCCGCTCGTCTGTGTCATCATCGGCACGCACCACTCGCGCTCGCGCGAGCGGCTGTGCTGGAGGCGTCGCCTAGTCCGGTCTATGGCGCCGCACTGCTAATGCGGTTTGGGCCTTAAAGCCCATCGAGGGTTCAAATCCCTCCGCCTCCGCCGTCAGGACTGAGGGAGTCCGGCCGATCTCGGCCGGACTCCCTCAGTCATTTCCGGAACACCTGAGCCCACGTACTCAGACGCACTGCGCACAAGACCCCCGGATCCTGAGCAGTCGCGCGCTACTTGGGCCGGGGCGGAGCCGTGAGAGTGAGGGGCGGGCGGATGACCGCCCACCCTGTCGCACGACGGGGCATCGGCTGACGGGGGTGTCACGGTGAAGACGAAATCCTGGCTCCGTTTTCTGCTCGCGGGCGCCGCTGTACTCACGCTCGCCGGGTGCAGCAAGGCGGACCGCGCGGTGATGTTCGCGCCGGGGTGCCCCGATGGCCCCGCGGCCCGACCGACGCAGCGGGAGCTGCCGGCGGGCACGGTCTGGGCATGGAAGACGCCCTACGGAGTCCAGGAGGGCACCTTCCGCCCGGGCCCGGTGCCGGGCCTGACGGACGTGGTCTCGCTCGCCGACAGCGGCCACACCACGGTGGCGGTACGGGCGGACGGCACGGTGTGGTCGTGGGGCACGAATGTCAGCGGCTCCCTCGGCCACGGCTCCCACGAGCGGATCCACGAGTCCCGGCCGCGCCAGGTCAAGGGCATAACCCGGGCCCACGCGGTGTACAGCAGCGGGCCCACCTTCTACGTCGTCCTGCGGGACGGCACCGTGACGGCCTGGGGCTCGGACCGCTTCCTGGTCAAGGGGGGCAAGCGGGAGGGCTACGACGGGGTGGCCGTCCCCGAGCGGGTGTCCGGCGTCGAGCACGTGGCCGCGATGGGCCCGGGCGCCCTGAACGCCTTCGCACTCCGCACGGACGGCAAGGTCGTCGGCTGGGGCATCAACCTCACCGACGTCCTGGGCGACCGCGACGACACCACCATCGCCACGATCCCCGACGTAAAGGGGGTGGTGGACGTGTCGTCCGCGGACGAGGCGGTGGTCGCGGTCAAGGCCGACGGAACGGTGTGCGCGTGGGGGAACAACGCACACGGCCTGCTGGGCGTGGAACCGACCGGCGGCCAGACGGCGAACCCGGTCCGGGTGGGCGGCCTGAAGAACATCGTCCAGGTGGCCGGCGGCAAGGAGGTGGCGTACGCCCTGGACCGCGACGGCACGGTGTGGGCATGGGGCAGGGGCGCGGGCGGCGCCCTGGGCGACGGCGACATCTCGGACCACGTGGTGGCGAAGCCGGTACGGGTGACGGGCCTGCCCAAGATCCGCCGCGTGTCCGCCTTCGGCCTCATGGGCCACGCCATCGACACCGAGGGCCGCTTGTGGGCCTGGGGCTCAGGCGCCCCCGCCGACGGGACCCCCGGCCACCCGGTCCGCATCCCCCTCCCGGCCCCCGCGCTGGACGTCTCGGGCCACCACGCCCTGCTCCTCCCGAACTAGCGCCTCACACCCGTTTCCGCAGGTCACAAGGGGTACGCCTAATGGATTTCACATGGCGGCGGCAGTCATGTAATGTTCTTCCTGTCGCCGCGAGCGGGCCGAAAGGGCCGAGAGCGGCGAAACAACAGAACAAGCACTCGTAGCTTAACGGATAGAGCATCTGACTACGGATCAGAAGGTTGCAGGTTCGAATCCTGCCGAGTGCACACAGGTGAGAGGCCCCGGAGAGATCCGGGGCCTCTTGCGTTGCAGTGCCGTACAGCAGCGAAGTACAGCAACCGCCTCAGCCGCTACCGCCCATGGCGTCGGACAGCCTGGCGATCGCGGTGCGCACCTCTTCCTCGCTCGCTTCGGCGTAGACCTCCATCGTCATGGTGATCTGCGAGTGCCTAAGGATGCGCTGCGCCACCTTCGGATGCACCTTCAGGGCCACCAGGAGCGAACTGCACGTGTGCCGCGTGTTCCGCAGCGGGATCACCCGGAGTCCGGCACGACGAGCCCGCAGGGCGAACATGCGCGTGAGGTTGCCCGGCTCGATCGGGGTTCCGTACTTCGTGGTGAAGACCAGGTCGTGACTGTTCTGCCAGAGTTCCCCGGCAGCCTTCCGATCCCCGATCTGCTGAGCACGGCGCATCCGTAGAGCCTTGAGGCAGAGTGCCGGCAGAGGAAGGAAGTCGTCGGACTCCTCGGTCTTGGTCTCCCGGTGCAGGATCTGACGCCCGGCCCGCTGGATCTGGTGGTCGACGTACAGCTCGCCCCGCTCGAAGTCGACGGACTTCCACGTCAATCCCAGGACCTCACCGCGCCGCAGGCCGAGGCAGAGCACCAGGACCCAGGCGGCGAAGAGGTGATCGTCGCGTGCGGCGGCGTCGGTCAGGAACTGACTTGTCTCCGCGACAGACCAGGGCTTGATTCGGCGACGCCGAGGCTTGGGCACCTTCACCAGCGAAGCGACGTTCTTGGCGATCAGCTCCTCGGAGACCGCGTGCGTCAGAGCCGCCCGCAGGGCATCACGGGCAGCCTGAACCACGCGGCGGGACGCGTAGGACTCGCAGCACGCCCCGATCGCACGGGTGTCGGAGGGCGGGCAGGGCGGCGGGCCCGACGATGGGACGGAGTGATCTAGTAACTGCGCGGCGGGCCGGGGCGTTTCATAGACCGGCGCCGGAGGTCGCTGCCGAAGGCAGACCGGACCGTTGCTGTACAGCAGCGAAGTACAGCAACCACAGCGACCGGCCCCGGCAAGCAAGGTTCGCTGGGAACCGTTGGGTTCGAATCCTGCCGAGTGCACAGCAGATCAGAGGCCCCGTGGAGCAATCCACGGGGCCCCTGGCTTTGGTGGAGGGTTGTACGTGCCGTCCCTCAGTTGTTCCTCAAATGTCTTGCTCCGCCCCAATCGGGCGCTTGATGATCACATGCGTGCCGCAGCCCCCCAATGACCAGGGGAGGTGCTGCGGCACGTCCAGTGGTGACCAGCTGGACGTAAGACCAAAGAGGGGAACACCTTGAAGTTCAAGAGACTGACTGCTGCCACCGCTGCGATAACCGCAGCCGCGATCCTGGGCACGGGTCTCAGCCAGGCTGCTGTGGCTGCCGACCAAGGCACCACGGCCGGTTCGGCGGTTGTCGCTGCCGACAAGCCCATGACTGCCGCGGAGGAGTTGGCGTCGCCCGAAGGGCAGAAGCTTCTCGCCATGCTGAAGGTAATCGACGAGATGCCTGCCAGCGTGGAGCAGCAAGGAGAGGCTGCGGTCCAGGCTTATCTGGACGAGCACCTTGCCGGAACGAATCGGGGGGTTCGTGGTTGGTGGCAGACTACGAAGTGCGTGGGCTCCATCACGGCTGCCATTGCCGGCGGCGCGGTCCCCGTGGCGAAGATCCTCAAGTTGAAGGCGTTCATCAAGAAGGTCGGTTCCGTGAAGGAAGCCGCCTACCTCCTGATCCGCGTCGCCAAGGGTGAGGAGAAGATCAGCGAACTGGGTGCCACGCTCGGTGGCCTTGCCTCGGTGGTCCTCGGTATCGACGGGATCAAGAGGAACTGCAAGTGATGGGGAGTGCTGGAGCGTAATGACGAGCACCAAGGCACGTACGACGGCACTGATCACGCCCATCGAGCAGGAAGCGCAGAACGAGGCGAAAGCGCTGGCTGGTGAAGGGCGCACCGCCAAAGCCATCCGGCGGCTGCGCAAGGAGTCGGGCCTCGGTCTGGCCACTGCCCCAGTGGCACTGGACCTGCTCACTCAGGGCCACACATTGCCCACCACCTACGGCGAGGCGCTTGATGCCCTACGGCAACTCGATGCCGCACTGGTCGCCGAGATGACTGATCTGCTCAACGGCGGGCACCGTGACTCCGCGATCAAGCTGCTCAGGGAGCGGACCGACATGGATCTTGCCGGGGGCTACCACCTTGTCACGGAGCTGAGCGCTCGGCTGGATACGCAGTAGTCGTTTGCGGCAGGCCGCCGCCGCGCACAGTGAGAGGCCCCGGCGAGACCCGGGGCCTCTTGCGCTGTGGGCGGGTCCCCGGCGGCCTCCTCCGGCCTGTTCCAGCGTGCACGTTGGGTGTGGGGCGTGACAGAGAGCTGCGACGCCGATCGTCACCGGCATAAGCACGATCTGTGTCTTCCAGACCAGTTGCTTTCCCCGATAGGCGCCCCACAACGCGACCACGGCGAATGCGCCGACGGTCATGAACGCGATGGGGGTGAGGTGGTTCGCGGAGGCGTGTTGCCCGTTCCCTCAGCTGTACGTCCACCGCCACGCGTTCGAGCTGTACACGCACTTGATCGCCGCGCCGCTGGCCGTCGTAGTCGTGGCGCCGTGGTCGCTGTTGCGGCAGAACTGGCCCGCTGAGTAGCAGTTTCCGGCGTTGGAGCGGATGGAGCAGGTGCCGGTCGAGTCCTGGGCGGAACTGCTGCCGCTGCCGGTGTCGGCGGCCCTGGCGGTGGTCGTCTTGGTGACGGTGACCGTGGGGGCGGGCTTCGCCTTGGGCTTGACGGTCTCCGTGACCGTGGGGCCGGGTTCCGGGGTGGCCGTGACGGTCGCCGTGATCGTCGTCGTGGGTCTGGGCTTGGCCTCCACCGGCTGCTGCCCGTCGTCCCCGTTCGCGGAGCCGATCAGCGTGCCCGTCAGGAGCAGGGCCGTGCCGCCGACCCATACGAGGACGCGCTTGTGCAGTGGACGTGAGTCGGGCCCGCGTGGTGCCGGAGGTATGGGTGTGTTGTACGGGTTGGTCATACGGCCCCCAGGATGCTCGGGTGGGGTGACCGTATTCCTGAGACGGGGCATGTGTGGAGAGTGTGCGGGAGTAGTGGCCGTTCTGTGATTCGAGCCAAGTCGCGTTCCTCGGTCAGATGTTCCTGCCCCTACGGCAAGCCGAGCCCGGCACTCACGCCGCGTGACGGCGAAGTCCGGTGCTCAGCGGCACCGACCGTGGGTGCCCCCGACAGCGTCCTGACCTAGGGTGGTGCTCGCTTACGAGGGGGCAAGGTGAACGGCAATCCGATCTATCACTTGATCGCGCTGGGCGTGGCGACAGTACTGATGGTGCCGTTGCCCGTGGCGATGCTGGCCGGGTGGACTCCGCCGTGGTTGCGCGGGCAGCGGGGCGGGGTGCGGCTTCAGGCCTGCGGGGTGCTGGCCATCTACGCCATGGTGCTTGCCAACAGCCTGCCCCGCATCGCCGACGCCTCGTTCGAGACGGTCATGCTCTTCACGAGCATTGGGCTCGGCTTCAGCGTCGTGGCCGGAGTGCTGCTCCTGCTGTCCGCGCTCAGGAACGCGCGGCGCGCAGGGCGCTGATCGCCCCCGGCGGTCCCGAACACGCACAGGCGCAGGACCAGGAAGCGGCCCACCCCCGCGGCCCCCGACGCCGTCAAGTACACCGTCTGTTCCCAGAGCAGGGACGGGGACGGGTGCAGTGTGTGCAGGAGCAGGATCGCCGCTGACGTCACTCCGTACGCCACCGCCGCCGAGCCCCCGGACTGGAGGTGCCGGCGCAGCCCCGGGCGGTTGCCCGTCGTGAAGGTGAACAGGGCGTGCAGCTCCGTGCAGAGGAGCGTGGACGCCACCGTGATCAGGGCGTTGGCCAGCGCCCACGGCATCGTCGTCGCCAGCAGGGGCACCGTCGCTCCGGAGGCCAGGCCCACCCCGCCGCCGCACACCACGAACCGGGCGAAGGACGCGAGCGGCGAGGTCATGGGAGTTCCTTCCGGGAAGGAGCGGGGAGTTGTGCGGACGTGGCTTTGATCAGCCGCGTCCAACGATCCCGTTCTCCGCCGTCCCGTACGAGGTGGCACGCTCCCCGATCGGGGGTGGTGCCAGCCCCACCATGCGAGGGGGGCCGGCCAACCGCCCCTACTTGAACGCCCCCACGTACCGCGCCGCCCACTCTCCGTACGCCCGCGGCCGACGCCCCAGCAGCGCCTCCGTGTCCGGGCTCACCCGGCGCAGTGCCTCCGGCGGCGTGCCCAGCATGTCCAGCGTCGTCTCCACCACCGGCTCCGGCATGAAACGCACCATCCCGTCCCGCGCCTCAGACCGGGAAAGTTCCACGAAGCGCACCGGCTCCCCCAATACCTCCTGCAGCGCCGCCACTTGCTCGCGCGGGGTGATGGGCGCCGGGCCCGTCAGGTCGTACACCTTCCCCTCGTGGCCCCGCTCGCGCAGCACCCTCGCCGCCGCCTCCGCTATGTCCGCCGGGTCCACCGTCGGCAGGGCCACGTCGCCGAAGGGCGCCGCCGCTTCGCGGCGAGCACGGACCGACTCCGCCCACTGGAAGGTGTTGGAGTGGAAGCCCGCGGGGCGCAGCAGCGTCCAGTGCATGCCCGCTCCCTTGACCGCGTCCTCCAGCGTCGGCGGCAGGTGGCCCGTGCCCACGCCCTGCGAGGAGAGCAGCACCACCCGGTTCACGCCGGCCGTCCGCGCGGCCGTCAGCACCGGTCCCAGGTCACCGCCCGCGCCCAGGAACTCCCCCGAGGTCAGGAGGAAGAGGGCCTTGGCCCCGGTCAGGGCCGGTTCCAGGGTTTCGGGCGCCGCCAGGTCCGCCTGGTGGTGGCGGACCGTAGCCGGCAGGGCGCCGTCGGCCGGGGGGCGCCTCGACACCGCCGTCACCGACTCCCCCGCCTCCACCAGTGCCCGCACCAGCGGCTGTCCCACATTGCCCGTCGCTCCGGTCACCACGATCATCGTCGTACTCCGTTCTGAGATCTCGTCAACTTCCTGCTCAGGAACGGTACTTTTGAGAGGCAAGTAGGTACCTAGAGGAAAGTAATGGGAGAAGGAGCAGATGTGATCGAGGCCACAGTCAGCAGGAGTGAAGTCGCACCCGAGAATGCCTGTCCCATCGCACCCGTCGTCGACATCGTCTTCAGCCGCTGGACCACGCCGATCCTCTGGGCCCTGCACGAATACGGCACCCAGCGTTTCGTCGAGCTGGAGCGGCGGATCTCCACGATCACGCCGAAGGTGCTGACGCAGCGGCTGCGGCAGTTGGAGCGGGACGGGCTGGTCGTACGGACGTACTACCCCGAGGTGCCCCCGCGTGTGGAGTACGAGATCAGCGAGCTGGGGCGGAGTCTCGCCCCCCTCTTCGCCGCCCTGTCCGAGTGGTCGGTCAACCTGCCGCGCGTCGAGCAGGCCCGGATCGCCTACGACGCCCAGGACGGCAAGCAGCGGCGGTGAGAGTCGCTCAGGCGTCGCCCTCGCGGAGTTCGTCGATGTACCCCTGCGCCAGTCCCGTCGTCCGTGTGAACCAGTCCGTCAGTACCGCGATCTCGTCCGGCGAGTAGTCGGCGAACAGTTCCATCAGGCGGCCGTAGTACGGGCCGTACAGCGCCTCCACGCGCGTGACCGCGCCCGGTACCGCCGCCACGCGCACCCGGCGGCGGTCGGTCGGGTCGGCGACGCGGGTGATGTAGCCGGCGCGCTCCAGGCGGTTGAGGATGCCGGTCATCGCGCCGGTGGTGACGTGGGCGTGCTCGGCGAGGTCGCCCGCGCTGAGCAGGTTCTCGCCCGCCTTCAGGACGCAGCCGAAACAGAGCAGGTCGGTGATGTTCAGGCCCAGCCGCTGGGCCATCTCCTGCTGGCCGAGCAGATGGGCCGCGATGAGGGAGTCCATCGCCTCCAGTGCCTGGGCGGGGGTGGCGGCGGGGCGGCGCGGCTTGGCGTGCATGTGGTGCAGTTACCTCACTTCGTGAGAGGTTTCGGTGATAAATTCCTTAGGAAGTGAGAGACATTCTCGTTCCTGAGGGGGCATGGCCTGTGAGCGCACAGTACGACGAGGGGCACACGGTCGCGGGGTGGACCGGCACCGCGATCGCGACGGTGGGCGGTTCGGTGGCCGGGGCGGGGGTGTGTCTGGTGTCCCCGCTCGTCATCGGCGGCGGCCTCGGCATCTGCCTGCTGGCCCTGCTCGTCACCTGGGCTCTGCATCTGGCGGGGTGGGGGAAGGGGTCCGGGCCTCGGGCCCGGGAGCAGTGGCCCATGGGGGTCCGTGATCCGCAGGCCCGCTCGGGGCACCCGGAGTGCCTCGGTTGCCGACTGGCAGGGCGGGGGCGGGGGCGACGGAGGTCGGAAGCGCTTGCCGTCACCGACGTCTCCGACGAAGAAGCCGTACAGCTCGCCGCCGCCGAGTGAGTCGTACAACACGCCGTCGCCGAATGAGCCACGACCACCGGAACCTGAGTATCGGCATCGATGTCAGTGGCGGCGCCTACGCTCGACCTGATGGCACAGACATGGAAGTGCTCGGGGCTGCGCTGGGCGGCGGGCGGTCCCGAGCTGGGCTGGGAAGGCGGGCGGCGCACCGCGCTGACCTGGGGGAAGCGGGTGGCCTTCGCGGTCGAAGAGGAAATGTCCCGGACCTGCGTGGGGGCTCGGGGGCACGCCTGCCCGGTGCGCGCGGTCGTCTCGGGGCGTAGTACGGGCGCGCGCTGCGAGGAGTGCGCCCGCCTGGACCGCGCGCACTCCGTCGCCGCGGACACGCTCGCCGACGATCCGCGACCGTACCGCGTCTATCTGGCCTGGTTCGGGCCCGGCATGGTCAAGGTCGGCATCACCGCCGAGGAGCGGGGCCCCGCCCGCCTGCTGGAACAGGGCGCCGTCTGTTTCACCTGGCTCGGCACCGGGCCCCTGATGGCCGCCCGGCGCACCGAGGAACTGCTCCGCGCCGCACTCCGCGTCCCGGACCGCATCCCGTACGCCGACAAGCGAGCCGCACGCTCCGCGCTGCCCGCCACCGCGTCCGAGCGGGCCCGCGAGGTCGAGGAACTGCACGCCCGCGCCCGGGCCCTGCCCGGCTGGCCCGAGTCGCTGACCCCCGCCCCCTGCGCCCCCGTCGACCACGTGCCCGCCTTCGGCCTCGCCCAACTCCCGCCCGCTGTCGGTGAGGTGACCGAGCTGGTCGCGGGCGGCGCCCTCACCGGGACGCTGGTCGCCGCGGCCGGTCCGGATCTGCATCTGCGTACCGCCACCGGTGTCGTCGTACTCGACACCCGGCTGATGAGAGGGTGGGGGCTGGTCCCCGTCGGCGATGGCCACCACGGCGGCCACCCCGGCCACCCCGGCCACCCCGGCGGCCACCCCGGCGGCCACCCCGGCCACCGCGCCCTGCCCCTACGGCCGTTCAGGACCGCCACCCCGGCCGCCCAGGACGGACTGTTCTGACACGCGCGGCCGTTGAGGGCCCCACGGCCAGTTCCTAAGAGTCCCTGTGAATTTCTCAGGAAAATCACAGGTTGTAGAAAGCGTGTTCTCAGAGGGCCCCGACACAGTGGCCGCCATGACCACGACCTCGCCCCAGGGGCGCACCGAACTGCTGAGGCCGGACGGGAGCCCCGTCCGAGTGCTTGTGGTGGACGACGAGCAGTCGATCACCGAGTTGCTGTCCATGGCCCTGCGCTACGAGGGCTGGCAGATCCGCAGCGCCGGCGACGGCTCGGGTGCCGTACGGACCGCGCGCGAGTTCCGGCCCGACGCCGTCGTCCTCGACATGATGCTGCCCGACATGGACGGACTGGCCGTCCTCGGCCGGCTGCGGCGCGAACTGCCCGACGTGCCCGTCCTCTTCCTCACCGCCAAAGACGCGGTCGAGGACCGTATCGCCGGGCTCACCGCGGGCGGCGACGACTACGTGACCAAGCCGTTCAGCCTGGAGGAGGTCGTCGCGCGGCTGCGCGGGCTGATCCGCCGCTCCGGCGCCGCCGACCGCCGCTCCGACTCGGTGCTCGTCGTCGGTGACCTCACCCTCGACGAGGACAGCCACGAGGTCACCCGGGGCGGCGACTCCATCCACCTCACCGCCACCGAGTTCGAGCTGCTGCGCTTCCTGATGCGCAACCCGCGGCGCGTGCTCAGCAAGGCGCAGATCCTCGACCGGGTCTGGTCCTACGACTTCGGCGGCCAGGCCAACGTGGTCGAGCTGTACATCTCCTACCTGCGCCGCAAGATCGACGCCGGGCGCGAGCCCATGATCCACACCCGGCGCGGCGCCGGTTACCTGATCAAGCCCGCCGCGTCATGAGCGGACGGCGACGGACGCGTCCGCGGCGGAGGCGAGCGACCCTGCGGACGCGGCTCGTCGTCGCCTCCGTGGTGCTGATCGCCGTGGTCTGCGCGGTGATCGGCACGGTCACCACCCTGGCGCTGCGCTCGCACCTGTACGAGCAGCTCGACGACCGGCTCAGCGAGGTCGCCGGACGCGCGGCCGGTTTCGGCGCGCCCCCGGGCGGCGACCCCGGCCGGGAGAACGCGGTCACCAAGAGCGACCCCTTCACCCTCGCCGACTTCGTCACCCGCGGCCCCCAGCCCGAGGGCACGGTCGTCGCCGAGGTGGAGGGCGGCGCCATCACCGCGGCCAAGGTCGGCAAGAAGGACGACTCCAGCACCGACTTCAGCGGCATGGTCGCCGATGACCTGGACGACAGCCAGAAACTGGCCCTCGCCGCCGTGCCCCGCGACCTCGGCAAGCACACCGTCGACCTCGGCAGCCTCGGCGAGTACCGGGTCACGTACAAGACGGGCGCCAACGGCAGTTACTACGTCGCCGTGCCCACCGAGGAAGTCACCAGCACCCTCAACACGCTGATCCTCATCGAGATCAGCGTCACCGCGGCCGGCCTCATCGCCGCCTCCCTCGCCGGGACGGTCATCGTCGGCGTCGCCACCCGCCCGCTGCGCAAGGTCGCCGCCACCGCCACCCGGGTCTCCGAACTCCCGCTGCACAGCGGCGAGGTGAACCTCAACGAGCGGGTCCCGGAGTCCGAGTGCGACCCGCACACCGAGGTCGGCCGGGTCGGCGCCGCCCTGAACCGCATGCTGGACCACGTCCACGGCGCCCTGCACGCCCGCCAGCAGAGCGAGACCCGGGTACGGCAGTTCGTGGCCGACGCCAGCCACGAGCTGCGCACCCCGCTCGCCTCCATCCGCGGCTACGCCGAACTCACCAGACGCGGCAGGGAACAGATCGGCCCCGACACCCGGCACGCCCTCGGCCGTATCGAGTCCGAGGCCGGCCGGATGACCCTGCTCGTGGAGGACATGCTGCTGCTCGCCCGGCTCGACGCGGGACGGCCGCTGCAGTTCGAGCAGACCGACCTCGTCCCGCTGGTCGTGGACACCGTCAGCGACTCCCGCGCGGCCGGCATGGACCACAACTGGCGGCTCGACCTGCCCGACGAACCGGCCCTGGTGACGGCGGACGCGGCCCGTATCCAGCAGGTGCTGGTCAACCTGCTGGGCAACGCCCGCAAGCACACCCCGCCGGGCACGACCGTCACCGCGCGGGTGCGGCGGCAGGGCACATGGATGTGCGTGGACGTGGAGGACAACGGCCCCGGCATCCCGCCGGATCTGCTGCCGCACGTCTTCGAACGGTTCGCGCGCGGCGACACCTCGCGCTCGCGCGCCTCCGGCTCCACCGGTCTGGGCCTGGCCATCGTGCAGGCCGTGGCGGCCGCGCACGGCGGCGCCGTGACCGTGGACAGCGTGCCCGGGCGGACCGTGTTCACGGTCCATCTGCCCGCGCCCACGCGCCCCGACATGAACTGGCAACCGTACTCACAGGCACAGCACAGCTTGACCACACGGGTGGAACAGGGCGCCTGACCAGAGTCGTTCCCATGCGAACCGACTCTTCTCCCGGCACCCTGCCGGCGCGGGAGCACCTCCCGGCCGGAGACGCCGGTACGCCTGTTCTGGACGTAGTGATCCCCGTCTACAACGAGGAGAAGGACCTCCAACGGTGCGTGCTGAGACTGCACGAACACCTCAGCCGCACCTTCCCCTACGCCTTCCGCATCACCATCGCGGACAACGCCTCCACGGACACCACCCCGTACCTGTCCCGGCAGCTGGAGCAGTGGCTCCCCGAGGTACGGGCCGTGCGGCTGGAGCAGAAGGGCCGCGGACGCGCCCTGCGCACCGTCTGGTCCACGTCCAACGCCCCCGTCCTGGCCTACATGGACGTGGACCTGTCCACCGACCTCAACGCGCTGCTGCCGCTGGTGGCCCCGCTGATCTCGGGCCACTCCGACCTGGCGATCGGCTCCCGGCTGGCCCGCTCCTCGCGCGTGGTGCGCGGCCCGAAGCGGGAGTTCGTCAGCCGCACCTACAACCTCATCCTGCGCGGCTCGCTCCAGGCCCGGTTCTCCGACGCCCAGTGCGGGTTCAAGGCGATACGGCGTGACGTGGCCCAGGTGCTGCTGCCGCTGGTGGAGGACACCGGCTGGTTCTTCGACACCGAGATGCTGGTGCTCGCCGAGCGGGCCGGGCTGCGCATCCACGAGGTGCCGGTCGACTGGGTCGACGACCCCGACTCCACCGTGCACATCGTGCGGACGGCCACCGAGGACCTCAAGGGCGTCTGGCGGGTCGGCAGGGCCCTGGCCACCGGATCGCTGCCGCTGGACCGGCTCGCCCGCCCCTTCGGCGACGACCCCCGCGACCGCGGCATCAAGGACGTACCCAAGGGACTGGCCCGCCAGCTCCTCGGCTTCTGCGCGGTCGGCGCCCTGTCGACCCTGTTCTACCTGCTGCTCTACACCGGCTTCCGGCAGTTCACCGGCTCGCAGGTGGCCAACGCCCTCGCCCTGCTGGTCTCGGCCGTCGCCAACACGGCCGCCAACCGACGCCTGACCTTCGGCGTGCGGGGCGGCGCCGGCGCCGTCCGCCACCAGGCCCAGGGGCTGGTGGTGTTCGCCATCGGCCTGGCCCTGACCAGCGGCTCGCTGGCCGCCCTGAACGTGGCCAGCGCCGAGCCCGCGCACTCCACCGAACTGGCGGTCCTGATCGCCGCCAACCTCGCCGCGACCGTGCTGCGCTTCCTGCTGTTCCGGGTGTGGGTCTTCCCGGACCGTCGCGAGGAGCCGGCCGCCACGGCACCACTGCCCACCTACTCGCACCTGGGGGACCACCGATGACCGTCATTCCTACGAGTACGGCGGTACCCGAGCCGCCGACGGCCCCTCCGGTGGCCCCGGACACCACCGCCCCACCCGGCCGCCCCGCCGACCCGCGCTGGGTCCGCCCCGCCTTCCTCGGCCTGCTGCTCGCCACGGCCGTCCTCTACCTCTACAACCTCAGCGCCTCCGGCTACGCCAACTCCTTCTACTCCGCGGCCGTCCAGGCGGGCAGCGAGTCCTGGAAGGCGTTCTTCTTCGGCTCGCTGGACGCGGCCAACGCCATCACCGTCGACAAGCCCCCGGCCTCACTGTGGCCGATGGCCCTGTCGGTGCGGCTCTTCGGCCTGAACTCCTGGGCGATCATGGTCCCCGAGGTCCTGATGGGCGTCGGCACGGTCGCCGTCGTGTACGCGGCCGTCCGCCGCCGGTTCAGCCCCGCCGCCGGTCTGATCTCGGGCGCGGTGCTCGCGCTCACCCCGGTCGCGGCGCTGATGTTCCGGTTCAACAACCCGGACACGATGCTGGCCCTGCTGATGGCGGTGGCCTGCTACTTCGTCATCCGCGCCCTGGAGGACGGCCGCACCAAGTGGCTGCTGTGGGCCGGAGCGGCCATCGGCTTCGCCTTCCTCGCCAAGACCCTCCAGGCCTTCCTGATCCTGCCCCCGCTCGCGCTCGTCCACGGCGTCTGCGCGCCGGTCTCCGTGAAGAAGCGGATCGGACAGCTGGCCGCGGGCCTCGCCGCGATCGTGGTCAGCGGCGGCTGGTGGGTCGCCATCGTCGAACTGTGGCCCGCCTCCTCGCGCCCCTACATCGGCGGCTCCCAGAACAACTCCTTCCTGGAACTGACCTTCGGCTACAACGGCCTGGGCCGCCTCAACGGCGAGGAGACCGGCAGCGTCGGCGGCGGTGGCGGAAACGGCGGCGGCAACTGGGGCGAGACCGGCTGGGACCGGCTGTTCGCCTCGAACATCGGCGGCCAGATCTCCTGGCTGATCCCGGCCGCGCTGATCCTGCTGGTCGCGGCCCTGGTGGCGACCCGCAAGGCGAAGCGGACCTCGGTGACGCGCGGCTCGTTCCTCGTCTGGGGCGGCTCGCTGATCGTCACCATGCTGGTCTTCAGCTACATGCAGGGCATCTTCCACGAGTACTACACCGTCGCCCTCGCGCCCTACGTCGCCCCGCTCGTCGGCATGGGCTCGGTGCTGCTGTGGGAGCGGCGGGAGAAGGCCTGGGCCTCGCTCACCCTGGCAGGCGCCATGACGGCCACGGCGGGCTGGGGGTACGTGCTGCTCAACCGGTCCTCGGACTACCTGCCCTGGCTGAAGTGGCTGGTCCTGGTGGGCGGCCTGGCGGCGGCCCTCGGGCTGGTCTTCGTGAGCCGACTCGGGCGTCAGCTCGCCCTCGGCGTCGCGGGCCTGGGGCTCGTGGCGGCACTGGCCGGGCCGACGGCGTACACCCTCACGACGGTGAACGAGGGCCACTCCGGCTCGATCGTCACCGCGGGTCCGACGGTGCAGGGCGGACGGGGCGGCGGCCCCGGGGGCGGGGGCCCCGGCGGGGGTGGTCCCGGTGGGGGCTTCCCCGGGCAGCAGGGGAATCAGGGCCAGGGGCAGCAGGGCCAGGGCCAGGGTCAGCAGGGCGGTGGCATGGGCCAGCCGCCGACCGGTGGCAATGGCGGCAACGGCGGCAACGGCGGCTTCCCGGGCGGCGGGACCATGCCGGGCCAGCAAGGGAACCAGCCGGGCAACCAGCAGGGGAACCGGCAGAACGGCGACGGCGGAATGCCCGGCGGCGGTGGCGGTGGCGGCATGGGCGGCCTGCTCAACGGCGCCTCGGTCTCCGACGAGGCGCAGGCTCTCCTGGAGAAGGACGCCGGGGACTACACCTGGGCGGCCGCCGCGATCGGCGCCCAGAACGCCGCGAGCTACCAGCTCTCCACCGGCGAGCCCGTGATGGCGATCGGCGGCTTCAACGGCACCGACCCGTCCCCGACGCTGGCCGAGTTCAAGGAGTACGTGGCCGACGGCAAGATCCACTACTTCATCGCGAGCGGCTCAGGCGGCGGCATGGGCGGCGCCGCCAACGGTACATCCTCGCAGATCAGCGCGTGGGTCGAGGAGAACTTCGAGGCGGTGACGGTCGACGGCACCACCTTCTACGACCTGACGTCGGGGTAATCATCTTGTACGCCGTACAGGAACCGCTCTACGGTGTACAACATGTCGACGTCCTCACCGGAACACCCCCAGGCCGCCCCGCCGCAGCCCCAGCCGCCGCGGGGCGGCCACCCGCAACGCTGGCTGATCCTCGGCGTCCTGTGCCTCGCGGTGCTGACCGTGGTGCTGGACAACACCGTCCTGAACGTGGCCATCCCCTCGCTCACCCGGGAGCTGGGCGCGAGCACCTCCGACATCCAGTGGATGATCAACGCCTACTCACTCGTCCAGTCGGGCCTGCTGCTCACCGCGGGCAGCGCCGCCGACCTCCCCCACGCCTGAAGGGCGCGGGGGGACCCCCATCGGCCGCAAGAAGATGCTGGCCATCGGCCTCGCCCTGTTCGGCACCGGTTCGCTGGTGGCCGGACTGGCGGACACCACGGGCCAGTTGATTGCCGCCCGCGCCGGGATGGGCGTCGGCGGCGCGCTGCTGATGACGACCGTGCTGGCGGTGGCGATCCAGATCTTCACGCCCGAGGAGCAGCCGAGGGCGATCGGCATCTGGGCCGCCGTGAACTCCCTCGGCTTCGCCGCCGGCCCCCTCCTGGGCGGCTTCATGCTGGACCACTTCTGGTGGGGCGCGATCTTCCTGATCAACATCCCGGTCGCCGCGCTCGCCCTGGTCGCGGTCGTCCTGCTCGTCCCGGAGTCCAAGAACCCCCAGGGCGACCGCCCCGACCTGCTCGGCGCCGTCCTCTCCACGATCGGCATGGCCTCCCTGGTCTACGCGATCATCTCCGGCCCGGAGCACGGCTGGCTGTCGGCCCGGGTCCTGGCCACGGCGGCCGTCGCGCTCACGGTGCTGGCCGCCTTCGCGTACTGGGAGAGCCGTATCCCGTACCCGATGATCGACATGCACTTCTTCCGCGACCGCCGCTTCACCGGCGCGGTCTCGGGCGGTGTGCTGATCACCTTCGGCATGGGCGGCTCGCTCTTCCTGCTCACCCAGCACATGCAGTTCGTGCTCGGCTACGAGCCCCTGGAGGCCGGTCTGCGGACCGCACCGCTGGCCCTGATGATCGTGGCGCTGAACTTCAGCGGTGTGGCGGCCAAGTGCGCGGCCCGGCTGGGCACCCCGCTCGCCATCGGGCTCGGCATGGCGGTGATGGCGGCCGGGCTCGCCTCCATCGCGGTGGTCGACTCCGGCGGCTACGGCGGTACGTTCCTGGGCCTGGTCCTCATCGGCACCGGCGCGGCCGTGGCGAGCCCCGCGATGTCGCACGCCATCATGAGCGCGATCCCGCCCGAGAAGGCGGGCGTCGGCGGCGGCATCAACGGCACCGTGGCCGAGTTCGGCACCGGTCTCGGGGTCGCCGTGCTCGGCGCGCTGCTCAACTCGCGGTTCGCGGCGCTGGTTCCGGTGGCCGCGGCCTCCCTGCCGGCGGCGCTGGCGGCCGCCGGGCCGGCCGAGGAGCGGCAGCGGGTGACGGACGCGTTCTCCTCCGGGCTGCAGACGAGCCTGCTGGTGGGCTCGTTGGGCGTCCTGCTCGGCGGACTGGTCGCCGGGGCGTTGCTGCGGCGGGCGGAGAGGGCAGAGAAGGCCTGACAGGGCGGCGTACGGTGGGCGGGCGACTGCGGGCACCATGGTGCTGGTCACGCAGTTCCCCGCGCCCTCTTCGGGGCGTCCAGCGTGACCCGCGTGGTTGAGTCGAGGAAGGTGCGCCATGGGTAAGGCAGCCGAACGGCGGGCCAGTGTCTGGCTGGAGGACAGGACGCGCCGGGGCGGCAAGGGGAGCGGTCAGCCGTCCGGGCTGGACCGCGCGCGGATCACCGAGGCGACCGTACGCCTGCTGGACGCGGAGGGCCTCGCCAAGTTCTCCATGCGCCGTCTGGCCGCCGAGCTGAACGTCACCGCGATGTCCGTCTACTGGTACGTCGACACCAAGGACGACCTCCTCGAACTCGCCCTGGACTCCGTCCACGGCGAACTGCGGCTGCCCGACCCGGAGGCGGACGAGGACTGGCGCGACCAACTGCGCACGCTGGCCGGCGAGTACCGCGCGACGCTGGTCCGCCACCCCTGGATGTCCCCACTCGCCGGGACCTACCTCAACATCGGCCCCAACTCGCTGGCCTTCTCCCGGGTCGTGCAGCGCGTCATGGGCAGGACGGGGCTGCCCGCCGAGGGCATGACCGGCGCGATCTCCGCCGTCTTCCAGTTCGTCTACGGCTTCGGCACCGTCGAGGGGCACTTCTACACCCGCGCCCGCAGCACGGGCATGACCCCCGACGCCTACTACGAGCGTGCCGTGCGGGCGGTGACCGAGAGCCCCGTTGGGGCCCAGGTGATCGAGGAGGCGAAGGAGATCATGGAGGCCCGGGGCGGGGAGAACGTGGCGGACATGCTGGAGCGGGACTTCGTCTTCGCCCTGGACCTGCTGGTGGCCGGCATCGAGGCGATGGTGGCGCGGGGCCGCCGGGAGTGACCCGACAGCCCCCTCGGCGGCCCGACGAGCGTCTCAGTCCCCCTCGACGAGCCGCGCCGGGAACCCGCCCGTGGCCACCGGCCCCCACCGCTCCGGTGTGATCCGGATGATCGACTTGCCCTGCTTGACCATCGCCGCCCGGTACTCGTCCCAGTCCGGGTGCTCCCCGGCGATGTTCCGGTAGTACTCCACCAGCGGCTCCACCGAGTCCGGCGTGTCGATGACCTCGGCGGTGCCGTCCACCTGCACCCACGGACCGTTCCAGTCGTCGCTCAGCACGATGACGCTGACCCGGGGGTCCCGCTTGGCGTTGCGCGTCTTGGCCCGCTCGGGGTAGGTGGAGACCACGATCCGCCCCGAGTCGTCCACCCCGCACGTCAGCGGCGACCCCTGCGGGCTCCCGTCCGTCCGCCGCGTCAGCAGGATCGCCCGGTGACGCGGCCGTACGAAGTCGAGCAACTCGTCCAGGGAGACGGTGGTGTTGGTCGCGATGTTGGGTGCCATGGCGTCAGCCTAGGGCGGGTTCCTTCTCCGCGCCCGGAGCCTGCGCCTGCGCCAGCGCGCCGGTCGTGCGCAGCGGGACCTCCTTGATGAACAGGGTCACCAGGAAGGCGAGGAAGGCGATCGGGGCGACGTACAGGAAGATGTCGGCGATGCCGTGTCCGTAGGCGCTCTCCAGCCAGGTGCGGATCGGTCCGGGCAGGGCGTCCATGTCGGGGAGCTGTCCGGTGCCCATGGCCTTGCCGGCCGCGGCCTGCTCCTCGGGGCTGAGGGTGCCGATGGTGTCGGTGGCGTAGTGGCTGATCCGGGTCGTCATCACGGAGCCGAGCGCCGAGACGCCCATCGCTCCGCCGAGGGACCGGAAGAAGGTCACCACCGAGCTGGCGGCGCCGAGTTCGTGCGGGGCGACCTGGTTCTGCGTGGAGAGCACCAGGTTCTGCATCATCATGCCGACACCGAGACCCATCAGGCCCATGTAGACGGCGATGTGCCAGTACGGGGTGTCGTAGCGCATGGTGCCGAGCAGGCCGAGCCCCGCCGTGACCAGCACACCGCCCACGACCAGCCAGGACTTCCACTTGCCGGTCCGGGTGATGATCGCGCCGGAGACCGTGGACGACACGAACAGACCGGCGATCATCGGGATGGTCGCGACACCGGACATGGTGGGCGACATGTCGCGGGCCAGCTGGAAGTACTGGCTGAAGAACACGGTGCCCGCGAACATCGCGACACCGACCAGCAGGGATGCCAGCGAGGCCAGCGTGATGGTGCGGTTGCGGAACAGGCGCAGCGGGATGATCGGCTCGGCCGCCCTGCTCTCCACGAACAGGAAGACCAAGGTCAGCACGAGCGCCCCGCCGACCATGGCGTAGGTCTGTCCGGACAGCCAGGCGTACTTGTCGTCCGCGAAGGTGACCCAGATCAGCAGCAGGCTGACGGCGGCGGTGATGAAGAAGGCACCGGCCCAGTCGACCTTGACCTTGCGCCGGCTCTCCGGCAGGTGCAGCGTCTTCTGCAGGACGAACAGCGCGAACACCGCGAACGGGATTCCCACGTACAGGCACCAGCGCCAGCCCAGCCAGCTGGTGTCGGTGATGACACCGCCGACCAGCGGACCGCCGACGGTCGCGACCGCGAACGTCGCGCCGAGGTAGCCGGAGTAGCGGCCGCGCTCCCGCGGGGAGATCATCGCGGCCATGATGATCTGGGCGAGCGCGGTCAGACCGCCCGCGCCGAGACCCTGTACGACCCGGGCGCCGATCAGCATCCCGGAGTTCTGCGCGACGCCGGCGAACACCGAGCCGACGATGTAGATGACCAGGGCTATCTGGACCAGGGCCTTCTTGCTGACCAGGTCGGCCAGCTTGCCCCACAGCGGGGTCGACGCCGTCATCGCCAGCAGCGCGGCCGTCACCACCCAGGTGTACGCGCTCTGTCCGCCGCCGAGGTCCGTGATGATCTCGGGCAGGGCGTTGGAGACGATGGTGGAGGACAGGATGGCGGCGAACATGCCGAGCAGCAGCCCGGAGAGCGCCTCCATGATCTGCCGGTGCGTCATGGGAGCGTCGCCGGAGCCTCCTTCGTGCTCGGCCTGAGCCCGCACACCGTCGGGTGTGGTCGTTGCCATGGGCTTCCTTCTCTTGTGCGGTCTGCTGTTACGCGTCTTGGGCGGTCTGCTGTTACGCGGTGATCGCGTCCTGCGCGGTGATCGCGGGTGTACGGGGGGCGTGGGACTGCTCGTCGAAGCAGCGGCGCAGCCGGGCCATCAGCTCGGTGAGCCGGGCGACGTCCTCGTCGCTCCAGTCGCTCAGCCGGGCGGCCAGCAGCCGGGTGGTGCACCGGGCCAGCTCCTGCACCCGGTCCCGGCCGGCGGGCGTCAGGCGCAGGATGCGGCCGCGCTTGTCGGACGGGTCGGGGGAGCGGTCGATCCAGCCCCGCTCGGCGAGGTGGGCGACATGCCTGCTGGTGACCGACATGTCGACGGCGAGCAGCTCCGCGAGCCTGCTCATCCGCATGTCGCCGTGGCGTTCCAGCAGCGTCAGCGCCGCCGCGGACCCGCTCGGACAGTCCGCGGGCAGCGCCCGCCCCAGCTCCCGTTTCACGGCCCCGAAGGCGCTGAACTGCCGCACGAGCTCCTCGTAGAGCCCCTGCTCGGCCATCGGACCTCCCGGCTTTGTTGCTTAGGGCAACCATAAAAGTCATTGGTTGCTGCAGGCAAATAAAATGGGGGTGCCGGGCCTCAAAAGTTGGCAAAGGCAAGTATTGCGACCGTAAACACCCAGGTGGCGGCGGGTGCGGGCAACCGGTGCTCCCGGTGCCGCCGGTCCGGCCCCGCGCTTGGGCGCGCACCCCGGATTCGCTAGGGTTTCGGGCCATGGCTAACACCCAGGGCCCCCAGGGCAACTACGACCCCGCAGGCAGCACGCAGATGTTCCGCGCGTTCGTCGACGAGGCCCCTCAGGGGCAGCAGCAGGCGGCCGCTTCCTCCGGTCCCCGCATCGGCCTGATCGTCGGTGCCGTCGTCGCGATCGCGGTCGTCGTGGCGGTGGCCTGGCTCGCGCTGAAGTAGTCCGCGCGGCAGTAGCGGGCGCCGAGGTGGCAGGCGCCGAAGCGGTCCGTTCCGGAGCGCTCCGCGCGGCTCAGCGCCACCGGACGGACACGTCCCGCGTCTCGATGTGCATGCCCAGCGGTACGCGCCAGGCGTCGACCGCAACGAGGGAGGTCCGGTGAGCACCTTCACTCCACGAGAGGTGGCCTACGACCGCTACCGGGCCGCGGTCAACAGCTCCCGCAGCGTGCTCGGCCGGCACGCCGACGACGTGCGCACAGACCGCGCGCGACTCCTCCACCGCGCCGCGCACAGCATCGCCGCTGCACTCGACGGACCGGCACGCGTGCACCTGCCCGAGCCCGACGACGACGCCCTGCACTTGCGGGAATGCCGTCCCGTACGGCCCGTACTCGTGCCAACCCCCAACTACCGTTGTTTTTCCACCTCTTTCGGGAGGTTCCTGGCATGGGACGGCCGCGTAAGACGCCCGAGGGGAGCCGTACGACGCGGCTCGGTCACCGGGGCGAGCATCAGAAGCAGCGTGCCCGCCTGCTCGCCGAGCTGATGCCGGGCGAGCCGTGCGCGGTTTGCGGGGAGCCGGTGTTCCCCGAGCAGGACCTGGACGCCGACCACGAGCAGGCGCGCCCTCGGCGGCACGCGGGCCACGCGGCTGCCGCACGCGTCGTGCAACCGGCGGCTCGGCGCGCAGCTGGGCAACCGGCTCCGCTCCGGCCAGGGCGCGGTCGGCGCTCTGCCTCCGCCGAAGTCGGGGACGCCCTGCTACCGGTGCGGACGTGCCTTGATGCGGGCCCAGCAACTGCGCACCGCGGCGCGGCCGTGCGGAGATCAGACGTGGCAGCACGCGCGCTGCGGCACCGACGGCTGCTCGGTGCCCGAGGGCTTGCTGTAGCGCGGGGGCCGGGGGCCGTCTCGCGCGCGAACACGTGGCCTGCGGGTTAAGCCTGCGGGCCGCCGAACGGCCCGGAGACGGGCGCACAGCAAGACTCCTGACGCGAAAGCGGCCTCGCCCCATACCCTGACAGTGTCGAGCTGTTCAGAGAGGGGCAAGGCCGTGTCGCCTTCAGATGGTAGCCCGGACCCGTACGCCGAGCCGCTGGTGTTCGGCCAGCGTCTCCAGATCCTTCGCACCCGGAAGGGCATGACCCGCGAGCAACTCGGCGGGCTGCTCGGCAGGTCCGGATCGTGGGTCAAGGGAATCGAGACAGGGCGGCTCAAGACGCCCAAGCTCGAAGTGATCCTGCGCATCGCCGAGCTGTTGCGCGTCCGCGACCTCGCGGACCTGACCGGCGACCAGTCTGCGCACGTCGACCTGTTCGCCGGCCCCGGCCACCCGCGCCTCGCCGCGGTCAAGACCGCTGTCGACGCCTTCCCACTCACCACGCAGCGCGAGGCGCCCCCGGCCACTCACCTTCACGCGCGGCTCGCGCAGGCATGGAAGGCGCGACACTCCGCACCGAATCACCGCGAGGTGATCGGCACCCTGCTGCCGGACCTGATCCGTGACGCTCAACTCGCCGTGCGGCAGGCCGACACCGGGACGGACCGCAGAGCAGCTCAGGCCGTACTCGCCGAGGTCTACTCCCTGTGCCAGTTCTTCGTGGCATACCAGCCGGATCCCGCCCTGTTGTGGCGCGTCGCCGAGCGCGGGCTGATCGCCGCGCAGGAGTCCGAGGACCCGCATGCGATCGGTGTCGCCGCATGGCTTGCTGCGCAGGCACACCGTGATGCTGGCCCGGCGCACTTCGACGCCGCAGACGCGGTGAACCGCGAGACTCTCGCGTACCTCGAACCGCAGTTGCCGGACGCCTCGAACGACATCCTCGCCATCACGGGCGCGCTCACCTTCGAGGCCGGCTACACCGCAGCCCGACGCGGGGAGACGGGCACGGCATGGCGGCACTGGGACCAGGCCCGAGCCATGGCCGACCGGCTGCCGGAGGACTACTACCACCCGGTGACGTCGTTCTCCCGGGCCATCATGGGCGCGCACGCGGTCACCGTCGCCGTCGAGCTGCACCAGGGCGGCGAGTCCGTACGCCAGGCCGCCCGCGCCGACGCCGTCACCATCCCCTCAAGGCCGCGGAGGGCCCGGCACCGCATCGAAGAGGCTCGCGGCTTCCAACTCGACGGACAGCCTGACGTCGCCCTGGCCACGCTGGAGAAGGCACACGAAGCCGCTCCCGAGACGATCAAGTACAACGGGTACGCCAAGCGCATTGTGCTGGAGGAGGCCGAGGCGAAGGTTCCGGCCCGGCGTCGTCGAGCCTCCGAACTCGCGGTGAAGCTCGGCATGTTGGCCGCATGACGTAGGGGCACAATCTGTGCCCCTGCCTCTCCTTTGACGCTCCTACGGTCGAAGACCACGAAGACCCCGGCGACCGCGCGAACGGTCCCGGGGCGTGGTCGACGCTGCGAAGGAGCGCCAACACCGTGAACGCTACACACCGTTTGCCCCTCGGCGAAGAGCAGGACGGCGAAAGGCCGGCCGCCTACGAACCCCGGCTCGGCGACACCGTCGAGGACACCGAGAGGAACAAGTGCGGCAAGGTCGCGGGCTGCGTAGGCCCGTACATCCAGCTGCGCCCCATCGGGGGCGGCATCGAGTGGGATGCGCGGCCTGAGTGGCTGCAACCGGTCCCGGCTGGAGCGGCCCTGAGTGAGGGCGTCTCCGTGGCCAACGCGCGCTCGCGGGGCGAGTGCCCGTGACCGCGGCCGAGGCTCCGCCTCTGTCTCCGGAGTGCACGCTGGCCCGCGAGCCCGGCTACGGCGCCGCGCACGAGGAGTGCCGCCGGACCGACGACATCCCGCTGCCCCACGGCAGCGGAATCCTGCTGCAACGCCGCTGCGGGTGCGTCTGCCACTCGGAGGACGAAGAACAGCCGTGACCGGCTCTGTCCACGCCCTGGTGCCAGCGTGGACACTGCACTGACGCACCCCCACGGCGACCGCCGGGTCAGGGTCGCGAACCGCACAGACCCCCCTTCCTGCTGGGACCGCAAGCCCGGCGGGAAGGGGCCGAGCCTGCCCGCCGGGATTCCCGCAAGAGTCCCGGCGGGCGGGCGCACACACCGGCCCCCGTCCGTCTGACCCCCCTTTGCAGATGGGCGGGGGCCTCGCCGTGCCGAAGCGCTACACCGAGCCGATGATCCTCGACCTGATCGTGTCGAAGAACATGGCCCGCCGACAGCTCAGCCCAGGGCAGCGCGCGCTGATGGCCCTGGAGTACGAGCGGTACTACGCCGCGGCGCAGCACAAGGGGCGGCCTAAGGATGACGGTTCCGAGGCGGCGCGGTCACGGAAAGCAGAGGAAACGTGCGCAGATCTGCGCACGACCGGGGAACGGGTCGAACCGCAGGCCCGACGCGAGCAGCGCTCCGACGAACGCGCCGTGAGGGTGGTTGGTTCTTCCGGTCGAGCAGTCCAGCAGGCCAAGGCCGTGCAGCGTGACGCGCCCGACCCTGCCGACGAGGTGCGCCGCGGCGAACTCGCCCTCGACCGAGCCGAGCCCGGCGCGCGCCACGGGACAGCACTGCGCCGCCCGGACTCACGCAGGATGAGCCGGGCGGCACGGTTGTCTCGTCAGACGGCGTGCAGGCCGTGACGGTCCCGAGGCGCACCCCGGCCGCGCTCGGCCGACAGGCCGCCGTTGACGACCCGCAGTGCGGGCCGCTCCTGGATGGCTTCCGGCCGGTAGTCGTCGGCGGGCACGATTCCCGAGGCGACCGCCAGGGCGTGCGCGTCCCGCCTCACACGCTCCTGTCGCATCGCCGGTTCGCCTTTTACCGCGGTGTCGAGCTGCCGCAGGGCGCGGAACAGCATCAGCCGTGCGTCCTGCTCGCGCGCCAGAGCGTCGGCCAACTGCTGCTCGACGACCGCGAGGCGCTCTTCAGCGCTGGAGGCCGCCTCGGCGCGGGTGTCGTGGACGCTGGCCGGGCGCTGAGCGAGTAGCTGAATGGGGGTACGGTCCTGCATGGGCCTGGTTCCCTGTCACCGAGGGGTCTGGATCAAGGCGCCGTTCGGTGGTTGCCTCCACCGGCGGCGCCGCTGTGATCCGGAGGCTGTGCTGCCCCCGGCGGTTACCGCTTCTTCTCTCGCGTGTGAGAGATGAAGATCGGGTCTCCTCCGAGGTACGTCACCGTGACGTCGTGCTCCATGTGCGCGCCCAACAGAAAAGACCCCTCATAGAATCTGTCGACGCACACCGTCCAGGTCCGCTCCTTCCGCGCGCCGCCCCCGATCGGCGCCGGAAGCTCCTCCTGCGACTCCACGGTCCCCCAGTCGACCCCGAGCGCCCCGATGATGTGCGTCCCGAGGGTCACGGTGCCCGAACGCACGGGAGCGCCCCCGGAGTTGTGAAACCGGACGGTCACCTCCTCGCACCACCGCTGCTCACCCTCCGCCCGTTCCGGCTGGGACCAGGAGAGGTCGGCGGGGGACGGCTTGCCGGGGGTGGCGGTGGTCGTGCTGGGGGCCGCGGAGGTCGTACGGCCGACAGGGGCCGAACTCGCGCCCGTGCCGCCGGTCTTGGCGCCGCCCCCGCCCGACGGCACCGACCTCGCGCCGCCGCTCGTACGGCCGGTCGACCCCGCCGAAGTACCGCCCCCGGAAGCCGAGTTCGACGCTGCAGGGGCGCCCGGAGCCGCCGTGACCAGCGGAACCAGCGTCACCGTCCCCGTAGGCCCCGCCGTACGGGCCGTGGCCCCCGGCGCTCCCACGGCCCTATAGCCGTCGTCCCCGCCGCCGGAGCCCCCGCACGCGGCCAGCAGGCCGCCCAAACACACGACGGCCGCCGAGGCGCCGATTAGGGCGCCCTGGCGGCCATGTGTCCATGCCGTCGCCCGAAGCATCGCGCCATGGTGGCTGACGCTCCGTCAGAAGGGAAGGGGTCAGTCGGAGATGAGGCCCTCGCGCAGCTGCGCCAGCGTGCGGGTCAGCAGCCGGGAGACGTGCATCTGGGAGATGCCGACCTCCTCGCCGATCTGCGACTGGGTCATGTTGGCGAAGAACCGCAGCATGATGATCCGGCGCTCGCGCGGCGGGAGCTTGGCCAGCAGCGGCTTGAGGGACTCGCGGTACTCCACGCCCTCCAGCGCGGTGTCCTCGTAGCCGAGCCGGTCGGCCAGGGAGCCCTCGCCGCCGTCGTCCTCGGGGGCCGGGGAGTCCAGGGACGAGGCCGTGTAGGCGTTGCCGACCGCCAGGCCGTCGACCACGTCCTCCTCGGACACGCCCAGCACCGCGGCGAGTTCGGTGACCGTCGGGGAGCGGTCCAGCTTCTGGGAGAGCTCGTCGCTGGCCTTGGTCAGCGCCAGCCGCAGCTCCTGCAGCCGGCGCGGCACGCGCACCGACCACGAGGTGTCCCGGAAGAACCGCTTGATCTCGCCGACCACGGTCGGCATCGCGAACGTCGGGAACTCCACGCCCCGTTCGCAGTCGAACCGGTCGATCGCCTTGATCAGGCCGATCGTGCCGACCTGGACGATGTCCTCCATCGGCTCGTTGCGGGACCGGAACCGGGCCGCGGCGTACCTGACGAGCGGGAGGTTCAGCTCGATCAGGGTGTCACGGACGTACGCACGCTCGGGGCTGTTCTCGTCCAGCGCGGCGAGCCGCAGGAACAGGGAGCGGGACAGGGTGCGGGTGTCGATCGCCCCGGAGGTGGGGAGAGCCGGGGCCTGCTCGGCCTCGGCCTCGACAAGGGCCGTTACGTCGTCGTCGAGCGCGGGCGCAGCCTCGCTCTTGGTGAGCGTGAGCACCTTCGAGCTGCCCTGGTCTGCGGACATGCCACCCCCTTTGGGTCGCGGGACGGTCGCGGCGAACGCTCCCACTGGAGAACGCAGCCTTCACCTGAATACCGGAGCCGAAGCCACGGCAAACGCGCTTCCGGAAGAATGTCACATGTCGGCAACACGCTGTAGTGACATGTCGACATGTAAGACGCGAATCCGCCCTGGAAACAAGGGGTCTGACGCTATTTCGACAGGAAAATGTCGGCAACGGCGCAGGTGAGCGATTCACCCTCCCAGGTGATAGACCGCTCAGTCTTTCGAGTGGGACTCCGGGGAGTCTCCCCGGGGTCTCCCCGTCGTCTCCCTCAGGCGTCGATCCGGTTCGCCGACCGCAACCGCTGGAAGCTACGCGCGAGTAGCCGCGATACATGCATCTGGGAGACGCCGAGTTCGGCGCTGATCTGCGACTGGGTGAGGTTGCTGTAGTAGCGCAGCAGCAGAATTCGCTGTTCCCGCTCGGGGAGTTGGACCAGCAGATGCCGGACCAGGTCGCGGTGCTCCACGCCGTCCAGCGCGGGGTCCTCGTAGCCGAGCCGGTCCAGCAGTCCGGGCAGCCCGTCGCCCTCCTGGGCCGCCTCCAGCGAGGTGGCGTGGTACGACCGTCCCGCCTCGATGCAGGACAGCACCTCGTCCTCGCTGATGCGCAGCCGCTCGGCGATCTCGGCGGTGCTGGGGGAGCGCCCGAAGGCCGTGGTCAGGTCCTCCGTCGCGCTGTTGACCTGCACCCACAGCTCGTGCAGCCGGCGCGGTACGTGGACGGTGCGGACGTTGTCCCGGAAGTACCGCTTGATCTCGCCGACGACCGTGGGCATCGCGAAGGTCGGGAACTGCACCCCGCGGTCGGGGTCGAAGCGGTCGATGGCGTTGATCAGACCGATGGTGCCGACCTGGACCACGTCCTCCATCGGCTCGTTGCGGGAGCGGAAACGGGCGGCCGCGTAGCGCACGAGCGGGAGATTCGCCTCGATCAGCGCCCCGCGCACCCGGTTGTGCTCCGGCGTACCCGGCCGGAGCTGTTTGAGCTGGGCGAACAGCACCTGGGTGAGCGCGCGGGTGTCGGCACCGCGACTGCGCGGGGCGGGCTCGGGGGGTGAGGGCGGGGCGGCTTCAGAGGTCGCTTCCGGGATTGCTTCTGTGATCGCTTCCGTGATCGCTTCCGGGGTTGCTTCCTGAAGAGGCGCAGTACTGGCCGGCACGGTCAACTCCACCTCTTGATCCATCAACTCATCCGTCAAAAGCGGTCATAGCATCACAAGACATGTGCACTGTGTGCAAGCACCGCATAACACCGTGTTGAGGGATGACTATGAGCAAACATGTGCGAAGGCATGCAAAAGCCCTCCGCCGCAACGGCGGAGGGCTTGAGGACCGACTGCGATACGGCGGCTCAGTACTCGTAGTCCGCGATCACCCAGGTCGCGAACTCCTTCCACAGGGCCACGCCCGCCTGGTGCTCGGGGTGCTCGACGTACCGGCGCAGCGCGTCCACGTCGTCGAAGCCGGAGTTGATCGCGAAGTCGTAGGCGATGGGGCGGTCGCTGAGGTTCCAGCCCAGCTCCCAGAAACGGATCTCGGAGATCTTCCCCGGCAGCGCCCGGAACGCCTCCTCGCCCGCCACGACGCGGGGGTCGTCGCGCTTGACGCCCTCGTTGAGCTTGAACAGGACGAGGTGGCGGATCATGAGTCTCCTCCGTTGGCGATCCACGTCGCGAAGTCGCCGAGCGCCTTGGCGGCGTCCGATATGCCCTCGAACCCTATCTGGACATAGTCGGCGGCCTTGGCCGGGTCCGTGATGATCACATAGAGCACGAAGACCACGAGCACATAGACGGCGAGCTTCTTCGAATTCACCGCCACCGCGGCCTCCCTGCCCCTTGTCGCCCAAATCGGGCCCCCTGTTGACGGCGGTGAGTGTAACCGCCAACCCTCCCCGAACGATCAACCCCCGCAAGCACGAAGGGCCCCGTCTTACGACGGGGCCCTTCACAAGCGGTAGCGGAGGGATTTGAACCCTCGGTGACTTGCGCCACACTCGCTTTCGAGGCGAGCTCCTTCGGCCGCTCGGACACGCTACCGAGGGAGACCTTACAGCACGGGGGGCCGTGCTCAGAAATCGGTATTCATCGGTTCCGGAAGAAGTCCGTGAGCAGGGCGGCGCACTCGTCGGCGAGGACGCCTTCGATGACCTCGGGGCGGTGGTTGAGGCGGCGGTCGCGGATCACGTCCCACAGGGAGCCGGCCGCACCGGCCTTGTCGTCGCGGGCGCCGTAGACGACCCGGTCCACCCGGGACTGCACCAGCGCGCCCGCGCACATGGTGCACGGCTCCAGCGTGACGACCAGCGTGCAGCCCGTCAGCCGCCACTCGCCGAGCTTCGCGGCGGCCCGGCGGATCGCCAGCACCTCCGCGTGCGCGGTCGGGTCGCCGGTCGCCTCGCGCTCGTTGTGACCGGCCCCGAGCACCGTCGTACCGTCCGCGGACAGCACGACGGCGCCGACGGGCACGTCCCCGCCCCGGCCGGCCAGGGCGGCCTGGTCCAGGGCGAGGCGCATGGCGGCCCGCCAGCGGTCGCGTACCGGGTCGAAAGGACCCGCCGGGTCGGTCGGGGTCAGCGGACGGTCTCCAGGACCTCCGCGGCGCCCAGGGCCTCGGCGATGGCCCCCAGCGCGTCATCGGCGTCCAGGGCCTTCAGCTCCTTCTCGCTGACGCCCAGGTCGTCGAGGATCTCGCTGTCACCGACCGGAGCGTGCGGGACCGCCTCGGAGGCGGGGCCGTCCTCGTCGTCGGAGTCGCCGTCCGGCTCCTCCGTACCGTCGAGGTCGAGGGAGTCCAGGTCGGCGCCGTCGTCGCCGGGCTCCCTCCCGAGCAGCTCGTCGGTGAGCAGGATCTCGCCGTAACTGCTGCGGGCAGCGGCGGCGGCGTCCGAGACGTAGATACGAGGGTCGTCCTCGCCGTCGATCCGGACGACGCCGAACCAGGCGTCCTCCTGCTCGATCAGCACCAGCACCGTGTCGTCCTCGGGGGAGGCTTCACGGGCCAGGTCGGCCAGATCCGACAGGGTCTCCACATCGTCGAGCTCTGTGTCGCTCGCTTCCCACCCGTCTTCGGTGCGCGCGAGCAGTGCGGCGAAGTACACCGTGACTCTCCCACTGGTCATAGGCGTGCCGGTTGGGGGTCCCCCCGGCGGAGGTTGCGGGCGGGAGGAGCGGGCTCCGAGCCCCACCCACTCGGAATCGTGGCAGAAACAAGGCGTTCAGGGGACGTCTTCGGCTCCCTGTGTCCGCCCGTTTTGATCGTCCACCAGCGGGATCGTACGCGGCCCGCGCCGCCGTCCACGCACCAGGCGGCCCAACTGCGGGCGGAGCGGGGCCGGATGCCCTACCAGCGAAACGTGCGCATCCGCATGGCGTGGCGCAGCCGCGCGGCCTTGGCGCGCCGGGGCTGCACCCGTTCGCGCAGCTCCCTGGCCTCGGCCAGTTCCCGCAGGAACAGGGCGCGTCGGCGTCGGCGTTCCGCGTCGGTCTCCTGCGGCGCGGGGTCCTCCCGGAACTCACTGTCAGGCATATGCACACCCCCAGTACGTCCCTCCCACTTTCCCCCTGATGGGCGGTTTGATGCCAGCGCGAGGTGTGTCCCGGCACGGTTACTGTTAGGGACATGCGTCTCCACGTCGTCGACCACCCGCTGGTCGCCCACAAGCTCACCACGCTGCGCGACCAGCGCACCGACTCCGCGACGTTCCGGCGGCTGGCCGACGAGCTGGTCACCCTGCTCGCCTACGAGGCCACACGGGACGTGCGCACCGAACAGGTCGACATCCAGACCCCGGTCGAGCGGACCACCGGCGTCAAGCTGTCCCACCCCCGCCCGCTGGTCGTGCCGATCCTGCGGGCCGGGCTCGGGATGCTGGAGGGCATGGTCCGGCTGCTGCCCACAGCCGAGGTCGGCTTCATGGGCATGATCCGCAACGAGGAGACGCTCCAGGCATCCACCTACGCCACGCGGATGCCGGAGGACCTCTCCGGCCGCCAGGTCTACGTCCTGGACCCGATGCTGGCCACCGGCGGCACCCTGGTCGCGGCCATCCAGGAGCTGATCAAGCGCGGCGCGGACGACGTGACGGCCGTGGTGCTGCTCGCCGCGCCCGAGGGCGTGGAGGTCATGGAGCGGGAGCTGGCGGGCACGCCGGTCACCGTGGTCACGGCCTCGGTGGACGAGCGGCTCAACGAGCACGGCTACATCGTGCCGGGCCTCGGCGACGCGGGTGACCGGATGTACGGGGCGGCGGAGTAAGCCTCCCGGCAGGTTCCGGCATGCTTTCGGCGAGACCCCAATAAGGCCTCGGCAGGCCCTCGGCGAGACCCCAATAAGGCCTCGGCAGGCCCTCGGCGAGGCCCCAATAAGGCCTCAGCAGAACTTCAGCAGGACTTCTTCGACGCGGCGGGCGTCGGCTCGGGCCTGGCCAGTGCGGTCAGGGCCTTGTCGGCGTCCGCCTTCGTCGTGAGCTTCTTGAAGGCGCTGCCGATGATCAGGTCGACCTCCTTGCCCTTGCGGCCGGGGTCGGTACGGCGCTCGGCGCCGGTGAGCTGGGTGGCCAGCACCGGCAGCGAGGTGTCGAGGGCCGCGGGCGGGCCCAGCAGCACGCCGGTGCCCTTGACCTTCTTGTCGTACTCCTTGGTGGCGTTGCCCACCTCGCCGATCTTGAAGCCGCGCTTCTTCAGCTCGTCGGCGGTCTTCTTGGCGAGGCCGCTGACGGGCGTGGCGTTCAGGACGTTGACGGTGATCCGGCCGGGCTCGGGCAGGGCGGCGGCGCGCACCGTGGGCGAGGCGCTGACCTTGGTCCCGCAGTCCGCCTTGGGACCGGCCGCCGAGGCCTTGCCGCTGTCGCCCGTGAAGACGTCGATGAGCTGGAGCGTGCCCCAGCCGAGCACGCCGAGCACGGTCACGGAGGCCACCGTCATCAGCACGAGCCTGCCGCGCCGCCGGGGCCGGCGCATCCGCGGGTATTTGTCCCCCGTGATCCGGTACTGGCCGCCCATGCCGGGGGGAGTCAGCATGCTCATGGGCGCAGCGTAGTGCGCCGTGGCGATGATGCCTACTAGATGATCATTAGATACCGGCCAGGAGAACCCGAAAGGGCCAAACCTTCACCGGGAGAGCACCTGACGAGCCGGTTCTAGTCCAGCTCCAGCACGCGGGCGTGCAGCACCTGGCGCTGCTGGAGCGCCGCGCGGACCGCCCGGTGCAGACCGTCCTCCAGGTACAGATCGCCCTGCCACTTCACCACGTGGGCGAAGAGGTCGCCGTAGAACGTGGAGTCCTCGGCGAGGAGGGTTTCCAGGTCGAGCTGCCCCTTGGTCGTCACGAGCTGATCGAGGCGGACCGGGCGCGGTGCGACGTCCGCCCACTGCCGGGTGCTCTCCCGGCCGTGGTCGGGGTACGGCCGGCCGTTTCCGATGCGCTTGAAGATCACACGGAAAGCCTACCGGTCCTGACGTTCCGGGCGCAGCCATGGCGCCGGAGTGCGACGCTGGAAAAACGTCTGCATACCGGGTCGAATCGGAACAGGTGCCTGAGATGAGTGACCGCGAAACCATGCCCTCGGCCGCCGCTCCGGAGAAGCCCGGCAGCGCTCCGGCCCTCCCCGCGCCCGCCCTGGAGATCGCCTCCGGATACGCCTTCACCGGCCCCGCGCTGGACCTCGGCGCCCTGATGTGGGACGGGAAGTGCCTGGCCGACGCCCAGATCCGGGTACCGCTGCCGATGCTCAACCGGCACGGCCTGGTGGCGGGCGCCACCGGCACCGGCAAGACCAAGACGCTCCAGCTGATCGCCGAACAGCTCTCGGCGCAGGGCGTGCCGGTGTTCCTCGCCGACATCAAGGGCGACCTCTCCGGGATCTCGGCGCCGGGAAAGCCGGGCGAGAAGATCTCCGCGCGTGCCGCCGAGGTCCACCAGGAGTGGACGCCGACCGGCTTCCCCGCGGAGTTCTACGCCCTGGGCGGACTCGGCCACGGCATCCCGGTCCGCGCCACGATCACCAGCTTCGGCCCGGTGCTGCTGGCCAAGGTCCTCCAGCTCAACCAGACCCAGGAGCAGTCCCTCGGCCTGATCTTCCACTACGCCGACACCAAGGGCCTGGAGCTGGTCGACCTCAAGGACCTGCGCGCGGTGGTCGCCTTCCTCACCTCCGACGAGGGCAAGGCGGAACTGAAGAACATCGGCGGCCTGTCCACGGCGACGGCCGGCGTCATCCTGCGCTCCCTCACGGCCTTCGAGGCGCAGGGCATGGGCGACTTCTTCGGCGAGCCGGAGTTCGACACGGCGGAGTTCCTGCGGACGGCGCAGGACGGGCGGGGCGTGGTCTCGGTCCTGGAGCTGGCCGCGGTCCAGGACAAACCCCAGCTGTTCTCGACGTTCCTGATGTGGCTGCTCGCGGATCTCTTCCACGACCTGCCCGAGGTCGGCGACGCCGACAAGCCGAAGCTGGTCTTCTTCTTCGACGAGGCGCACCTGCTCTTCCACGACGCGTCCAAGGCGTTCCTGGACTCCATCACCCAGACCGTGCGCCTCATTCGCTCGAAAGGGGTCGGCGTCTTCTTCGTCACACAGACCCCGAAGGACGTACCCGCCGACGTCCTCGCCCAGCTCGGCAACCGGATCCAGCACGCCCTGCGTGCCTTCACCCCGGACGACCAGAAGGCCCTGAAGGCCACGGTGAAGACCTTCCCCAACTCCGGCTACGACCTGGAGGAACTCCTGACCGGCCTCGGCACCGGCGAGGCCGTGGTCACGGTCCTGAGCGAGAAGGGCGCCCCGACCCCGGTGGCGGCCACCCGCCTACGGGCCCCTGAGTCCCTGATGGCCCCCGTCGAGGCGACGGCCCTCCAGCAGGCGGTGACGTCGTCGCCCCTGTACGACCGTTACGCACAGGCTGTGGACAGGGAGTCGGCGTACGAGAAACTCCAGCGCCCGCAGGCGGGCAAGGGCCCGGACGAGGTCCGACCGGAGCCGAAGAAGGCCGAGCAGCGCCGCCCGAAGCAGAAGGAGGACCGCTCGATGGTGGAGCAGGTCGCGGGCAGCGGCATGTTCAAGTCCCTGGCCCGCTCCATCGGCACCCAGATCGGCCGCGAGATCACGCGCTCGGTCTTCGGCACGGCCCGGCGGAGGCGGTAGACCCGCCTCCGCCGGAAGGTTCTGCGGCTTCGCCTAGAAGAAGTCGCGCGGGTCGGCGCCCCCGGTGCAGATGAACTCCGATTCCGTGAACCCGTAGTGCCCGGTCGAGTTGCTGGAAAAGTGGCCCGACTTGATCGTCGCGGCTTGTAGCCAGAGCGAGCCCGAGTTCTCCCAGAGCACGGCCTTGAACGGGAGGTTGTTCCGGTAGGAGCTGATGCCGTTCCACGGGTCCGTGAGGCCGTATTCGATGAGCTTCCAGCAGTCGAAGGTCTTCGTGGTTTCGAGCGCGATGGTCCGGAAGTTCGTGCTGCGGGGAGCCGTCCTTTCCACGCTCTGGGAGTGCAGATATATGGGGCGTGGGGGAACTGCCCGACTCAGGCCGGGCCGACCCGCCCAGGTCGCGGGGCACTGCTCGTCGAACGCCGAGTGAACGTACCCGAGGGGCGCGCGGGGAACTACGCGCGCATGCCCGCACCGACCCGCACCCGACCACCAAGCCCCCGCTCTACTTGGCGGAGCGCTTCGCCTTCATCTCCTGCTTGTACGCCCGCACCTTCCCCAGTGACTCGGGCCCGGTGATGTCCGCGACCGACCGGTACGACCCGGCCTCGCCGTACCCGCCCGCCGCTTCCCGCCACCCCTTCGGGGTCACGCCGAGCTGCTTGCCCAGCAGCGCGAGGAAGATCTGGGCCTTCTGCTTGCCGAAGCCGGGGAGTTCCTCCAGGCGACGGAGCAGTTCCCTGCCGTCCGCCACGCCTTTCCAGACCAGCTCGGCGTTGCCGTCGTAGTGCTCGACCAGGTACTGGCACAGCTGCTGAATGCGCTTGGCCATGGACCCCGGGTAGCGGTGCACCGCCGGTTTGTCCGACAGCAGGGCCGCGAAGGCCTCCGGGTCCTGCGCGGCGATCTCGTGCGCGTCCAGATCCTCCGCGCCGAGCCGGTCCGCGATCGTCCGGGGACCCTTGAACGCCCACTCCATCGGAACCTGCTGGTCCAGCAGCATCCCGACCAGCGCGGCGAGCGGACTGCGCCCGAGCAGTTCGTCGGCCTCGGGCTCCTGGGCGAGGTGAAGGGTGACGTCCATGGGTCGATGATCCCGCGTACGGGCTCGGGTCGCGCGTCAGCACACTCGTGCGTCCCGGATCGGCTCGGGTCGCGCGTCAGCACACTCGTGCGTCCCGGATCGGCTCGGGCCGCGCGTCAGTACACCCGTACGTCCCGGATCGGCTCAGGACGCCCGCCAGTACCCCAGCGCGTGCATCCGGTCCTTGGCGACCCCCAGCTCCTTGCGGACGTAGGAGGACAGCGAACGGGTGGTCACCGTGTCGCAGGCGATCCAGACGTACGGGTGCTCCATGCCCTTCAGCAGGTCCGGCAGATCGGACCGGACCGCGTCGACGAGCCCATGCCGTACGACCTCGCGCACCTCGTGCCGGGACCGGTCGCCCCGGAACGGCAGCCCGTCGAGGCTCCCCTCGAACCAGATGGTCGCGGGGGCCGAGCCCAGCGCCTCCAGCAGGGAGTTCAGCGCGGGCAGGGACGCCGGGTCCGCCATGGCGTAGACGTGCGAGGGCTCGGGCCGCGGGTGCTGGAAGCCGGTGCCCTGGACGGTCGCCTCGACGGTGGCCCCGGCCTTCGCCGTACGGGCCCAGTCGCTGGCCACGCCCTCGTGCAGCGCGAACTCCAGGCTGAAGGTGCCCGCCTCGACGTCCGGGTCGACCAGCGTGTACGCCCGCTGGTGCGGCTTGCCGTCGCTCTCGAACCACAGCCGGACCCACATCGTCGGGTGGACCCCGGTGGCCGCGAGCATGCCGCCGTCGGTGAGGTGGAGCCGCCGGTAGTCGGGGGTGACGTCCTCCGCGCCGGTGACCGTGAACTCGAAGTCCTTGGCGCCCATCAGTTTCAGGACCGTGCCCTGCCAACCGTGCCCCTGCCCCATCGGCTCTTCACCCTTCGCGTACTATTCCGGCGTAAAAGTTAGGCAAGCCTAACCTAAAGCTCAGTGCCAGAACAGGAGGGCGACCGGTGACCGCAGCGATCTACCGCGACGCCTGGGGCATCCCCCATCTGCGCGCCGACGACGTGCGCGAACTCGCCCGCGCCCAGGGCCGTGTCACCGCCCTCGACCGGGCCTGGCAGCTGGAGGTGGAGCGGCGCCGCGCCGAGGGCACCTCGGCCGCCCTGCTCGGCCCGGACCACCTGCCCTGGGACCGCTTCGTCCGCCGCACCCGCCTCGACGACACCGCCCGCCGCTGCTGGAGCGAGCTGGAGCGCAAGGACCCGGAGACGGCCGACTGGGTGCGCGCCTATGTGGACGGCGTCAACGAGGGCCTGGCCGGGGCGAGTCTCCCGCTCGGCACTCCCGGCCGCTGGGAGCCCTGGACCCCGTTCGGCATCTGGCTCGGCATCCACATCCTCTTCGCGGGCTTCCCCGCCAAGCTCTGGCGCGAGCAGGCGGCCCGGCACCTCGGCGAGGAGGCCGTGGGGCTGTTCGCCACCGACGGCCCCGGCAGCTCCGGCAGCAACGGCTGGCTGGTCAGCGGCGAGCGCACCGTCACCGGCCGGCCGATCATCGCGGGCGACCCGCACCGGTTCATCGAGGACGCCGGCGTCTACCAGCAGATCCACCTGTCCTGCCCGGAGTTCGACGTCGTCGGCCTCGCCGTCCCCGGCATCCCCGGCATGGCCCACTTCGGCCACACCGGCTCCGTCGCCTGGGCCATCACCAACGCCATGTCCGACTACCAGGACCTGTTCCGCGAGCGCCTGCGCCGCACCGGAGCGGGCGTGGAGGCCCTCGGCCCGGACGGCGTGTGGCGGCGGGCCTCCCGGCACACCGAGACCATCGAGGTGGCCGGTTCCGGCGAGGAACCGGTCGAGGTCGAGATCATCGAGACCGACCGCGGCCCGGTGATCATCGGCGGCCCCGAAGGACTCGACGACGGCTCCGACGCCGACTGCGCCATCAGCCTGCGCTATCCGCCCCGCGTCACCGGCGACCTCGGCTTCAGCGCGCTGCTGCCGCTCCTTCGCGCACGCAGCACCGCCGACGTGGACCGTGCCCTGGACCACTGGGCCGAGCCGGTCAACGTCGTGCACGCAGCCGACACCGAGGGCGGCGTCCTCCACCGCGTCGCCGGAAAGGTCCCGCGCCGCGCCGACGCCAACCGCCTCCGCCCGGTCCCCGCCTGGGAGCCCGGCCACGCATGGCAGGGCTGGCACGAGACGCCGTACGGCGGCCTCACGGACGGCGTCGCCGTGATGGCCAACCAGCGCGGCCTCGCCGAACCGCTCGGCGTCGAGTTCGCCGCCCCGTACCGCGCCGACCGCATCACCGCCCTGCTGGGGACGTCGCAGCGCTGGTCCCCCGGCGACATGGCGACCGTCCACACCGACACCTACCTCGCCTCCGCGGCCCCCCTGCTGGACCACCTCACCGCCCTCGACGACCTCACCCCCGAGGCGGCCCGCCTGCGCGAGACCCTCCTCGCCTGGGACCGCCGCATGGACGCCGACAGCCACCCCGCCGCCCTCTACGCGGCCGTACGTTCCGCCCTCGTCCGCCGTCTGGCCGCCCACCCCGCCTTCGCCGCCCTGACCACCCCGCCCGCCTACCCCGAGGTCCTGCTCCCCTGGCTGGCCCTCGTCCCGCGCATCGCCTACGCCCTCGCACACCTGCTCAGCGCCGAGGAACTGTACGGCGTCGACCGCCCCGAGGAGGTGCGCGCCGCCCTGGAGGAGGTCGCCGCGAACCCGCCCACCGGCACCTGGGGCGACACCCACCGGCTCGCACCCTGGCGGGCGATCCCGGCCGAGTACGACGAGCCCGCGCTCTCCGGCGACCACGACTGCGTGCTGTGCACCTCCGCCGTCCCCGGCCTCACCGACCTCGCCGCCCGCGGCCCGGCCGCCCGCTACGTCTGGGACCTGGCCGACCGCGAACACAGCCTGTGGACCGTCCCGTTCGGCGCCTCCGGCGTACCCGGCACCCCCCACCACCGCGACCAACTGCCCCTGTGGACGCGGGGAGACCTGATCCCCGTGGTCACCGACTTCGAGCGACTGGAGAAGGAAACCGATGTCTGAGCCGCGCGAACAGTCCCGTGAGCCGGTGTTCGAGCAGCCGGTCGACGGATTCGGCACCGTGCGCGTCCTGCGCCTGGACCCGCGGGCGGACGCCGACATCGTGCACGCCTGGGTGAGCGAGGAACGCGCCTCCTTCTGGGGCATGAACGGCCTCACCCGCGACCGGGTCGCCGAGATCTACGCCCACCTGGACACCCTCGACACCCACCACGCCTTCCTCCTCCAGCGCGACGGCGTCCCCGCCGGACTCCTCCAGACCTACGAGCCCGAGGCCGACCGGGTCAGCGAGTGCTACGAGGCCGAGCCCGGCGACATCGGCGTCCACCTCCTGATCGCCCCCGCCGGCCCCGAGGGCGCCCGCCCCGGCTGGACGTCCGCGCTGCTCAAAGCCATCACGGCCTACGTCTTCCTGACCCTGGACCGCAAGCGGGTCGTCGTCGACCCCGACGCCGCCAACGACAAGGCCATCGCCCGCTTCCTGAAGCAGGGCTTCGAGGCGGGCCCGCTCGTCACGCTCCCCGAGATCGACCTCCCGGACGTGTACCTGCCCGAGAAGAAGGCCCAACTCGCCTTCCTGCGCCGGGAGGTAGCCTTCCCGGAATGACGCCGGAAGACTTAGTCGCCCACTACGGCCTGGAGCCCATACCGCGCGAGGGCGGCCTGTTCCGCCGTACCTGGGAAGGCCCCGCGCGCCCGGACGGACGCCCCTCGGGCACCGCGATCGTCGCCCTGCTCACCGCCGCGCCGGGCGACTTCTCCGCACTGCACCGCCTCACCGGCGACGAGGTCTGGCACTTCTACCTCGGCGACCCCCTGGAGATGCTGCTCCTCGCCCCCGACGGCACGTCCCGCACCCTCGCCCTGGGCCCGGACATACTGCACGGCCAGCAACCGCAGTTGACCGTCCCCGCGGGCACCTGGATGGGCGCCCGGGTCGTGGACGGGGGCGCGTGGACCTTCTTCGGCTGCACGATGGCGCCCGGCTTCACCTACGAGGACTACGAGCACGGCGACGCGGAGAGCCTGATCGCCCGCTATCCGCACGAGGCCGACCGGATCCTGCGACTGTGCCGCCCATGAAGCTGCTGGAAGGACAGGTCGCGCTGATCACGGGCGCGGGCGGTGGCATCGGCCGGGGTATCGCCCGGCGCTTCGCCGAACACGGAGCGGCGGTGGCCCTGCACTGCCGTACGTCGGAGGAGCAGGCCCGCGCGGTGGCCGCCGATATCGGCGACGCCGTCGTCCTGCGGGCCGATCTGACCGACGAGGAGGAGTGCCGCCGGGTCGTCCGGGAGGCCGCCGAGTGGGCCGGCGGCAGGCTGACGGCCCTGGTCAACAACGCGGGCGTGCAGCCGGTCCAGGACCTCCCCGGGATGACCGCGGCCGAGTGGCGGGCGGTGGTCGACACCAACCTGACCAGTGTCTTCGCCTGTACCCAGGCCGCGGCCGGGATCATGCGGGCCGGGGGCGGCGGCACGATCACCCACGTCGCCTCCGTCGAGGCCCGGATGCCCGCACCCGGGCACGCGCACTACGCCTCCGCCAAGTCCGCGGTCGTGATGCACGCCCGCGCGGCCGCCCTGGAGTACGGCCCGGACGGCATCCGCGTCAACACGGTCTCGCCCGGCCTGATCGAACGGGACGGCCTGACCGAGGCCTGGCCGGAGGGCGTACGGCGCTGGCGGCGCGCGGCGTCCGTGGGACGGCTCGGGCGCCCGGAGGACGTCGGGGACGCGTGCGTGTTCCTCGCCTGTCCGCTCGCCTCCTGGATCACCGGCCACGACCTGGTGGTCGACGGAGGGGCGTCCGCGCGGCCCACCTGGTGAGCGGGTGAGTGCCGAGCCGGTCGCGTACGTACGTATCCTCATGGCGCAGACCGGCGAAGACGGAGAGACGACGTGGTCCGACGGCGCGGAGTTCAAGGGCTGGTGCTGCTGGCAGCCGTGCTGGTCCTGCTCGTCCTCGGCGGCGCGGGACCGGCGTCGGCGCACGCCGCGCTCCGAGGCACCGACCCGGCGGACGGCTCCGTCCTCGGCGCCGCCCCCCGTCAGCTCACCCTGACCTTCACCGAGTCCGTCGGCCTGCTCGACGACTCGGTACGCGTCATCGGCCCCGACGGCCGGCGCCTGCGTGTGGGAACGGCCGAGCACGGCGGCGACTCCGACACCGCCCGCGTCGCCCTGCCCCGGAAGCTGGACGAGGGCACGTACACGGTGGCCTGGCGGGTGGTCTCCGAGGACAGCCACCCGGTCTCGGGCGCGTTCACCTTCTCGGTCGGCAAGCCGTCACCGACCCCGGCCGTGGTCGACGCGGGCCCCACGGAGGACCCGACGACGGCGGCCCTGCACAAGATGGCGCGCTATCTGGCGTACCTTTCGGTCTGCGTGCTGATCGGCACGGCGGTGTTCGTCGTGGTGTGCCGCCCGGGGGACACGGCTGTGCTGCGCCGCCCGTCGCTGATCGCCTGGTGGACGCTGACGGCGACGACCCTGGCGTTGTTCTTCCTCCGAGCCCCGTACGAATCGGGCGAGGGCCCGGAGTCGGCCTTCTCCCTGGACGCCCTGACCCGGACCGCCCAGGGCCGCCCGGGTGTGGCGCTGCTGGCGCGACTGGGGCTGCTGATGCTGGTGGCGGCGGGCTGGCTGCTGCACCGCCGCTTGAGGTACCTACCCGCACTGGGCGGGGCGACGGCGGTAGCCCTGGCCGCCACCTGGGCGGCGTCGGACCACGCCTCGGCGGGCATCCAGGTCCCGGTGGCGATGACGTCGGCGGTCCTGCACCTGCTGGCGACGGCGGTCTGGCTGGGCGGTCTGGCGGCGATGGCGCTGACCCTGCGCGGCAGGGCCCTGACCTCCGAGACGGTCACCCGCTTCTCCCGCCTGGCGTTCGCGTCGGTAGGGGTGCTGGTCGTGACGGGCGTCTACCAGTCCTGGCGGGGCCTGGGCTCCTGGAACGCGCTGACGGAGACGACGTACGGCCGTCTGCTCACGTTCAAGCTGGTGGCGGTGTTCCTGCTGCTGGGGGCCGCGGCCGTGTCCCGGAGCTGGACAAGGAGCCTGGCGAGGGCGCGGGCCACCCCGGTGGTCAGGGTTCCGGAACCCGCGGGCGGCCCGCCCCTGCCGGAGCCTGTGGCGCCCCCGGCCCCCGACTACAGCGCCCTGCGCCGCTCGGTCCTGGCCGAAGTGGCGGTGGGCGTGGTGGTCCTGGTGCTCACCACGGTGCTCACGGCGACCGTCCCCGGCAGGGCGGTGGCGGAGGCGGGCGCCGGAGCGGAAACCGCGCGCCCGACGGGCGGCACGGTCGCGGTCACCGTCCCCTTCGACGTCGGCACCCCCGGCGGCACCGGCACGGTGGAACTCACCCTCGACCCCGGCCGGGTGGGCGACAACTCCCTCCAGGCGGTGGTCTTCGCGTCGGACGGCGGCCTGGCGACGGTGCCGGAACTGAAGGTCTCCTTCACGAACACCGCCCAGGACATAGGCCCGCTGGACGCGGACCTGACGGACAAGGGCGGCTACTGGGCCAACAGCTTCGTGAACCTGCCGCTGGCCGGGACGTGGACGATGAAGGTGACGGTGCGGGTGTCGGAGGTGGACCAGGTGACGGTGGAGAGAAGGATAGAGATCACCTGATCCACCCGGCGTCCTGCTCAGTGATAGGCGTGCACGACGGCATGCCCCTTCCCCCGCCCGATCATCCACTTGTTGACGGGCGTGGTGATGACGAAGGCGACCGCGAACCCGCCGAGAAGGGCGCCCCAGAAGAGCCCGTCGTCGAGCTGGGCCTCCATGGCACCGGGCGTGAGGGCGATGATCGCGTTGTCCACGAACTCCATGACGGCGATGGAGACGGTGTCGGCGGCCAGGGCGACCTTGACGGCGGCCCGCAGATCGAGCCCGGCGCGGCGAACGGCGAAGAGCGTGAACGAGTACCCGAACACAAACGCCAGCCCGATCGCCAGCACCATGGTCGGCACGTTCCCCCACCCCAGGGCGGTCCCGATCACCATCCCGAGAATCTCACCGATGGCACACCCGGTGAGGCAGTGCAGGGTGGCCTTGACGGCCATGGCCCAACTGGCGCCGGAGTGCTGCCCGGAGTGATCACCGTGCTGACCGATGTGGTGGCCGTGGTCCATGGCGGAGCCCCCATTCCCCTGTAGACGTAGCCCGTGTCTCCCGGGCCACTGAGATCAACCATATACCCCCCAGGGGTATTTCCCAGGTATTCCACGAGGCCGGAAAAATCTGCGGCGAAGGCCCGGGAGGGCTCCGTATGGTGTCCGGATGCCGATGCCGATCAAGCAGTTCCAGGTCACCTTCGACTGCGCGAACCCCCCGGAACGCCTGGCCCGCTTCTGGTGCGAGCTCCTGGGCTACGAGATCCCAGCACCCCCCAAGGGCTTCGCGACCTGGCAGGACTACGACCGCTCCCTGCTCCCGGTCCACCAGGGAGAAGGCTTCGCCTGCCTGGACCCGACGGGCGTGGGCCCCCGCCTGTACTTCCAGCGGGTCCCGGAGGACAAGACCGTCAAGAACCGCGTCCACCTGGACGTCCGAGTGGCCACGGGCCTGACGGGCGAGGAACGCCTGGCGGCCCTGGAAGCGGAGTGCGCCCGCCTGACAGCGCTGGGCGCCACCCGCGTACGCCTCCTGCGCGCGGACGCCGACTACGAGTCGTGCATCGTGATGCGGGACATCGAGGGCAACGAGTTCTGCCTGGACTGAGGGGGGAACGGGGACTGGTCGGCAGGGGCTCGTTGCCGCAACCGACAACAAACACACAATGGATTCATAAATGCTCGGGCCGAATCCTGTGGCGCAGGCGGTGCCAGCCAGGGACGCGGTGCCGACGCCTCGAATTGCCTGACATGGTGCCGGCGGATGCCGCCAACGCCGCCACCGGTGCCGCGCGCGTCGAGGGTCCTGTGTACGGGACCCCCGTCACCCTGACGCTCGCCACGCCGCCGCGACCGTCGTGCTGATCCTCGGAGTCCCGGACGTCGTGATCGACGCGATCATGGGACGGGAGCCCAGGGGAGCCCCGGGAGGGCAACTGAGACGGGCGAACGCCAGAGGCCCGGACCTTGATCAAGGTCCGGGCCTCTGGGCTGGCGGAGGATACGAGATTCGAACTCGTGAGGGGTTGCCCCCAACACGCTTTCCAAGCGTGCGCCCTAGGCCTCTAGGCGAATCCTCCGCCGGAAACATTACATGACCGAGAAGGGTGCTCGCGAACTCGTTGGCACCTGCTGACGTCGGGTACTCTGTGCAGAGCCCCTCACGCGGCGCTATCTGACTGAACTCCCCCAGGGCCGGAAGGCAGCAAGGGTAGGTTGGCTCTGGCGGGTGCGTGGGGGGCGCTTGCGTTCCCGGGGCGGGTTCACTTCCCGTGGGTCGGGTTGTCAGTGGGCGCCTATAACCTCGTATGCGTGTCGTCTCTCGCGCTGTACCGCCGCTATCGCCCGGAGTCGTTCGCCGAGGTCATCGGGCAGGAGCATGTCACCGACCCGTTGCAGCAGGCGCTGCGGAACAACCGGGTCAATCACGCGTACCTGTTCAGCGGCCCCCGCGGTTGCGGCAAGACGACCAGTGCCCGGATCCTCGCCCGCTGTCTGAACTGTGAGCAAGGTCCCACCCCGACCCCCTGCGGGGAGTGCCAGTCGTGCCGGGATCTTGCCCGGAACGGGCCCGGTTCCATCGACGTCATCGAGATCGACGCCGCCTCCCACGGTGGTGTGGACGACGCCCGTGAGCTGCGGGAGAAGGCCTTCTTCGGGCCCGCCTCCAGCCGGTACAAGATCTACATCATCGACGAGGCCCACATGGTCACGTCGGCCGGCTTCAACGCGCTCCTCAAGGTCGTCGAGGAACCGCCCGAGCACCTGAAGTTCATCTTCGCCACCACCGAGCCCGAGAAGGTCATCGGGACCATCCGGTCCCGGACCCACCACTACCCCTTCCGGCTCGTCCCCCCCGGCACCCTCCGCGAATACCTCGCCGACGTCTGCGGGCGCGAGAAGATCCCCGTCGAGGACGGCGTCCTCCCTCTCGTCGTGCGCGCCGGCGCCGGTTCCGTGCGTGACTCCATGTCCGTCATGGACCAGCTGCTCGCCGGTGCGGGGGAGGAGGGTGTGACGTATGCCATGGCCACCTCGCTGCTCGGGTACACGGACGGGTCGCTGCTCGACTCCGTTGTCGAGGCCTTCGCCACGGGAGACGGGGCCGCCGCCTTCGAGGTCGTCGACCGGGTGATCGAGGGCGGTAATGATCCTCGTCGGTTCGTCGCCGATCTGCTGGAGCGGCTGCGTGACCTTGTGATCCTCGCCGCCGTTCCCGATGCCGCCGAGAAGGGGCTCATCGACGCGCCTGCCGATGTGCTTGAGCGCATGCAGGCCCAGGCCGGCACCTTCGGTGCCGCCGAGCTCAGCCGTGCCGCCGACCTCGTCAACGAGGGCCTCACCGAGATGCGGGGCGCCACCTCGCCCCGGCTCCAGCTCGAACTGATCTGCGCCCGCGTGCTCCTCCCCGCCGCCTACGGCGACGAGCGGTCCGTCATGGCCCGCCTCGACCGGCTGGAGCGCGGCGTCAACTTCTCGGGCGGCGGCACCGCTCCCGCCATGGGGTACGTGCCCGGGCCCGACGCGCATGCCGCCTCCGCACCGGCCGCCGCTGTTCCGCCCGGTGGCGGGCCCGCGGCCGCCCGTGCCGCCGTACGGGGAGCCGGGCCCACCGCGCCCGGGCCCACCGCGCCCGCGACCCCGGCTCCGCAGCCTCCGGCACCCGCTCCCGCACCCACCCCCGTCGCCGAACAGCCCCAGCAGCCGGCACCCCCGGCCCCCGCCCCCCAGCCCCCCGCCCCCGGCGCCTGGCCCACCGCCACCACCGCCGGCGGTGGCCGCCGCCCCGGAGGCTGGCCCACCGCCGCCCCCACGGGAGGCGCACCCGCGAGCCGACCCGCGCCCGCGCCCACCCCCGCCCCGGCGGCACCCCCCGCGACCCCGGCAGCCGCCCCGACCGGCGGCCTCGACCCCCGGACCCTCTGGCCCAACATCCTCGAAGCCGTCAAGAACCGCCGCCGCTTCACCTGGATCCTGCTCAGCCAGAACGCCCAGGTCACCGGCTTCGACGGCACCACCCTCCAGCTCGGCTTCGTCAATGCCGGTGCCCGCGACAACTTCGCCTCCAGCGGCAGCGAGGACGTCCTGCGCCAGGCGCTCGCCGAGCAGTTCGGTGTGCAGTGGAAGGTCGAGGCGATCGTCGACCCCTCGGGCGGCGGTTCCGCACCCCCGGCACCATCAGCACAGGGCGGGTACGGCGGCGGCTACGGCAGCGGTCCCTCCGGGCCCGCCCGCCCCGCATCCCCGCAGCCCGCCCCGTCCTCCGCCCCCGCTCCAGCGGCGCCCCAGGCCCCGGCGGCCCCCGCCCCCGCGGCCCGCCCCGCCGCCCCGGAGGCCCCCGCCCCCGTCGCCCCCGAGGACGACATCCCCGAGGACGACGACCCGGACCTCAACGAGTCGGCCCTCTCCGGCCACGAGCTGATCGTCCGCGAACTGGGCGCCACGGTCGTCGAGGAGTTCACCAACGAGTGACCGGGCAACGGGTGTGACAGCACAGCCCGCAGTCACTTCACTTCGTACGAAGACACAACCCCCCGCCGCACCCCCCTTCATCCACCCGCACAATCCCCCCACCCCCGCTCCGGATAGGCTGACCCCCGTGAAGGTCCTCGTCATCGGCAGCGGCGCCCGCGAACACGCCCTGTGCCGCTCCCTGTCCCTCGACCCCGACGTCACCGCGCTGCACTGCGCCCCCGGCAACGCCGGCATCGCCGAGGTCGCCGAGCTGCACAAGGTCGACGCCCTGGACGGCGCCGCCGTCGCCGCGCTCGCCACCGAGCTCGGTGCCGAGCTGGTCGTGGTCGGTCCGGAGGCGCCGCTCGTCGCCGGTGTCGCCGACGCCGTACGCGCCGCGGGCATCCCGGTCTTCGGCCCCTCCGAGGAGGCCGCGCAGATCGAGGGCTCCAAGGCGTTCGCCAAGGACGTCATGGCGGGCGCCGGGGTGCCGACCGCCCGGTCCTACGTCTGCACGACGCCCGAGGAGGTCGACGAGGCTCTCGACGCCTTCGGTGCCCCCTATGTCGTCAAGGACGACGGTCTCGCCGCCGGCAAGGGCGTCGTCGTGACCGCAGACCTGGAGGCCGCGCGGGCGCACGCCAACGCCTGTGAGCGCGTGGTCATCGAGGAGTTCCTGGACGGCCCCGAGGTCTCCCTCTTCGCCATCACCGACGGCGAGACGGTCCTGCCGCTGCAGCCCGCCCAGGACTTCAAGCGGGCCCTGGACGGCGACGAGGGCCCGAACACCGGCGGCATGGGCGCGTACTCCCCGTTGCCGTGGGCCGATCCGAAGCTGGTGGAGGAGGTCCTGCAGACCGTCCTCCAGCCCACCGTCGACGAGATGCGCCGGCGGGGCACGCCGTTCTCGGGGCTGCTGTACGCAGGGCTCGCGATCACCTCGCGGGGCGTGCGCGTGATCGAGTTCAACGCCCGGTTCGGCGACCCGGAGACCCAGGTCGTCCTCGCCCGCCTCAAGACGCCGCTCGCCGGTGTCCTGCTGGCCGCCGCCAAGGGCGACCTCGCCGACCTGGAGCCCCTGCGCTGGAGCTCCGACGCCGCCGTCACCGTGGTCGTCGCCAGCCACAACTACCCCGGCACCCCGCGCACCGGCGACCCGATCACCGGCCTCGACGAGATCGCCGCGCAGGACGCCCCGCACGCGTACGTGCTGCACGCGGGCACCAAGAAGGACGGGGACGCCGTGGTCAGCGCGGGCGGCCGCGTCCTGTCGGTCACCGCGACCGGCGCGAGCCTCACCGAGGCCCGTGAGCGCGCCTACCGCGCGGTCGGCCGGATCGGCCTCGACGGCTCCCAGCACCGCACCGACATCGCGGCGAAGGCGGCCGCCGAGTAGTCCGGAAACGGCCCGAAAAGAGCGAACCCACCAGGCCCCGGCTCCGTCTCAGGAACCGGGGCCTGATGCTTGCCGTTGGCCATGTAGCTGCCTGCCGTGTGCCCTACACCTTTCCCCATAGCCATTCCATCGAGTGACCGATGCGCCATCCGGCTGACGCAGCCCGGGGCCCCAACTATGGTGCCGCGCATGCGTTCCGGCACTTGGCCCACCGGCATTGCGATGTCGGCGGGTGGTGCCACAGTGGGGGAGTGACCAACACCAGGACAGGTGGGACAGGCGGCGCCGGATCGGCCCGCGCGACGGGGAGGGGGTGAGGTTCGGCCGTGACCGGTATGGGTGTGGAAGCGGGCGCGCAGGCCGCGCGTGCGCGTGCGCTGGCGGTGCTGCGGATCCGCAGCCGGGCACTGGCCGTCGCCCTGCTGCCCGCCGCGCTGGCCGTGGTGCTGCTGGTCGGCGGTTCCACCGGGCATCTGGTGGGTTCCGGCTGGGACGCCGCGCGCTGGGTCGTGACCTGTCTGGCCGTGCTCGTCCTGCCGGCCGCGGCGGCGATCGCGCTGGTCGTGGCCCGGTCCCGGCCCGCGGTCTCTCCCACGGTCGCGATACCGGAGGAGTCGGCCCCCGACCTGTACCGCATGGTGCGGGACCTGGCCGACCGGCTCGACGTGCCGGCCCCCTCCGCGATAGCCCTCACGCCGGACTGCGACAGCTGGCTGGAGGACCGTACGCACCCGGCGCACGGCCCGCCCCCGGCGGAGGACCGCGACGAGCTGACCAGCGGGGGGCGGCGCGGGCCGCACCGCCGGGCCGTGGCGGCCCCGGTGCTGGTCATCGGCTCGCCGTTCCTGTGGTGGATGCGGGTCGGCGAACTGCGCGCGGTCCTGGCGCCGGTCGTGGCCGGTACGGGTCCCTCCGCCCACCCCGACATAGCCGCCGCCCGCCGATTCGTACGGGGGCTGGACGCGGCGGTCGCGGTCGCCGCGGCGCCGAACCGGGGGCCGCTGGCCCGGACCGTGCTGGCCGGGGTCGGCCGGGTCGCGCGGCTGCTGCTGCGCAGTTGCCGGGAGCACGCGGCGGAGATGGAGCGGGGCGTGGCCGCCGCGGCGGCCGAGCGTGCACAGGCTGTGGATTACGGGCTGCGCATCGTCGCCCAGGAGCAGGTGGGCCTGGCGTACGCGGGCTGGGACCGGCTGCTGACCCGGGTGGCACTTCCGGCCTGGAGGATGGGCCGCTGGCCGTCCCGGCTGGACGCGGGCGTGGTGGCGGCCCTGACGGAACTGTCCCGCCGCGACCGGCTGGCCGAGGGTTTCGCCTCCCGGCTCGGCGAGCGGCCCGCCTGCGATCTGCTGGAGGAACCGGGCGCGGTGGACGAGGCGGCGTCCCTGCTGGCCGCCCGGCTCTTCCACGGCGGCCCCGCCGAAACCGGCCCCGACTGGTCCCCGGTGGACTGGCAGGAGTACCCGGAGGAGGTCGTGGACCGCAAGTGGCGCACCGACGCCGCCCGCCTGCACAAGGTCCTCGACTCCCTGGGCGTACGCACCCCGGACCCGCAGACCAACGGCCCCACCCTGTCCCGCGTACTGGACCACCTCTCCGCGCCGGACGAGGCGCCGAGCCGGAAGACGGAGTCCGACCCCGACGAGCCCGAGCGGGAGCGCTGCGCCACCCTCGCCGCGGGCCTGACCGCCGAGCTGGCCCGCGAGGAGGCGGCCGCCCCGGTCGCCGCCGCCCCCGCACCCGCCGACCCCACCGCCCTCTGGGACGACGCGACCCTCCCGCTCTTCCCGCTCCAGCCCCCGCGCTCGGCGCGCGAGCTGCTCGCCGACCACGTCACCGCGATGGTCTGCTGCGCGGCCATGGACACCGCGGGCGCCACCCCCGGCCTGGACTGGCTGGACGGCCCCACGCTGCTGCTCGGCGGAGAGCGCGCCGCCGATCTCGCGCCCCGCGTCCTCAGCCTCATCGAGGACGGCGACCCGGGCCCTCTGCGGGCCTGGCTGGTCGAGTCCGGGATACGGCCGGAGAAGCCGGTCCGCCTCGTCTGACGCGCGCCCACGGCACCGCCTCCGACCGGAGCCCCGCGTTCCACTTTCGGCCAATTCGCAACGAATAGTGACAGCATGCGTGCGCAATGTGATGTGCTGGGATCGTTCGCGCACATGGCAAGGGCTTGTGCCTACGACCGTCACGACCGCGCCATATGCCCAGGACCCATTCCGCACACCAGTACGCACACGACCACGGGGGCAAGGGAGGGGAGCGACCATGGGGTCGGAGCCGATCCGCCGCTGGGAGTCGGGAGCACTCGCGCACGCCGTCACGGACCCCTTCGGCCAGGGCCCCGTCCCCTGGCTCCGTGGCACCGAGACGTACTTCGGCGACACCGGCCAGATGGTCCCCTGGTACGTCGACGGCCCCCAGGACACCTCCACGGGCGGGCCCCGCATCCCGTCCCCCCGGGGCGCCCGCGCCCCGCGCCCCGAGGGCCCCCGCTCCGCCGACGACGTCAACCGCCAGATCAAGGGCTTCACCTCCACCGGCGCGGTCGCCCCCGGCGAGGCCGTCGACTTCCACATCACCGTCGACCCGCCCCAGGAATTCGCGGTGGACATCTACCGCATCGGCCACTACAGCGGGGACGGCGCCGCGAAGATCACCACCAGCCCGCGCCTGTCCGGCATCGTCCAGCCCCCGCCGCTCACCGCGGACCGCACGGTCTCCTGCCACCACTGGTGGCTGTCCTGGCGCCTGCAGATCCCGTCGTACTGGAACAACGGCGCCTACGTGGCCGTCCTGACCACCGCCGACGGCTACCGCTCCCACATCCCCTTCACCGTCCGCGACAAGAACCCGGCGGACCTCTTACTCCTCCTGCCGGACGTGACCTGGCAGGCCTACAACCTCTACCCGGAGGACGGCCGCACCGGCGCCAGCCTCTACCACGCCTGGGACGAGCGGGGCCGCCTCCTGGGCGAGGCCGACGCCGCCACCACCGTCTCCTTCGACCGCCCGTACGCGGGCGCCGGCCTGCCCCTGCACGTGGGCCACGCCTACGACTTCATCCGCTTCGCCGAGCGCTACGGCTACGACCTCGCCTACGCCGACGCCCGCGACCTGCACGGCGGCCACGTCGACCCCACCCGCTACCGGGGCCTGGTCTTCCCCGGCCACGACGAGTACTGGTCCCCGCAGATGCGCCGCACGGTCGAGCGGGCCCGGGAACACGGCACCTCGCTGGTCTTCCTCTCCGCCAACACCATGTACTGGCAGGTGGAGTTGGGCCCCTCCCCGTCCGGTTTCCCCGACCGCCTGCTGACCTGCCGCAAGCGCAAGGGTCCGGGCAAGCCGGTCCTGTGGCGCGAGATCGACCGCCCCGAGCAGCAGCTGGTCGGCATCCAGTACTTGGGCCGGGTCCCCGAACCCCACCCCCTGGTCGTGCGCAACGCCGACCACTGGCTGTGGGACGCCACCGGCGCCGAGGACGGCGCCGAACTCGCCGGAATGGTCGCGGGCGAGGCCGACCGCTACTTCCCGCGCACCGCGCTGCCCGAGCACGAGGAGCGCATCCTGCTGGCGCACTCCCCGTACACCGACGCCGACGGCGTCCTGCGCCACCAGGAGACGTCCCTGTACCGGGCCCCCTCCGGCGCCCTGGTCTTCGCCTCCGGCACCTTCGCCTGGTCCCCCGCCCTGGACCGGCCGGGCCACACGGACGCCCGCGTCCAGCGCGCCACCGCCAACCTCCTGGACCGCATCTGCAAGCGTGACTGAACGGGCTCGCCGGACCCGAGGTCCAAGGTCACCGGCCGATACGGGACAATCAACCCGTTGGACAGAACCACGGGGAGGAACCGTGTCCGGATTCGTAGAAAAGCCCGAGCCGATTCAGGTTCCGGGCCTGGTGCACTTGCACACCGGAAAGGTGCGCGAGCTGTACCAGAACGAGGCGGGCGACCTCGTGATGGTCGCCAGCGACCGCATCTCGGCGTACGACTGGGTGCTCCCGACCGAGATCCCCGACAAGGGCCGCGTGCTGACCCAGCTGTCCCTGTGGTGGTTCGAGCAGCTCGTCGACCTGGTCCCCAACCACGTCCTGAGCACCGAGCTCCCCGAGGGCGCCCCCGCCGACTGGGCGGGCCGCACCCTGGTGTGCAAGTCGCTGCGGATGGTCCCGGTGGAGTGCGTGGCCCGCGGCTACCTCACCGGCTCGGGCCTGCTGGAGTACAACGACTCCCGCACCGTCTGCGGCCTCGCCCTGCCCGAGGGCCTGGTCGACGGCAGCGAACTGCCCGCCCCGATTTTCACCCCGGCCACCAAGGCCGAGGTCGGCGAGCACGACGAGAACGTCTCCTACGAGGAGGTCGTCCGCCAGGTCGGCGCCGAGACCGCCGCGCAGCTGCGGCAGGCGACCCTCGCCGTGTACGGGCGCGCCCGGGACATCGCGCGCGAGCGCGGCATCATCCTCGCCGACACCAAGTTCGAGTTCGGCTTCGACGGAAACACCCTGGTCATCGCCGACGAGGTGCTCACCCCGGACTCCTCCCGCTTCTGGCCGGTGGACCAGTGGGAGCCGGGCCGCGCACAGCCCTCGTTCGACAAGCAGTTCGTACGCGACTGGCTGACCTCGGCGGAGTCCGGCTGGGACCGCAGGAGCGAGCAGCCGCCGCCGGCGCTGCCGCAGGACGTGGTGGACGCCACCCGCGCCAAGTACATCGAGGCGTACGAGCGTCTGACCGGCACGCGTTGGGCGTAACGGAAGAAGCCCCCGGTGAGAACCGGGGGCTTCCTTCTCTGAGCGAACGACGAGGTTCGAACTCGCGACCTCAACCTTGGCAAGGTTGCGCTCTACCAACTGAGCTACGTTCGCAAGCGCCGTGGCGCGGGACCCACTATACCCAACCTCGTTCGCGTGCGAGACGCACTGCGGCGTGACGGTTGTCGGCGCCGAGTTTGGAGACGGCGGAGGAGAGGTAGTTCCGCACGGTTCCCTGGGACAGCGCGGCGCGCTCCGCGATCTCCGCCACGGGGGCTCCGTCGGCGGCCAGTTCCAGTACCTCGGCCTCCCGCGCGGTCAGCGGGGAGTCCCCGGCGGCGATCGCGTCGGCGGCCAACTCCGGGTCCACGTAACGGTTTCCGGCGTGGACGGTACGGATGATCTCGGCGAGCCGCTGGGCGCTGACGGTCTTCGGGACGAACCCGCGCACACCGGCCGCAAGCGCCCGCTTCAGGTGTCCGGGGCGGCCGTGCCCGGTCACGATCATGACCTGGCAGTCCGGCAGTTCGGCGCGCAGGGATGTGGCGACCTTCACACCGTCCGCCCCGGGCATCTGCAGATCCAGTACGGCCACATCGGGCCGATGCGCCCGGGCCATCGCCAGCGCCTCCGGCCCGGAAGCCGCCTCGGCGACGACCACGAGATCGTCCTCCAGGGACAGCAGGGCGGCCAGCGCCCCCCGGATCAGATGCTCGTCATCGGCGAGCAGTACCCGCACGCGCTCACTCACGGCCCCACCACTGTCGTTCGTCACACGACCACCCCCGTCACCGACACTTCCGCCACGCCCCGGGGCGCCCTTCGCCCGGCTCGCGCCGCGACCCGCCCCCGTACCCCGCTCATCACACCGCCACCGCCACCGGCACCTCCGCCACCACCCGGAACACCCCTTCCTCGGCCCCCGCCTCCAGCGTCCCCGCCACGGCGGCGAGGCGTTCGCGCAGGCCCGCGAGCCCGGAGCCGCCGGAGTCCGCCGGGACGTCGCTCACGCCGTCGTTCTCCACCGTGAGGATCACGCGGCCCGCCCGCTGCCGCACCGTCACCGTGCAGCGCTCGGCGTTGCCGTGGCGCAGCACGTTGGTGGTGGCCTCGCGGACGACCCAGCCGAGGGCCGACTGGACCTCGTCGGGGAGACCGGCGACGGGGCCGCTGACCTCGCAGGAGATACCGGCGGCCGCCAGTACGCCCTGCGCACCGGCGAGTTCGGCGCCGAGGTCGGCCTCGCGGTAGCCGCGGACGACCTCGCGGACCTCGCGCTGGGACTCCTGGGCGATGCGCTGGACCTCGATCATCTGCTCCTCGGCCTCGGGGCGCCCGCGCCGGGCGAGCTGGACGGCCAGCTCGCTCTTGAGCGCGATGACCGCGAGGTTGCGGCCCAGCACGTCGTGCAGGTCCCGCCCGAACCGCAGGCGTTCCTCGGCGACGGCGAGCCGGGCGCGGGTCTCACGGGCCTCGTCGAGTTCGTAGACGGCCCTCAGCAGCCAGACGGAGAAGACGGCCGTGAAGGCGAGGAAACCGCTGCCGCCCAGCACGATCAACCCGACGACCAGCGCCATCAGGACGCTCTCGCCCGTCGCGAGCAGGAGGAGAGCCGTACCCGCGGCGAAGCCCGTGACGACGGCGTACACATGCCGCCGTTCACGCAGCCCGAGCGCGATGTTGCCCACCCCGAAGATCATGACGACGCCGAAGACACTGCCCGCCGCGGAGTCGACCGACTCGCCCCCCGGCCCGTACTCGGAGACGGCCAGCGCCGTGGCGCAGACCGCCGCGGTGAGCGCGCCGAGCGTGACGAGGAGCCGTACGGGCTGCTCGCGCCGGCCGCGCACCCAGTCCACCGAGCGGGAGACGGTGAGCGCGCAGACCGCCGCGTGGGCGCAGACCAGGAGCAGCAGCGTCACGCCGAGCGCGCCCCCGATCTCGGCGAGGGTCGGCAACCCGGCCACGGCGATCTCGGTCACCACGAAGAAGTGGAACGACCCCCGGGTGTACGTCTCCACCTTCGCCGGGGTGCTCTTGCCCCGCCACCAACTGCCCGGCCCGCGCATGCGCCGTTCCCCTCACCTCAACGCCGGGGTTCCCACCGGAACCACCGCCGTACAGCAAACACGCCGACCGCCGTCCAGGCCAGCGCGGTGACCAGGGCGCCCGTGGCCTCGTACACCGACAGCTCACCCGTCCAGCCGCCCCGCACGAGGGTCATCACCGGGGTGAGCGGCAGCAGTTCGCAGACCGTGGCCGCCGTGTCGGGCAGGACCTCCAGCGGGAAGGTCATTCCGGAGCCGAGCATCGACACCAGCACCAGGGGCAGCGTGGTGACCTGGGCGGTCTCGGTGGTACGGGTGAAGGCGGAGGTGAGCGCGGCGAGCGCGGCGCACATCGCCAGGCCCAGCAGCAGCCCCAGGACGGCCAGGTGCGGGGCGCGCGGCGCGGGCATGTCGAGCAGGACCGCGCAGCCGGTCACCAGCAGCAGGGACTGGCCGAGGCCGGTGGCGACGGCGGGCAGCGCGGACCCGGCGAGGATCTCGGGGTCCCGCAGTTCTCCGGTGCGCAGCCGCTTGAGCACGAGTTCCTCGCGCCGCGAGGTGAAGACGGCGACGAGTGCCGTGTACACCGCGAACAGCAGCGCGAACCCGACGGCGGCGGGCAGGATGACGGCGCCCGGGGTGAGCCCCATCTCGTCCAGGTCCATGTCCTGGGTCATCGAGTACACGCTGAAGGGAAGGACGAGCGGTACGAACAGGGCGGCGACGAGGGCTCCCCGGTTCCGCCCGAACAGGGTCAGCTCGGCCCGCGCCAGCGCCGCCATCCGGCTCGCCGGGGTGGTGACGGTGCTGCTCATGCGGCGAACTCCTGCTGCTCGGTGGACTTCTTGCCAGCCGCGGACGCCTCCCGCGCGATCCCCAGGAACGCCTCCTCCAGCGAGGCCGACCGCACATCCAGCCCGCGCAGTTCCACACCCGCGTCCTCGGCCCACACCAGCAGCCGGGTGGCCGCCTTCTGGAGCTGCCGGGTGCGCAGCCGTACGACACGGCCGTCCGTCCCGTGCCCGGAGATGCCCAGTTCGCCGAGGGGCGGCAGGTCGCCGAGGAAGTAGCCCTCGGGCAGTTCGAAGGTGATCCGCGAGGGCTGGGCCGCGGTCACCTCGGCCGGGGTCCCGGCGGCGGCGATGCGTCCGTCGTGCAGGATGGCCAGCCGGTCGGCGAGGCCCTCGGCCTCCTCCAGGTAGTGCGTGGTCAGCAGCACGGTCGTGCCCGCGTCACGCAGTCCGCGCACCAGTTCCCAGGTGTCCCGGCGGCCCTCGGCGTCGAGCCCGGTCGTCGGCTCGTCCAGGAACAGCACCTCGGGGTCGCCGAGCAGCGCGAGCGCCAGGTCCAGGCGGCGCCGCTCACCCCCGGAGAGCTGCTTGACCCGTACGCCGGTCTTCCCGGCGAGTCCGACCCGCTCCAGCACCTCGGTCGGCGGCCGGGCCCCGCTCACGCACCCGGCCCACATCCGCGCGGTCTCCGCGACGGTCAGTTCGGACGGGAAGCCGCCCTCCTGGAGCATGACCCCGGTGCGCGGCCGTACGGCGTCGCGTTCGGCGCAGGGGTCGTGCCCGAGCACCCGCACCCGGCCCGAGGCCGGCCGGGCGAGCCCTTCCAGCAGCTCGACGGTGGAGGTCTTGCCCGCGCCATTGGTGCCGAGCAGTGCGAAGACCTCGCCGCGGGCCACCGAGAAGGTGATTCCGCGTACCGCCTCGAACCCGCCCCCGTACACACGCCGCAGGTCGGTGACCTCAATCACGTGTTCGTGTTCGTTCCTGTCCATGACTTCAGCCTCCCGGCCTTCCGGGCGGCTCGGCAGTGCGCGCTGTCATCACCGGACATGACAAATGTCAGAGGGAAGTCAGCTGGAGTGGGAAACACGAAAAGACCCCGGTCCAGTGGACCGGGGTCTCATTCCCGAGCGGACGACGAGGCTCGAACTCGCGACCTCAACCTTGGCAAGGTTGCGCTCTACCAACTGAGCTACGTCCGCATTGCCTCCGACCGGCTCTCACCGATCGGCGCGAGCACCAGCCTACCTGATCCACAGGGATGCTCGGTACGGCGGTGCAGAGCGGGTGACAGGAATTGCACACTGCGCCTTCCCCCTGGAAGGGGGATGTTCTACTACTGAACTACACCCGCACGCCTCCGTGAGCCGGGCTTTGCGGCCCCGCCCTCGGCGTGCTCCAGACTTTAGCTGATCGGGAGGGGTGCAGCGCAAGTCGGTTGTCCTCAGGGACCGCTGACGGCCCCGAGGACGGGGACCGACCGCCTCACCGCGCGGCGGCGAAGGCCTCGTAGACCTTCTTGGGGATCCGGCCGCGCGCCGGCACGTCTATCTTGTTGGCCTGCGCCCAGGCCCGTACCGCGGCCGGGTCCGGGGCTACCTCGGTCTGCCGGTAGGCCTTGCCCGAGCGGGACCGCTTGCGGCCGGCCTCCACGTAGGGCTCAAGCGCCTTACGCAGTTTCTCGGCATTCGCTTCATTCAGGTCGATCTCGTACGACTTGCCGTCGAGTCCGAAGGCGATCGTTTCCGCCGCTTCCGAGCCGTCGATGTCGTCAAAGAGGGTGACCACGACCTTCTGCGCCACGAATTCGTCCCTTCGTACGGCACCGCTGACAATTCATTTGTACAGTGCCCGACAATGCATTGGGAAGCCTGACTAAATCTCGTTGCGTGTCTCAGCGCAATAGGTTTCGGGTGACGATCCAGGATCTTTCTCAGAACTTTTGCACGGGGCCCTTCTGATCGCCTGTTCGTGACTGCCGTCACGTAGTTTCCTACAAGTCGACGCGCGTAGAAATTTTGTGCGGGTAGTCTGAAACCACCTTGCAGGAACCTGCTCAGCACCACACCACCGGGAGTGCACGTGGCACGCGTCGTAGTCGACGTCATGCTCAAGCCGGAGATCCTCGACCCCCAGGGCCAGGCGGTGCAGCGCGCACTGCCGCGACTGGGTTTCGAAGGCATCTCCGACGTACGTCAGGGAAAGCGATTCGAACTGGAAGTTGACGGACCGGTCGACGAGGCCGCGCTCGCCCGCATCCACGATCTTGCGGAATCCTTCCTCGCCAACACCGTGATCGAGGACTTCACCGTCAAGGTGGAGGAAGTCGCGGAGGCCGCGAAGTGACCGCTCGTATTGGCGTCGTCACTTTCCCCGGCAGCCTCGACGACCGGGACACCCAGCGCGCGATCCGCCTCGCGGGCGCCGAACCGGTCGCCCTCTGGCACAAGGACAAGAACCTCCACCAGGTCGACGCGGTCGTCCTCCCCGGCGGCTTCTCCTACGGCGACTATCTGCGGGCCGGCGCCATCTCCCGCTTCTCGCCCGTGATGGAGACCGTCATCGAGCAGGCGAAGGCCGGACTGCCGGTCCTCGGCATCTGCAACGGCTTCCAGATCCTCACCGAGGCCCACCTGCTGCCCGGCGGCATGCTCGGCAACAACCACCTGCACTTCATCTGCCGCGACCAGAAGCTGCGGGTGGAGAACGCCGGGACCGCCTGGACCAGCGACTACGAGAGCGGGCAGGAGATCCACATCCCGCTCAAGAACATGGACGGCCGCTATGTGGCCGACCAGTACACGCTGGACAAGCTGGAGGCCGAGGGCCGTGTCGCCTTCCGGTACCTCGACTTCAACCCCAACGGCTCGCTCAACGACATCGCCGGCATCACCAACGAGGCGGGCAATGTCGTCGGCCTGATGCCGCACCCCGAGCACGCCGTGGAGCCGCTGATCGGTACGGGCCGTACCGACGGGCTGCCGTTCTTCACCTCGATCCTCAAGAAGCTGGTCAACGCATGAGCCGGACGCCTCTGGACACGGTCGAGCACGCGGCCGCGACCCCCGACGTCGAGCTGCCCTGGGCCGAACTCGGCCTGAAGAAGGACGAGTACGAGCGGATCGTGGAGATCCTCGGCCGCCGCCCCACCGGCGCGGAGCTGGCCATGTACTCCGTCATGTGGTCCGAGCACTGCTCGTACAAGTCCTCCAAGGTGCACCTCCGCCAGTTCGGCGAGAAGGCCCCGCAGTCCGACGCCCTCCTCGTCGGCATCGGCGAGAACGCCGGTGTCGTCGACGTCGGCCAGGGCTACGCGGTCACCTTCAAGGTGGAGTCGCACAACCACCCCTCCTACGTCGAGCCCTACCAGGGCGCGGCCACCGGCGTCGGCGGCATCGTCCGCGACATCATCGCGATGGGCGCCCGCCCGGTCGCGGTCGTGGACCCGCTGCGCTTCGGCGCCGCCGACCACCCCGACACCAAGCGCGTCCTGCCCGGCGTGGTCGCCGGCATCGGCGGCTACGGCAACTGCCTGGGCCTGCCCAACATCGGCGGCGAGGTCGTCTTCGACGCCTGCTACCAGGGCAACCCGCTGGTCAACGCCGGTGCCATCGGCGTGATGCGACACGAGGACATCCACCTCGCCAAGGCCTCCGGCGCGGGCAACAAGGTCATCCTCTACGGGGCCCGGACCGGCGGCGACGGCATCGGCGGCGCGTCGATCCTGGCGAGCGAGACCTTCGACGACGCCAAGCCGTCGAAGCGCCCGGCCGTGCAGGTCGGCGACCCCTTCCAGGAGAAGCTCCTCATCGAGTGCACCCTGGAGGCGTTCCAGGAGAAGCTGGTCGTCGGCATCCAGGACCTCGGTGCGGCGGGCCTGTCCTGCGCCACGAGCGAGCTGGCGTCGAACGGCTCCGGCGGCATGCGCGTCACCCTGGACGACGTCCCGCTGCGCGACTCCACGCTCTCGCCCGAGGAAATCCTCATGAGCGAGTCGCAGGAGCGCATGTGCGCGGTCGTCGAGCCCGACAAGGTCGACCGCTTCCTGGAGATCTGCGACAAGTGGGACGTCATCGCCACCGTCATCGGTGAGGTGACCGACGGCGACCGCCTGGAGATCTTCTGGCACGGCGGCAAGATCGTCGACGTCGACCCGCGCACCGTCGCCCACGACGGCCCGGTCTACGAGCGCCCCTACGCCCGCCCCTCCTGGCAGGACGAGCTGCAGGCCGACGACGCGGGCAAGCTGCCCCGCCCGCAGACGAGCGAGGAGCTGAAGGACCAGGTCCTGAAGCTGGTCGGCTCCCCGAACCAGGCGTCCAAGAAGTGGATCACCTCGCAGTACGACCACTTCGTGCAGGGCAACACCGTGCTGGCGCAGCCGGAGGACTCCGGCATGATCCGCGTCGACGAGGAGTCCGGCCTCGGCGTCGCCATCGCCACCGACGGCAACGGCCGCTACGCCAAGCTCGACCCGTACACGGGCGCGCAGCTGGCGCTGGCGGAGGCGTACCGGAACGTGGCGACCACGGGCGCCAAGCCCCTGGCCGTCTCCGACTGCCTGAACTTCGGCTCGCCCGAGGACCCGGCGGTCATGTGGCAGTTCGCGGAGGCCGTACGCGGTCTGGCGGACGGCTGCCAGCAGCTCGGCACCCCGGTGACCGGCGGCAACGTCTCCCTGTACAACCAGACCGGCGAGGCCGCCATCCACCCGACCCCGGTCGTGGCGGTCCTCGGCGTCATCGACGACGTCGCCCGCCGCACCCCGGTCGCCTTCCAGGAAGAGGGCCAGCTCCTCTACCTGCTCGGCGACACGCGCGAGGAGTTCGGCGGCTCGGCCTGGTCCCAGGTGATCCACGACCACCTCGGCGGCCTGCCCCCGAAGGTCGACCTGGAGCGCGAGCGGCTGCTCGCCGAGATCCTGATCTCCGCCTCCCGCGACGGCATGATCGACTCGGCGCACGACCTGTCCGACGGCGGCCTCATCCAGGCGGTCGTGGAGTCGGCGCTGCTCGGCGGCAAGGGCGCGCGTCTGGTCGTCCCGGACGGCCTGGACGCCTTCACCTTCCTCTTCTCGGAGTCGGCGGGCCGCGCGGTCGTCGCCGTGCCCCGCTCGGAGGAGGTCCGCTTCAACGACATGTGCGGCGCCCGGGGCCTCCCGGTCACCCGCATCGGCGTCGTCGACGGCGACACGGTGGACGTCCAGGGCGAGTTCGCGATCTCCCTGACCGAACTCCGCGAGCTGCACGAGTCGACGATTCCGGCGCTGCTGGCATAGTCGGCGGCAAGGCGACGAAGGTCCCGTCCGGTCGAACGGACGGGACCTTCCGCGTTCAGCGCACGTAGTTCTTGAGGACCTCGGTGTCGAGTTCGATGCCCATCGGCTCGGGGAGGACCACCTTCTCGCCGAACTTCGCGGTCCGGGCGTTCCGGTAGCCACCGATCTGCCGGTCCGGCCCGCTGTGCCCCCGGCGCTCCCGGATGATGTTCCTGGTACGACACACGTACGAGTGACCTGGCACTGGGGGAACCATGTCCGCACGCAAACTCGCCATGCTCGGCTACCGACTTCTGCTGGCCGCCTTCTTCGGGCTGGTGATCGCCGACGTCTGGGTCGACCTCGGCTATCCGCACTGGTGGAACTTCCTCCTCCTCGTGCCGACCTTCGCCCTCGTCGCTGCCGCCAACCGGCGCCCGCGCACCCCGGAAGGGCACCCGGAGCAGCGCGAGCCCGTCGAGGTCGAGCCGCCCGTCACCGGCCGCTGGTCGGCGCTGAACAGCCCGGCCGACCGCACCCCGAGCCACGGCACGCACGCCTACGGCCAGACCTACGCCATCGACGTCGTCGCCGAGCCCGAACCGGGCCGCCGCCCCGGCTTCCGCGCCCTGTGGCCCCTCGCCCGGCGCAGCACCGCCTACCCGGCCTACGGCGCCCCGCTACTGGCCGTGGCGGACGGCACCGTCGTACGGGCCGACGACCGCCAGCGCGACCATCTCAGCCGTTCCTCGCTGCCGGGCCTGCTGTACCTGATGCTGGCCGAGGCCACGGTGCGGGAGATCGCGGGCGTCAGGCGCATCGTCGGCAACCACCTCGTCCTCGACCTGGGTGACGGCACCCACGCCCTCTACGCCCACCTCAAGCGCGGCTCGCTGACCGTGGCGGAGGGCGAGAAGGTGCGCGCCGGCCAGGTGGTCGCCCGGTGCGGGAACTCGGGCAACTCCAGTGAGCCGCACGTCCACTTCCAGCTGATGGACGGCCCCGACCCGGTCACCGCCCAAGGCATCCCCTTCCGCTGGCGGGGCATAGGCGTCCCGGCCAACGGCGAGGTCTTCGAAGCCCCCGCGCCCGCCGCGCACTCTGCCTAGGGTTGAGGCCATGCCACCCGCCAAGAAGCGCGCCCGCGCCTACGACCCCGCCAAGACCCGCACCGCCGTGTTCGCCCAGCTCGGGCACGTCCAGGACGCCGTGCGGCGGCTGACGCCCGAGCAGTTCGCGCTGCCCACCCGGCTCGGCGCGTGGACGGTACGGGAGCTGGTCGCGCACATCGGGATGGCGCTGACGGGCATCGGACGCTCCCTGGACCTGCCGGAGCCGCCGAAGCAGGACGCCGTACTGGTGGAGTGGCCGTTCGCCACCTCCGCGAGCTCTTCGGCGATCGACGAGTTCACGCGGACGCTCGTCCGGGACCACCCCGACCTCGGCGCCTACCTCGCCGACAGCGCCCGCGCCCTCGCACAGCAGCTGGACACCCACCCGGGCACCCGGCTGCTCGACACCAACGCCGGGGCCCTGCCGCTCGCCGACTACCTCGTCACCCGCGCCGTGGAACTCGTCGTCCACACCGACGACCTGAACGCCGCGGTGCCGGGCCTGGACGTGCCGTACGACCGGCAGGCGCTCGCCGCCACCACCCGGCTGCTCGCCGACGCCCTCGCGGTGAAGGCGCCCGGCGGCTCGACGGAGGTGCGGATCCCGCCGTACGCCGTCGTGCAGTGCGTGGAGGGTCCCCGGCACACCCGGGGCACCCCGCCCAATGTCGTCGAGACCGATCCGCTGACCTGGCTGCGGCTGGCGACCGGGCGCCTGGGCTGGACGGAGGCGCTCGGCGAGGCGAAGGTCAGCGCCGGCGGCGAGCGCGCCGACCTCGGCGGGCTGCTGCCCCTGATGAGCTGATCCGGAGCCTTCCCGGACCCACGGGACGGAGCGCGACACAACGGACTGATAACGACCCCGAACCCAACACGTGCCTCGTACGTCGAAGAGACATGAAGCGGACAACACGCGTGAAGTACGCCGCCGCGGCCCTGGCCGGCACCGCCGTCCTGGCCGCCTGCGGCACCGACTCCGGCAAGGGCGGCGCCGGCAGCGGCTCGGTCTCCGACGGCGAGAAGACCTCCAAGGCCGGCGACGTCATCGCGGACACCCGCTGGGTGCCACGGAAGGTGACTGTCGACGGCAAGGAGTACACGCTGCCGACCGAGGACACGAAGTTCCCGGTCGATGAGGCGTACATCACGTTCAAACCCGGTACGGCCAAGCCCGACGAGGGCGGCGGGCAGTCCGGGGGCACGGTCGGCTGCAACCACATCGGCGCCGATGTCGAGATCGACGGCGACACCGTGAAGGTCGGCGACCTCGCCATGACGCAGATGGCCTGCCAGGGCCCGGTCCAGGAGTTCGAGAACCAGTTCGTCGCTCTCTTCGAAGGCACCCTGAAGGCCGCCGTCAAGGAGCGCGACGGCGTCAGGACCCTCACCCTGACCAGGAACGACGGCGATTCGATCACCTTGGTGGAGAACACCGTGAAGGACAAGGACAAGCCCGCCCTGAAGGGCACCAAGTGGACCGTGGAGAGCCTGCTCTCCGGCAAGGGTGACGACGGCACCGCCCGCTCCCTGCCCAAGGGCGCCAAGGCCCATCTCACCTTCGCCGAGGACGGCACCGTCAGCGGCAACCTCGGCTGCAACAACATCCGCGGCAAGGCCGCCGTCAAGGACGGCACCATCGAGTTCGGGCCCCTGTCGACCACACGCATGCTCTGCGAGGGTCCGGTCATGAAGGCCGAGCGGGAGATGATCGACATCCTCGCCGGCAAGGTGTCCTACCAGCAGAAAGACCAGGAACTGACCCTCACCGCGAAGTCCGGGGACGGCCTGGTCGCCCGGGCGGAGTAAGAAAGCCCACTCCCAGCGAATTCGGACCAGTGGTCGATCTCGCCTACACTCGGAGCCGTGCCACGTGGTGACGGTCGACTCAATCACGATCTGCTCCCCGGCGAGAAAGGCCCCCAGGACGCGTGTGGCGTCTTCGGTGTCTGGGCTCCGGGCGAAGAGGTCGCAAAGCTCACGTACTTCGGGCTCTACGCCCTCCAGCATCGGGGCCAGGAATCCGCGGGAATCGCGGTCAGCAACGGCTCCCAGATCCTCGTCTTCAAGGACATGGGCCTGGTGTCCCAGGTCTTCGACGAGACCTCTCTCGGTTCGCTCCAGGGTCATATCGCGGTCGGTCACGCCCGCTACTCGACCACCGGTGCCTCCGTGTGGGAGAACGCCCAGCCGACGTTCCGCGCCACCGCGCACGGTTCCATCGCGCTCGGCCACAACGGCAACCTCGTCAACACCGCCCAGCTCGCCGAGATGGTCGCCGACCTGCCCAAGCAGGAGGGCCGCAGCCCCCGGGTGGCGGCGACCAACGACACCGATCTGCTGACCGCGCTGCTCGCGGCCCAGACGGACGACGAGGGCAAGCCGCTGACCATCGAGGACGCCGCCCACCGGGTGCTTCCCCAGGTCAAGGGCGCCTTCTCGCTGGTCTTCATGGACGAGCACACCCTCTACGCCGGCCGCGACCCGCAGGGCATCCGCCCGCTGGTCCTCGGCCGTCTGGAGCGCGGCTGGGTCGTCGCCTCCGAGTCCGCCGCCCTGGACATCTGCGGCGCCAGCTTCGTCCGCGAGATCGAGCCGGGCGAGTTCATCGCCATCGACGAGAACGGCCTGCGCACCTCCCGATTCGCGGAAGCGAAGCCCAAGGGGTGTGTCTTCGAGTACGTGTACCTGGCCCGCCCGGACACCGACATCGCCGGCCGGAACGTGTACCTCTCCCGCGTGGAGATGGGCCGCCGCCTGGCGAAGGAGGCCCCGGTCGAGGCCGACCTGGTCATAGCGACCCCGGAGTCCGGCACCCCGGCCGCCATCGGTTACGCGGAGGCCTCCGGCATCCCCTTCGGCGCGGGCCTGGTCAAGAACGCCTACGTCGGCCGGACCTTCATCCAGCCCTCGCAGACCATCCGCCAGCTCGGTATCCGCCTGAAGCTGAACCCGCTGAAGGAAGTCATCAAGGGCAAGCGCCTGGTCGTCGTCGACGACTCCATCGTGCGCGGCAACACCCAGCGCGCCCTGGTCCGCATGCTCCGCGAGGCGGGCGCCGCCGAGGTCCACATCCGGATCTCCTCGCCGCCCGTGAAGTGGCCCTGCTTCTTCGGCATCGACTTCGCCACCCGCGCCGAGCTCATCGCCAACGGCATGACCATCGACGAGATCGGCACCTCCCTGGGCGCCGACTCCCTGGCCTACATCTCCATCGACGGCATGATCGAGGCGACCACCATCGCCAAGCCGAACCTGTGCCGCGCCTGCTTCGACGGCGAGTACCCGATGGAGCTGCCCGACCCGGAACTGCTCGGCAAGCAGCTCCTGGAGACCGAGCTGGCGGCCGGCCCGGCCGCCACGGCCGCGGCCGACGCGATCCGTCGCCCGTAAGCCCCCGTAGTACGACACGAAAGTTCTCAAGGTCATGTCTGCAGAGACCACTGGTGCCAGCTACGCAGCCGCGGGCGTCGACATCGAGGCGGGAGACCGCGCCGTCGAGCTGATGAAGGAGTGGGTGAAGAAGACCCAGCGCCCCGAGGTCCTCGGCGGCCTCGGCGGATTCGCCGGCCTCTTCGACGCCTCCGCCCTCAAGCGCTACGAGCGCCCGCTGCTGGCCTCCGCCACCGACGGCGTCGGCACCAAGGTCGACATCGCGCGCCAGCTGGGCGTCTACGACACCATCGGCCACGACCTGGTGGCGATGGTCATGGACGACATCGTGGTGTGCGGCGCCGAGCCGCTGTTCATGACCGACTACATCTGTGTCGGCAAGGTGCACCCCGAGCGCGTCGCCGCGATCGTCAAGGGCATCGCGGAGGGCTGTGTGCTGGCCGGCTGCGCCCTGGTGGGCGGCGAGACGGCCGAGCACCCCGGCCTGCTGGGTCCGGACGACTTCGACGTCGCGGGCGCCGGTACGGGCGTGGTGGAGGCCGACCGGCTGCTCGGCGCGGATCGTATCCGCAAGGGTGACACCGTGATCGCCATGGCGGCCTCCGGTCTTCACTCGAACGGGTACTCACTGGTCCGGCACGTGCTGCTGAACCAGGCCGGGCTCGCCCTGGACGCGCGGATCGAGGAGTTCGGCCGCACCCTCGGCGAGGAACTGCTGGAACCCACCAAGATCTACTCGCTGGACTGCCTGGCACTGACCCGGACCACCGAGGTGCACGCCTTCAGCCACGTCACCGGTGGTGGTCTCGCCGCCAACCTGGCCCGCGTGATCCCCGACGCACTGCACGCCGTCGTCGACCGCGGTACCTGGACCCCCGCCCCGGTCTTCGACCTGGTCGGCAAGACCGGTCAGATCGACAGGCTGGAGCTGGAGAAGACCCTGAACATGGGCGTCGGCATGATCGCGATCGTGCCGGAGGAGTCCACGGACGTGGCCCTGACCACCCTGGCGGACCGCGGTGTCGAGGCATGGGTCGCCGGCGAGATCACCGACCGGGGCGACCACGCCACGGGCGCGGAACTGGTGGGTGACTACGCCGCCTGACGTTCGCGAATGCAGCGCAAAACCCGGTCCGGCGGCGGGAACCCGCCTCGGACCGGGTAGAGCACAGCTAAGACGTCAAGCGCCGCGGCGTTGAGACGACGGACCGGACTCCTCGTCCTCGTCATCGTCGTCGTCGTTGTACAGATCCGCGTACTGGGCGTACGGGTCGTCTTCGTCGTCCTCGAACGGCTCGCCGTTCGGCGGCTGGCTCGAAGTCGATGCGCCCAGCTCGCTGGCCAGACGCGACAGGTCAGTCCCGCCGCTGTTGTACTTCAGCTGGCGGGCGACCTTTGTCTGCTTGGCCTTGGCCCGGCCGCGCCCCATGGCTCGACCCCCTCGGTGACGGGGCTCGACGGCCCCAGAGTCTTGACACGCGTTCATGATCCGGAACGGACTCTCCTCGGAGAGACCGGCCCGTAGGGCTTCCACGGTACCTGAGCCCACGCGCATACGGTACGTCGCCCGCACCACGTGCCTGCTCCCAGGACCCTCGGGCCGCCCCGTACCCGCTGGTCAGGCCCGATTTTAACGAGTTCTGCACAGGCGACCCGCCGACGAACGTGAGAGTTGTCTCTAAGTGCCCGTCGGCGGGTACCGGAGGGTGTACCGGACGTCTTCGTCAGCCCGCGCGGCGGGCCTCGGCCATCCGCTGCTCGGCGATCCGGTCGGCGGCAGCGGCCGGAGGAATACCGTCCGCCTTCGCACGCGCGAAGATTGCGAGCGTGGTGTCGTAGATCTTCGCCGCCTTCGCCTTGCACCGCTCGAAGTCGAAGCCGTGCAGCTCGTCGGCGACCTGGATCACACCGCCCGCGTTCACCACGTAGTCCGGCGCGTAGAGGATCCCGCGGTCGGCGAGGTCCTTCTCCACACCCGGGTGGGCGAGCTGGTTGTTGGCGGCGCCGCAGACCACCTTCGCGGTCAGCACCGGCACGGAGTCGTCGTTCAGGGCTCCGCCGAGCGCGCAGGGCGCGTAGATGTCCAGGTTCTCGACGCGGATCAGCGCCTCGGTGTCGGCGACCGCGCCGACGCCCGGGTGCCGCTCGGTGATCCGGCGCACGGCGTCCTCGCGGACGTCGGTGACGAAGACCTCGGCGCCCTCGGAGACCAGGTGCTCCACCAGGTGGTGGCCGACCTTGCCGACCCCGGCGATGCCGACGCGGCGGCCGCGCAGCGAGGGGTCGCCCCACAGGTGCTGGGCGGAGGCCCGCATGCCCTGGTAGACGCCGAACGCGGTGAGCACCGAGGAGTCGCCGGCGCCGCCTTTCTCCGGGGAGCGGCCGGTGGTCCAGCGGCACTCGCGGGCCACGACGTCCATGTCGGCGACATACGTGCCGACGTCGCAGGCGGTGACGTAACGGCCGCCCAGGGAGGCCACGAAGCGGCCGTAGGCGAGAAGCAGTTCCTCGGTCTTGTCCCGGTCCGGGTCGCCGATGATCACGGCCTTGCCGCCGCCGTGGTCGAGACCGGCCATGGCGTTCTTGTACGACATCCCGCGCGCGAGGTTCAGGGCGTCGGCGACGGCCTCTTCCTCGGTCGCGTAGGGGTAGAAGCGCGTGCCGCCGAGGGCGGGGCCCAGCGCGGTGGAGTGGATGGCGATGACGGCCTTGAGGCCGCTGGCGCGGTCCTGACAGAGCACGACTTGCTCATGACCCCCCTGCTCCGACTGGAACAGGGTGTGCAGGACGCCGTCGGTTACGTCGGTCACTGTGGTGACTCCTGGGTAAGTAGCGGCGGTTGGGAACAGGTCCCGTGCGGGTGGCGGGAACCGTGTGCCATGAGATTAGAGCCTGTGGCGCCCCACCACCTCGACGTGCTCAGGATCACCTACTCCCGGGGTACCCCCGTGCGACGATTTGCATAGATTTCCCGCCGCTTTGTGAGCGGGTTTCGAAGGTTTTCCTGGCAGACGGCGGGGGAGGGAGCAGGCGTGCCCAAGGTGTCCTCCCTGATCGTCCCGTACGCGACCTACCTCCGCGTCTACGAGCCGCTGGCCGCCTTCCCCGAACCCGAGCGCACCCACTGGGCGCGCTACGCCCGCCGCCCGGACCGCCCGTCCTACCAGGACGAACTGCTCAGCGCCCTCACCGACTTGCTGCCCACACCGCCGGTCCCGGTCCCGGTGCACGAGAGCCGGGAGGCGTTCGTGCTGGAGGCGGACGGCGTGGTGTGCGTCTGCCCCTGGCGCACCCGGCTGCGCGGCTGGCAGGCCCTCGGCGACCTCGCCGAGGAGCTTCCGGCCCCGGTCCTGGACGCGGTCCTGCCCCCGGTCCTGCGGCGGCAGGCCGCGCAGGACTACGAGCGCTGGCTGGAGGGCAACCCCGACGCCCGGCCCTGGATCCGCACCTCGACCTGGCACGTGCCGCTGCACTGGTTCGTGCTCGTCTCCGACGAGGAGCGGCGCTACGACAAGGGCACCGCCGAGGTGCCGCCCCTGCTGCGCTACCGCACACCGATGGTGCAGGCGCGGCGCCGGGTGGCGCGGGCGCTGCGCACGCTGAAGGAGACCATCGACGAAGGGCCGCTGATGGACGGCCTGCTGGACGTGGGCCGCTGGCTGGAGGAGTTCCATCCGCGGTCCCTGGTCGAACTCGACTACGGCGGACTGGTGCACGTCCTGCCGGCCGGTGAGCTGGAGGACGACCACTCCGCGGCGGACGTGGCCGAGGGCATCGCCGCGCTGCGCGCCGGGGACGGCGCGGCGGCGGGGGCGGTGTACGGGCGGCTGGTGGAGCGGTGGCGTTCGGTACGGGAGCGCCGGTCCGCCAACTGAGAGGGTCTGCCAGCTGAGGCGGGTCCGCCAACTCAGGTGGGAGCGCTGCCACGTGTGGCGCAGGTCACGAACTGACGTTTGACCAGGCGCCCGTTTTGGGGTTTCGTCCTCCTTCGCGCGTCCCGAGTTGCTGAAGTCTCGTCAACAACGGACGTAGGTACCGATCCGGGCGTTAACCCCAAGGCGTGGCAAGCGTGACGGACCGCACTTACGCGGCCCTTGCGCCTCTTGCCCTCCCTCATGCCAAAATAGGACAAGGAGTCCGGGGAGGACTCTGCTCGCATTGCACGCTTTGGGGGGTCTGGTGACTCCTGATCGTCCTGTGACTGATCGTCACAGTGGCGTGACTGTCCGCTATGGCATGGTCCATCGGCTTCCGTCGCTGATGAACACCTGGAGGGGCAATTCCATCGGTTTGGCCGACGCGGCTGGACAGATGGTGTAGTTGTAGTGCCGAGGACAAGCCGTTCGTCCTATAACCGACTCGACTCGCGTCCGCCATTTCGGGCAACGCGGGTCAAGGTGCAGAATTTAGAGGAAAGAACCGAGAAGGTTCGGTTCTCCCGAGGAGGCCGCTCATGACCGCTCGCACCCCTGATGCCGAGCCGCTGCTGACCCCGGCTGAGGTCGCCACCATGTTCCGCGTCGACCCCAAGACGGTCACGCGGTGGGCGAAGGCCGGAAAGCTCACGTCCATTCGCACGCTCGGCGGGCACCGCCGGTACCGCGAGGCAGAGGTTCGCGCCCTGCTCGCGGGTATCCCGCAGCAGCGCAGCGAGGGCTGAACAACTTCATAACCGGGCAATTCGGCAGGTCCCCCAACGTGCCGAGGCGTCCGGAACCCCTAGCTCCAAGCGACGCGGGTACTGCCCCAACAGAACCCACGCCCAAGGCATCAGGCAACTGAACAGGGTGCGTCGTAGATCGCGCTGGACTCCGCCGGGTCCAGCGCGATCTTTTTTGTGCGCTCGGGCTGCGCTCGGGCTGCGCTCGGACAGGGTCGCGCAGGGGCGCACGGGAAGCTGTGTGTGGGCTTGTCGGAGCCTGGGGAGGGCTGTCGCATCTGCTGTGGACCGAGCCTCCAGGGTGGTGCAATTGCACATATTAAATTGACCAGTTGTAGGACGGGTGTAAGTACCGCCGTTCCGGAAACTCATGCGGTGACACCCGTCACATGACAGGGAGCTTGTTGCCTGTGGCGTATGTGCGCTAGAGGAGGCTCACGTTCCACCTACCCGCAGCGGGGCGGGTGTTGAGGGTCTGTGGATCCGGGAGTCAGGCAGGTGAGGGGCTCTCGTCCTCGGCCGGCTCCTCGTGGGAGCGGTCGGCGGACGCGGGCTGCGGCGCGTCCATGGCGAGCCGCAGGAGCTGATGGCAGATCGGACAGTGCCGGGTCAGGTGCCGGTAGGAGGACGCGGCCGACAGGTGCGCGCGGAGTAGAGCCCGCGTCTCGTGCCTAGCCGAAGCCGCCATACGCCACCTCCAGGGGCGGTACGGAGAAGAGGCCCTGGTTTCTGGGTACCGAGCGAATGTGACGCCGTCAAGACGCACCGAGAGCCCGCCGGCGGCCGGGATTTCGGGGGCCTGATACCGCTGGGGCGCCGGTGACGGGAGTGGCGGGACAACACGAAGAAGGCCCGCGGTCCCTCTCGGGCGCGGGCCTTCTTCCTACTGCGGTCCTGACGGGATTTGAACCCGCGGCCTCCACCTTGACAGGGTGGCGAGCACTCCAAACTGCTCCACAGGACCAGGTTTCGCGGCGCTTACTGCTGCGTTGCGCTGCGAGAAGAGACTGTACAGGAGGGTGGGTGCCCTGGTCGAACTCACCCTCTGTACAGGAACCGTCACGGCGCCAACGCGTCGATCGTCTTCACGATCCGCTTGTCCGAGACGGGGTAAGCCGTACCGAGCGCGTGGGCGAAGTAGCTCACCCGCAGCTCCTCGATCATCCAGCGGACGTCCAGAACCTGCTGCGGCACCGGACGGCCCTGCGGCATCTGCTCCAGCAGCCAGGCGTACTCGTCCTGCATCTCATGGACCTTCTCCATGCGGGTCGTGTCCCGCTGGACGTTCGTCGCCATCTGCTGCAGCCGCCGGTCCGCCGCCAACAGATACCGCATCAGGTCCGGCAGCCGCCGGATCCCCACGGACGTCACGAAGCCGGGCTTGATCAGCGCGTTGAGCTGCTTACGGACGTCCGTCAGGTTCGCCAGCAGCGCCGGGCTCTGAACGGCCTTCAGACGGCGCTCACAGGCCTGCCAGGCCGCCAGCACCTGCTGCACCTGCCCGACCGTACGCACCGTCGTGTCCACGATCTCCGCACGGACCTTGTCGTACAGCTTCCGGTACGACTCCTCGTCCCACACCGGGCCCCCGAAGTCCGCGATGAGCTTGTCCGCCGCCGCCATCGCGCAGTCGTCGAACAGCGCCTGCACCGAACCGTGCGGATTCGCCGACAGGGCCAGCTTCTGGGCGTTGGTGAGCTTGTCCAGGGCGAACTTCGCCGGGTTCACCGGGATATTGCGCAGGATCAGCCGACGCGTGCCCTTCCACATCGCCTCCGCCTGCTCGGCCTCCGTGTCGAAGAGCCGTACCGAGACCGTGTCGCCGTCATCCACCAACGCCGGGTACGCCTTCACCGGCTGCCCCGCCCGGCGCGTCTCGAAGACCCGGGTCAGCGTGCCGATCGACCAGTCCGTGAGCCCCTTGCGCTCCAGCGACTCCCCGCCCTGGCGGGACGCCGTCGCCGCGGCCGCCTGCGACAGCGCCTTGCGCGCCTTCGGCCGCAGCCGCAGCTTCAGCGCCTCCAGATCCTTGTCCTCGGCCAGCTTCCGCCGCCGCTCGTCCACGATCCGGAACGTGATCCGCAGATGATCCGGCACCTTCGACCAGTCGAAGTCCTCCGCCTCGAACGGCACCCCGACCATCCGCTTCAGCTCACGCGCCATCGTGACCGTCAACGGCTCCTGCGACGGCGCCGCCGTCTGGAGGAACCGCTTGGCGAAGTTCGGCGCCGGCACGTAATTGCGCCGGATCGGCTTCGGCAGGGAACGGATCAACTCCGTGACCAGCTCCTCCCGCAACCCCGGGATCTGCCAGTCGAAGCCCTCGTCCGTGACCTGGTTGAGCACCTGCAGCGGGATGTGGACCGTCACACCGTCCGCGTCCGCGCCCGGCTCGAACTGGTACGTCACCCGGAACTTCAGCTGCCCCTGCCGCCAGGAGTCCGGATAGTCCGCCTTGGTGACCGCCTCCGCCGACTCCCGGATGAGCATCTCCCGCTCGAAGTCCAGGAAATCCGGCTGCTCATGACGCTTCCGCTTCCACCAGGAGTCGAAGTGCGCCCCGGAGACGACATGCTCCGGCACCCGCTGGTCGTAGAAGTCGAACAGCGTCTCGTCGTCGACCACGATGTCCCGGCGCCGCGCCCGGTGCTCCAGCTCCTCGACCTCGCTGAGGAGCTTGCGGTTGTGCGCGAAGAACTTGTGATGCGTACGCCAGTCACCCTCGACCAGGGCATTGCGAATGAAAAGCTCGCGGGACAGCTCCGGATCGATCCGGCCGTAGTTCACCTTCCGCTGGGCGACGATCGGCACGCCGTACAGCGTGACCTTCTCGTACGCCATCACCGCCGCCTGGTCCTTCTCCCAGTGCGGCTCGGAATACGTCCGCTTCAGCAGGTGCCCGGCCAGCGGCTCGACCCACTCCGGCTCGATCTTGGCGTTGACCCGCGCCCACAGCCGCGACGTCTCCACCAGCTCCGCCGACATCACGAACCGCGGCTGCTTCTTGAACAGCGCCGAACCCGGGAAGATCGCGAACTTGGCGTTGCGCGCGCCCAGATACTCGTTCTTGTTGCCGTCCTTGACGTCCTTCATCCCGATGTGGGACAGCAGACCGGCCAGCAGCGAGACATGGACACTCTGCTCGGGCGCGTCCTCCTCGTTGAGGTGAATGCCCATCTGCTTGGCGACGGTTCGCAACTGCGTGTAAATGTCCTGCCATTCGCGAATGCGCAGGAAGTTCAGATACTCCTGCTTGCACATCCGTCGGAACGAACTGGAACCGCGCTCCTTCTGCTGCTCACGGATGTACCGCCACAGATTGAGATAGGCCAGGAAATCGCTGGTCTCGTCCTTGAAACGGGCGTGCAGCTGATCGGCCTGGGCCTGCTTGTCGGCCGGGCGCTCGCGCGGGTCCTGGATGGACAGCGCGGCGGCTATCACCATCACCTCGCGGACGCAGCCGTTCTTGTCGGCCTCCAGCACCATACGGGCGAGACGCGGGTCGACCGGCAGCTGGGCGAGCTTGCGGCCCGTCTCCGTCAGCCGCTTGCGAACGTCCTTCTGCTGGGGATCCAACGCACCCAGCTCCTGGAGCAGTTGGACACCGTCGCGGATGTTGCGGTGGTCCGGCGGATCGATGAAGGGGAACTTCTCGATGTCGCCGAGCCCGGCGGCGGTCATCTGCAGGATGACGGAGGCCAGGTTCGTACGCAGGATCTCGGCGTCCGTGAACTCCGGGCGGGCGTTGAAGTCCTCCTCCGAGTACAGCCGGATGCAGATGCCGTCGGACGTACGGCCGCACCGGCCCTTGCGCTGATTCGCGCTCGCCTGCGAGATCGGCTCGATGGGCAGCCGCTGCACCTTGGTGCGATGGCTGTAACGACTGATACGGGCGAAGCCCGGGTCGATGACGTACTTGATGCCCGGGACCGTCAGCGACGTCTCGGCGACATTGGTCGCCAGAACGATCCTGCGGCCGGAATGCGACTGGAAGACACGGTGCTGCTCGGCGTGCGAGAGCCGGGCATAGAGGGGGAGGACTTCGGTGAAGCGGTACCTCTTCTTCTCCAGCGCGTCCGCGGTGTCCCGGATCTCCCGCTCACCGGAGAGGAAGACGAGGATGTCACCGGGCCCCTCGCCCTGCAGCTCCTCCACCGCATCGCAAATGGCGGTGATCTGATCCCGGTCGGCGTCCTCGGAGTCCTCCTCCAGAAGCGGCCGGTACCGCACCTCCACCGGATACGTCCGCCCACTGACCTCGATGATCGGCGCGTCCCCGAAATGCCGGGAGAACCGCTCGGGATCGATGGTGGCCGAGGTGATGACGACCTTGAGATCGGGCCGGCGGGGCAGCAACTGCGCCAGGTACCCGAGCAGGAAGTCGATATTCAGAGACCGCTCATGGGCCTCGTCGATGATGATCGTGTCGTAGGCGCGCAGCTCGCGGTCGGTCTGGATCTCCGCGAGCAGGATGCCGTCCGTCATCAGCTTGATGTAGGTCTGGTCCTGGTTCACCTGATCGGTGAACCGCACCTTCCAGCCGACGGCCTCCCCGAGCGGCGTCCGCATCTCCTCGGCGACCCGCTCGGCGACGGTGCGCGCGGCGATACGACGGGGCTGGGTATGCCCGATCATCCCGCGCACGCCCCGGCCCAGCTCCAGACAGATCTTCGGAATCTGCGTGGTCTTGCCGGACCCGGTCTCACCGGCGACGATCACGACCTGATGATCGCGAATGGCCTCGGCGATCGCGTCCTTCTTCTGGCTGACCGGAAGCTGCTCGGGATACGAGACGGCCGGCACCCTGGCCCGCCGCGCGCTCATCCGCTCCTCGGCCCGGGTGACCTCGGCCTCGATCTCGGCGAGCACCGCGGCCCGCGCCTCCGGCTTGCGAATCTTGCGCGCACCTTCGAGCCGCCGCCCGAGCCGGTGCGCATCGCGCAACGACAACTCGGTCAGACGGGAGGCGAGGGCGCCGAGAACGGGGGCAGGCTGCGTAGACATACGCGATCCAGGATCTCATCCCGGCCAATTCCGTGGCGAACGCTTTTGCTCGGTGGACGGGTGGGACGCGACCGGACCGGCTGAACCTCGCCAAAAAACGCAGGACATACAACAAGGCCCCAATCCGAGGATTGGGGCCTTTCCTGTGGCTGGGGCCGGGGTCGAACCGGCGACCTATCGCTTTTCAGGCGATCGCTCGTACCAACTGAGCTACCCAGCCGTCAAGGCTTTTTGCAAAGCCTTTGCGGTCCTGACGGGATTTGAACCCGCGGCCTCCACCTTGACAGGGTGGCGAGCACTCCAAACTGCTCCACAGGACCAAGCTGTGTGGGCGACCACCAGTGTCGCACACGGTAATGCGTGCCCCCAACGGGATTCGAACCCGTGCTACCGCCTTGAAAGGGCGGCGTCCTAGGCCGCTAGACGATGAGGGCTATCGGCCCGCCTGGGCGCTTCTCAGCGCGTCGGGGACGTGAGAAGCATATGGGATGGGGGGAGGGATCGCCAAAACGGTTTACGGGGTGGGGGTGGTGGTGGGTGTGCCGCCGGGGTGGTTCTCCTCCGGAAGGTGGCGGCTGACCTCGGCTGTCGTGAGACCCAGGCCGCCCAGTTCGATCTCGTCCCAGGCCTGGAGGCGGTGGGTGTCCCGGTCGAAGTAGAGGATCGAGGCCTCGATGGGGTCCGGGTAGTCGCCCTCCACCGCGCGCAGGCCGCTGCCGCCTGTTGAGCCTTCGATGCGCAAGCGGGTGCCCTGGTCGAGGATTTCCATCTCGTCGTGGTGGAGGTGGCCGGCCAGGACGAGGGGGACCTCGCCGTCGACCTCGCGTGCCGCCGACGGTTCGTGGGCCATGGCCACGTCCACCGGCTTGCCCGCGGCCCGGTGGTCGCGCAGGGCGGAGGCGAGGCGGGCGCCGGCGAGTTCCTGGGACTGTTCGGCGCCGGGCTTGTTGGTGCGGTCGGGGGTGAACTGGGGGTCCCCGATGCCGGCGAAGCGCAGGCCCGCGATGGTCTTGGCGCGGCCCTCGTCGAGGACGTGGACGTTCTTCAGGTCCTGCAGGTAGCGCTGGGTGAGCATCGAGTCGTGGTTGCCGCGGACCCAGACGTAGGGGGCGCCGAGGTCCTCGATGGGGTCGAGGAAGCCGTTCTCGGCGGCGGTGCCGTGGTCCATGGTGTCGCCGGTGTCGGCGATGACGTTCACCTGGTACTGCTCGACCAGTGAGGCGATGATCTTCCAGCTCGCGGGGTTGAGGTGGATGTCGGAGACGTGCAGGACGCGGATGGTGGTGGGGTCGGGCTGGTAGGCGGGGAGGGTGGAGGTGGCGTCGTAGAGCTTGGTCACGTTGGTGACCAGGCGGGCCAACTCCTTCTGGTAGACGTCGAATTCGGTGACGATGCTGCGGGCGTCGCCGACCAGGGAGGGTGCGGAGGAGAGCAGTCCGGAGAACTTCGGTTCCAGGATGGATTTCGAGTTCCAGGTGAGGGCGGCGGTGGCGCCGGACGCGGCCAGGAGCGACAGAGCCAGGCCGCCTGCTGCGAGGGCGCGGCGGGGGCGGCGGTAGACGGCGAGGCCGAGGGCGGTGGCTCCGGCGACTACGGCGACGCAAGACCGCAGGGCGAGGTCGCGGGTGCCGTGGGCGACGTCGTGGGCGACTTCGTCCTGGAGTCCGGAGAGCCGTTCGGGGTGGTCGACGAGGGCTTGGGAGCGTGCGGGGTCGAGCTGGTCGACGTTGACGTCGAGGCGTACCGGGGCGACGTGGCTGTCGAGGCGGAGTGCGCCGAGCGGGGAGACGTTGATCTTTGTGCCGCCGCTGAGGGAGGGGCGCAGGGTCATGGTGGTGTCCATGGGCCCTACGGGGACGCGGACGTTTCCCACGATCAGCAGGCCGAGCCAGGCGCCGACGAGGACGACGGTGACGAGGCCGAGGGCGCGGGCCCAGGGGTGCGGCTGGGGGACGAGCTGGACGGCGCTGGGCGCCTGGCGGGCGCGGTAGTGGCGGGTGAGGGCGCGCGGTGCTCTGCGGACACGACCTGCTGAGGTCACGACTGCGGCGATGACGCGGGCCATTGGTCCCATATGCCCAGTTGTGCGGGCGGGTATGCCGGGTGGCGACGGCTCTCGTCCGGCCGTGTCGTGCCGGACAATGGGCCTGTGCTGGAGATGACGCGCGAGGAGTTCGAGGAACTGGTTGCCGAGGCGCTGGACCGGATCCCGCCGGAGCTGACGCGGCTGATGGACAACGTCGCGGTGTTCGTGGAGGACGAGCCGCCGGCGGACGATCCCGAGTTGCTCGGGCTGTACGAGGGGACGCCGCTGACCGAGCGTGGGGAGTGGTACGCGGGGGTGCTGCCGGACCGGATCACGATCTACCGGGGGCCGACGCTGCGGATGTGCGCGTCGCGCGAGGACGTGGTCGCGGAGACCGAGGTGACGGTGGTGCATGAGATCGCGCATCACTTCGGCATCGACGACGACCGGCTGCACGCGCTCGGGTACGGCTGAGCCTGCCGGGGTGTCGCTGGGCGCCGGTGGGTGCGGGGCGCGTGTCCTCTTGTGGGCGGGGGGAGTTGGGCAGTGCGACTCCTTCATCCTCCATCGGAGGTGGCTGCCCGTGCGCCCCTTGTCCGTTCCTGTCCGTCTGGCCGCCACGGTGGTGGCCGTCGCCGCTGCCGCCGGTTGTATGAGCGTGGGTGACGACGGCGCGGGCAAGGACGCGAAGCCGTCGCACTCCGCGGGGCAGCGGGGTGGTGCGAAGCCGGACGGTGGTTCCGCGGTGTCGGGGGGTGGTGCGGCCTGGGCTCCGGACGATCCGGACGGCAGGCGCGGCGGGGGCAAGAGCGGGCGGAAGAAGAAGGGCGAGGGCAAGGGCGGGGACGGGGAGTCGGCGTCGCCGTCGGCCTCGGTGTCGGCGGAGCCGAGCAAGGGTGCCGAGAAGCCGGGCAAGCCCGGGAAGACCGAGCGTCCGGGGCAGAACCCGGAGCCTTCGAAGGAGCCGCCGGCTCCGACTCGTCCGGAGGAGCCGACGCCGACTCCGCAGGAGCCGGAGCCGACGCTCACCCCGGAGCCGACGGTCGCCGAGCCGTCGTCCTCGGCGCACGGGGAGGCCAGTCCGCTGATGGTGGAGCGGGAGCCCGCCCCGGAGGCCGGGGCGCCGGTGTGACGCAGCTCTACCCCGCTCGGTTTGCCTTGGGGGGTAGGGGGTGCGTATGGTGGTAGATCGTTTGATCCCATTTGCCCGGCGCCAACGCAGAGCGCGCCGTGTGGCGCGTACTCTCCCTTGCCGTGGCTGACCGCATAGAGGCGGTCGTATTGCGAATCACGGAGTTGACGGGCGCGTGCCGACGAGACTCCGGAAGGTTTCGCATACGCATGTCCATTTCCAGTTCTGATCACATCGTCCTGCCCGAGAACGAGGCCACGGAGGCCGCGGCGGACGCTCCCGAGGTCACCTTCGCGGACCTCGGTCTCCCCGAGGGCGTCGTGCGCAAGCTGGCGCAGAACGGTGTGACCACCCCCTTCCCGATCCAGGCCGCGACCATCCCGGACGCCCTGGCCGGCAAGGACATCCTCGGCCGCGGCCGTACGGGCTCCGGCAAGACGCTGTCGTTCGGTCTGCCGACGCTGGCGCGTCTGTCCGGCGGCCGTACCGAGAAGCACAAGCCGCGCGCCGTCATCCTCACCCCGACCCGTGAGCTCGCGATGCAGGTCGCGGACGCCCTCCAGCCGTACGGCGACCAGCTCGGCCTGAAGATGAAGGTCGTCTGCGGCGGTACGTCGATGGGCAACCAGATCTACGCCCTGGAGCGCGGCGTGGACGTGCTGGTGGCCACTCCGGGCCGGCTGCGCGACATCATCAACCGCGGCGCCTGCTCCCTGGAGCACGTCGAGGTCGCCGTTCTGGACGAGGCCGACCAGATGTCCGACCTGGGCTTCCTGCCCGAGGTCACCGAGCTGCTGGACCAGGTTCCGTCCGGCGGTCAGCGGATGCTGTTCTCCGCGACGATGGAGAACGAGATCAAGACCCTCGTCGACCGGTACCTGAACGACCCGGTCAGCCACGAGGTGGACGCCGCCCAGGGCGCGGTGACGACCATGTCGCACCACATCCTGATCGTGAAGCCCAAGGACAAGGCACCGGTCACCGCGGCCATCGCCTCCCGCAAGGGCCGCACCATCATCTTCGTGCGCACCCAGCTCGGCGCCGACCGTGTCGCCGAGCAGCTGCGCGACGCGGGCGTGAAGGCGGACGCGCTGCACGGCGGTATGACCCAGGGCGCCCGGACCCGGACCCTGGCGGACTTCAAGGACGGGTACGTCAACGTCCTGGTCGCCACCGATGTCGCCGCACGCGGTATCCACGTCGACGGCATCGACCTGGTGCTGAACGTGGACCCGGCCGGCGACCACAAGGACTACCTGCACCGCGCGGGCCGTACGGCGCGTGCCGGCCGTACCGGCACCGTCGTCTCCCTGTCCCTGCCGCACCAGCGGCGTCAGATCTTCCGCCTGATGGAGGACGCGGGCGTGGACGCCTCGCGCCACATCATCCAGGGCGGTGCCGCCTTCGACCCGGAGGTCGCCGAGATCACCGGTGCCCGGTCGATGACCGAGGTGCAGGCGGAGTCTGCGGGCAACGCCGCGCAGCAGGCCGAGCTTGAGGTCGCCCACCTGACCAAGCAGCTGGAGCGTGCGCAGCGGCGTGCGGCCGAGCTGCGCGAGGAGGCGGACCGGCTGGTCGCCCGGGTCGCCCGTGAGCGCGGCGAGGACCCGGAGGCGGCGGTCGCCGAGGCGCAGGCGGCGGTGGCCGCGGCCGAGGTCGCGGTGCCGGAGCAGCCGGCGGCGCAGGACGTGGAGCGGGTCGAGCGGCCGGAGCGGACCGAGGGCTCGTACGAGCGCCGGGACGGGTTCCGTCGGGACGACCGTGGCGGCCGTTCCTTCGAGCGTCGGGACGGTGACCGTGGTGGTTTCCGCCGGGACAACGACCGTGGCGAGCGTCGTGACGGTGACCGCGGCGGTTTCCGCCGGGACAACGACCGTCGGGACGGCTTCCGTCGCGACGGTGAGCGCCGGGACGACCGGGGCGGGTTCCGTCGGGACAACGACCGTGGTGAGCGTTCGTACGAGCGTCGGGACGGTGACCGTGGTGGTTTCCGCCGGGACAACGACCGTCGGGACGGGTTCCGTCGGGACGACCGTGGTGGCCGTTCCTTCGAGCGCCGGGACGACCGTGGCGGGTTCCGACGCGACGACCGTGGTGCGGGGCGTTCCTTCGAGCGTCGGGACGAGCGCGGTGGGCACCGCGGCAGCGACCGTCCGTTCAACCGCGACCGCCAGGGCGACCGTCCGGGCTTCCGCTCCGGTGGCCACGAGCGTCCGTACGGCCGTCGTGACGACCACCGCGGCGGCGGTTCCTTCGGGCGCCGCGAGGACAAGCCGCGCTGGAAGCGCAACGGCTGAGGCGTAGCGCTTTAGGAGACTGCGGGGAGGCCCGTACGACCGTAACGGTCGTACGGGCCTTCTGCTTTGGTCACCTCTTGGGGACCTGTGACGCGGACCTGGGGTGCTGGTCCTGCCCGATCGAGGGCTCGGACACGGCCGTGTCCCCGATACCCGATCGGAGAGACGGCCAGGTCCGGCTATGCTCGTGGAGGCAACATCGCCTGGGGCCCTTAGCTCAATTGGCAGAGCAGTGGACTTTTAATCCATTGGTTGTGGGTTCGAGTCCCACAGGGCCTACCGAGGCCAGGGCCGATCCGTGGTTCTGACCAGCGGTTTCGTGGCCCCGACCAGTCTTCTTGGCCGGGGCCACGCCGTGTGCGACGTCCGTCTGCGTGAGCGGGTGTGCCGACAGGCGGCGCGGTGTGCTCAGCCGCCGCGTTGCTTCCCAGGACTCGTCTCCGCATGCATGCCCCCCTTTGTGCCCTCGAAGGTATTGGTGAGACCGTCGAGGCGGTCGGCAAGTTCCCGGAGCCGATCCGCGTGTGCCGTGAGGGTGTCCGAGAGGCGGCGCAAGTCGTCGGAGCTATGTGGATGCCAGTCGCCATCCATCTCGACGTTCACGAAGGGGACGTGACCGGGCGGGCGTTCGGTGAAGGGGCGCTGTTCGAAGCACGCACGTAGAACCACCGGCGTGCCACGACTCGTTGAGACTGTGAATTCGTAGTCAGGGCTCGCGTGCGTGATGTCGACGCGGTAGCCGCCGGGCTGATGCTCCGTTTCGCTTCCGGTACACCAGTCGGGCTCCCAGACGGTGACGGCCCCGTGGTCGCACGTGGGGACAGTCACTGTCCGGGACGAGTTGTCATGATCCGGCATGGGCGCGTTCCTTGGTTCGGTGGTCATCGGCCCAGGCCGGCATTTGGGTGAGGACTCCGGCTCAGTCTTCGTTCAGGAGTTCAGCCGCGGCTTTCGGATCCATGAGGGTCGACCAGGCTTGCTCGGCGGGAAGAAGGGAGCGGCTGGGGAGGGCGTATTCGGGGTACCAGGCTGCGGGATCGCAGCCTGGTACATGGCGCAGGATGACTGCGATGAGGTCGTCGGGTACGGAGCCGGTGATGCGCACCGCAGCATAGGTCTCATGGCCGTCGTCGGCGCGCACGAGGATGCCGAGGCGGAAAGCGGGAAAGTCGGCGGCGTGCTCATGCCCATCGTGCAGTGATCCACGAGCCAGCTCCCGGACAGCCGCAGCGAGATCGCGGACGAACCGGGCACCGGCCTCGAGTTGGTAGCGATCACGGTCGTTCTGGTCGGGGAGGAGATGCCCGACGTACGTTGTGGTGCTCAGGGGCTGGCGGTTGTTGGCGTTGTACTGGGCTCGTGCGGCCCTCGCGGTTGTCTCCAGGGCTGAGTAGAAGTCGTCCGGTGACCCGTCCTCGCGTTGCCCGGCAGCGATGAGCCAGGGCAGATCCTCGTCGGTCCAGACCGCTCCGCGCCAGCGTTGGACCTTGACTTTGAAGAGCACCTCATCATCGATCGAACGGATGCGCTCGTGCCCGGCCCCGTCGTCGGCGAAGTGTTCGCGGGCCTTGGCCAGGATCGGATGATCCAGCTCGTCGAGCGGTTCCCGGGCTGAGGGCAGCGGTAGTTTCAAGTCCTCGCAGAGTGCGCGGAGGGTGGGTCGAGCGGGTCGCACGGATCAGTCGTCCTCGCCCACTCCGCCGAGTTCCTTGATCCGCTCCGGTGACAGTCCGGTGAGCAGCGAGACGCTCGACTCCACGGATCCATCGAGCTTGCGCATCTTCTCCAGCATGCTGGCCCGAACCTCCTCGCGGCGGATCTCCAAGTAGGTTCGGACGGCCTCGGCGACCAGGTCCTTCTTCGTCATGCCCAGAAAATGGGCGCCGTCCGCGATCAGCTCGTCTATGGCCGCATCGACTTTCAGCGGTGCCGTCGTCCGGGTTGCCCGACTGCGGGCCTCTTCTGTGATCTTCATGCTCACATCCCCTATGGTACCAAAGGATACTCTTACCCTTCTCTACTCGCGATCGGCAAGTGGGCAGCGAAGCGCCGCTAGACCTCCGTGTTCTGGGGTGGAGAGGAGCCATGTGTGGAGGGGGATTCGCAGGAGAGCCCGCCGCTGCACGGTCACTGCCAGTAAGGTGCGATGGGTGCAAGGTGGAGATCACGGGGCGTGGGAAATGAGCAAGACCGTACGGCTGGAGCTGATAGGGCTTCCAGATACCGACGATGACGAACTCCTGAGGGGCCTCACGTTTTCCGGACAGGCTTCTGACCGTCTATTTCATGCGGCGATTCGCAACTTCTCGTACTCGGCGTGGACTTCGCGCGGAGG
>NZ_JBVKBN010000025.1:0-103454 GCF_055657065.1 Streptomyces sp. NPDC110618 | reverse complement strand
CCCTCCGCGCGAAGTCCACGCCGAGTACGAGAAGTTGCGAATCGCCGCATGAAATAGACGGTCAGAAGCCTGTCCGGAAAACGTGAGGCCCCTCAGATCCATTCGTCGTCCGGGGCCTTCTTGGCGTGCGGGGCGATGATCCCGGTGATGAAGTTGGTGACCCGGTGCAGTTCCGCCTGGAAGATGGCCCGCTCGTAGGATATCCAGACCTCGCTCTCCTCCGACATCTGAAAGCCGTCCCGTCTGCTGTAGGTCACCGGCGGCAGCCCCTCCTTGACCGCGACCTTCCGCAGGAACCTCAAGCCCGCCCAGACCTGCGACGGCGTGCGCTTGGTCGCCCGGCACAGCTGCGCGAGCGTCAGTCCCGCCGGCCGTGCCTCCTGCAGAGCCTTGCGTACCGCCTGGCCGTGGACGTGGGCGGGCAGACCCGCCCCCATGGCTACTGGCCCCGCAGCAGCTGGGCGAGCTGTTCATCGAGGTCAACCTGACCGGTTGCGGCCGCGGTCTCGATCCAGTCGGCCGTCGCGCGGATCTTCTCCAAATGGTTTTCCAACACCTTCGTCTGGGTGTCGGTGAACTCGTGCCCGCGCAGCTTCGGGACCAGCCGCGCGGCCCCTGCGATGAACCCCTGGCAGACGGCGATCAGGTCGTTGAACTCCATCGACTTCCGCCAGCTGTGGACGATGCGGGCCGGGTCGTCGAACGGCTCGCCCTCCTCACCGAAGGCTTCCTCGTACTCCTCGTCGAACTCGTCTTCATCCAATCCGGCCTGCACGAACTGGGCCTCGTTCACGTTCTCCCGTGCCTCGACATCCCGCATCGCCCTGAACGCCACCTCCGGGCGGCGCAGGAGGTCGGTGGCCACCTGCGCCGCCACCGCCTCGTCATCCCGCGCCAGCTCACGGATCGCCTTGACCTTCTCCTCGGTGGTGATCGGGACCTGGACCTCTTCGGTCTTCCAGCCCACCACCTTCTTGGCCACCTCCGCACTCCACCGGCGCCGGCCGGTGCGCTCGCTCAGCGGCGGGTTCCGGATCAGCTCGAACCGGTCAGGCACGGACGCCAGAATCCGGTGCACCTCCCAGGAGACCCCCGCCTGCCGGTGCTCGGCGGGCCACTGCGCGGCCACCCACCGCTGCGTACGGACCGTGTAGAAGGACAGCCCGATCTCGTCGGCGAATAACCGCAGCGACTCCTCCACACCCTGGTCACCCTCGTCGAGCGGCAGGTGACCGCCGTGCCCGCGAAGCGGCTCCAGCTCCAGCGCCGCATCCCCGAGCCCGAACTGGCAGGGTGTCCTCCTCCACCATGTCCACAGACTCGGCCACCAGCTCGTCGTAACGGCTCCGCGTGACCTTCCCGACCATCTCCACCATTGGGGCCATGGCGCACCACCCGGCGCGGGCCGAAGCGTCGGCGTCCTGCGTCGGCTGCGGAACCCCGGCCCGGCAATGAGCCCAGATTCCACCTGCCACCATCAACATCACCAGATACGGAGCCAACATGGCCGAATCTAGACCCTATTGAGATTCCTCAACATCTACCCGGCCAGCCTCACCGACCAGCCCGTCAGCTACGGAACGTCACAGATCACTGGATCTGAAACAGCTTCTCAGGGCACGGCGTCCACGCCCTTTCCAGCGGGTCCGGGCCATCCCTTGCGTGCCGGTCGGCGGCTAGAGGTGGGTCTCCTCCCACTCCCAGGGCCTTTGGTGGATCTCCCGGAGCAGATCGGCGAAGGTGTCGCCCTGCAGGAGCAGGGCGGTGTACTCGCTAGGGATCCGCTTGTCGTTGATCACGGCGGCGGGTGTACCAGGGCCCTTGGGTTCCTCCGCTCCCCCGGCGCGCTCGTACGCCTTTTCGGAGGCCGTCACGAAGGCGCGGTACTTCATGGTTTTGACCGCCGCGTCGAAACGCGGGCCGCGCAGGCCCTCGACGTTGCTCGCCAGTTTCAGCAGGTACGCGTCGGTGTAACCGTCGACGCTCTCCTCAGGCTGGTTGGCATAGAGCACCTCGTGGTACTCCACGAACTTGCCCTCCTCCAGTGCGGCGCGCAGCGCGTTGACCGCCTTCTTCGACCCGCTGCCGCCCATGCGGTCGTCCAGGAAGGAGGCGAGGGTGTACTCGGTTCTGACCTGGCGTTCGAGCATGGCCTCGCGCAGGGGCGGGCCGCCGCCGATGGACTCGAACTCTTCGCAGACCGGGCAGCGGGGGTCCTCGTACAGCTCGACCTTCACCTCCGCCTCGGGGTCGCCGACCGTGATGGTGGTGCCGTCCGCGGCGAGCTTCTCCGGCAGTTCCTCCACACTCTCGAATGCAAGCTTCAGCTCGGTCGGCTGTTGCCCGCATCCCGTCAGCATCAGCACCACGGCAGCGCTCGCCGCAGCCCAACGACCCCACCGCATGTGTCATCCCCTCCTCAGGCAAGAACAGCGCGACCCTAGATCATTCGTGGGACCGCCTCGGCAGTGGGGTCATGGGAAGCGCGGCGTCGTACTGCTCCCTCACCGGTCAAAGGTCGCCGAAGACGCGCACGATCCATCGGTCCAGCCGGGCTGCGAAGTCCCTGCCGATGCGATGTCCGGGGCGGGGAGGGAACCGGCGTCGTCGAGTCCGTCGAAGAAGTCCACGTCGGCCCAGCCGCCACGGAACAGGACCACTGACAGCTCGGCCCCTGCCTGGCTGCGGATGACCACGCCGAGCGCATCGAGGTCGTCCACCCGAGTCCTGTCGGTCTCCAACGGCTGAGGCCACCCGGCCTTTCCGCCCCTCCAGGTGAGCTCTCCCACCACAAGGCCGGCCTGCCCCCATCGCACGGCTCGCTCCAGCAGCGCGGCCGCGGCCTCGTCGAGTTCAATGACTCTGTCCACGGCGGGATCATGCGGGGCCTCCCCCTGAGTGGTGGACACGCTGATACTGGATCTGCTTGATCCGGAGGAAGCGAGAAGACCGCCGATGGCGATGAAGGACTACTCGGACGAGTTCAAGGCCGATGCCGTGGCCCTGTACGAGTCCACACCCGGGGCGACCTACAAGAGCATCGCCGCCGACCTGGGCGTCAACCGGGCCACCCTGCGTGAGTGGGTGCTGCGGGACCGCGAACGCCGTGGCGTCACCGCCGCAGCTGCGAAGCCGGGCGGCCCGCCTCGGGAGGCGGCATCGTCCGCCGATCCGGACGAGCGGATCCGGCAGCTGGAGGCCCGGGTGGCCGAGCTCGAGGCGAGCGAGCGGAAGCTGGCGACCGAGCGGGACATACTCCGCAAGGCGGCCAAGTATTTCGCCGGGGAGACCAACTGGTGAGTCGCTTCCAGTTCGTCGACGACCACCGGGACGCCTACGGCGTGAAGCGGCTCTGCGAGGTCTTGGACCTGAACCGGTCCAGCTACTACAAGTGGCTCTCCGGCAGGATGGCGAGGGCGTCCCGGCAGAGCGAGGACCGGCTCCTGGCCGAGCGGATCCGCGAAGTCCACGGCGAGTCCGGCGGCGCCTACGGTTCCCCGCGGGTGACCGCCGAGCTCCGTGCGAAGGGCCTGCGGATCAACGAGAAGCGGGTCGCCCGCATCATGCGGACGTTCTCCATCACCGGCATCCGCCTGCGCAGACGCGTCCGCACCACCGTCGCGGACCCGGCAGCCTCACAGGTTCCGGACCTGTTCCAGCGGGACTTCACCGCCACCGAGCCGGGGCGGAAATACATGGGCGACATCACGTATCTCCCGCTCGCAGAGGGGGAGTTCCTCTATCTCGCGACCGTGCTGGACTGCTTCAGCCGCAAGGTCGTCGGCTGGTCCATCGCCGGCCACATGCGCACCGGCCTGGTCGCCGACGCGCTGCGGATGGCGGCCTCGACCCTCGGCGGCCTGGAAGGCGCCGTGTTCCACTCCGACCACGGGGCCCAGTACGGTTCCAGGGCCTTCGCCGATCTCTGCGACCAACTCGGGGTCACCCGCTCGATGGGCGCGGTCGGCACGAGTGCGGACAACGCGGCCTGCGAAAGCTTCCACGCGTCCCTGAAACGCGAGACCCTCCAGGGCGCCCGCGACTATGGAGACACCGCCACCTGCAGAAGGACGGTCTTCGCCTGGCTGGCCCGCTACAACACCCGCCGCCGGCACTCCGCCAACGGCCACCTCAGCCCCAACGAATACGAACGCCGACACCACACGGCTAAGCTCACGCTCGCCGCGTGATCAACGAAGCGTGTCCACCATCACGGGGGAAGGCCCTGCCTCATCGGCAATCGTTCACCTTCTTCGGGGGATTCGAACGGCCGAGGTTCGACTACGAACTGGGCTGTGCTTATGTCCAATTGGCCTACCAAGTGCTCTGTGGCGGTTCCCAGACCGAGTTGTCGTGGGCGAAGAGAACGCGGCGCGGATCGAAGTCGGCGAGTCGGTCCAGCCAGGGCTGATAGCCGGGAAGCGGCTGTTCCGCGCCGTGCAGTGCCGCGTGGCGGAGTAACTGGTCGGATGCGAAGTGGGACGCGAAGTCGTGTGCCTGGCCGGCGAGGACCAGCGTGCCGTCGGTTCGCCGCAGAACCAGTGACTGGTGCCCCTGGGTATGTCCTGGTGTCGGGATGATCCAGACGTCCGGCAGGACTTCGGCCTCGCCGCTGACCTCCTCATACGCCGCGCCGCGGAAGTCGATCAGCTCGTCGAAGGTGTAGCCGCCCTTGCGCGCGCACGCCAGCTCCGTGTCCTGTACCAGGATGGGAGTGCCGGCGAGGAGGGGGTTTCCACCGCAGTGGTCGAAGTGGAGGTGGCAGTTGGCGACCAGGGTGAGGTCGTCCAGTGTCACTCCGGCCGCGGACAGAGCGGCCTGGAGGTTCCGTCGGTGCGGTCGGTAGTGGGCTTCTGTCTCCGGGTCTCCCCTGCCGATGCCGGTGTCGAAGAGGATCAGCCCCTGATCGTGCCGCACCAGGTAGGCGAGCACCGGTTCGACCCGCGGCTGTGTGCCGTCGGTCTCCGTGGCGGGCCGGATGAAGTACCCCAGGTCGAGTCGACGCACTGTGGTGTTCGTCCCCATGCGGTCAGCCTGACAGATGCGGATGCTCCGGTCGGCCCCCGTCTGCCGACAGCAGAGCGCGGCAGTCCTGTACTCGCCGGTCCGTGACGATCATGGAGTCTCGGCGCGCCCGGGCCGACTGCGTGGCCCGTGGTGCCGTGGAACCATTCGCGGCAGCGAGGCGTTCTTGGAGAGAGATCACACAGTTCGAGCACCGAGGTGGCATCGATGGCACTGTTCGACCGGCTCAAGGACCAGGCCAGAACCCTGCAGCAGCAGGTGCAGGGCGGGCATGGCGGTGCCGCGCACGGCGGCTCGCACGGAGGCTCGCACGGCAGTTCACGCGGTGGTTCCCGCGCGCCGCTGGTGGGGCTGCTGAAGACCCAGCTCGGCTCGCTCAAGGCCGAGCTGAAGAGTGGCGCCTACCGGGACGCCAGCATGGCGATGTGCGCGCTGGTCGCGGCTGCCGACGGGCACGTGGACGCCAGCGAGATCCAGCAGATGGAATCGATGATCCTCAGCAACGAGGTGCTCCAGAACTTCCCACCGGAGCAGCTGCGCCAGCGCTTCCACAAGCACGTCAGCCAGCTCACCCGGGACTTCTCACTGGGCAAGAACGAGGCACTGCAGGACATCGCCAAGGCCGCCAAGAAGCCGACCGAGGCCCGTGCTGTCATCCAGACCGGCATGGTCATCGCCGGCGCGGACGGGCATTTCTCGCAGGCCGAGCAGATGGTCCTCCGGGAGGCGTGCGCGACTCTGGGGCTGAATCCTGCGGAGTTCCAGCTCTGACTCTGGTGGGGGTCGGCGGGGCCTCCATCGGACCTCCAGCCCGACTTCGGCGTTCCGACTGGTCAGGGGCGTGGTGATGGTGGTGCGGGTGCGCCGCCAGGACCGACCTTTGTCATGGCCGCGGCGCGTCACCGCGTCCCTGCCTCATCATCATGATTCGCACGTGATGCCCCGGCGTCAGCGGGGCACTCGGGAGTGGCTGCCGAGAAACCGCTGACACCTGGAGGCATCCATGGCCGTTCGCCATCGTCTGATCCGAGTGAGCCCCGACGAGGTGTGGGATGTCCTCGCCGACGGAAACCGGTACGCGGAGTGGGTCGTCGGCACCTCAGAGTCACACCCCGTCGAGGGGCAGTGGCCGCGTACCGGCGCCGCGATCCGATTCGAGGTCCCGCTGGGCCCCCTCCGCCTGTCCAACGAAACGGTCGTCCGTCGCTGCGAAGAAGGCGTCGCTCTGGAGCTGGAGGCCCACGCCGGTGCGCTCGGCACGGCGCGCATCGCCATCGACCTGCGGCCCTGGGGCGAGCACTGCCTCGTGATCGTCGACGAGCACCCTCTGCGCGGAGCGGGCGGCATGCTGCACAACGTCGGCTTCGAGGCGCTGATCCAGCTGCGCCACCGCGCGATGCTGGCCCGCCTCGCCCGATTGGTCGAGTCGGAGGTCCGCCCCGCGGCCCGGAGCCTGTCCGCGGTACCGAGCACGGACGGTGCGGGCAGCGCCTGACGCCGTGCCCCTTTCGGCCGGCACCGCGCCCCTTCGGCAAGGAGAAACCGTGACCGCCTCCCCCAGCGGCCCCGACCGCGAGCACCGCCGCCCCGCCCACGTCGACGACAAGACCGTCGAGGCCCTCGGAGCCCTGTCCAAAGCACTGGAGACGACCGAGCGCGCCAGAGGCCGGTTGTACGACTTCCACCAGCTGACCGGGACAGCCGACCTCCAACTGGACCGCGCAGTGCGGTTGTTGGAGGAATCGGGACACTCCGAATGGGCCGAGAAGGTCCGCGCGGAGATCGTCGGGCGCAATGTCATTCCCGGGCACTGGACGTTCCAGATCGTCGAGGCGTACAACGCCACGTACTACGAGCCGTTCCGGCGGCTTGAGGAAAGTGCGGTGCAGGAACTCGCCCAGGGGCGTGACCACTTGTTCGAGGCGGAGATGAAGGAGAGCCGCCGTACGCGGGGGCACTCCGACCACACCGCGCGTCCGCCACAGGCAACGGATGAGCTGAGCGAGGACTGACAGCGCCAGATCCGGAACCCTGGGTGCAGTCTGGTCGGGGGGCCAATAGCCAAATGGCCCACCCAAAGAGGCAGGGAATGTCCCACATGCTTGGGCTACCTGCATCCTAGGGTCGAACGTGACCCCAGCACCGCACGTCGGCGCCCCGCCTCCCCGTAGCCCGGAGGAACCCCTGATGCACGCGATCATCGCCCAGGACCGCACCGCCGGTGCCGACGGCCTTGCCCTTACCGAGCTGCCCCACCCGCACGCCGCGGAGAACGATGTCATCGTGAAGGTCCACGCCGCCGGATTCACCCCGGGCGAGCTGGACTGGCCCGGCACCTGGACCGACCGGGCCGGACACGACCGGACGCCGAGTGTGCCCGGGCACGAGCTGTCCGGTGTCGTCGTCGAGCTCGGATACGGCACGACCGGGCTGACCGTCGGGCAGCGTGTGTACGGTCTCACCGACTGGGCCCGCAACGGCACCCTGGCCGAGTACACCGCGGTCGAGGCCCGCAATCTCGCCCCGCTCCCCGCCGACGTCGACCATGTCACGGCCGCCGCGCTGCCCATTTCCGGGCTCACCGCCTGGCAGGCCCTGTTCGATCACGCCCGTCTCCAGAGCGGGCAGAGTGTCGTCGTCCACGGTGCGGCGGGCGCCGTCGGCTCGATTGCCGTGCAGCTCGCCCGTGAGGCAGGGGCCTACGTGATCGGGACCGGGCGTGCCGGTCACCGCGACACCGTGCTCGGCCTCGGCGCCCACGCCTATGTCGACCTCGAAGCCGAGAAGCTGGAGGATATCGGTGACGTCGACGTGGTGTTCGACGTGATCGGCGGCGAGATCCTCGAACGCTCCGCCGCCCTGGTCCGGCCCGGCGGCACCCTCGTGACCATTGCCGAGCCGGTCACGGTCCGTCCCCGCGAGGCACGCGCCGTCTTCTTCGTCGTCGAACCCGATCGCGCCCGCCTCAGCGACCTCGCCCGACGCGTGCGGGAGGGGAGGCTCAAGCCCACCGTGGGGGACGTGGTGCCCCTTGCCGAAGCGGCTGCCGCGTTCGCGCGCAAGCCGGTTGGCGGCAAGACCATCGTCCGCGTCGCCGAGGACTGAGTCCGCTCGGCCGCTGAGCCACAGCCCGGTCAGGGGCTGCGGCTCAACCCGGGCTTCTTCAGGCCGCGACCGGTTCCGCCGCGAGGAAGTCGTCCACGAAGCGCAGGGCCCGACGGTCGAAGTCGGCGTACTTGGCTTCCCGTTCGGCGCCGATGGCGGCGTCTCCGATGAGCAGGTTGCCCTCGGCGTCGACGCGCTGCGGTCGTTCCTCCGCGTCGAGGAGCAGGCCCACGGTGGAGTGGGAGAAGCCGCAGTAGGCGGCGATGCCGTCGCTCAGGCCCGCTTCAAGGACAGCCTGCATCCCCTGGGCGACGGGGTCGGCGGCGGTGGCGCCGGCCAGGCCGAGCCAGAGCATCCGCTTGCCGGCCAGGCGCGGCTTGCTGCGGCCGTAGGCGAACCCGTAGTTCCACACCCGGTCGATCCATCCCTTGAGGATGGCGGGCACGCTCTGCCAGTACACGGGGAAGACGGCGACCACGACGTCCGCGTCGAGGATGCGCTGCATATGAGCGCGCACTTCCTTCGAGTACGCCTTGTCCCGGTTACCCCAGTCGGGCTGGTCCTCGACGTTCATGCGCGGGTCGAATCCCTCGGCGTGCAGGTCGAGCAGGTCGATGCGGTATCCGGCGGACCGGAGCCGGGCGGCCGCACGGCGCGCGGTGTGGGCGGTGAGGGAATCGCTGCGGTGGTGCGCGACGACCACGAGGGCGGTTTTGGTGCTGTGCTGCGGCACGGTGTCTCCCGACAGGGCTGCTTGGCTTCGGTGACTCCAGTACAACCGTGGCCGCGTAGATGATCCATGGGAGAAAGTCTTCAACTCATAGGAGATCGTCTACAGTTGGCGGATGGATCCATTGAGTTCCCTGCTGGGCGGCATCCGGGCCGAGGGCTCGGTCGTCAGCCACGCGCTTCTCTGCCCGCCGTGGGCCGTCCGCTTCAGTGACGGCGCGCCGCTGACCATGGTCACCGTGCTGCGCGGGGGCGGCACCCTGCTGTTGGCCGACGGTACGGAGCGAGTGGTCATCGCGGGTAACACGGCGGTCGTACGCGGCCCGGCGCCGTTCCGGCTCGTGGACCAGCCGTCCACCGTGCGACGCCCCCACGCGGAGTACGAGATCCACTGCTTCGGTCCTGGAGACCCGTGCTCGGACGAGGAACTCGCGGGAATCCACTGGGGCACCGACCCGGGTGGCGCGACGGCGCTCGTCGTGGGTGCCTACCGTGCCACCGGTCACCGCCATGAACGACTCCTGCGCGCCCTGCCGCCCGCCCTTGTCGTCTCCGAGGACGCCGACGTCTGCGCCTGGCTGGAGAGTGTCGCCGCCGACGCCGCCCGTACCTCCGCCGGTTCGCAGGCGCTGATGGACCGGCTCCTGGACTGGGCGCTGGTGTGTACGCTGCGCACCTGGTTCGAGCGGGCCGGAACCGACGCTCCGAGCTGGTACCGGGGCCTTGCCGACCCGGTGCTCGGGCCCGCCCTGCGCGCCTTCCACGACCGGCCCGCCGGGGCCTGGACGGTCGCGTCGCTGGCCGCGCAAGCAGGCGTCTCCCGGGCACTGTTCGCCAGACGCTTCACCGAACTGATGGGCCGTCCACCGCTCGCCTATCTCACCGAATGCCGCATGGACGAGGCCGAGGCGCTGCTCGCCGACACAGACCTGAGCATCGCCCAGATCGCCAAGTCCGTCGGCTACGCCGACGCCTTCGGCTTCAGCGCCGCCTTCAAACGCCACAAGGGACAGAGCCCGAGCAAGTGCCGTAGCGCGGCGGCGTGACTCCCGCGGCGGTCGGGGGCGTCGGCCTGTGTGTAGGTGCGTCCGCACCGTGCGACGTACGATCACTCGGTTCCCCGCCCGGCCATCAACAGGAGTCCGCCCGGTGACCGCCCTCGATCCCACGACCCGTCGGCACGTCGGCCTGCCCGGCCTGCGGCTTCTCCCCCGCGTCGAGGACGGAGAGCTCCTGCACAGCCTGCTGTGGCAGGTGGGCGACGGCTGGCGGATGATCAGCAGCGCCGTACTCGGCGGCGGGATCGGCGAACGCGGCTGGATCCTGAACGCTCAGGTCGCTCACGGTTACCGGCGCGTCGATCCGGACCGCCACCTCGCCGACCTGGCGCGTCAGGCTGGTGTCCACGGTCCGGGTGTGGGGCTGATGACAGCCGCAGACGTACGTGCGTACGGGTCCGCCCACGACGGTGGGGTGGAGGCCGTGGCCACCGCGGGTCTCGGGGTACGCGGGTGGGCGGCCTCTCCGGCCGAGGGCACGGTCGCGGCGCTGCGGGCGGGCACGATCAACATCGTCGCGGCAATTCCCGTGCCCCTGACCGACGCCGCCCTGGTCAACGCCGTGGCCACCGCCACGGAGGCCAAGGTCCAGGCACTGCTCGACGCGGGGCTCGACTGCTCCGGCACCCCCACGGACGCCGTCTGCATCGCCACCCCTTCCCCACGTGCCGACGAGGAGGTCCACGCATTCGCGGGCCCGCGCTCGGTGTGGGGTGCCCGCCTCGCCCGCGCCGTCCACAACGCGGTGCGCTGCGCCGCCGACAGGTGAACCGGGAGGACGAATGATGAGCGGTGACGCAGACGGGCGGGAGGTCCTTGGGCGCGATCCGAGTACCTGGGACATGGACCAACTGCGGAGGTTCGTCGAGGGCGCCCGCAGTGAGGAGCTTGAGACACCGCGGGTTGCGGCACAGACACATGCCTACAACCCGAACCTGCCAGAAGAGTCCCGGCGCCAGTGGGCGAAACTCTCGTTGCTCGCCAACCGGCTCGTCACGGCCGAGGGCGAGGGACCTCTGACTCGGGTCAAGCAGCAGGACTTCATGCTCCGGATGTGGGTGATTGACCGTCTTGGGCCGGACGACACCGACCCCGACTGGTGCCCCGAGGCGCTGGCGGCCGACACGCTGCGCGCGCTACGGCTCACGCCCGCGCAGGCGGCCGCGCTCTCCGACGGGTGGCGCGACCTGCCCCTCGACCAGATCCGCCGACTGCGGTGGCACAAGAACCTGACGGCCCATGCGAGGTGCCTGCTCGCCTACTTGCCACCGGGGCGCACCCGCGAACAACTCCAGACCTGGGTCTCCATTCGGCGATCACTGCCCTGAGCCGCGCCCCGTCAGCCGTTCCAGAACCAGGTGACCACCGTCAGGCGGGGACCGACCCGAACCGGTGGCACTTCGTGGACGAGGTCGGCAGGGAAGGCGATCACGGAGCCCGGCGGGAAGGAGATCTTCTTGCGACAGGTCTGCCACGTGACGGTCGGTGACGGAGCGAAGAAGGTCAGGTTGCCCCGGGCCGCGCCCGCCTGTGCGATGTGCAGGACTACTGTGACCCTTCGCCCCGCGGAGACGTCGGAGTGCGGCACGAAACGGTCGCCACGCTCGTACCGGAGGAACTGCGGTGGTTCGCAGCCGCCCAGTCGCACACCGAAGTGCTGTTCCAGCCGGTCGTGCAGACCTTCGAAGCAGCGGCGGGTCCTGTCCGCCAGTGGCTGTGGCACCTCAACTCGGCTGGTGCGCCTGATGCGTTGATCGACCAGGCGGCCCGTGGGCGCGAAGACGTCGGCCGGGCGCCCTTCGGCGGTCCGCATGCTGCGGGTCAGGGCATCCAGGTGTGCCGGGGCGAGTACGGACTCCCAGACGACAACGTCGTCATGGGTCGGCGGCGAGAGCATCCTTCTCCTCAGTTCCGGGCGATTCGAGGCCGAGTGCTCGGAGTTCGCGTGCGACGGCCGGGGTGATGCCGGCCCAGCTCCAGAAGACCCGCGTCCATGTCTCGTCGTAGGCCGGGCTCGGGTGCAGGTGCCAGGAGAAGGCGTCGTGGTGGTGTTCGTGGGCGTACGCGCCGAGCGCGTTGAACTCGGAGAATCCCAGGGGTGGTTGGGCCACGATGTACTCCGCCAGCCGCATGCCGTGCCGACGCACGGCGTGCTCGCGCAGTTCCGGGTAGATCCACCTTGGGTATAGCAGGGGCTGGCGGCGCATGTAGTCGCAGGTGACGGGTCGGGCCAGGAAGCGTTCGGTGGCCGCCTGCCACGGGGCGCCGCGGCGGAAGTAGCCGGCGGGGGTGTAGAGCAGGTGTGGGCGTCCCGCGTCGTCCATCAGGTCGGTGGGGGTGAGGGGGCGGCGTACGACGCTGTCCGAGTCGAGGTGGGCGATGTAGTCGGCGTCCGTGAAGGTGTCGGCCAGTGTCTTGGTCACTTGCTGGCCCAGGTAGTCGTCGGTGTAGTCGGGGCACACGACGATGCGGTCGGCCTCGATGCCGTATCGGGCGAGTCGGTGCTCGGACTTGCGCGGGACCACCACGACCACGTGGCGGAAGCCGGTGCACCAGCGCCGTACGCCGGCCAGGCAGTGCCGCAGCCAGGCGAAGTCCTTCGCGTGGCTGCGGATCACGATGTCGACGCTGCTCATGGACCCCTACTGCCGCAGGGCGGGAGGTCCGCCCGGTGGAAGGCATGCGGCGACCATGCCGGGGCCCGTGTTGGCGATGATCTCGCCTGCGATGAGCTGCTCGTCCCACGAGGGGCCGAGCGCCTGGGTGACGCCGAGCAGGTACAGGGCGGCGGAGGCGTAGGCGTCCTCCTTCAGGGCGCCGCCGGTCACCAGGTCGTCGACGTCGGCGCCCTCGATGCCGATGGCCCGTCGGTGCTCCTCGATCGGGGCGTCGTGCAGCCAGTACCGGGAGTGCTCGGTGAGCACGAGGCTGTCGCTCCGCTCGAATCCCGCGCGGGCGGCCAGCCACTCGCCGAACGCGGCTCCCTCCCGGACGGTCAGGTGGACGCGGTCGACACCGCGCTCGGCCAAGCCGTCGAGAAGGGTCGCGTGCACGGCGGCGAGGAGGCCGATCTCGGTGCCTTCCTCCGGGACGGCCAGGACGCTGGTGAGGCCGGCTGTTCCCTCGGCCCGGGGTACGGCGATCTCCATCGCCGAGATGGTGCGGGCTCCGATACCCCAGGGCGGCCAGGGGCGGGTCCGCTGAGCCACGGCGACGAGTGCGGACCCTTCGTCCAGGGCCGGGCGGATCAGCTCGTCGAAGAGGCGCGACCGGCCGATCCGGCGCAGGAACGCACGCGCCGGGACTTCGAAGGACGGGTCGACTTCGCTGACGCAGTCGAGCTCGAACTCTTCCAGGCGGTTTGTCGTCACGTGTGAGCCTCCGTCGCCGCGTGCTGCGGTTGAGCGTGCCGGTGGGGGGTGTGGTGATGCTTCCCGCCCGTCGGGCGGTGCGTCTCTTCCTTGCGGCGTATGTACGCACAACGGCCTACGTAGGGGTGCTGTGCGGGGCATGAGGGTGCCCTTCCGGGGTCCTCACAGGGCCTGCCCGGCGTGATCGTTCTCGGCTCGCGCGCAGGAGTACAACCCGTTACCACTGCGGGATCACCGGGGCAATGCGACAGTGAAACCATGAACCGGCACCGACGCCCGTCACGGCGGGCCCCGTGGATAGCGGGCGGCGCCGCCGTTCTCGTCCTCGGCGGCACCGGAACATGGCTGCTGCTGGACTCGGACGGGAAGAAGCCCGACTCGGCGGCGACCGCGAGCGCCTCGCCGTCGGCGACGGAGCCGTCGGAGACGGCCGGGACACCCGAGTCGCCCACCCCCACCTCGACGCCTCTGACACCGTCGGGGACACCTGAACCGACCGCGTCCACGACTTCCCGCTCCCCTACGCCGGCGCCGACCACCAACCGCCCGACGGTCCGCCCGACGGCGGTTCCCCCGACTGTCACCAAGCCGCCGCCCGCGACGCGCACGTCCGTGACGCCCACGCCCGCACGGCCTCAGCCCGAGACGCGGCCCTCCGAGACCACGACGCGGCCCGCGTCGACCTCTTCGGCGCCGGTCCCCAGCCCGACGCCCTCGACGCCTCCGCCTTCGAGCAGTGGGGCGGCGACCACCACGTGGTACACCTCCCCCACCGCCGTCGCCGCCGCTCAGCGCATGGCGCAGGCCGAAACCGTCGGTGACCCCGCGTGCACCCTGTCCTCGACGGGCCAGCCCGACCCCGGCCTGGTGCCTGCCGTGGACCGGATCGGCATCGGCAACGTGGGCATCTACTGGTGCCTGATCTGGTGAAGGGGCAGGCACCGCGCCGCAGCGGCGGCGGCAGCCGGGTCAATCCTGGAAGTACTGCTCCACGTACTCGGCGCTCGGCGGGATGGGCGTGATGACGTCGATGAGGACGCCGTTGGGGTCGGCGACGATGAAGTGGCGCTGCCCGAAGTCCTCACTGCGCAGACCCAGGACGGGCTCCAGCTTCTCGTGCAGGACGAGGCGCTCCCATTCCGCGTCGACGTCCTCGACCTCGAAGTTGAGCAGGAGGCCCTGGGCGGGTGTGCGGTAGCCCTCCGGGAGGGTGGGGTGTGTGTGGTCGAGGAGGGCGAGTTCGTAGCCCGTCTCTCCCGGGTGGCGCAGGCTGACGTACCAGTCGGCCTCGAAGGTCGTGTCGAATCCCAGCAGGCGGATGTAGAAGTCGCGGGATTCCGCCAGCCGGGTCGTGCAGATCACCGGGTAGAAGCTGGTCAGCTTCATCAGGTTCCCCCTGTTCGTTTCGCGTACCATCGGTATGCCAAGAACAGTATTTCGCGTACCGTCGGTATGTCAATGAGGGGAGTGCGTGCGGTGGCACAGCAGGGTGTGCGGGCGCGGCAGCGGGAGCAGACCAGGCTTGCGCTGGTTCGGGAGAGCAGGCGGCTGTTCTCCGAGCGCGGGTATGCCGCGGTGGGGCTCGCGGAGCTCGTGGAGGCGGCGGGGGTGACCAAGGGCGCGCTCTACCACCACTTCCCCGGCGGCAAGACGGACCTCTTCCGGGCCGTGCTGGCCGAAGCGCAGGAGGAGATCGGCCGCCGGGTCGCCGCCGCGGCCGATGCCGAGGACGATCCGTGGGCACAGTTGATGGCCGGGTGCCGTGAGTTCCTCGTCGCGGCCACGGCGCCGGAGATCCAGCGGATCGTGCTGGTGGACGGGCCCGCGGTGCTGGGCTGGAGCGAGTGGCGGGCGATGGACGAGGCCGCTTCGGCCCGCCACCTCGCCGAGGCCCTGACCTCGCTGGTGGAGGCGGGGATCATCGCCCCGCAGCCCGTGCAGCCCCTGGTGCATCTGCTGTCGGGTGCAATGAACGAGGCGGCGCTGTGGCTGGCCTCGTCCTCCCGTCCCGAGGACCTCGCCGACACCGTGGCGGCGCTGCAGCGCATGCTCCGGGCACTGCGCGCGGACTGAGTCCTGTGGCCCGCTCAGCCCTTACGGGCGGTGAGCAGCAGGTACTCCCACTCCATGGCGCCGTCCCTCAGCGCGCCCTGCGCCAGGTCGGCGAGGGCGGCGTCCAGGGCGGCGGTGCGCTCAGGGTCGTCGGCGATGTTGCGGTAGACCGCGATGGTCGGGCCGTAGGCGTTCTTGAAGAAGTCGCGGAACTCCTCCGGCTCCTGGAACAGGTCCACGCGGATCGTCCGGCGCCGGCCCTCGACATCGGTGACGCGGTCGCCGAGCAGCGCGCGCACGTGCTCCTCCTTCCCCCACAGCGGGGGTGGCTGGGCGCCGGGAGGGGGCGGTGGGGCGTACGGCTTCATGGTGGCGAACATCTGCCCGATGAACCCCTCGGGGGTCCAGTTGAGCAGCCCGATGGTGCCGCCGGGGCGGCAGACCCGTACGAGTTCGTCGGCGGTGGCCTGGTGGTGCGGGGCGAACATGACGCCGACGCAGGACGTGACCGTGTCGAAGGCGCCGTCCTCGAAGGGCAGCGCCTCGGCGTCCGCCTCCTGCCAGGTCAGCGTGGCGCCCCGCGCCTCGGCCTCCTTCTGCCCCGCCGCCAGCAGTTCGGGCGTGAGGTCGGAGGCGACCACGTCCCCGCCCGCCAGTGCGGCCGGGATCGCGGCGTTCCCGGATCCGGCGGCCACGTCCAGCACCCGGTCGCCGTTCTTGACCCCACAGGCCTCCACCAGCACTGGGCCCAGTCCCGCCACGACCTGCCTGGCCACCGCCGGGTAGTCACCCAATGCCCACATCGTCCGGTGCTTCGCCTTCAGCGCACGGTCCGCCTCACGTGCGTCCGCCGTCTCCGCCATGCCGGTTGCCTCCCTCGCCCCCTGAAGTGCTGACGGCCGTTCTCCATCGAGCCTAGGGCGCGGCGACGCACCTCGCCTCCGAGAGGCGGGTCATCGGCCGGGCGGAATACGCATGCGGTACGGCAGACGGCCCTGCACCTGTCCTAGCCGCTGTGGGGCCCGGCGGCAGCGACCTCTTCGGTCCGGGCCCCCGAGGAGGCGATGATCTCCGAGTGTCGCTCGCCTCGGTCCATGCGGCCGCCCATGAACGCCAGGCCCAGGCCCGCCACGCCCAGGGCCGCGCCGACCAGGGCCGGTGAGGCCCAGCCCCAGCCCGCGGAGATGGCCAGGCCGCCGAGCCAGGCGCCGCCCGCGTTGGCCAGGTTGAACGCGGAGTGGTTGGAGGCCGCCGCCATGGTCGGGGCGTTCTTCGCCTTGGCCATCAGCAGCATCTGGACGGGCGTCGTGATGAGGGCGCCCATCGCGCCGACGAAGGTGATCGTGATCAGGGCGGGCACCGTGCTGTGCACGGCGAAGTAGAACACCACCAGGGCCGAGGACAGCAGGGCGAGGCCCGCGTACAGCGTGGGGCGCAGGGCGCGGTCCGTGAGCGGGCCCGCGGCCAGGGTGCCGAGGGTCATGCCGACGCCGTAGAGCGCGAGGACGAGCGTGGTCGAGGAGTCGGACAGGCCCGTGAGGTTCGTCAGCATGGGGACGAGGTAGCTGTAGAGCGCGAAGAAGCCGCCGAAGCCCACGACCGCCGTGGCCAGGCCGATGAACACCTGCCGGTTGCCCATGGCGCGCAGCTCGTGCCGGATGCCCGACTGCTCCCCGCGTGGCTGGTGCGGGACGAACACCGCCAGGGCGGCGAGGGCGACCAGGCCTGTGACGGCGACCGCGACATAGGCGGAGCGCCAGCCCAGCTGCTGTCCGAGGGCCGTGCCGGCCGGGACGCCGACGATGTTGGCGACGGTCAGTCCGAGGAACATCCGCGACACCGCGCGGGCGGCCCGGTCGGGGGCGACCAGACGGGAGGCGACGACCGCGCCGACCCCGAAGAGCGCTCCGTGCGGCAGGCCGGCCAGGAAGCGCGCGGCGAAGAGCAGGCCGAAGTTGGGGGCGAGCGCGGACGCGACGTTGCCGATGACGAACAGCCCGGAGAGCAGGAGCAGCAGCCGCTTGTGGGGGACGCGCGCGCAGATGCCGGTCAGCACCGGGGCGCCGACGACGACTCCCAGGGCATAGGCGGAGACAACGTTGCCCGCCTGGGGGACGGACACCCCGACCCCGTCGGCGATCTGGGGCAGCAGCCCCATCGTGGCGAACTCGGTCGTGCCGATGCCGAAAGCGACAACAGCCAGGGCCAGGAGAGCCAGCGGCATGGCGCAGGACAACCTTTCAGAGCGGGTGGTGCGGGAGCAGCGGGGAGACGGGGGGGGTGGGTGCGGCGACCCGGGGACTGTCGTGCGGTGCCTCATTGCCCGGCGCCCCCCTGGGCATGGAAACCCGTATCAGTGCAGCAGCCGGGCGGAGGTTGGCATTCCAAGATCCGGGGACGTTCTGCGTGATCGTCGTCACACGCATGGGTCGCGCTGCGGCGTCAGGGGTCACTCCCGTACGCCCGCCACCTCCACCGCCCTCCGGCGGAGCGCTACGGCGGACGCGGCGACCGCCGACGTCACCGCGCGTACCGCGCAGATGCCCCGGCGTGTTCGGTGACTGGTCGAGGGCCAGGAGGCGGCGCCACCTGGGTGCGGCCGTCGGCGGCCGGCCCACCCGTACTCCGGGATCTCGTCCTCCCCGACGTGCTGGATCTCATTGCCAGACAACCCGTCCGTCCTGGACGGTCGTCTCATATCCGCGTGTGAGCAGGCCGTCTCCGTCCCCGTGCTCCAGCATGTCGGCCACGCCGGTCAACACTTCTTCCAGCGACGCGGCGTGCGGCTTCGGATAGTCGGTCTCGTGGTAGGCCAGCACCGGGTCGGCCCCTCTTCCCTGACCCGTGTCGAGAACCAGTCCGTGGTGGGAGTCCGGCTGGGCCACGATCGGAATCCACGACGGCGCCCACCAGTCCGTATCGCCGATCTCATCGGCGATACGGATGTTGTTCCGATACAGGGTGGTGATGCTCCGGCAGTCGAGGAACACCTCGCCGCCGGGGAAGAGTGCGGAGTCGGGATGGGGCGCGGGTCGAGTCCCTCCCGGAACCGGGGTGCTGGAATCCTTGGCGGTACTGCCGTTGTTGAGCCGCAGCCACGCCTCCAGGTCCCCGGGAATGTCGTACCCCAGGCCATCGCGCAACTCCCGGAGGTCGGCGGCAGTGGCCGGGGCATTGAGCGCCTGCGCACTGGCTGGCGCATGCGCCTCCAGCCAGCGAACAATTCTGGTCCACGACGACCTGACAGCATGCCCCTCAGGCATGAGGGCTCCCTCCCTCCGCTCGGTCCCGCGCGCTCCCGCTGCGCCGGGCCTCTCAACGGCCCGTGAGAGTCCCGGCTGTCGCCTCGACACCGGCCGTTACCGATCTTAGGTTCATGCCATGACGACCAGTAACGGCGTGGACTACGAGTTCCGCGCGGCCCGGCCCGAGGACAGCCGAGTCATCGCGGCTCTCGACGGATCCTTCACCACGCGCTCCATCTTCCAAGTGGCCGTCACCGAGGATGGGTTCGGAATCAAGGAGATCCCGGTGGACCCGCCGCTGCGCAAGGTGTTCCCGGCCGAGGACGAGTCCGCTGCGGCCGAAGAGGATCCCGACAGCCGTACTTTCGTCGCCGTGTGCCCCGACGGGTCCCTGGCCGGATTCGCATCGGTCAGTCATTCCTCCTGGAACCGGCGGCTGACCGTCGACGACATCGAGGTCGCTCCGGGCCATCGGGGTCGCGGGGTCGGCCGTACCCTGATGGACCATGCCGTCGGGTTTGCCCGTGAGTGCGGTGCCGGGCACATCCGGCTGGAGGTCACCCATGTCAACGCCCCCGCGATCCACGCCTATCGGCGGATGGGGGTTCTCGTTCTGCGGGCTGGACACGACGCTGTACAAGGACACTCCGTCGACCGGCGAATACGCCCTCTACATGAGCAAGGAATGCCCATGAGGTCTTGGCCGGTTCGGCTGCCTGAAACCCCGGGGCATGGCACTGACTCGGCGCACGTGGGGTGTCGGTGTCAACTGCCCGGTTGTGGCCGGGTTACCGCCGCCGCGGCCGCGTCGATGAGCTGGCGCAGGGCGCCGTAGTACACCTCGTGGTCGACCACGGCGGACACGATCGTCGACAGGTGGCCTGTCAGGTGGGGGAAGTCCTCGGGGTCGAGGGCGGCCAGGGCCTGGCGCGTCGTTCTCTCGGTGCTCTTCGGGTCCCGGTGGTCGACGAAGCTCGCGCTGCCGAGGGTGAGCAGGTACAGCCTGCGGTAGGTGAGGATCGCCTCCTGCGGGGTCATCCCGGCCTTGATGGAGTCGGCCAACTGCGGCTCGGCCAGCCGTTTGAGGAGCTGTGGGCCGAGCCAGGGCCGTGCGCCGCGCAGGGTGACCAGGCCCGGGTGGGCCGTGAGGAGTTCGTACAGCGCCCGGAAGCGTTGCTCGGTGGCGCTCGCCCAGTCCGTGTCAGCGGGGATGCTCGGCAGGCGCGCGGCGAGGTGGTCCGTGACCAGGTCCAGCAGGCCCGCCAGGTCCGTGCAGCGGCGCTGGAGCGCGGCGACGGAGATGTCCAGCGCGGCGGCCAGGGTGCGGAAGCTGAGGGCGGTGGGTCCGTCCTCGTCCACGATGCGCAGGGCGGTCTCGGCGATGCGCTCAGGGGTGGCCTGGGTCAGGGATGCGGATTGCCTGGGCATACGAGTCAGCGTACGGTACACCGTATCGGTACGCTACTCCGACCCGACTGGAGTCCCCTTGCGCCCCCTCACTCACGGCGACATCAAGGCCGCCGCCGACCGGATCGCCGGGCGGATCCGCCCTGTCACCGTCGCCGCCGTCGACCCGGACGCGTTCCCCGGTGACGACCGGTCCGCAGCGCCCTCCCCCGTGTGGCTCGCTCTGGAGTTCATGCAGCACACCGGCAGTTTCAAGGCCCGCGGCGCGCAGAACTTCATCCAGGCCCACCGCGAGGAGGGCACTCTCCCCGACGCCGGAGTCACCATCGCCTCCGGCGGCAACGCAGGCCTGGCCTGTGCCTGGGCCGCGCGGCAGCAGGGGGTACGGGCCACCGTCTTCCTTCCCGCCAACGCCCCCGAGGTCAAGGTCGCCAGGCTCCGCGGTTACGGCGCCGACGTACGCCTCGTCGGCTCCGAGTACGCCGAGGCCCTCGCCGCCTGCGAGGAGTTCACGCGCGCCACGGGCGCCCTGGCCAGCCACGCCTACGACCACCCGCTCATCGCGGCCGGCGCCGGCACGCTGCTGGAGGAGATCCGCCACCGCGTTCCCGACCTGGACACCGTGGTCGTGGCCGTCGGCGGGGGCGGGCTGTTCGCCGGAGTGGCCACCGCAGCGCAGCACCACGGCATCCGTACCGTCGCCGTCGAGCCGGAGAACTGCCGCGCCCTCAACGCTGCCCTGGAAGCCGGTGCCGTCACCGACGTCGCCGTCGATTCCGTCGCCGCCGACTCCCTCGGCGCGCCCTGTACGTCCGCCATGGCCCTGCACGCCGCCCGCCACGACCTCGTGCGCTCCGTGCTCGTACCAGACGGCGAGATCATCAGCGCCCGGCAGGCCCTGTGGGACCACCGCAGGATCGCCGTCGAGCACGGCGCCGCGGCCGCGCTCGCCGCCCTCACGGGGCGCGCGTACCGGCCCGAGCCCGGCGAGAAGGTGTGCGTCGTCCTGTGCGGCGCCAATACCGACCCGGGCGACCTCGTGCGTCGGCCAGAAGCGCCCTGATCGGGCACTCACCCGGTCACTGCCCGGCATCAGGGCCGGGACCGATAGTGGGCATCCCGAGGTCGGTCCGGCCCGGTGCGGCGGTTCGGCAGGCCGACGCCCTGCGACGGCGCCTCAGCACCAGCGCCACGGCACCGGCGACCACCGCCGACACCGCTAGAGCGGGCATCCACAGGGAGGCGATGGCCGAGGTGATACTCAGGCCGCCGACGACGGCCAGGAGGGGACCGGCGCAGCACGCCGCACAGGCGGCCATCGCGGCCGCGCCGGTGCCCCATGTGCCCCAACGGGACTGACGGGTCATACGGTCACCCCGAACAGATCGGCCAGCATCCCGGCGGCGCTCTCGGGCGCCCGCACCTCCAGCTGGAGAGCGGACGGGGTCAGGTGCAGGGTGAAGTCGAAGAACGCGCAGCAGCCCTGTTCCGCCGCGGCCAGAGCCGCAATCTCGCCGGCCAGGTCGGCGCCTGCGGGGAACACCAGCCGCATGCCGTCCGGGATCTCCTCGCGCCGGTCGGCCTTGCTGACCAGGTGCCGCCACTGGCCGGTGCGCTCGTCCAGCTCGCTGCCGCCGAGCGTGCACGCGACGGGGACGTCGCGCCACGGCAGGTCCTGGCCGGGAGGTGTGGCGGACAGCTCCACCAGCACGGGGTCCGTCGTACATCCGCAGTCAGGCCCGCACGCGCCTTCCGGGGCCGGTCCCGACAGTTCGGCGCGGGCCGCGGCCAGGCGGGCGGCGAAGGCGCGCAGCTCGGTGATCCGTGCTCCCGTCTCCGTGATCCGCTCGGCGACCAGCGGCAGGAGCCGGGCCCGTACCGACGCGCACACACCTTCCTCCCGCACGTCGAGCAGCTCCCGGATCTCCTCCAGGGTCAGCCCCAGCAGCTTGGCCGAGGAGATGAACGCCAGCCGCTCCACCGCGTCCGGTCCGTACACGCGGTACCCGGCCGGTGTGCGGTCGGCGGGCAGCAGCCCGGCGTCCTCGTAGAAGCGCAGCGTCGTGGCCGGCACACCGGAGCGCTCCGCCAGCTGCGAGATGCGGTAGCTCGTCATGGCATCGACCGTAAACCTTCGACCTGACTCGAAGGTCAAGCCGACGCGGGCGGGTCAGAGCCCGGCACCGGCCGGGGCGTCGAACCTGATCCAGGAGTCGGGCGGCAGGTCCGGGCGGCCCGGCACCGGCCTGCGTTCCTCGGTCCACGCGTCGCCCACCAGCTCGGTCGCGGCACGGCGCCAGAAGGCGACCGCGACGGCATTGCTCTCCTGGAAGGCGATCTCCCAGGATCCCGGATACGCCGCGACGACCTCGCGGACGGCTCGCAGTCCGATCCCCGACCTGCGCGCCGCCCTCACCACGAAGAAGCTGCTCAGCACGCGCACCGGGCCGGTCAGACCGCGGACGCACACGAGGCCGACCGGGGACATGCCGCTGGTCAGGAGGTAGGGAGCCCAGTCGTCCTGTGAGAAGGCGGCTTGGAGTCGATCACTCCGATAGGTGCCGTCAGGGTTGGGCAGAGCACCGCTGAACTCCGACATGTCATGGCGGAACAGCAGCCACAGACGCTCCATCGTCGGCCGGTCCGCGGTTTGGGCGAGGCGCACGGATACGTCGGTCATCGATCTCCCTCGTGGTGGGTGGGGTCGTGCGGGCTGGAGGTTCATGAAGGCGCCCGGGTGAGCCGGACATCAAAACCGGGTGAGCCGGGCATCAAGACCGGGTGAGCCGGGCATCAAAAAAGCCTCCCCGGCGGGAGGCGATGCCCCGGCCCGGAAGGCTTGAAGTACGGACAGGGAAACTACCAGAGTTCCGGCATCAGCGGCCATCCGGCACAGTGGAGAAGTGACCGGCGCCGAGGGGGTGGTGGGGTGGCTCAGGCCGTCAGCATGCAGGAGCTCATCCGGAGGCGGCGGCAGGCCGGTTTCGTGGGGCGGCGCAGTGAAATCAACGAATTCCTCGGGAACTTCGCCGCTGACGACGACCAACGCCTGTTCCTCTTCAGCGTCTACGGCGACTCCGGTGTCGGGAAAACGCTGCTGACGGAGCAGTTCCAGCGCGTGGCACGGCACGAGGCGGGAGCCCTCACGGCACGGGCCGACGAGACATCGGACGGCGCCCTGACCCTGCTGTGGCTCGACCGCCCCGCCGAGGCCCACGCGGCTCTCCGGCGCGCCACGGAGGAGTGGAGCAGACACGCGCCCTACGCACAGGAGTTGGCAGACCGGATCTTCCAGGTCCTCCAGCGGCACTTCCGGCACAACGAAGAGGTGCTGCGCGACGCCTGCTACTACGCGCCCGTCGTCATCCCCCACGTCGACCGCTGGCAGGGAATCCGCCAGTTCGCGATTCCCTTCCTGCGCAGAAGCAGTCCGCTGCTCGTACGGGACGGCCTGCGGCTGCTGCGCTATGCCAGGACCGCCGTACGCGACCACCCCGACACGGGCCCCCTGGAAAGCAGCACCATCACTTCCCTGGCGGACGAAGTGATCGTCCAACTCCCTCAACTCGGCGCGGACGAGTCCGGCTGACGAAGCGCCCGCGCCGGGAATCCGAGCACGGGCGTCTCCGCCTCCAGTCACGCGACTAACACTTGCCGACTCGCACGTAGCCAATCCAGAATTCGCCTCTGGCGTTCACGCTGGCGTTATTCCCAAAGTGCTGCAACGTGTGCCACCCCAGATGCGCCCCACTTCTCCCTGAGACTTGCTGTCGATGGTGAACCCACGGGGCGCCCACGTAGTTCATGTGGAAGGTTGCGGAGGCGTCGCCCGGCGCACGGGTTCCGCTTGCCCAGCAAGCCCGTCCCGCTACTCCCGCGTGAAACACGCGGAGGACGAGGTTCCCGTCTTCCTGCATCGTCACGCGGTACCCAGCGGTGCAGATAGCGTTTCCCGTCTCCAGGGTTCCAGCGAAGGAACTGCCCACGCAAACCCGCATGGGCCGCGATTCCGTCGAGCGTACCCGGCCCCGGCCCCCACCCAGGTGCAGCACCCGGTCGAACGTGGTGGCCGGCTCGGCCGAAGTCGAGGGCGGTCTCCGCCCAGGAGAGCAGGGGCGTGTGGGACTGGCTCATGGACCGCCCCCTCCCGCACGACCGTGCCCGACGTGGAGTCCCGTACAAACGCACATGCCAAGCTATTCGATGAGCTTTACCGCTCATGCGATATGACAGGAGCCTTTCAGCTTGCACTTGCGGCAGTATGATCGCCGTATGCGCACCAACCAGAGGGAGTGCCCGCAATGACCCGTTCCGCGCGCCGGACTCGTCGGATACTGCAGATGGCCGGCGTGAGCACCGCCGCCCTGCTGGCTCTGACCTCCTGCTCCTCCGACAACGACTCCTCGGCGTCGGGATCCGACTCCTCCCCCACCGCGTCCGGCTCGGACGAGCTTTCCGGTGAGGTGATCGTCTTCGCCGCGGCCTCGCTGAAGGAGAGCTTCACGACGCTGGGCAAGGAGTTCGAGAAGGAGCACCCCGGCACCAAGGTCACCTTCAGCTTCGGTGGCAGCGACGCCCTGGCCGCGAGCATCACCGGTGGCGCCCCGGCGGACGTGTTCGCCTCGGCGAGCCCGAAGACGATGAAGATCGTCACCGACGCGGGCGACAGCTCCGGCGCGCCCACCACCTTCGTGCGCAACCAGCTGGAGATCGCCACTCTGCCGGGCAACCCCGACAAGATCGCCTCTCTCAAGGACCTCACGAACTCGGACCTGAAGGTCGTCCTCTGCGACGCGGCGGTGCCGTGCGGTGCCGCCGCGCAGAAGGCCCTGGACGCGAGCAAGCTGAAGCTCACCCCGGCCTCATACGAGGAGGACGTCAAGGCCGCCCTCAACAAGGTGGTGTTGAAGGAGGCCGACGCGGCGGTCGTCTACAAGACCGATGTGAAGGCCGCGGGCGACAAGGTGGAGGGCGTCGAGTTCCCCGAGTCGGCCGACGCCATCAACGACTACCCGATCACCCTGCTCAAGGCGTCGAACAACACCGACGCCGCGACCGCGTTCATCGAGTTGGTGAAGTCCGCCGAGGGCCAGAAGGTCCTCAACGAGGCCGGCTTCCTCAACCCGTGACGACCTGGCCGTCTCCCGACGCCACCGCCGTGGACACCCTCACGGGTGGTCTGCGGCGGCGGACGGGGGTGCCCCGCCGAGGCGCCCCGATTCCCCTCCTCCTGCCCGCGCTCGTCGGGCTGGCCTTCCTCGTCCTGCCGCTCGTCGCCCTCCTGATCCGCGCGCCCTGGCGGAGCATGCCGAGTTGCTGACCAGCGCCGAGGTGTGGGACGCCCGCCGGCTCTCCCTGGTCTGCGCGACGGTGGCGACAGCGGTGTGTCTGGTGATCGGGGTGCCGCTGGCGTGGCTGCTGGCCCGGGTCGAGTTCCCCGGGCGCGGTCTCGTGCGGGCTTCACCGCCGAGGAGGCCCTGGACTTCGTCGTACCCGCCATCGAGCAGACCTCTTACAAGCCCGGCACCGACATCACGCTCGTCATGGACCCGGCCACCTCGGAGTTCTTCCGCGACGGCGTCTGCGACTACGCGGGCGAGGGCGTCCGCCGCACCCCCGAGCAGCACGCCGGCTACCTGGTGTCGCTGGTCGACCGTTACCCCGTGGCCTCCATCGAGGACCCGATGGCCGAGGACGACCACAGCGGCTGGCGGGAGCCGACCGCACGGCTGGGCAAGCGCTGCCAGCTCACCGGTGACGACGTCTTCTGCACCAACGAGACGCTGCTGCGCGCCGGCATCCGGGACGGGATAGCCAACTCGATCCTGGTCAAGGTCAACCAGATCGGCACCCTCACCGAGACCCTGGCCACCGTCGCCACCGCGCACCGCGCCGGATACACCGTCGTCATGTCCCACCGCTCCGGCGAGACCGAGGACACCTCGATCGCCGACCTCGCGGTCGCCACCGGCTGCGGCCGGATCAAGACCGGTTCCCTCTCCCGCGCCGACCGCACCGCCAAGTACAACCAGCTCGTCCGTATCGAGCACGAGCTGGGCGGCCAGGCGCGCTACGCGGGCCGGGAGGCCTTGGGGCTGCGCCGCTGACCTCTTCTTCCTCCCGCACCTGTCTCACATGATCGCCGAGCGGTGTGTGCGGGTGGTGTAACCCCGGGCGTTCCCGATGCGTGACGGGCTGGTAATTCGATCTTCATACGGTGGCGGGCGTGGGGCTGTCCGCACCGGCGCGGCAGCCCCGGTTCATGGCGGGACACGCGTGACGGGGTGGGATTTCCGGTGGCTTCTGACGCGAAGGACGGCAGCGTCCGTACGGTCTGCTCGTACTGCGGGGTCGGCTGTGGAATCGTCCTGGACATCACCCGGGACCCGGCCGACGGGCGGCGCCGCGCGGCCAAGACGTACGGGGACAAGGAGCACCCCGCCAACCAGGGCCGGCTGTGCACCAAGGGTTCGACCAGCGCGGACATGATGGCCGCGCCGGGACGGCTGGGGCAGGCGCTGGTGCGGGCCGAGCGGGGTGCCGAGCCGGTCGGGGCCGATGTGGACGAGGCGATCTCGTCGGTCGCCGCCCGGCTGCGGGCCATCCTGGACGAGCACGGGCCGGACGCGCTGTCCTTCTACGTCTCCGGGCAGATGTCCCTGGAGGCGCAGTACCTGGCGAACAAGCTGGCCAAGGGGTTCGTGCGGACGAATCAGATCGAGTCCAACTCGCGGCTGTGCATGGCGAGCGCCGGGACCGGATACAAGCTGTCACTGGGCGCGGACGGCCCGCCCGGCTCGTACCAGGACTTCGACCACGCGGACGTGTTCTTCGTGATCGGCTCCAACATGGCCGACTGCCACCCGATCCTCTTCCTGCGGATGATGGACCGGGTCAAGTCCTCGGGCGCCAAGCTGATCGTCGTCGACCCGCGTCGCAACGCCACCGCCGACAAGGCGGACCTGTTCCTGCAGATCAAACCCGGTACTGACCTGGCGCTGCTCAATGGTCTGCTGCATCTGCTGGTCGAGAACGGTCAGACGGATCAGGAGTTCATCGCCGAGTTCACCGAGGGCTGGGAGGAGATGCCCGGCTTCCTCGCCGACTATCCGCCCGCGAAGGTCGCGGAGATCACCGGTATCCCGGAGGCCGACATCCGGCAGGCCGCGCGGTGGATCGGTGAGGCCGGTGAGTGGATGAGCTGCTGGACCATGGGGCTGAACCAGTCCACGCACGGCACGTGGAACACGAACGCGCTGGTCAATCTGCACCTCGCTACCGGTGCCATCTGCCGTCCGGGGTCCGGCCCTTTCTCGCTGACCGGTCAGCCCAATGCGATGGGCGGGCGCGAGATGGGTTACATGGGGCCCGGCCTGCCCGGGCAGCGGTCCGTCCTGGTCGAGGAGGAGCGGGCGTTCGTCGAGAAGCTGTGGGACATCCCGGACGGATCCCTGCGGACCGAAGTCGGGCGCGGCACGGTCGAGATGTTCGAGCAGATGGCGGAGGGTGACATCAAGGCATGCTGGATCATCTGCACCAACCCCGTCGCCTCCGTCGCCAACCGCAAGACCGTCATCGCCGGGCTTGAAGCCGCCGAACTCGTCATCACACAGGACGTGTTCGCCGAGACCGAGACGAATGCGTACGCCGATGTCGTGCTGCCCGCCACGCTGTGGGCCGAGTCCGACGGCATCATGGTCAACTCCGAGCGCAACCTCACCCTCGTCCAGGGCGTCGTCGACCCGCCCGGACAGGCCCTGCCCGACTGGCAGTTGATCGCGCGGGTGGCCTGCGAGATGGGCTTCGCGGAGGGCTTCACCTATGCCTCGGCCGAGGAGGTCTTCGAGGAGCTGAAGCAGGCGTGGAACCCGAAGACCGGCTGGGATGTGCGCGGTGTGACGTACGAGCGGTTGCGGGCTACGCCCGTGCAGTGGCCGGTGGCGTCCGTGGACGGGGCGGACCGCAATCCGATCCGGTACCTCAATGACGGCGTCAGTCAGGCCTTGTTGGAGCGGGAGGACGGGACCCGGCCGCGGCTGGCCTTCGCGACGGCGAGTGGGCGCGCGCGGTTCTTCGCCCGACCGCACCTGCCCGCGGCCGAACTCCCGGACGATGACTACCCGTTCGTCCTCAACACGGGCCGTCTTCAGCACCAGTGGCACACGCTGACCAAGACCGGGAAGGTCGCCAAGCTCAACAAGCTCAACCCCGGGTCGTTCGTGGAGGTGCATCCGGAGGACGCGGTGACTCTGGGTGTGGCCGAGGGGGAGCATCTGGAGGTCGCTTCGCGCCGTGGGCGTGCCGTGCTGCCGGTCGTGGTCACGGATCGGGTGCGGCCCGGTACGTGCTTCGCCCCGTTCCACTGGAACGACCTGTTCGGGGAGTACCTCAGCATCAACGCCGTGACCAGCGACGCCATCGACCCGCTGTCCTTCCAGCCCGAGTTCAAGGTCTGCGCGGTGACGCTCGCGAAAGCGCCGGCTCCTGCGGCAAGCGAACACGCGGCCCCCGAGCCGGAGGTGGTGTCCGTCCCTGCGGACTCCCCCGTGTACGCGCTCGCCGCCGCGTTCGGTATCAGCGACCTGTCCCCCGCGCCGCTCGGCGAGCCGCAGCGGCAGTACCTCTCGGGGTTTCTGTCCGGCCTCGCCGCGGCGCCGCCGGCTGACGGTCGGGTGCCTGTGCTGCCGCCGGGGGCGCCTTTCGAGCCGGAGCACGCGCTGTGGGTGGACGGGGTGCTCGCCGGTGCGTTCTCCCGTGCCGCAGTGGCGGCCCCTCCGGCGCAGTCGGGAGCCGTTGGCGCGCCGACCCGCCGTCTGCTCATCCTGTGGGCCTCGCAGACGGGCAACGCCGAGGAGTTCGCCGCGGCGGCTGCCGCACGCCTTGCCGCGGTCGGCCGTACCCCCGAGCTGATCCCTATGGCCGAGATGACTCCGGAGCATCTCACCGCCGACACCGACGTCCTCCTCGTCACCAGCACCTTCGGCGACGGCGACGCCCCGGACAACGGAACCGATTTCTGGAACGCCCTGTCCGCGCCGGACGCCGCCCGCCTGGAGGGCATCCGCTACGCAGTCCTCGCCTTCGGTGACTCCAGTTACGACGACTTCTGCGGTCACGGCCGCCGACTGGACGAGCGCCTCGACGCCCTCGGCGCGACCCGTCTCCTGCCCCGCACCGACTGCGAACCCGACTTCGAGGAGCCCGCCGCACAATGGCTCGAACGGGTGCTTACGGCGCTGGCGACGGCGGACGAACAGCAGCCCCTGCCCGTGCGCGCGGACGAAACGACATCCACCGTTCCGGTCTCCAGAAGGGGCACCGTCGCTGCGCCCTCCACCTACACCAAGGCCTCCCCCTTCGCCACCCTCCTCATCGGCAATCGGCTGCTGAGCCTGCCCGGTTCGCAGAAGGAGGTACGCCAGTTCGCCTTCGACACGCGCGGCGGCGAACTCGCCTACGAGGCCGGAGACGCCCTCGGAGTCTGGCCGGCCAACGACCCCTCACTCGTCGCCGAATGGCTCGCGCTCACCGGGCTCGACCCCGACGAGCCGGTGGATCTCGGCACCGGTACTCGGCTCCCCCTCGAAGAGGCGCTGCGCACCCGCCTGGACATCTCCCGCATCACGACGGACCTGCTGAAGTTCGTCACCGAGCGCACGGGCAGCCACATGCTGAAGCGGCTGCTGCGGCCGGACAACAAGGACGCGCTGGCGCAGTGGAGTTGGGGCCGTCAGGCCGCCGATGTCATCGCCGAGTTCCCCATCCGCGCCTCCGCCGCGGACTGGACGGGCGTCCTCAAGCGGCTGCAGCCCCGCCTGTACTCCATCTCCTCCAGCCCGCTGGCCCATCCCAGCGAGGTCCGCCTCACGGTCTCCGTCGTGCGCTACACGAACGACCTCGGCCGCGACCGGAAGGGCGTGTGCTCGACCTACCTCGCCGACCACGCGGACGACGGTCCGGTGCAGGTCTTCGTGCAGCGCTCGCCGCACTTCCGCCCGCCGGCCGACCCGGCCACGCCCATGATCATGGTCGGTCCCGGTACCGGCGTGGCCCCCTTCGTCGGCTTCCTCGAAGACCGCCAGGTCCGTGGGCACACCGGCGCCAACTGGCTCTTCTTCGGCGAGCAGCGCGAGGCCACGGACTTCTACTACCGCGAGGACCTGGAGGCGTACCGGGCGTCCGGCCACCTCAACCGCCTCGACCTCGCCTTCTCCCGCGACCAGCGCAACAAGATCTACGTCCAGGACCGCATGCGCGAACACGGTTCCCGCCTGTGGCAGTGGCTCCAGGACGGCGCCCACTTCTATGTCTGCGGCGACGCCGGGCGCATGGCGAAGGACGTCGACCAGGCGCTTCGGGACGTCGTCGTCGCGCACGGTGGCTTGGACCGGGACGAGGCGGACGTGTACGTCAAGCGGTTGGCGGCGGAGAAGCGCTACGTCCGGGACGTGTACTGACCGGGACCGGCGGCACCGCCGTCTCCCTCTTCCGGCGCGGGATCGTGTTCGGGGCGGGAGCGGCGGGCCTCGTCGACCACACGGCGCCAGGAACGGATGACGTCCGGGATCTGGTCGAGCAAGCCTTTCAGGGCGAACAGAAAGGCGGACAGCACGCTGGCCACGCCCAGAATGGCCAGGACGATCTGCAGTTCCACGCTCGGGTCCCTCCCGTGGACGACGGGTGGTCGAACTGAGCGCGATCCGCATGCAGGAGGGCAGGTGTCTCAGGCCGACCACCCTCAAGACGGATGATCAACTGAGGCCCTGCCGACGTACAGGCCGCGTATGAAGTTGTCGCGATTGACGCGGCACCGACTCGGTCGGCGGCCACGCCCGAAAGGGACGTCGGACCCATTCCCGTCGCAGCCAGCCGGAGCTGGCCGTGCCCAACTGGGGACTCTAGCGGCAATTTGACACGCTGTCTGCCCCGCCAGCACCCGGCGTTACCGACATCTCGCTCCCCTCACGGCCGCTTCCACACAAGCGTGTAGCGCCAGAACAGACGTCGTCGCAGCCTGGCGCCCGGGAGGACGGCCCTGGCTTCGCGAGTGATCTCGTCAAAGGTCATGTCCGGCTGGTGAGTTCGGGCCGTCATGGCGATGGGCCGCTGCGCGGGGCGTCCCCTGTTCCTCAGCCAGCCCATGGCGGCGTTGGCCGGGATGGCGAGGGCTCCGAGCAGGTGGTCCAAGGGGCCTTGGGGGTGGGTCAGGCCGACGATCACCAGGGTTCCGCCTGGGGCCAGATCAGCGCGGAACCTCAACAGGGCCTCGGTGAAGGGCAAATGGTGGATCACCGCGACACAGGTGATGACGTCGTACGGTCCGGCGGGCAGTTCGGTCATGGCGTCCGTGACCGTGAAGGTGACGGGCAGTTCGGGAGGGGTCAGCTTGCGGGCCTGGGCCGTGATCCCCGGATCGGAATCGACGGCCTCCACCGCGTCGGCTCGTGCGGCCAGCAGCCTGGCGAGATCGCCGCTGCCGGAACCGGCGTCCAGCGCACGGTCGAAGCGTCTCGGCACCTGTCGCAGGATCCAGCGGTGGTAGTGCGCGTTGTGGTCCCAGGGGTAGGTGGCGTTCCACCGTTCCAGGGCCCGTAGGAGTCGAGCCGACAGGAGCCTCATTTCCCGTTATCCCAGTCCCACAAGGGCAGGAAGCCCTTCGTGGCCGATGCCGGGCTCGGTCAGGGCCAGCCAGCCGCAGCCGCGCACGCGCGTGGACGGGCCGAGGGTGGTGGGGTCGACCGACAGGTGACCGCATGCCTCGGCGGCACTCTCCAAGTTCTCGGCGGGTTCGCCGATCCACTCCGGGTCGCTCTCGGCCGCGTAGCGGCGGCGGATGGTGCCCTTCTCGGCGACCACCCAGACATCCGAACCCGCCGCCGAGTCCTCGTAGAACATTTGCGCCTCCCCGCACGCGGCGCTCAGCCGTTCCGCCGCGCCCATCCAGTCGTCCCAGTCGATGCCGACCACATCGGGCAGGTTCCCGAAGATCAGTCGCCAACCGTCCAGTTCCGGCGTGATGAACGTGGGCAACGCGGGTCGGCGCCACGGCAAGCCCTCGACGTCGGAGCCTTCGTACAGCGTGACCGGGAAGCGGTCGTGCAGGCCGAGCGCGTCGAAGAGGCCCTCGTACGTCGCGCCCGGAACCGCGTACCACCAGCCGCCGGGATCGAGGGAGGAGGGTTCCTCGGCGCAGGCCTTGATGCGGGCTCTGCGTTCCAGCACCGTCCTCTCGCGCACGTCGAGACGGTCTGTCAACCCCGTGGCGATCACGTCGCCCAGCCTGCCGTACGTCATCCGGTGATCCTAAGCGGACGGGGCCGGGCACCTTCTTGGTGTCCGGCCCCTTTCGCACCCACCGCCTGCGCCGGCGCGGTGGTCGTCAGTGCGCGGTGTCCGCTCCGGTCGGGAGCGGGGGTTCCGCGGCGAGGGTTCGCCATTCCTCGTCCGTGAGGACGCGGGAGCGGATCAGGAAGCGGACGCCCTCGGGGGATTCGAGGGAGAAGCCGCTGCCCCGGCCCGGGACCACGTCGACGGTGAGGTGGGTGTGCCGCCAGTACGCGTACTGGTCGGCGCTCATCCAGAAGGGGGTGTCACCGGCGACGTGGCCCAGGAGGACGTCCGCGGCGCCGACCTTGAACTCGCCTCGCGGGTAGCACATGGGTGCGCTGCCGTCGCAGCAGCCGCCCGACTGGTGGAACATCACCGGGCCGTGGGTCGCGGTGAGCCGTCGCACCAGGTCCTCGGCGGCCTCGGTCAGCTCCACGCGCCTGGTGCGGGCGGTCATCAGAAGAACCCGAGCTTCTGGCCGGAGTAGCTGACCAGCAGGTTCTTGGTCTGCTGGTAGTGGTCCAGCATCATCTTGTGGGTCTCGCGGCCGATGCCGGACTTCTTGTAGCCGCCGAACGCGGCGTGCGCCGGGTAGGCGTGGTAGCAGTTGGTCCACACGCGGCCCGCCTTGATGCCGCGGCCGAGGCGGTAGGCGGTGTTGCCGTCCCGGGTCCACACGCCGGCGCCCAGGCCGTACAGGGTGTCGTTGGCGATGCTCAGGGCCTCGTCGACGGAGTCGTAGGTGGTGACGGAGACAACGGGGCCGAAGATCTCCTCCTGGAAGATCCGCATGTCGTTGGTGCCGCGGAAGATGGTGGGCTCGACGTAGTAGCCGCCCTCCAGTCCGGGCACCGACCTCGGGCCGCCGCCGGTGAGGAGTTCGGCGCCCTCCTGCTTGCCGATGTCGATGTAGGAGAGGATCTTCTCGTACTGGTCGTTGCTGGCCTGGGCGCCGATCATGGTGGCCGGGTCGAGCGGGTCGCCGCTGACGATGGCCTTGGTGCGCTCCACGCAGCGGGCCATGAACTCGTCGTAGATGGAGGAGTGGATGAGCGCGCGGGACGGGCAGGTGCACACCTCGCCCTGGTTCAGCGCGAACATCACGAAGCCCTCGACGGCCTTGTCCAGGTAGTCGTCGTCGGCGGCCATCACGTCCGGCAGGAAGATGTTGGGCGACTTGCCGCCGAGTTCGAGGGTGACCGGGATGATGTTCTCGGACGCGTACTGCATGATCAGACGGCCGGTGGTGGTCTCGCCGGTGAAGGCGACCTTGGCGATGCGCGGGCTGGACGCCAGCGGCTTGCCCGCCTCCACGCCGAAGCCGTTGACGACGTTCAGGACACCCGGCGGGAGCAGGTCCGCGATCAGCTCGACCACGTAGAGGAGGCTCGCCGGGGTCTGCTCGGCGGGCTTGATGATGACGCAGTTGCCGGCGGCCAGCGCGGGCGCGAGCTTCCAGGCGGCCATCAGGATGGGGAAGTTCCACGGGATGATCTGGCCGACCACGCCCAGCGGCTCGTGGAAGTGGTAGGCGATCGTGTCCTCGTCGATCTCGGCGATGCTGCCCTCCTGGGCGCGGACCACTCCGGCGAAGTAGCGGAAGTGGTCGATCGCCAGGGGGATGTCGGCGGCCAGCGTCTCGCGCACCGGCTTGCCGTTCTCCCAGCTCTCCGCGACGGCGAGCTTCTCCAGGTTCTCCTCAAGGCGGTCGGCGATCCGGTTCAGGATGTTCGCCCGCTCGGTGGTCGAGGTGGCGCCCCAGCGCGGGGCGGCCGCGTGGGCGGCGTCGAGGGCGAGGTCGATGTCGGCGGCGGAGGAGCGGGCGACCTCGCAGAACGTCTTGCCGGTGACCGGCGTGGTGTTGGCGAAGTAGCGGCCCTCCACGGGGGCGACCCAGTCGCCGCCGATGAAGTTGTCGTATCGCTTGGCGAAGTTGACGATGCTGCCGTCGGTTCCCGGCTGCGCGTACACCATGGCGGCTCTCCTAGGTGAAGGGTGAGTGCGGTGCTGCGCGACGGTCCGTGCCGTCGTGCTGTTCCGCACTGTGCGACCGCCGGGTTGGCGAGAGGTTGGCGCCCCGCGCGAGCCCTCGGCCGCCGGCACCCTCAGCGCCCGACGCCGGTCAGTCCCTGGTTCAGTCCCTGAGCGCCGCCGCCAGGCGTCCGGCCGCGATGGCGCGCCGCGGGTCGCGGGAGTCCAGCAGGTTCAGCGCGTGCTCGTGCACCTCGGCGTCGTAGGGTGCGCGCTCGCCGTAGCGCAGGGCGTCGTCGGGGTTGGTGGACGCCAGTACGGCGGCGCGGACGGACACCTCCAGGTGGGTGCGCCACTCCTGGATGCCGGGCGCCTCGGACCGGGGCAGCAGCGGGCCTCGGTACAGACGCAGCGCGGTCTCGGTGTCGCCCTGTTCCAGCGCGCGCAGTACGTCGGCCGCGTCGCAGGTCACGGGGGTGGTGAGGGCGTAGCGGCGGGTGGCGACGCCGCCGTCGAGGGCGCGGCGCAGGTGGGAGATCTCGGCCTTGAAGGTGGAGGTGGTGACGGCTCGGTCGCCGTAGAGGGCGTCGCGCAGGCGCTCGGGTGAGAAGCCGTCGGGTTCCAGGGCGAGCAGGGTGAGGATCTCGACCTGGCGGGGGCGCAGGGGCACCACGGTGCCGTCGCGGAGTGCTTGTTCGCTGCCGAGGCAGGTGAGGGTGAGGGGGCTGGTGGTGCGCGGGGCGGGGACGGGGGCCTCGGTGCGCAGGCGGGATTCGATGGTGGCGACGAGGGAGCGCACGGTGGCCATGGCCAGCGGGTTGGAGCGGTCCCAGGTGGTGGACATGTCCAGCACGCCGAGGATGCGTCCGTCGGGGCCGTGGACGGGGGCGCAGTAGCAGACCCAGCCGTGCAGGGCGGTGACCAGGTGCTCGGCGGAGAAGACGGAGGTGGGTCGGCCGGTGCGCAGCGAGAGGGAGAGGGCGTTGGTGCCCATGGCCCGCTCGTCCCAGCGGCCGCCGGGGGCGAAGTTGACGCGTTCGGCGCGGCGGCGCATGGTCGGCCCGCCGCAGGTCCACAGGATGGTGCCGGACTCGTCGGTGACGGCGGTGACGAAGCCGGCGTCGTCGGCGATGTCGCGCAGTTCGTCGGCGAGGCCGTCGACGGGGGCGCGCAGCGGCGATCCGCTCCAGCGGTCCTCGACCCGTCCCTCGTCGGTGACGGGGGCGCTGTCCCGGTCGGGGTCCACACTGCTCAGCGACCGCATCCAGGACTCGGTGACATCGCGGCGCACCGTCTCCACGCCGACCGGATACGATCCCGCCGCTTTCATGCGCGGCACCCAGCGGGACCACTCGCTCTCCAGGCTGACCCTGCGGCGCCGCAGGTCACTGCGGTGTGACATGTGCTTTTCCCTGCCGTAGAACGGGGACAAGCGACTATTGTCCACCTTGGCCGGTCCGGCGCACCCCTCCGGTCGGGCCTCGGGTACCTGTCCGATCGGACAGGTGTCGCGTCCGGGAGGGCTCGCCTAGCGTGGTCGTCGGTCGGGCGCCAGTGTTGTCAGCCACCCCGGCGTAAAATCGGCGTTGCGTCTGCGTAGCGGGCCGCGCGCCCTTGGGAGGTCGCATGTCGCTCACGTCCGAGGAGGTAGTGACGGGGAACGACCCGACCGCCGACTGGAGCCGCGACGAGCACCAGGGCGAGCTGCTGGGCCCGCAGCGGACGAGCACGGCCGCTGTCCGGGAGTCCGCGCGGCTGGCCAAGTTCCACGTCCCCGAGATCGTCTTCGGTCCCGGCTCGCTCACCGAGCTGGGCCATTGCGCGCTGCGTCTGGGGGGCCGGCGTCCCTTCCTGGTCACCGACCCCGGGCTGATGGCGGCGGGCTGGGCGGACGAGGCGGTGGCGCATCTGCGGCGGGCGGGTCTGCGGCCCGTGATGTGGTCCGACCTCACGCCCAATCCGAAGGATCACGAGGTCCAGGGCGGCTACGAGCGGTACGTGGAGAGCGGCTGCGATGTGATCGTGGGCGTGGGCGGCGGCTCGGTCATCGACGCGGCCAAGGGTGTGGCGATCCTGTCGGGCAACGGCGGGCGGATCCTCGACTACGAGGGTGTGGACCGGGTCGTACACCCCATCCCGCCGACCGTGATGGTGCCGTCGACATCCGGCACCGGGGCGGATGTGTCGCAGTTCGCGGTGATCACCGACACCACCGCCCACATCAAGATCACCATTGTGAGCCGTACGCTCGTCCCCGACATCTCGGTGATCGATCCGCGGCTGCTGACCACCATGCCGCCCTGGCTGAACGCGGCTACCGGCCTGGACGCGCTGACGCACGCCATCGAGGCGTTCGTCTCCCGGGCGCACAATCCGCTGACGGACATGCATGCCCTGCACGCGGTCGAGCTGATCATGGGAAACCTGCTGCGCACCCAGCTGGAGCCCAAGGACTTCGGCGCCCGCCTGGCGATGGCGCAGGCCGCGCTGCACGCGGGGATGGCGTTCACCAACGCCATCCTGGGCGCCACGCACGCCATGAGCCACCAGGTCGGCGGGCTGCTCGACGCCCCGCACGGCGTGGTCAACGGTGTGCTGCTGCCGCATGTGATCCGGTTCAACGCCGAGGCGTGGCCGGACCGGTTCGTGGCGCTCGGCAAGGCAGCCGGACTGCCGACGGCGGGTGTACCTGCGTACGAGGTGGCGGCCCGGCTCGCGGATCTGGTGCGGGCGCTGGCGGACGACGTCGGTGTGCCGAAGGGGCTGGCCAGCCTCGGCGTGGTCGAGGGCGATGTGCCGGTGCTGGCGCGTACGACGCTGAAGGACGCGTGCATGGCGACCAACCCCCGGATCGTGGAACTGCGGGACGTGGAGACGCTGTTCCGGGAAGCGCTGTGAGGCGGTCCCGGTGAGCGAGCTCGAACCGTCGCACCACACCGCCGACCTGGGCGTGCTGACCGGGCTGCGGTCGGGCAAGCGGTCGTACTACCCGGCGTACGTGCGCTCCACCGAGCGGCTGGAGCGGACGGTGGAGGCCCTCGACGGCATATCCCGCGCCCTGGTACGCACCGCGGAGGGGCCGCGCGCGCTGGTGGAGACGGTCGTACGGACCGCGGCGGAGCATCTGCGGGCCCGCTGGCTGCTGCTGGCGGTCGCGGACGGCGCGCTGCGCGCGGCGCGGCCCCGATTCCTGCTCTACGCGGACGACGTGCTCATCGACGACGAGACGCGGATACCGGCCGAGGCGCGCTACCACCTGGAGCTGCTGCGGACCCGCCCCTGGGAGGCGCAGGGACCGGGTCAGGGCCGGGACTGGGTGCGGGCGCCGATGACGCTGGACGACGAACCGGTCGGCGGGATCGCCGCCCAGCCCGGCGCCGGTGTGGAGGTCGCGGACACCGATCTGGCGATCCTGCGGGTGCTCGCCAACCAGGCCGCCGTGGCGCTGCACCACACCTTCCTGTTCCATGCGGCGACCACGTTGCGCGGCCGGGCCGACGAACTGTCCGAGGCGGCCGAGCAGCAGGCCCGTGATCTGGCCGCGCGCAGCGCCGAGCTGGCCGAGACGCAGGCGCGGCTGCTGGACGCCATGCACCGGCAGGCGCTGGACGACGAACGGCGCCGTATCGCGCGGGAGTTGCACGACAGCGTCTCGCAGTACGTCCTCAGCGCGGGCATGACCCTGGAGGTGTGCCGGGCGGAACTGGAGGCGCTGGGCGGGCCCGCCGCGGACATCGCCGAGCGGCTGGCCGGCGCCAAGGACCTCAACCGGCAGGCCGTGGAGCGGCTGCGCGCCGCGATCTACGCCCTGAACCGGACCTCGAAGGAGCCGGTCGGGCCGCTGCCGGTGATGCTGGAGCGGCTGTCCACGGTGCATCTGCCGACGGACCTGGACGTACGGGTGCAGGTGGCGGGCCGTCCGGTGCCGCTGCCGCCCCAGGCGGAGCAGTCGATCCTGCGGCTGACCGGCGAGGCCCTGTTCAACTCCGCGACCCACGGCAACGCCCGCCGGGCCCTGGTCCGGCTGCGCTACCTGCCCGACGCGATCGTGCTGACCGTCTCCGACGACGGTGACGGCGAACCGGCTCAGCTGCGCCGCGCCCTGCGCATGGCCAGGGCCACCGACCTGGGCGGGCGTCACCGCGGTCTGGCGAACATGGTCGCCCGCGCGGAGGAGCTCGCCGGAAGACTGTCCATCCGCCGGTCGAAGATGGGAGGCGTCCTGTTGCGGGTCGACGTTCCGCTGCCGGTGAAAGACGCCGTAGGAGGCACCGGATGACCATCGAACAGCGGGCCGGGACGGCCACCGAGGCGCTGCGGATCGTGCTGGTCGACGACCACGCCATCGTCCGGCACGGGCTGCGGTCCATCCTGGAGCGCGAGAGCGACCTGGACGTGGTCGGTGAGGCGAGCACGGCCGCCGAGGCCGAGGCCGTCGTGGAGCGGACGCGTCCGGCGATCGTGCTGCTCGACCTGAAGCTGTCCACGGCCGCCGACACCGAGGGCCTGGAGCTGTGCAAGCGGCTGACGCAGCGCCACCCGAACCTGGCGGTGCTGGTGCTGACCACCTTCCTCGACGACTCGCTGGTGGTGCAAGCCATCCACCACGGGGCGCGCGGCTATGTGGTCAAGGACGTCGACACCACGGAACTGCTGCGCTCCATCCGTGCCGTGGCCCGCAACGAGAGCGCCTTCGACTCGCACGCGGCCGCCGCGATGGTGCGCTCCATGCGGGTCCAGCCCGAGCGGCCGAGGTTCACCGAACGGGAGCTGAAGGTGCTCCAGTTGCTGGCGCACGGGCTCAGCAACCGGGAGATCGGCGCGGAGTTGTACATCTCCGAGACGACCGTGAAGTTCCACGTCCGCAACATCATGCGCAAGACGGACGCCGGCAGCCGCGCCGAAGTGGTGTACGAGGCGACCAAGTTGGGCGTGATCTGACAGCGCCGGGCGTCAGAGGTCGACGACGAGCCAGCCGCCGTGGTGGGCGGCGACCCGGAAGGGGCGGCCGGTGCTACGGCCGAGGACGGTCAGCTCCCTCGGGCTGAAGCACCGCACGTGCCCGTACGCGGCGGTCGGCTCGTCCTCGTAGGGCACCGCCACGACCACGCGCCGCCGTGCCAGCCGCAGCGCCTCCCGCAGGACGGCGCCCCCGTGCTCGGTGTCGAGGTGCTCCAGCACATGAATGACAGTGACGGTGTCGACCGCGCGGTCCGGCAGCGGCACCTGGGCCGCGTCGCAGACCAGCACGTCCAGCTTGAGGCCCCGGGCACCGGCCACCGCGCCGAGCAGGCGCATGGTGCCGCCGGAGAGGTCGGAGGCGATGACGGTGCCTGACCCTGCCCCTGCCTCTGCCCCTGCCTCGCGCTCGGCGAGGAGCATGGGCAGGAAGCCGAAGCAGGAGCCCAGGTCCAGCACGGAGTCGGTGCCGACGAGGTCCAGGGCGTACCGGTACACGGGGGCGAACCCGGCGATCGAGGAGTGGTCGGCCTCCTCCGGGTGCTGGAAGGACTGGCGGATGCGGGTCAGGGTGTTGCCGTAGAAGGTGGTCCAGGCGGGCAGGGCGCCGTCCACGCAGGAGCGGACCACGCCGGTGAAGACCCGCTCGAAGATGTCGCTGCCGGAGAGCCAGCCGGGGGCGAAGAGTTCCTCGGCGAGAAGGCCGGCGAGGTCGTTGTCGAGCTGTTCGGGGCGCAGGCGATGACCCAGTTCGACGCGGCGACCCCGGCGCCGCAGGACGAAGTGGTCGGTGCGGACGATCGGCCGCGGTCCGTCCGGCGGCACCCGGCGCGGCTCGCGGACGACCCGGACCAGGTGGTCGGCGTACAGGCCGGGCGCGCCGGGCGCCAGCGGGTCGATGCGGCGCGCGGCGATCGCGTCGCGCAGGCTCGGGACGCTCACGACGACTCCCCCTTCATCGGCCCACGGCCTCGGCGGCCATCCGGTGGGCCGTGCGTTCCAGTCCGGCCAGGTCGGCGACGACCTGCACGCGGTCGCAGTGTTCGGCGTAGGCGGGCAGGTCGCAGCGGCCCAGGTTCCAGGAGTAGCGGGGCTCGGGGGTCAGCCAGATCGCCTGGCGGACCCGGCGGGTGATCTCGGCGAAGGTCTCGGTGCGGGGCGGGTTGCCGTTGCCGCGGCCGTCGCCCAGGACCAGCAGGGTGGTGCGGCGGCCGAGCGCCGAGGCGTGGTCGGCGAGCAGGGTGTCGAAGGTGCGGCCGTAGTCGGAGGTGGCGTCCACGTCCAGCAGGCCGCCGGCCGGGAGCCCGTCGAAGACGAGGCCGAGGGCCCGCTCCAGGGGATGCTCGGCGAACAGCTCGGTGATCTCGGTGGGTTCGTCGACGAAGGCGTACGAGCGGACCTGCCCGAAGAGGGACTGCAGCCCGTGCACCAGGTGCAGGGTGAAGCGGGCGGTGGCCCGCACGGACAGGGAGACGTCGGCGAGGACCAGCAGGCGGGGCCGGTCCTCGGCGCGGGTGACGGTGACGGGCCGGAACGGTACGCCGTCGTAGCGCATGTTGTGCCGCATGGTGCGGCCCGGGTGGACCCGTCCGGCGGGCCTGACCCGGCGGCGGCTGGTGAGGGCGCCGTGCACGGTGCGCCCGATCCTGCGCAGCGCCTCCTCCAGTTGGCCGCGCTCGTCCTCGTCGACGGTCTCCAGGCGGGCGCGTTCGGCGATCCGGGCGGATTCGACGGCCACCGACTGGAGTTCGGCCAGGCGGTCGAGGTGGCGCCGGAGCAGCTCCGGCAGGTCCTCGATGACGCCCGTCAACTGACGGCGCAGTTCACTGACTTCCTCGGGGTCGTCGTCCTGGTCGGCGAGCCAGCCCAGCAGGGCGTCGCGCTGGGCGACGGTCAGGGCGGTGTCGATCGGCTGTCCGGTCGAGGCGGCGAGGCGTCCGGGGACACCGGCGCCGTGCAGCCGCTCGGTCTCCAGTTGCACGGAGGGGGTGTCGTCGCGCCCGCCCGTGGCGCCGTCCTTGGACAGGACGATCTCGTCGGTCATCGACGCCAGGTCGATCTTGTTGGCCTCCTGGTGGAGGTTGTACTGCTGGGCCAGGTCCTGCTGGTCGAAGTAGTCACGGATGTCGGAGGGCTTGCCGTGGCTGTGGCCCTGCTGCGGGGTCTCGGAGGGCTCGTCGGAGACGGTGAACGACTCCAGTTCGCCGGTGTCGGTCAGGTCGTCGTGCTCGTGGCTGTGCCCGTGGCCGTCGGCGCTGCCGCCGACCGGGCGCAGGGAGAAGAACGCCGTGAACAGCTCGTCGAAGAGTTCGTGGTCGCGGCGGTCCTTCACCAGGGTCATGCGCAGGGCCGCGCGCAGTGTCTCGCGGTCCGCGAGTACGCCGGGCTGGGCGGCTCCGCGCATGGCGTCCATCGCCTCCGCGACGGAGACCCGCAGGCCGAACAGCCTCAGTACGCGGACGAATCGGTGCACCCCGGATTCCATGCACGCCTCCCGGTCAGTCGGTGCGGCGCCGCGCCATGGCGGCGAACGAGCGGGCGCCCTGACCCACGCCGGTCGCGGGGCGGTGGGTGGGGCCCTCGCCGGGGGCGCCGTAGTAGCCCTCGTCGTGGCGGCCCTGCCGGTCCATGGCGGCGCGTACGGTGCGGCCGTCGGGCTCGTGGTCGTGGTCATGGTCGTGGTGATGGTGATCGTGAGGGTGGTGCGGCTCGGGCAGGGTGCGGTTGGGGTCGACCAGGCGGGGCAGCACGTCGAGCGCTCGCTTGAGGTCCCGTTCGTACTTCAGGACCACGTTGGCGGTGTCGGCGAGGATCTCCGGGGCGAGTTCGTCGACGCCGAGCACGGCGAGGGTGCGGGCCCAGTCGACGGTTTCGGAGATGCTGGGGCTCTTGCGCAGCGCCAGTTCGCGCAGCCCGCGTACCACGTCCACCAGGTGGCGGGCGGCGGCCTCGGGAAGTCCGGTGTCCTTGGCCCGAAGGATCTCCAACTCCCGTTCCGCGTCCGGATAGTCGAGGAAGAGATGCAGGCAGCGGCGCTTCAACGCGGCTGACAGGTCGCGGGTGTTGTTGGAGGTGAGCACCACGTACGGCGGGACTTTGGCCGTGTAGGTGCCGATCTCCGGTACCGACACCTGGTACTCGCCCAGGCACTCCAGCAGTACGGCCTCCAGCGCCTCGTCGGCCCGGTCGACCTCGTCGATCAGCAGCACCGCCGGCTGCTCGCCGCGCACGGCCTCCAGCAGGGGCCGGGGGGCGAGAAAGCGGTCGGAGAAGAAGACGCTGTCCTGTTCCTCGATGCGGTGGACGGCGGAGGTCAGGTCGGGGGCGTCGGCGGTGAGTTCGCCGATCTTCTCCCGCAGCATCTGGGTGTACAGCAACTGCTTGCCGTAGTCCCACTCGTACAGGGCGCGGCTCTCGTCCTGGCCCTCGTAGCACTGCAGGCGCAGCAGCCGGCGGCCGGTGGCGGCGGCCAGGGTGCGGGCGAGTTCGGTCTTGCCGACGCCTGCCGGGCCCTCCAGCAGGAGCGGCTTGTCGAGGCGGGTCTGGAGGTACACGGTGGTGGCGAGGCGTCGGTCGGCGATGTAGCCCTCGGCGGCGAACCGCTCGGTGACCTCGTCGACCGAACCGAAGGGATGGCTTGCGGGTGTGGCGGGCACGGTTCCTCCGTCCGATGGGGCGGGAGCGGGGGATGACCTCCCACGGTGCGTCCCCCCGCTCCCGAGTGGGCGGTGCTCAGCCGAGCAGGTCGTCCAGGTCGCCGGTCATGCAGTGCTCCACGACGGGCCGGACGGTCTCGAAGGTGCACTCCTTGGCGTTGCCCGGGGTGCAGGCGTCGCCGAGGACGTGGTGGGTGATGCGGTCGATGTCCGCCGCGTCGCCCTTGATCTCCTTGGCCTGCTCGTAGAACTTCGTCGGGCCCTGGCCGAGGCGGTTCTTGGAGTAGGTGTCCTGCTGGACGTCGGTGAACTTCTCCGGAATGCCGACGTCGCGCAGCAGCCGGATGCCCGCGGCGAGGGCGGCCTCGGCGGCCTGCACCTTGGTCATGCCGTGCGTGTCGACGCCCATCGCCTCGGCGATGTCGGCGAACCGCTCGTAGTGGGCGGGCATGTTGAACGCCCAGACGCGGGGCAGCGCGATGGCGTTGTTGAGGCCGTGGTGGGTGTCGTAGAAGGCGCTGACCGCGTGCGAGATGGAGTGGATGATGCCCAGGCCGCCGGAGTTGAAGGCCTGCGCGGCGATGTACTGGGCGTACATCATGCCCTCGCGGCCGGCCAGGTCCTGGCCGTTCCACACCGCCTGGCGCAGGTGGCGGGCGGTGAGGCGGATGGCGTGCAGCGCGTTGCCCAGTGAGGGCTGGAAGTCGAGCCGGGACACGTACGGCTCGCTGGCGTGGGCGAGGACGTCGAAGCCGCACTGGGCGGTGTAGTCCAGCGGGCAGTCGTAGTACAGCGTCGGGTCGTCGATGGCGAGGGTGGCCACCGAGGCGTCGTCGAACGCCACGTACTTGTGCGGGTTGTCGGGGTCGGTGGTGGTGTCGGTGATGACGTACGCCCAGGATGTCTCCGAACCGGTGCCGGCCGTGGTGGAGACGGCGATGTGCGGCGGGTTCTTGGGGTTCTCGGACTTGTTGAAGCCCTCGAAGTCATTGACGCTGCGCCCGTCGTGGGCGACGGAGATCCGGGCGCCCTTGCACGCGTCGTGCGACGAGCCGCCGCCGATCGACACGAAGGAGTCGCACTTGTTCTCCTGGTACAGCGCCACGGCGTCCATGACGTTGTAGTCCTTGGGGTTGGACTCGACCTTGTCGTACACGACGACTTCGAGGCCGTGGTACTTCATCGACTCGACGATCTTGTGCACGGTGTCGCTGCCGCGCAGCCCGGTGGTCATCACCAGGGTGCGCCGGAATCCCAGCTTCTTGGCCTCGGGGCCGATCAGCTCGTGGGCGCCCGGACCCATCAGCGCCCGGGGGAAGGGGTGGAACTCCTTGATCGGGAAGGGCTTGAGAAGTTCTTCGACCTGCATGATCGCGACATTCCTCTCCGCGCAACGATGCGCGTACGGTGTCCGGCTGCTCCCTCGCCGGCGGCGCAGGGTCCGGGTGGAGCGCGGACGTTGCCGGTGTTGGTGGCGTGCCTCACCCTCCGGGAATGCGCCGGGCGGCGACACCGGCCGCTCGGACGGCAGCGGGGCGCGGTCGGAGGGGGTGCGGCCTGACCGATCGGAGGGGGCACCGGTGGTGGCGGGGGCGCACCTGTCCGACCGGTCAGGTCGAGGGGGGCCGGATGCAGGGTGAGCGGCGCGGCGGGCCGCTCGTAGCGTCGACAGCGGCCGGTCGGCGAACCGGCGTTCCCCGCACCCAACTCCCTTGGAGGCTCGCCATGCACGAGGAACAGATCACCGCCGAGAAGGACACCGCCCACCACGCCGACGAGCTCGTCGAGGAGGTCCTCGTCGAAGAGGTCTCCATCGACGGCATGTGCGGCGTCTACTAGCCCGTCGCCATGACCAGCCCCGCGCTCGACCTGGCGGTGCCGTACCGGTTGAACCCGTCCGTCGCGCTGCGCCCCGAGCCGTTCGGGGCGCTCGCCTACCACTTCGGCAACCGCCGGCTGTCCTTCCTGAAGGCGCCGGAACTCGTCGAACTGGTACGGGAACTCGACCGCCATCCCAGCGTCGGGCACGCCCTGGCCGGCGTGCCCGGCTCCCGGCGGGCCGTCTTCCGGCGCGCCCTGGCCTCCCTGGCCGCCGCCGACATGATCATCCCCCAGCGCAGTGGAACCGGAGCGCCGCCATGACCACCCTGCACGATCCCCCGCCCGCCGAGCGCGTGCCCGCTCTCGTGGAGCAGTTCAAGGGCGGCCTGAACGCCCCCATCTGCCTGACCTGGGAGTGGACGTACGCGTGCAACCTGTCCTGCGCGCACTGCCTGTCCTCCTCCGGGCGGCGCGACCCGCTGGAGCTGTCCACGGACGAGATCAAGTCCGTGATCGACGAACTCCAGCGCATGCAGGTCTTCTACGTGAACGTGGGCGGCGGCGAACCCACCGTCCGCCCCGACTTCTGGGAACTGCTCGACTACGCCGTCGGCCACCAGGTCGGCGTCAAGTTCTCCACCAACGGGCTGCGCCTGACTCCTGAGCGGGCGCGCAGGCTGGCCGCGACGGACTACGTCGACATCCAGATCAGCCTCGACGGCGCCACCCGCGAGGTCAACGACGCGGTGCGCGGCCCGGGTTCGTACGACATGGCGATCCGGGCTATGGAGAACCTGGCGGAGGCGGGCTTCGGCGACTTCAAGATCTCCGTGGTGATGACCCGTCAGAATGTGCCGCAGCTCGACGACTTCGCCGCGATCGCCGACTACTACGGCGCCCAGTTGCGCATCACCCGGCTGCGGCCGTCCGGGCGCGGCGCCGATGTGTGGGACGAGCTGCACCCCACCTCCGAGCAGCAGCTCGACATCTACAGCTGGCTGCTGGCGCACGGCGAGCGCGTGCTCACCGGTGACTCCTTCTTCCATCTCAACGCGCTCGGCTCCGATCCGCTGCCCGGCCTGAACCTGTGCGGCGCCGGACGTGTGGTGTGCCTGATCGACCCGGTGGGCGATGTGTACGCCTGCCCGTTCGCCATCCACGACGCGTTCAAGGCGGGCAACGTCCGCTCCCCCGGCGGCTTCGACCGGGTGTGGCGGGAGTCGGCGCTCTTCACCGACCTGCGCCGGCCCTCCACCGCGGGCGCCTGCTCGGGCTGCCCGGCATACGACTCCTGCCAGGGCGGCTGCATGGCCGCCAAGTTCTTCACCGGCCTGCCGCTGGACGGACCCGACCCCGAGTGCGTCAAGGGCCACGGCGCCGCCGCGCTCGCCTCGGTGGACGCCGGCGCGCTGCCGCGCCAGGGCAAGGACCACTCGCACCGGACGGTGCCCCTCGGCATGCCCGCGGTGCGCACCGCGCGGCCCGAACGCCTCTGCGACGAGAGCCCGCTGGCCGGTGCCCCCATCGTGCAGCACGCGAAAGGAACGTCATGAGCAAGTGGTTCGAGACGGTCGCCGAGGCCCAGCGCAGGGCGGGCAAGCGACTGCCGAAGTCGGTGTACGGCGCGCTGCTCGCCGGTTCCGAGAAGGGCACGTCCTACGACGACAACACCAAGGCGTTCGCGGAACTGGGCTTCGCCCCGCACGTCGCCGGGCTGTCGGCCAAGCGCGACCAGTCCACGACCGTGCTGGGCGAGGAGATCTCCCTGCCGGTGATCATCTCCCCGACCGGTGTGCAGGCCGTGCACCCCGACGGCGAGGTGGCCGTCGCCCGCGCGGCCGCGGCACGCGGTACGGCGATGGGCCTCAGCTCATTCGCGAGCAAGCCGCTGACGGAGGTCGTCGCCGCCAATCCGCGGGTCTTCTTCCAGATGTACTGGATGGGCTCCAAGGACGCGATGCTGCGCCGCATGCAGTACGCGCGGGAGGCGGGCGCCAAGGCGCTGATCGTCACCCTCGACTGGTCCTTCTCGCACGGCCGCGACTGGGGCAGTCCCCGGATTCCCGAGCGGCTGACCCTCAAGGAGATGGTGCGCTTCGCCCCCGAGGCGGTCTCCCGTCCGCGCTGGCTGCTGGACTTCGTCAAGTCCGGGAAGCTGCCCGACCTGACCACGCCCAACCTCGCCGAGGACGGCCAGGACCCGCCTACGTTCTTCGGCGCGTACGGCGAGTGGATGGGCACCCCTCCCCCGTCCTGGGAGGACGTGGCCTGGCTGCGCGCCCAGTGGGACGGGCCGTTCCTGCTCAAGGGCGTGTGCCGGGTGGACGACGCCCTGCGCGCGGTCGACGCCGGAGTCAGCGCCATCTCCGTGTCCAACCACGGCGGCAACAACCTCGACAGCACCCCGGCCCCGATTCGCGCGCTGCCCGCGATCGCGGACGCGGTCGGCTCCCAGGTGGAGATCCTGCTGGACAGCGGGGTGCGCCGGGGCAGCGACGTGGTGAAGGCGCTGGCGCTGGGCGCGAGGGCGGTGATGATCGGTCGTGCCTACCTGTGGGGCCTGGCCGCGGGCGGGCAGAGCGGGGTGGAGAACGTGCTGGACATCCTGCGCGGCGGCATCGACTCGGCGCTGCTGGGCCTCGGCCGCTCGTCCGTGCAGGAGCTGACCCGCGACGACGTGGTGATCCCGCCGGGCTTCACCCGCACCCTGGGCGCGGTGTGAGATGACGGCCGGACCGGCTCCGGCGCCCCGGCTCGCCGACCTCACCTGGCCCGACCTGACGGGCCGGGCCCCGCTGGTGCTGCTGCCGCTGGGCTCCTGCGAACAGCACGGCCCGCACCTGCCGCTGGACACCGACTCCACCGTGGCCTGTGTGGTCGCGGCGCGTGCCGCCCAGCGGCTGCACGGCGAGGTGGACGTGCTGGTCGCGCCGTGCCAGCAGTACGGGGCGAGCGGTGAGCACGAGGGGTTCGCGGGCACGGTGTCCGTCGGCCATGACGCGCTGCGGCTGCTGATCACGGAGATCGGCCGCTCGATGCTGCGCTGGGCGGGCCGCCTGCTCGTGGTCAACGGGCACGGCGGCAATCTGGTGAGCCTGTCCGACGCGGTGCGCGGGCTGCGCGGCGAGAGCCGGGACGTGGCCTGGTGGCCGTGTCTGCCGCCGGGGTCGGACGCGCACGCGGGCCACGCCGAGACATCGATGATGCTGCGGCTGCGGTCGTCGGCGGTGCGCAAGGAGCGGGCGGTGGCCGGACCGACCGAGCCCGTCCATCTGCTGATGGACCGGCTGGTCACCGAGTCGGTGCGCGGGGTGAGCCCGTCCGGCGTCCTCGGCGACCCCGCCGGGGCCCGCGCGAGCGAGGGCGAACGGCTCCTCGACGGCATGGCGGACCGGCTCGCCACCGACATCCGCGCCTGGCGGGTTTCGGGGCGGGGCCGGCTCGGGCAGTCCGTGAGGGCGGAGCGATGACCGGCCCCAGGGTCGCCGTGGTCACCGGCGCCGCGCGTGGCATCGGGGCGGCGACCGTACGGCGGCTCGCCGGGGACGGCTGGGCGGTGGTCGCCGTGGACCGCTGCGCGGACGACCCCGAGGTGCCGTACCCGCTGGCCGGCCCCGGCCAACTCGACGCATTCGTCGAGGAGTTCGAGCTGGTACGCGCAGTGCGGGCGGACGTGCGCGACGAGCAGGCGCTGGGCGTCGCCGTCGACCTCGCCGAGCGCGAGTTCGGCGGCCTCGACGCCGCCGTCGCCGGGGCCGCCGTCATCCTCGGCGGTGCCCCCGTGTGGGAGCAGACCGACGCCCAGTGGCGGACCCTGCTCGACGTGGACGTCATGGGTGTCACCCGGCTCGCCCGTGCCGCCGTACCCGCCCTGCTGCGCCGCCCGGAGCCCCGCAGCGGACGGTTCGTGGCGCTCGCCTCGGCCGCCGCGCACCGCGGGCTGTGGCGGCTCGGCGCGTACTGCGCCGCCAAGCACGCCGTGGTCGGCCTGGTCCGCGCCCTCGCCTGCGACCTGCGCGGCACCGGCGTGAACGCCCTCGCCGTGTCCCCCGGCTCCACCCGCACCGCCATGCTCCGGGCCACCGCCGACCTCTACGGCCTGGCCGATGTCGACGACCTCGCCGACCGACAGCTCACCGAACGCCCCCTGGAACCGGAGGAGGTGGCCGCCGTGGTCGCCTGGGCCTGCTCGGCCGACTCGGTCCCCGTCACCGGATCCGTACTGCACGCGGACGGAGGATTCACGTCATGACCCTGGCACCCGCCCCGCCGGGCATCCTCGCTCCCCCGGCCGGTGACCGGCTTCCCGACGGTTTCACCGTCGAACTCGCCCCCGGCACCCACCGGTCCACGGACGGACGGCTGATGATGGGCGGCTCACCCCTGCGGCTGGTCCGGCTCACCAAGGCTGCGGTACGGCGGCTCGGTGACGGCCGTTTCTCCGTCACCGACGCCCCGAGTGCGACGCTCGCCCGGCGACTGCTGGACGCCGGGATCGTGCACCCGCGCCCCGCACCTGTGCCGGTGCGGGACACGACTGTCGTCATCCCCGTCCGCGACCGCGCCGACCAGCTCGACCGGCTGCTGGGCGCCCTGCGCGGCGATCCGGCCACCGCCGCGCTGCCGGTGCTGGTCGTCGACGACGCCTCCCACGCCCCCGCCGCCGTGGCGGACGTGGCCGAGAGGCACGGCGCCCGGCTCCTGACGCACCCGTACAACCAGGGCCCGGCGGCCGCCCGCAACACCGGGCTGCGGCACTGCCGTACCGAGTTCGTGGCGTTCTGCGACTCCGACGTGGTGCCCGAACCCGGCTGGCTGGCGCCACTGTTGGCGCAGTTCACCGATCCGGCGGTGGCGCTCGTCGCACCGCGCATCACGGCGCTGCCAGTGCCCTCTCCGGGGCTGCTGGACCGGTACGAGAAGCTCCGCTCGCCACTGGACATGGGGGCGGCGGAGGGGCCGGTGGTGCCGGTGTCGGCACTGTCGTACGTGCCGAGCGCGACGATCGTGGTGCGCAGAGCCGCTGTCGGCGCCGGGTTCGACACGGCGCTGCGGGTCGGGGAGGACGTCGACCTGTGCATGCGGCTGCACGAGGCGGGCTGGCGTGTGCGGTACGTGCCCTCGGCGAAGGTCGGCCACCGCCACCGCACCGATCTGCGCGACTGGCTGGCGCAGCGGGCGAGTTACGGCACCGGCGCCGCCGCCCTGGCGTTGCGGCACCCCGGGCACGTGCCACCGCTGTACGCCGCGCCCTGGTCACTGACCACCTGTGCCCTGCTGCTGCGGGGCCGGCCCGCGTCGGTGGCCGCCGCCGCGGTACTGACCGGGGCGACGGCCGTACGCGTGGCACGCCGGATGCCCGACGCCGATCACCCGGCCCGTGCCGGCGCCCTGTTGTCGCTCGCCGCCGTGCGGGGCACCGCGGAACAGTTGCTGCGCTGCGCCACCCGCCACCACTGGCCGGTCGCCCTGGCAGCCGCTGCCGTGGACCGCCGCGCGCGTTGGGTGCTGCTCACCGCCGCCGTCGCCGACGGACTGCTCGACCACCGCCGCTCCGGCAGCCCGCTCCCCCCGCTCACCCACCTGGCACTGCGCCGCCTGGACGACCTGGCCTACGGCTGGGGCGTCTGGCAGGGCGCCGTGCGCCACGGCACCACCGCCCCGCTGCGGCCCCGGCTCGCCCTGCGGATGGTGAGCCGCTGGACCGGCGCACGACCTCAGCCGTGAGGCCCACCAACCTGCTGCCAACCCTGTCCGCCCACTGTGGCCCTCGGAGACGGTCCCGCCGCCCTCAGCGGGGCCGTCCGCCGCACCCGCACCTCACTGGAGGAACCGTATGTCGCCCCGTTCCGACCACCACAGCCGTCACGGCCACACCGCGCCGCCCGTGGACGACCGCCTCGCCTTCTGGGCGCGGCAGGCGGGCGAACTGGACTGGGACACCGAGTGGAGCGAGGTCCTGGACTGGTCGGACGCCCCCTTCGCCCGCTGGTTCACCGGCGGGAAGCTGAACGTGGCGTACAACTGCGTCGACCGGCATGTGGCGGCCGGCCACGGGGACCAGGTGGCCTTCCACTGGGAGGGCGAGCCCGGCGACACCCGCACGATCACGTACGCGGAGCTGCGGCGTGAGGTGTGCCGTACGGCGAACGCGCTGCTGTCGCTGGGGCTGCGGGCCGGGGACCGGGTGGCGATCCAGTTGCCGATGATCCCGGAGGCGGTGTTCGCGATGCTGGCGTGCGCCCGGCTGGGGCTGCCGCACAGCGTGGTCTTCGGCGGGTTCTCCCCGGCCGCGCTGCAGTCCCGGATCGAGGACGCGGGGGCGCGGCTGCTGATCACCTCGGACGGCCAGTACCGCCGGGGCCGGGCCGAGCCGATGAAGGCGAACACCGACGAGGCGACCCGCTGCACGCCGAGCGTGGAGCACGTCCTGGTGGTCCGGCGCACCGGCACCGACGTGCCGTGGACCGAGGGCCGGGACCTGTGGTGGCACGAGCTGGTGGAGGCCCAGTCCGACCGGCACGAGCCGGAGGCGTTCGACGCCGAGCACCCGCTGTTCATCCTGTACACCTCGGGCACGACGGGTAGGCCGAAGGGCATCCTGCACACCTCCGGCGGCTACCTCACCCAGGCCGCCTACACGCACCGCACGGTGTTCGGGCTGGACCCGGACAGCGACGTGTACTGGTGCACCGCCGACATCGGCTGGATCACCGGGCACTCGTACATCGTCTACGGGCCACTCGCCAACCGCACGACGTCGGTGCTGTACGAGGGCACACCCAACACCCCGCACGAGGGGCGGCACTTCGAGATCATCGAGAAGTACGGGGTGTCCGTGTACTACACGGCGCCCACGCTCATCCGGACGTTCATGAAGTGGGGCGAGGACGTACCGGCCCGCCACGACCTGTCCTCGATCCGGGTGCTCGGAAGCGTCGGCGAGCCGATCAATCCGGAGGCGTGGCGGTGGTACCGCGAGCACATCGGGGCCGGTCGTGCGCCGGTCGTGGACACCTGGTGGCAGACGGAGACGGGTGCGGTGATGATCGCGCCGTCGCCCGACTCCCCTTCGCTCAAGCCCGGTTCGGCGCAGACGCCGGTGCCGGGGATCTCCGCGAAGGTGGTCGACGACCAGGGCGTGGAGGTCGCGAAGGGCGAGAGCGGCTGTCTGGTGCTGGACCAGCCGTGGCCGTCGATGCTGCGCGGGGTGTGGGGCGACGACGACCGCTACCGGCAGACGTACTGGGCGAGGTTCGCGGCGCAGCGCTACTACTTCGCCGGGGACGGCGCCCGCTACGACGACGACGGCGACATCTGGCTGCTGGGCCGGGTGGACGACGTGATGAACGTGTCGGGGCACCGGATCTCCACCTCCGAGGTCGAGTCGGCGCTCGTCTCCCACCCGGCGGTGGCCGAGGCGGCCGTGGTGGGTGCCTCGGACCCGACGACGGGGCAGGCGATCGTGGCCTTCGTCATCCTGCGCGCGGACGCCGGGGGCGAGGTGGCGGTGGACGCCCTGCGCGAGCACGTGGCGCGGGAGATCGGTCCCATCGCCAAGCCGCGGCGGATCCTGGTCGTCCCGGAGCTGCCCAAGACCCGCTCCGGGAAGATCATGCGGCGGCTGCTGCGGGACGTCGCGGAGAACCGCGAGGTCGGCGATGTTTCCACGCTCGCGGACGCCGCCGTCATGGACCTCATCCACGCCGGTCTGGCCGACGCGTCCAAGCCGTCCGACTGATCACGAAGGGCACGCGGACATGGGACACATCAGCACGCTGACCGGCCGGGTCGTCCTCGTCACCGGGGAGGGCGAGCTCGCCCCGGCGGTGACGGCGGGCCTCCTGGCGCGCGGGGCCCGGGTGGCGGTCGCCGGCGCCGCGGTCGCGCGGGGTTCCTCCGTGCTCGCGCTGCCCTTCACCGCGGCGGACACCGCCGGGCCCGGCCGGGCCGTCGACACGGTGGTGGAGCGGCTCGGCCGCCTGGACCACGTGGTGAACCTGGTCTCGGGCCGCCCCCGCACGGGTCCGCTGATGGAACTGGATCCGCTGGATCTGCGCGAGGTGTTCCAGCGGGACCTGGTGGTGCCGCTGAGCTTCGTCCAGCGCGCGTACCGGCGGTGGATGGCGGCGCACGGCGGCTCGGTGGTCAACGTGGTCGCGGCGGCGGGGCGCGGCGGCGCCCGGGACGCCACGCTGGCCGGGCTGACCGAACTCACCGAGTCGCTGGCCGCCGAGCTGGCACCCCGGGTGGACGTGCATACCCTGATTCCCAGTCCGTCGCTGGACGCGGGGGCGCACCTTGTCGGCCTGGCCGAAGTATTGTGCGATCTGCTCACCCACCGGATGGATCCGACCCAGGGCCCGGTGCTGGTCCTCAGCGCCGAACCCGACTGCGCCTCCCGGGCCGCCTGATCACCGTGCTGCCAGACGGAACCGACCGAACCGCGAGTCCGACAGCGGATATTGCGATCAAGCAATCGGCCGAACGGGCCACCGACGAACAGCTCTCACGGAAAGGTGCGCATCGCTGATGCGAATCATCCTCATCGGGCCTCCCGGAGCGGGCAAGGGCACCCAGGCCGTCGCCCTGAGCGAGCGGCTCGGCGTCCCACACATCTCCACCGGAGACCTGTTCCGGGACCATGTCGCACGCCGGACCCCGCTCGGCCAGGAAGCCCAGCGCTACCTCGACACCGGGGAACTCGTCCCCGACCACATCACCGCCGGCATGGTGCGCGAACGCCTCGCACAGCCGGACGCCCGCGACGGCTACCTCCTCGACGGCTTCCCCCGTACGGTGCCGCAGGCGCGGGAGCTCGCCGCGGTGCTCGCGGCCACCGGCACGGCGCTGGACGCGGTACTGGAGCTGTCGGTCCCCGAAGAGGTCGTCGTGGCACGGCTGTTGGGGCGCGGCCGGGCGGACGACACCGAGGAGGTCATCCGCAACCGGCAGCGGGTGTACGAGAAGCAGACGGCGCCGCTGCTGGCGCACTATGCGGACATCCTCGTGACGATTTCCGCCGAGGGGCCGGTGTCCGACATCACCGCGCGGGCGCTGGAGGCCCTGTCCGCCTCGCGCGTCCGAGGAGCCGTCGGCACGAGGTGACCGGGCGGGACAGTGGGTCCCGTCCGGTCGTTCCCGTCACGTCGTCACAAAGGCCTCCCTGTGCTCCTGTGCCCACTGCCGGAAGGCCCGCGCGGGGCGGCCCGTGACCTTCTCGACGGTGTCGGTGACCGTGCGGCCGATCTCCGGGGTGTTTCCGTAGGCCTGGAGCAGGAAGCCGATCACCTCGTCGGTGTGGCCGGCGGCCCGCCACTGCTCGACGGCCTGCTCCTCGGTCAGCTCGACAAGGGAGACGGCCCGGCCGCGCGCGGTCGCGAGCGCGGCCACCTTGTCGCCGACGGTCAGCACCTCGGGCCCGGTGACCACGTACTCCTGGCCGCCGTGGCCCTCCTCGGTGAGCGCGACCGCGGCCACGGCGCCGATGTCGCCCTCGTGCACCATGGCGCTGAGGCGGGAGACGAACGGCTCCCGGACCTCGTCCCGGGTGACGATGCCGTCCGCCCAGGCCAACGCGTTGGCCATGAACTCCACCGGCATGACCACGGTCCAGTCGATCCCGTCGTCCGCCCGTACGGCGTCCTCCAGCGGGGTTCCCTCGCCGCCGTGCAGCACGGTGACCCGGCGTACTCCGGCCGCGCGGGCCAGTTCCAGGATGCGCGGGCCCGTCTGCAGGGGTGCGAAGTAGGCGCCGCCGAAGGTGATGAGGTGCAGGCCGGTGACGCCTTCCAGGGCCGGGGTCAAGGTGTCCGGGTCCGTCAGGTCGCCCTCGACGACCTCGACGCCGGCCGGGAAGTCGGCCTTCGCCGTGTCCCGGGTCAGGGCGCGGACCCGGTGGCCGCGGGTGAGGAGTTCGGCGACGACCTGACGGCCGACGGTTCCGGTGGCGCCGGTGACAAGGAGGTTCTGCTGCTGAGTCATGGGACGACCGTAGGAGGAGTTGCGGACAGGTTCGGTCCGCGATTCCCACGGTCGCCGCACTCGATTCGTGTTACAGCATGACGTGCTTGACCTGGGTGTAGTCGAGCAGCCCGGTCAGGGAGAGGTCGCTGCCGTAGCCGGAGTGGCCCACCCCGCCGTGCGGCATCTCCGAGACCGTCGTGCCGTGGGTGTTGACCCAGACGATGCCGGTGCGCAGGGCGCGTGAGGCGCGCATCGCGCGGTCGTGGTCGCGGGTCCACACGCTGGCGGCGAGTCCTTGCGGGACGCCGTTGGCCAGCCGTATCGCCTCGGTCTCGTCGGTGAAGGGCTGGACGGTGACGACCGGACCGAACACCTCGCGCTGCACGATCTCGTCCTGCTGCCGTACTCCGGCGACCACGGTGGCCTGGTGGAAGTAGCCGGGCCGGTCCAGGGCGGCACCGCCCGCCACGACCTCGGTGTGCGACGGCAGACGCTCCAGCAGGCCCCGTACGGAGGCGAGTTGGGCGGCGTTGGCCAGCGGACCGAAGTCCGTGTGCTCGTCGTCCGGGGCCCCGGGGCGCAGGCGTGCCGCCCGCTGCGTGAACCGGGTCAGGAAGGTGTCGTGGACGCGCCGGTCGACCAGGATTCTTGTCGCGGCCGTGCAGTCCTGCCCGGCGTTGTAGAACGACAGCGACGCCAACTGCTCGACCGCGTCGTCCAGATCGGCGTCCGCGTGGATCAACACGGGCGCGTTGCCGCCGAGTTCCAGGTGCAGGCGCTTGAGGTCGGCCGCTGCCGCCGCGGCGATCTCCTGCCCCGCGCGCACACTTCCCGTGACGGCGACGAGGCGCACACCCGGGTGGGCGACCAGGGCCCGCCCGGTGTCACGGTCGCCGCACACCACATTCAGCACGCCCGGCGGCAGGTGTTCTGCGGCGAGTCGGGCCAGGAGCACGGCCGAGGACGGTGTGGTGTCGGAGGGTTTGAGGACGACCGTGTTGCCGGCCGCGAGTGCCGGGGCGATCTTCCAGACGGCCATCATCAGCGGGTAGTTCCACGGGGTGATCTGCGCGCAGACGCCGACGGGTTCGCGCCGCAGCACCGAGGTGCGGCCCGGTGTGTACTCGGCGGCGGCCGCGCCGGGCAGATTGCGGGCGGCTCCGGCGTAGTACCGCAACACGTCGACGATCGCGGGCAGTTCGTCCGCCAGGAACAAGGCCCGCGGTTTGCCCGTGTCGGCCACTTCGGCGTCCGCGAGCCGGTCAGCCGCCCGCTCAAGGCTGTCGGCGATCCTGAGCAGTGCCGTCTGCCGCTCGCCCGGAGTGGCCGACGCCCAGTTCTCGAAGGCCTCCTCCGCGGCCCGGCAGGCCGCGTCCACGTCCTCGGGGCCGGACAGCGGGGCCGTGGCGTGCGGCAGCCCGGTGGCCGGGTCGATCAGCGGCAGGGTGGCGCCGGACGCGGCCGGCACGTCCTTGCCGCCGATGTGGTTCAGCCGGTCGCTGTCAGCCACGGCGCAGCGCCTCCTCGGCGGCGGCGCGGCCGGTGCGGACGGCGCCCTCCATGTATCCGGCGACCCACTGGTCGGAGCCGCAGACGTAGAACGGCGGCTCGTGGGTGCCGTGCAGCGGGCCGACGGCCATGACCTCGCCGGGCGTCCACTGGGTGACGTAGCCCTGGGTCCACGGGTCGGTGCCCCACAGCCGCAGATGGCAGGAGGCCGGGCGCAGCGCCTCGTCGCCGAACATGGCGGCGACCTCGGCGAGGAGTTCGGGGGTGCGCAGGTGGGGTGGCGTGCCGAGCAGGACGCCGTAGCGCTCGGGTGGGACCAGGGCCGACAGGACGCCCTGGTTCTGCGGCCAGGTGCTGCCCAGGACGCCCTCCGTCTCGGACAGGCCGTTCAGTCCCGCGTCCCGCCAGAAGGGGCGGTCGTACACGGCGGCGAACTTCGCTGCTACGGCCTGGCGTTGGCGGTGCAGGGAGGCGAGGCGTTCGTCGCTCACCCCGCTGACGGCGACGTCCCTCAGCGGTCCGACGGGCAGGGCGCTCACCACGGCGCCCGCGGTGAGGACTTCGCCGGTGCGCAGGCGCACGGTGCTGCGGCCGGGGCGGATGTCCACGGCCGCGACGGGTGAGCCGAGGCGGATGCGCGGGCCGAGGACCCGGCCCAGGACCTCGGCGAGTGTCGCCGAGCCCTCCGCGAGGCGCAGGCCCTCCCAGTCCTCGTAGTCGTAGTCGCCGGTGCCCGCGCCGGGGACTGCCGCGCTCTTGCGCAGTGCGGCGAGCAGGGAGATGCGCTCGTAGGAGCCGCCGGCCAGGGCGAGTTGGCCGATGTCCCAGAGCCGGACCACGTTGGAGCCCGCTCCGCCGGCGCGCAGCCAGTCGGCGACGGAGATCCGGTCGAGGGCCATGGCGTCGGGGTGGGCCCAGGGGTCGTCCGGGTCGACGGTGGCGGCGAGGGCGGCGAACTCCTTGCTCAGCCTCTCGTGCGTGGCCGCGTCGCCGGGGCCGAACCAGTGCGGGGGTTCGCCCGTCGAGCGGCCTTCGGGGGTCGCGCGGGTCATACGGCCCGATTCCTCGACGTAGCTGGGGACCAGCTTCAGGCCGAGTTCCGCGGCGAGTCGGAGGTAGGCGGTGTGGGCGTGGCCGACGACCTCGCCGCCGAGCTGGACGGTGCGGCCGTCGGGGGTGCGGGTCTGTTCGACCCGGCCGCCGACGCGGTCCCGGGCCTCCAGGACGAGGACGTCGGTTCCGGCCGCCGCGAGGTCTCGGGCGGCGCTGAGTCCGGCGAGACCGGCGCCGAGCACGATCACGTCGTGGTGCATGGGTGGGGCTCTCTTCTGTCAGGGGGCGCGCAGGGCCAGGGAGCGCGGGCCCGCAGCCGCGGGATCAAGGAGCCCGCCCCCGCGGGGCTCGCGCTCGGGTCTCAGGCCAGGACCAGGCAGTGCTCGGGCCGCCAGGCGAACTCGACCGTCTCGCCGCCGCTCCAGCGGTCCTCCATGCGGGCGCGGGCGGTGTTCTGCTCCAGCACCGACAGGGTGACGCCCGGGGCGAGTTCGATCAGGTAGGTCGTGGTGGGCCCGCTGTAGACGGTCTCGCGGATGACTCCGCTGAGCTTGGCCATGCCGGGTTCGAAGTCGGACAGCCAGATCTTCTCGGGGCGCACGGAGACGCTGACGGCGGTGCCGTCCGCGATGCCGGTGCGGTCGCCGACGGGCAGGTCGGGGCCCTTCTCCAGCGCGACCTTGCCTTCACGGTACGTGCCGGTCATCAGGTTGGAGGTGCCCATGAAGGACGCGACGAAGCCGGTCGAGGGGTGTTCGTAGATGTCCTCGGGGGTGCCGCACTGTTCGACCCGTCCGGCGTTCATCACCGCGATCCGGTCGGACATGGTCAGCGCCTCGTCCTGGTCGTGGGTGACGAAGACGAAGGTGATGCCGACCTCGCGCTGGATCTGCTTCAGCTCCACCTGCATCTGTCGGCGCAGCTTCAGGTCGAGGGCGGCGAGGGGTTCGTCGAGCAGCAGTACGGCCGGGCGGTTGACGAGCGCGCGGGCCAGGGCGACGCGCTGGCGCTGGCCGCCGGAGAGGGTGCGGGGCCTGCGGTCGGCGAACGCGCCGAGCTGGACGAGGTCGAGCATCTCGCCGACCCGTTTGCGTATCTCGGTCTTGGGCACGCCCTTGCGCTTGAGGCCGAAGCCGACGTTGTCGGCGACGCTGAGGTGGTCGAAGAGGGCGTAGCTCTGGAAGACGGTGTTCACATTGCGCTTGTTGGGGGGCAGGTCGGTGACGTCCTCCCCGGCCAGCAGCACGGAGCCGTCGGTGGGGTCGCTGAAGCCGCCGATCATGCGCAGGGTTGTGGTCTTGCCGCAGCCGGAGGGGCCGAGCAGGGAGAAGAAGTGGCCGGACTCGATGTCGAGGTCCAGGTGGTGGACGGCGTAGGAGTCCGCGTACTGCTTGGAGACACCGTCGAGCCGGACGGCGGGGGTCGCGTCCATGGGGATCACTCTCCGGAGAGGATGTCGAGGCCGCCGCGGCGGCCGAAGAGGCGCGGGATGAACAGGGCCAGGGCGATCAGGGCGATGGATCCCGCGAGCATGAGCGTGCCGACCGCGTTGATGGTGGGCTGGACGCCGAAGCGGATCGCCGAGTAGATGCGCACCGACAGGGGCTGGGGGTCGACGCCGGTGGTGAAGTAGGCGAGCACGAAGTCGTCGAAGACCAGGGCGAAGATCAGTACCGCGCTGGCCAGGACGGCGGGGAGCAGGGCCGGGAGGGTGACCAGGCGGACGGCCTGCCAGCGGGTGGCGCCGAGGTCCATGGCGGCCTCCTCCACCTCGGGGTTGAGGGCGGCGACCCGGGAGCGCAGCACGACGGTGACGTAGGAGATGGAGAAGGTGATCTCGGCGAGCATCACCGTGAGCGTGGACAGGGGGATGCCGAGGCCCTTGAACAGCAGCATCGAGGCGACGCCGGTGACGATCTCGGGGGTGATCAGCGGGACCAGCATGATCAGTCCGGCCAGTGAGCCGAGCCGGGTGCGGCAGCGGACCAGGCCGAGGGCGAGGGCGACGCCGAGGAGTACCGAGCCGGCCATCGCCACCAGGGAGATGCGCAGGCTGGTTCCCAGGGAGGCGATCAGGACCTCGTCGTGGGCGAAGGCGCGGTACCAGCGCAGGCTGAACCCGTCGAAGACGGTCAGGGACTTCTGCGAGTTGAAGGAGAACAGGGCCACGACCGCGATGGGCAGGTACAGCAGCGCGAAGAACAGCGTGGTGATCGCGATGAGGACGCGGGGCCTGCGGCGGCCTCGGCGGCGCTTGGCCGTGCGCGCGGAGGCGCGGGCCGGGGCGGTGGCGGTGGGGGTGCTGACGAGGGTCATCGCAGGGCCTCCGCCTCGTCCTTGCGGGTGCGCCGCAGATAGCCGAGCATCCCGATCAGCAGGACCAGCATCAGCAGCATGGTGAGGGCCGAGCCGAGCGGCCAGTTCTGGCCCTGGAAGAACTTGTCCTGGATGAGGTTGCCGATCATGATCTGGTCCGGTCCTCCCATGAGCTGTGCGCTGACGAAGTCGCCCATAGCGGGCAGGAAGACCAGGACGAGTCCGGCCGCCGCGCCCTGCCGGGTGGCGGGCAGGGTGACGAAGAAGAAGGTGCGGACGGGACCGCCGTACAGGTCGCGGCCGGCCTCGATGAGCGAGACGTCGAGGCGTTCCAGGGCCGCGTACAGCGGGATGATCATGAAGACGACGAAGCCGTAGACCAGTCCCGCGATGACACCGAAGGAACTGTTGAGGATCTTCGTGCCCCCGTCGGCCAGGCCGACCGCGCGCAGGGCGCGCAGCAGCGGTCCGTCGTCGGAGAGGACCACCGACCAGCCGTACATCCGCACCAGGTAGTTGGCGAAGAAGGGGACGACGATCGCGGCGATCAGCGCGTGCTTGTAGCGGCCTCCGTACAGGGCGATCGTGTACGCCACCGGGTAGGCGATCACCAGGCAGATCAGGCAGGTGAGCAGGGCGTAGCCCAGGGAGCGGGCGAGGACCTCGGTGTAGGCGGGGTCGGCGAGGGCGCGTACGGCGGACAGGTCGAAGCCGAAGCGGGGGTTGCCGAGTTCGTCGGTGGTACCGACGGCGAGGACGGCGACCAGGATCAGCGAGGCGACCAGGAATCCGGCCATCCACAGGGTGCCGGGGAGCATGAACCAGACCCAGATCCGGTTCCCGGAGCTGTCCCGGCGCCGGACGCGGGAGGAGTTGCGCAGCAGTGCCATGGCTCAGCCCGCCTTCACATGGGTCCAGGCGGTGTCACGCGCCTCTTCGGCGGCGCGGTCGCCGTTGCGGAAGAACGCGTCGGCCGTCAGGTCCTGCTGGGTGACCAGGCACTCGGGGAACGGCTCGACGAGGTCGGCGTAGATCTTCTCGGAGCCCGCGACCGGCATCGGGTAGCCGATGTACTCGATGTTCTTCTTCACGTTCTCCGGCCGCAGCATGTAGTCGATGAACAGCATCGCCGTGCCGGGGTGGGGCGCGTTCCAGGGGATGGCGTAGCAGTCGGAGTTGATCGGGGTGCCCTCCTTGGGCGCCTGGAACCCGAACACCGAGGGGTCCTCGGCCTGGTTGAGCATGGCGGCCATGTCGCCGCTCCACGCCTGCTGGATGAAGGCGTTGCCGTTGAGGAGGTTGTTGTAGCTGTCGCTGGAGAAGCCGCGCAGCCGGGGCCGCAGATCGCCCAGCAGGTCGGTGATGCGGTCGAGGTCGCCCGGGTCGCCGGTGCTGACGTCGAGGCCGAGCGTGAGGGCGGCCATGCCGAGCACCTCGTCACGGTCGTCGAGCAGGAAGACCTTGCCACGTGCGCGGTCGTTCCACAGGTCCCGCCAGGAGTCGGTGAGCTCACCGATCTTGTCGCGCCGCCAGCCGATGCCGGTCTTGTACGCGGTGAAGGGGACGGTGTGCGCGGAGCCGGGGTCGTACCAGGGATCGGCGAAGTAGGTGTACGTGCCGAACACGGACCGGGCGTTGCCGAGCCGGGAGTGGTCGATACGGCGCAGTCGGCCCCCGCGGGCCAGGCGCTGGGCCCACTTGGCGGTGGGGAAGATGATGTCGTAGCGGTTGCCGGCGTTGAGCTTGGCGACCATGCCTTCCATCGAGTCGAAGTTCGACTGGATGACCTTGACGCCGTACTCCTTCTCGAAGCCTTCGAACACGGCCGGGTCGACGAAGTCGGCCCAGTTGAAGTAGACGAGATCGCCGTCGACGCGCGGCTCGGGCGGAGCGAGCTGGTCGGCGGTGGGTCGGTCGGCGGGCATGAACCCGCAGCCGCCGACCGCTGCGCCCAGCAGGCCGCAGGCGCCCGCCCGCAGCACGGCGCGTCGGGACGGCGGTGGTACCTCGGGGGACATGAATCGTCCTCTCCGTCGAGGAACGGCACAAGTCCAGGGCTGGACCGGCTGGTCGTTTCGCTTCGGGCCCTGAATTCCGAAGGCGTAACCGGTCTGGGGAGGGTGTGGGTGCGGCTCAGCGGGCGTGGGATAAGGCGATGGCCGACGTCAGGGGCGCGGGTGCGGCGGGCTGGGGCGTCACTGGTCGCCCCCTTCCAGGTCCTGGCGGACGCGGCGGGCGAACCAGCCGACGGCGATCTCGCGCTGCGAGAGCGGTCCGGGCTCGAACCCCGGGGTGGCCATGCCGGCCTGGACGCGCTCCACCAGCTCGGCGTCCTCGTCGTTGGTGATCCAGCCGATGTGGATGTTCAGGCGCCGGGCCAGCCGGGTGCGGACGTCCTCGCCGTGCTTGGTGTAGAAGGCGCCGGGGATCGCCGCCCGGTCCTGGGCGGTGGGCAGGGCGGTCCACGCGAGCACGTGGTCAGGGTAGAAGTCGATGAGCGTGTTCGGGTAGATCACGGCGTACCGCCAGACCCGCCGGTCGGCCTCGGTGAGGCCGGGCATCGGGGTGGCGAGACGCTGGTAGAGCCGCTCGGTCCAGTTCGAGGAGGGCTTGTCCCGCAGCGGTGACTCGAACAGGACGTAGTTCTCCTGTACGTCCGCCTTGTACGCGGCGTAGTCGAGCAGGCGCATCAGGGCGGGGTGGGCGACCGGGACGTGGTAGCCCTCCAGATAGTTGTCGACGATCACCTTCCAGTTGGCGTTCTGGTGCTCGCCGCCCGCCTGGTCGTGGATGCGGTGCTTGCCGACCGGTACGAGGTCGGGGCCGGCGTAGCGGCCGACGGCCTCGGCGAGTCCGGCGCAGCTCTCGGCGAGCGGGGTCGCCTCCATGTCGAGGTTGACGAAGACGAAGCCGAGGAAGGACTCGACGTTGACCGGGTGCAGTCCCAGCTTGGGCTTGTCCAGGCAGGGGATGCGGCGGGCCTCTGGGGCGCCGACCAGGCGTCCGTCGAGCTTGTAGGTCCAGCCGTGGTAGGGGCAGCGAATGGCCTTGCCGGACGGCTCCGGGTCGGTGACCAGGCGGGTTCCGCGGTGCCGGCACACATTGAGGTGGGCGGCGAGGCCGCCGTCCTCGGTACGGACGACCAGTACTTCCCGGCCGGCCACGGGGGCGGTCAGACGGGCGCCGGTTTCGACGAGGTCGGACTCGTGGCAGACGAGCTGCCAGGACCTGGCGAAGATGCGGTCGGTCTCGGCCTTCGCGATGGCCGGATCGGTGTAGTAGCGGGCCGCCAGGGCCTGTCCCGGGTGCTCGGGGGGCGGGACCGGCGGAGTGGGAGCGGCGTCGACATCGGCTGGGCGAGTCGCCGAGGGGTGCATGGGGTCCTCCTCCGCGCCGCGTGGGCGGCGATGGGCGGTGAGGGGCGGCCGGGAGGCAGATGCAGGTCGTTTCCGGTGCCCTGCCGTGCGAAGGCAGGCTTCGGAGCTGCCTCGACCGGGCTGACTGATTGATTAGTCAGAGTGAGGTCGACGGCGGGGCAAGTCAAGACTTGTGGCCTGACTAATTAGTTAGTTAGTGTCGTGGCAGGCGGACGGCCCCGGGAATCGGACGTACTTCCCCGAAGCCCTCCGCAGAGCAGCCCGCGGACCCGGTCCGCGCCACGGCTCCCACCTGCTTCTCAGTGGCAGCGGAGCCCCCTCCCCCGTCATCGCCGCGCCGCCCCCGCTCCCGCGCCCCGGGAGCGGAGCATCCCGGAGGCACGCATGAGCGCTCGCCGAAGTCTCGTCTGGCTCGGTCTCACGCCCGAGCCCGAACAGGAGCTGCCCGCAGCGGTGGCCGCCCTGCGCTCCCCGCCGGACGGCCGCCCGCCCTCGGTCCTGGTCGCCGCCGAGCGCCGCCGCGTCCAGCGGCTGGTGCTGCGCGGCACCCAGCGGGCCTGGCTGCGCTATCTGCACGAGGTCACCGAACTGGTCGTCGAGGCGGCCCGGTCCCGGACCGCCGACGGCGGCGCCGCCCTGCTGGCCGGCGAGGTCGTCCTCGACCACCACCGCATGCTGATCGGCCTGCCCGGACGCGGCTACGACCGCACCGCCGCCCAGCGGCGGGACCTGGAGGGGGCGCTGGCCCGCCTGCGCACCCGCACCGAGTCCAGGAGCGCCGTATGACCAGGGTGTACTCCCTTCTCCCCGAAAGCGAAGCCGGCCTCCTCGGCGTACCGCACGGCACCGGGTACCTCGCCGCGGGCGGCTACGCGCCACTGGCCGGTGACCTGCTCGACCGGATCGACGCGGCAGGGCTGCGCGGCCGGGGCGGCGCCGGGTTCCCGGCCGCCGTCAAGCTCCGGGCCGTCCGGGATGCCGCGGCCCCCAAGGTCGTCGTCGCCAATGGCGAGGAGGGCGAACCGGGGTCCGTCAAGGACCGCTGGCTGCTGCGCCACCGCCCGCACACCGTGCTGGACGGACTGCGGCTGGCGGCGGCGCTGACCGGCGCCGGGCGTGGATACGTGTACGTCTCCGACCCCGCCGCCGAGCAGGCCGTACGCCGCGCCCTCGGCGAGTACGACCCCGGACTGCCCGTCGACGTCGTCCGCACCGAGCACACCTATGTCGCCGGCGAGGAGAGTGCCGTCGTACGCCGCATCGACGGCGGCCCGGCGCTGCCCACGGCCAAACCGCCGCGGCCCTTCGAGAGCGGGGTGGGCGGCGCGCCGACCCTCGTCGCCAATGTGGAGACGCTGGCCAGGATCGCGCTCCTGCACTCCCGTCCCGACGCGGCGGACGCCTACCTGGTCACCCTTGCCGGTGGAGGCGGTGGCACCGCGCTGGTGGAGGCCCCGGCCAAAACCCATCTGAAGGTCCTCGCCGACCTGTGCGGGTACGGCCGGTCCGAGGCGGTCCTGCAGGGCGGGATGTTCGGCGGGCTGTACGGCGAGGGCTGGCGGGACCTGCCCCTCGACCACGACGGCCTGCGCGACGCCGGTGCGGCCCTCGGCTGCGGGGCGCTGTACTTCCTCGGCCCCGAGGACTGCCCGGTCGCCGTCGCCGTCGAGGCCGCCTCCTACCTGGGCGCGCAGAGCGCCCGGCAGTGCGGTGTCTGTGTCTCCGGCACCGGAGCGATGGCCAACGCCCTCGCAGCCGTGGCCCGCGGCGAGGGGACCCCCGACACCCTTGCCCAACTCCGCCGCTGGTCAACTCAGTTGCCCGGTCGGGGCGCCTGCGCCCTGCTCGACGCCGCCGCCCGAGTCGTCGCCGCCCTCCTCGACCGCTTCCCCGACGTCCTGGACGCCCACCGAAGTCCTGGCTGCGCCGCCTGCGCGCGGCCGGCGCCCGACGACGGACGCCGCTTCACCGTCCCCCTGCCCGACGCCGTCGACGCCCACCCAAGTCCGGCCCGCGCCGCCTGCACACGCCCCGCCCGCGGCGACGGACGCCGCTTCACCGTCCCCCTGCCCTGAGCCCGCGCCCTGCTCTCCGAAAGGTCCCCTCATGAAACTCCTGCTGGACTCCACTCGCTGCCAGGGCTACGGCCTGTGCCAGGAACCCGCGCCCGACCAGATCGACCTCGACGAGTGGGGCTATGCCTCCGTCCGCGTCACCGAGGTGCCGCCCGGCGGCGAGGCCGACGCCGAGGCCGCCGTCGCCGCGTGCCCCAACTCCGCGCTGCGGCTGGTGAAGTGAGATGGGACGCGACCTCACCGCCCTCTTCGACCCGGTCTCCGTCGCCGTCGTCGGCGCCAGCGACGACCCCGCCAAGTACGGGCACGCCATCGCCGCCCAGGCCGTCCGCGCGGGCGGCCGCCGCCCCGTCCACCTCGTCAACCGCCGTGGCGGCACCGTCCTCGGCCGCAGCGCCGCGCCCAGCCTGAGCGCGATCGGGGAGCCCGTCGACCTCGCCGTGATCTCCGTGCCCGCCGCCGGGTTCGAGGAGGCCGTCGACGAGGCGCTGCGCTGCGGTGCCCGCGCGCTCGTCGCGATCACCGCCGGTTTCGCCGAGACCGGTGACGCCGGGCGCGCCCGGCAGGAGGCCGTCGCCGAGCGCGTACGGGCCGCCGGTGCGGTAATGGTCGGCCCCAACTGCCTCGGGCTCGCCGACAACACCACCGAACTCTTCATCGCCTCCGACACCTTCACACCGGGCGGAGTGGCCCTGCTCAGCCAGAGCGGCAACCTGGCGCTCGAACTCCAGCTCCGCTTCCGCCCGCACGGGCTCGGCTTCTCTCGGTTCGTCTCGCTCGGCAACCAGGCCGATGTCACCCTCGTCGACCTGCTGGCCGACTGCGCCCGGCACGAGGGCACGCAGGCGATCGCCGTGTACGCGGAGGACTTCGGCGACGGACGCGCCTTCGCCGAGGCCGCCGCCGAGGCCGGGAAACCGGTCGTGCTGCTGACCGCCGGGCGCGGGGACGCCTCCGCGCGCAGCGCCCAGTCGCACACCGGGGCGCTGACCACCTCCGCCGATGTGGTGGCCGCCGCGTGCCGGGACGCCGGGGTGGAACTGGTCGCCACGCCAAGGGAGTTGACCGTGGTCCTCGCCGCCCGGCAGGGCGGACGCCGGGCCTCGGGGCGCCGGGTCGCGGTGCTCACCGACGGCGGCGGGCACGGCGTCATCGCCGCCGACGCCGTGGAGGCCGCGGGGCTGGCCGTGCCCGAACTGGGCGGGCCGACGCGGGAGCGACTGCGGGACACGCTGTGGGAGCAGTCGGCCGTCGCCAACCCGGTGGACCTCGCCGGCATGGGCGAGCAGGACCCGGCGTCCTACGCGCGCACCGTCGAGGAGCTGCTGGCGGCCGAGGAGGTCGACGCGGTCCTGATGACCGGCTATTTCGGCGGCTACGCGGCCTCCGAGGGCGGGCTCGGCGGAGGCGGTACGGCGCTGGCGGACGGGGAGCAGGAGGCGGCGCGGCTGATCGCCGCCCGGCACCGGGCGACCGTCAAGCCGCTGGTGGTGCAGTCGATGTACCCCGAGTCGCCGAGCTGCCGCACCCTCGCCGCGGCGGGCATACCGGTCTTCTCCGCCACCGAGGACGCCGCACGCGCCCTCGCCGCCACCGCGTCGGGCGCGCCCCACACCGGTGTCGCTCCCCTGCCGAGCCCGGCGGAGCCACTGCACGCAACCGGCTACCTGGAGACCCGCAGAGCCCTTGAGGCCGCCGGGCTCGTCTTCCCCGCCGCCCGCGAGATCCACGACGAGGCCGAACTGCTCGCCGCCACCGAGGAGTTCGGCGGGCCGTACGTCCTCAAGGCGCTGCATCTGCTGCACAAGTCCGACGCGGGAGGCGTGGCCCTCGGCCTCGCCGGACCGGCCGAACTGCTCACCGCCTTCCGGGAGATGCACGCCAGACTCGGCGCGCCCTCCTACTCGGTGGAGGCCATGGCCGACCTCAGCGACGGCATCGAGCTGATCGTCGGCGTCAACCGCGACCCGCGCTTCGGCCCGGTCGCCATGGTGGGCCTGGGCGGAGTGCTCGCCGAGGCGCTGCACGATGTCGCCTTCACCCTCGCCCCGGTGCCCGCCGACCGCGCCGCGCACCTGCTGCGCGGGCTGCGTACCGCGGTCCTGCTCGACGGCGTGCGCGGCCGCCCGGCCGTCGACATCGACGCCGCCGCGGCCGCCGTCGAGGCGATCACCGACTTCGCCGCCGCACACCCCGAGATCGCCGAGATCGAGGTCAACCCCCTTCTCGTACGGCCCGACGGAGCCCTCGCGCTGGACTCCCGTGCCGTGCCGGCCCGCCCGAGCTGACCGACCACCCCAGGAAGAGGTCCCCATGGACATGCGCTACACCCCCGAGCAGGCCGACCTGAAGCGTCGCGCCGCCGAGTACGCCCAGCTCCTCATGCGGTACGAGAACCAGTCCGAGGAGGCCGGCGGTCCCCTGCCGCAGGAGCTGGTCGGGGAGTTGACCCGGGCCGCGATGGACGCCGGGGTCTACGCCATCAACATGCCCGCCGAGTGGGGCGGGGCCGGTCTGAGCCTGCTCGACCAGGTCATCGTGGAGGAGGAGTTCGGCAAGGTCACCAACTGTCTGTGGGACATCCCCTGGCGGCCCGCCAACGTCCTCGCCTACGGAGACGAGCGGCAGCGCGAGAAGTACCTGCTGCCGGTGATCCGCGCGGAGAAGTTCGACGCGTTCGCGGTCACCGAGCCCGGCGCGGGCTCCGACCCGTCCGCGGGCACCTCCACGGCCACCCGGGCGGAGGGCGGTTGGCTGCTCAACGGCGAGAAGTGGTTTGTCACTTGCGGTGACATCGCCGACTTCCTGCTGGTGCAGGCGGACGCCGGTCCGGAGAAGCTGCCCACGCTGTTCTTCGTCGGCAAGAACGCGCCCGGCGTTCGGATGACCCGCGTCCCGCGCTTCATGCACTCCGCCGTCAACGGGCACCCCGAGTTCACCTTCACCGATGTCTTCGTCGCCGACGAGGACGTGCTCGGCGGGGTCGGCAACGGCTACGAGCTGACCAAGGAGTGGTTCACCGACGAGCGCCTGATGATCGCCGCCCGTACGGTCGGGGCCGCCGAGCGGTGCCTGCAGCTCGCCCGGGACTGGGCCGTGGAGCGCGAGCAGTTCGGGGCGCCCATCGCCTCGTACCAGCTGATCCAGGGCATGCTCGCGGACTGCGCCGTCGACATCGCCGTCAACCGCGCCTACACCCACCAGGTCGCCTGGGAGGCCGACCAGCCCGGCACCGACCGCAAGACCCTGCACGCCAAGGCGTCCACCGCCAAACTCGCCGCCAGCGAGGCCGCGGGCCGGGTCGCCGACCGCTGCCTGCAGATCTTCGGCGGACGCGGCTACGACCGCACCTACCCCGTCGAGCGCATGTACCGCGAGCTGCGCGTGGACCGGATCTGGGAGGGCACCTCCGAGATCCAGCGGCTCATCATCGCCAACGAGCTCATCAAGCGCGGCACCCGGGCCCTCGCCCTGCCCACGCACTGACACCCCTCCCCTCCCCTCCCCTCCCTTTCCGATCCGAACCCCGAGGACTCTTCATGGACTTCCGCCTCACCCCGCGCCAGGTCGAGCTCAAGAGCGCCGCGCGTTCCCTGACCGACTTCATCGCCGGCTACGAGACGCAGTGCGAGGAGGAGAACGGCCTGCCCGCCGACGCGCACGCCAAGATCCGCGACGCGGTGCTGGACGCCGGGCTCCAGGCCGTCAACATGCCCGCCGAATGGGGCGGCGCCGGTCTTACCATCGCCGAACAGGTCACCGTGCAGGAGGAGTTGGGACGGCTGACCGGCGCCCTGTGGGACATGGTGTGGCGGCCGGCGAACGCGCTGCGCTTCTGCACCCCGGAGCAGCGCGAGCGGTTCCTGATCCCGGTGATCAAGGGTGAGCGGCGCGACTGCTACGCCGTCACCGAGCCCGGCGCGGGCTCCGACCCGCAGAACCTGGCCACCACCGCCACCAGGAACGACCGGGGATGGGTGCTCAACGGCGAGAAGTGGTTCGTGACCGTCGGCGACCACGCCGACTTCATGATCGTGCTCGCGGCGGCGGGAGAGGATCGCGCGCCCACGCTGTTCCTGGTCGACAAGGACACCCCGGGCATCGAGATGACCCGCGTCCCGCGCTTCATGCACACCTTCGTCTACGAGCACCCGGAGTTCACCTTCGCCGATGTCCAGGTCGGCGAGGACGCGGTCCTCGGCGGCATCGGCGAGGGCTACGACATCACCCGGTCCTGGTTCACCGAGGAGCGCCTGATGATCGCCGCCCGGACCACCGGCGCCGCCGAGCGGGCGCTGGAGCTGTCACGGGACTGGGCGGTGGAGCGCGAGCAGTTCGGGGCGCCGATCTCCTCGTACCAGCTGATCCAGGGCATGCTCGCGGACTGCGCCGTCGACATCGCCGTCAACCGCGCCTACACCCACCAGGTGGCCTGGGAGGTCGACAACTCCCCGGCGGAGGACCGCAAGACGCTGCACGCCAAGGCGGCCATCGCCAAGCTCGCCGCGAGCGAGGCGTCCGGCCGGGTGATCGACCGCTGCCTGCAGATCCACGGCGGCCGGGGCTACGACCGGGCGTACGCGGTCGAGCGGCTCTACCGCGAGTTGCGTGTGGACCGGATCTGGGAGGGCACCTCCGAGATCCAGCGGCTGATCATCGCCAACGAGCTGATCAAGCGCGGCTCGGGTGTCCTGGACCTGCCCACCGCCTGACGGAGAGGAACTTCGATGACGGACATCAAGCGCGTCGGGGTCGTCGGCTGCGGGCTGATGGGCGCCGGGATCGCCGAGGTCTGCGCCCGGGCCGATCTGCCGGTCACGGTCGTGGAACGCGACGCTCAGGCGGCCCGCGCCGGCCGGCTGCGCATCGAGCGCTCGCTGGACCGGGCCGCGGCGGGCGGCAGGATCGGCGCGGAGCGGCGGGACGCCGTCGCGTCCCTGATCACCGTCGTCGACGACCTCGACGCGCTGCGCGAGCACGACCTGGTGATCGAGGCGGTGGCCGAGGACGAGGCCCTCAAGGTCGGCGTCTTCACCCGCCTCGACACCGTGGTCACCGGCGAGCGCGGCATCCTGGCGACGAACACCTCGTCCATCCCGGTCATCCGGCTGGCCGCCGCGACGAGCCGCCCCGACCGCGTGATCGGTGTGCACTTCTTCAACCCGGTACCGGTGCTGCGGCTCGTGGAACTGGTTCCGTCGCTGCTCACCTCGCCCGAAACCGCCGCCCGCGCGGAGGAGTTCGCGACCGGTGTGCTCGGCAAGGAGGTCGTGCGGACCCGGGACAAGGCGGGCTTCGTCGTCAACGCGCTGCTCGTGCCCTACCTCCTGGCCGCGATCCGCATGGTGGAGTCGGGCAGCGCGAGCGTCGAGGACGTCGACCGCGGCATGGTCCTGGGCTGCGCGCACCCGCTGGGCCCGCTCGCCCTGACCGACCTGATCGGCCTGGACACCACCCGGGCCATCGCGGAGTCGCTGTACGCGGAGTTCCGCGAGCCGCAGTACTCGCCGCCCCCGCTGCTGTCGCGGATGGTCGAGGCCGGACTGCTGGGCCGTAAGTCGGGCCGGGGCTTCCACGTGTACGACGAGGCTTCCCGACCCGCGCCGGCCCCGGCGTGACCTTCGTGGGGGAAGATGGTCATGACTCACGGGCACCGGACGAGGGGAGTCGCAACGTGCCGACCAAGGTGCGCACAGCAGACACGCGCGAGCGCATCCTGACCGCGGCGTGCGAGGTCATCGCCGACATCGGGTTCGAGAAGATCCGGATGCGGATGGTCGCGGAGCGGGCCGGGGTGTCCACGGCCCTGCTCCACTACCACTTCGACACGCGCGAGAAGCTGTTCACCGAGGCGATGACCCACTCCTTCGCCAACACGGCCGTCGACGTGGAACGTGACGCGGAGACGGCCCCGGCGGCGGTCGTGCTGGCCCGTATCGTGCGCAGCCTGCTGCCCACCGACCCCCAGCTCCACCAGGACTGGCGGCTGTGGCAGGAGCTGTGGGTGCGGGCGCTGCGCGACGAGACCACCCGGGTCTACGCCGTGGACCTGTACGCCCAGTTGCACGGCTGGGTGTCGGGCGCGATCCGGCGCGGCATCGACTCCGGCGAGTTCACGCCGACCGACGTGGACGAGCTGAGCACGCTGGTGCTGTCGCTCAGCGACGGCTACGGCATCCGCCTGATGCTGCGCGACCCGACGGTCACCCTGGACTCGGCGATCGCCGCGATCTGGCGGCATGTCGCGGCGGCGCTCGGGGCACCCGCCGAGCCGCCCGCCTGACGGTCCCCGCTGCGAGGTTCCCCGGTCCGTCGCAGACTGGGAAGGTGAGTGACACGCACCTGGGGCGTGGTGACACCACGCCCGCGCCTCGCTCGGCGCATCAGCAGACGCTGGCACTCGCGGCGATGATGTTCGCGGTCGCGATGACCTTCATCGACCAGACCATCGTCTCCATCGCCGCCCCGGACATCGTCCGGGAGCTGGAGTTGTCAGCGTCCGGTATGCAGTGGGTGATCAACGCCTACCTGCTGGCCCTCGCCGCCTGTTTCGCCGTCGGCGGCCGTCTGGCCGACCTGTACGGCCCGCGGCGGATCGTGGTCATCGGCACCATCGTGTTCGTCGTCGCCTCCGTGATGTGCGGCTGTGTACCCAAGGGGGACGTGGCGCAGAGCTGGCTCATCGCGTTCCGGGCCGTTCAGGGCTTCGGCGCGGCGCTGCTCTTCCCCGCCGCGCTCGCGGTGGTCGTCGCGGTGTTCCCGCCCGAGCGCCGGGGCCGCGCCCTGGCCCTGTTCTTCGGGCTCTCCGGGGCGCTGACGGCCGTGGGGCCACTGCTAGGCGGCTGGCTCACCGCGGCGTGGACCTGGCGGGCGGTGTTCTGGGTCAACGTGCCCATGGCCGTGATCGCGCTGGTCCTGACCGCGATGGCGCACATCGACGACCGTCGCCGGCCCGGCACTCTCGACCTGGTCGGCGCGGGCCTGATGGCGGCCGGTATGGGCCTGAGCGTGCTCGGCTTCCAGCAGTCCTTCATCTGGGGCTGGGACAACCCCGCCACCTGGCTGTGCATCGCGGGCGGCCTGGTGATCATCGGCTACTTCGTGCACTACGAACGCGGTGTCGAGCACCCGCTGATCGACTTGCGGGTCTTCAAGGACCGGGGCTTCGCCATCGACTCGGCGGTGCTGTTCTTCGCCATGCTCGCCTTCGTCCCGCTGTTCTTCTTCGCGTCCGTGTACGCCCAGGTCTCGCTCAGCGCCTCGCCGAACCAGGCGGCGCTGTTCCTGCTGTACGTCTTCGCCGGGTTCGCCATCGCCTCGCAGTGGGGCGGGCGGATCCTCGACAAGCAGGGCGCGCGACCGGCGCTGAAGATCGGCGGCATCCTGGGCTGTGTCGGCTTCGCGCTGTGGGCGGGCGAGCTGACCAACCTGAACATGCACGACCAGTGGCCGTACGCGGCGATGGCGGGCGCGGGCATCGGCTTCATCCTGGCCCCCGCCTCCACGGACGCCGTCAACCGCGCCATCGGCCCGTCCTACGGCGAGGTCACGGGCATCACCCAGACCGTGCGCAACTACGCGGCGAGCGTCGGCATGGCCGTCTTCGGCACCATGCTGACCCACGTCACCCGCTCGAACATCACCGGCACCCTGGAATCGCGGGGCCTGTCGAGCGAGGAGGCCCGCGACGCGGCGCACAGCGTCAGCAGCGCCATCACCGGCAGCGGCGACGCCGACCCGCCCTCGGGCACGGGCCCTGGCTCCGACCAGTTGCGGGAGATCGTGGGCGCGGTGCAGACGGACTTCGCCGAGGCGAACCAGTGGGTGTTCTACGGCATGGCCATCGCCCTCGGGATCGCGTTCCTGTTCGCGCTGCGGCACCCGGGCGGCACGGTGGCCTCCGCGGAGGAGGAGCACAAGGAGCCCGCGCCCGCGCAGATGGGCTGACCGGGCCGCATGTCAGCCGGTCCTGCTGCCCGGGCCGTCCGGGCCGTCCGTTCGGCCAGGGCTGTCCGGGCCGCGGGACATCCGCGCCAGGTCGGCTGCCAGGGACTCCAGCCAGCCGAGGACGGCGTAGTACTGCCGGGTCGCGTCCACGGGCTCGGGCGTGAACTCGGCGAACAGCGGATCCACCCGGGGGACGGACAGGGACGGTGTGTCCGCGCCGGGGTCCAGGGCTGCGGAGACCAGCAGCATGCGCCCGGCCGTCCGCTCGCCGAGCGCGCCCACGGCACGGGCCGTCGCAGGGGCCGGTGTGGCGACGGGCGGGGTCAGCAGCCGCTCGGACCCCCACAGGGTGTGGTGCCCGGCGATGAGCGTGGTCTGCCAGTCCACCGTCGGCCCCGTGCCGGTGAGAGTGGTGGGCTCGCTCTGGAACTGCGCGTAGGCCGACTCGGCGAGGACGACGGCGTGGTGCAGCGACCGGTGTCCGGGCGGCACCGCGGACACGATCGCGGCGGCCCCGCCCGCCACGGACGAGGTGGTCGCCACCACGACCTCGGCGGCCGAGCGCAGCAGTTCCGCGGCCGCGCGGCGCATCTCCTCCTGGGCCCCACGGGGCCACGCCAGCAGCCCGACCACCGCGCCGATGGTGCTGCCGACCAGCACGTCGAGCAGGCGCACCTCCGCGAGCTGCCAGGTGGACGGCTCCAGCTGCGCGAACACCAGGGCCACCAGCACGGTGAACAGGCCCTGGGCCCAGCCGACGCCCTTGACCGGCCCGACGGTGAAGGCGAGGAGCATCCACAGCGGCAGCAGGACGGCGTACACGTCCGTGTGGGTGCCCACGAAGGTCAGGATCGCTGCGGTCAGCAGCGCCCCGGCCAGGGTGCCGGTGAGCGCGAGCCGTACGGTGCGCCGGGTCGCCTCCAGGGTGGTCCGGGTGAGGCTGAGCGTGGCCAGCGTGGCCCAGAAGCCGTGCGGCAGCGTGTCGATCCCGGCGACGAGCCGCGCCGCCGTGAGGGCCAGCGCGATCCGCACCGCGTTCTGGAAGAGCACCGAGCGTCGCCCGGCGTGGCCGCGCAGCCGGTGCCACCACAGCACCGGAAGCGGGACGGCGGCGTACCAGAACCGCTCCACCGGCGCCTGCACCTCGGCGTGCCGCCCGTGTGCGGCACGGTCGGCCGCCGCCGCCGTCGCGAGCGCCGCGTCGGCGATCTCCAGCACGGCGGCGTGCCCGCGCAGGACGGCGGGCGGGAACCCGGAGGTGCTGGCGGGCATGGCGGCCAGCGCGGCACGGGCCGTGGAGAGCTCGTCGTACCGCCGCACCGGCGAGGGCTCGCCGCGCAGGCATCCGGCCGTCGCCGTGGCGAGGCCGGCCACGGCGCGCAGTACGGCGGTGACCTCGGGCTCCGGCGTCCGAGGCGGGACGGGGAGCCACGACAGGCGGTTCAGGAGGGTGCGCACGGCGAGGCCGGTGTGGGCGAGGGCCCGCGCCCGCACGTCGGGCCCTGCCGGACGCTCCGCCTCGGGCACCATCAGCGACCGCAGGCCATGCCCCGTCTGCTCGGCCGCGTCCCGGTCGGCGTCCGCGAGGGCGTACGGCGGTACGGCAAGGGCGCTCGCGCAGTGGGCGGCGGTCCGGGCACCCCGCGCCGCTCGCTCCTCGTAGGGCGCCGGGGCGGGCTCGGGGCGGATCAGTGCCTCGGCCACGATCAGCAGCGCCAGCCCGGTCGTCGTACCGACCAGCCGGTCGCCGAGCGAGTCGGGGTCGTAGGGCGGGAACGACGGCAGCATGTAGAGCAGTTGCAGACCGGGGGCCGCGCCCGCCGGGCGGGGGCCGCCCACGGCGGAGAAGGCCAGCAGGAAGCCGACCGCCAGCATCCCGAGGACGGCGCTCCAGGTACGCACCGAGAGATAGGTGCCGATGACCACCAGCGCCCAGCACACCGGCAGCACCCGCAGCATGGTCGCGGCCCGCTGCCGCCCGGTTCCCGGGATCCTGGACAGCCCGCCGAGGGACACCGCGGCGAAGAGGGCGTAGGTGGCAGCGACGGGATTGTCGAGTCCGTAGCGGAACAGGTAGAAGCCGATCGCGGCGGCCAGGGCCACACGCACGGCCCGGCGGCCGGATGCGGCGTAGGCAGCCGGGTTGGCGTGGCCAGCCGGAAACGCGTGGGCCGGGGCACCCTTCACTTCCTCAGGATCACCCGGTCCGGGCGGGCGTGCCGCTCGGCCGTGCCGACCGCCTGAGCCCGCGCCCGCGCCTTGGGATGTCAGCTGCGCCCGGCATGTGCGAAACGGCTGAAAACCGCAGCTTCGGTCCAGGCGCGGACGGAAAGGATGTCCCGGTCATCGCGAAGGGAGGGCGCGTGGCACGACGGGACATGGAACAGATGATCGGCGAGATCAGGGGGATGCTGGCGGACCCCACCACCGGTCTCACCGCGCAGCACCAAGTGCAGGAGAGCCGGCACGGCAAGGTCCTTGAGCACGTCACCTACAGCACGACCGGGGTGCGGGAGGAGAACCGCGAACTGCGGCGTCGCCAGGAGCGGATGCTCACCGAGCTGGGCAAGGTCCGCTCCGCGGTCGACGAGCTGCGCCGCGAGATCGCCCAGGCGTGGGCGCACATCGTGACGGTGCGTCGTGATCCCCGTCCGGGGGAGGTTCCGGACCCGACACCGGCCCTGGAGGCCGCCGACAGTTTCGACGACGAGCGGAAGGACGAGATTCCCGTGGCCGACCAGCCCACGCCGAACGCGGCCGAGGGCCCGTCAGACCGGGTCCCAGGCCCCTTGGCCGTCACTGATGGCGCCCCGCCCGCCACGCGGAACGCCGCAGAGGACTCCGCGTCCACACCCGACCAGCAGGAGGAGTACCGGCGGGGACTGCTGGCGGCGGCCGCCGTCTCCTCCGCGCGGCTGATCTGCCACAAGGACACCTGGGCGTTCCTCGTGGAGAAGTCCGTCGCCCACAGCCACTTCCGGCTCCCGGACCGCATCACGGACACCGACGACGGGCAGATCGACACTCATCTCTCCGGCCGCTCCCTGCTGGCGGTGCTGGTCACGACCCGGCAGATCCTCGACAGCCCGGCCGGCGACGACCTGGCCGCCTGGGCCCTGGCCCACGTCATCCACACCCGCACGCACGAGGCGGTGACCGCGGCGGCGGGCTCGGGGCGATCCGGGCAGGGCGAAGTCACGACCATCGTCCTGGACGACCGCCCGGCGGGTGGCTAGGCCGCCCTCGTCAACTGCCGGCGCAGGGTGCGCACATCCTGGGTGAAGGAGGTGACCGCCGGTTCCTTGTTCCAGTGGGGAGCACTGCCGCGTCAACGCGCCTGTCCGGTGTGCTGGTCGCACCAGCGTGCAGGGAAGGGAGCGAGTCACGGTCACTGTCGACCGGCATCGCGGTCGTCGTCTGGTACGCATGTCAGTGCAGCGAGTTATGGTCCCGCTCGCACCTGTCGTGGCCGAGTTGAGCCTGCCCTCCCCCAAGACCCGATACGTTTGCCGGGACATCGATGACACCGTAGAAACTGACGTCTGCGGCTCCCTCAGCCACTTGGTCCTCCTGACCGAGGCCCCCGGCACCCGCCCCACCGCCCGACGTGGACCGCCCTACGGGCGTCGCGCTCCACTGCTGCCGCCTCACGGCCTTTCACGGGTGGTGGACACGCGGCCCCGTTCGAGGGTCTCGGTCACGGTGAGGGTGGCGGGGACGGAGACATTGAGGCGCCGGGCGTGCCCGAACAGGGCCGACTCCGCACCGACCGGACAGCCCGTCTCCGGGTCGAACAGCACGGTCTCCCGTTGCCTGCTGCCCTCGGACGTCTCGCTCTGCGACACCGCGATCGCGGGGCGGCCGTTCCAGGTCGTGGTGGTCGCCACGGTCACGTCGGTGCTGTCGGCCAGTACGCGCAGGGCGGCCGCGCGCAGACGCGGATCGACGGGGCCGGTCCTCCCCGCGTACGTAAGCATGTCGTGCACCCCGTAGACGATCATGCCGCCCTCCCAATTGACTTCGGTCAACTGTCGTGCGAGGACGCGCGAGTCGGTCGAGAAGGGTGCCACTCCGCCCCAGTCGTCGCCTTCCGGGGCGGGGAACCCCCCGGGCCCGAAGTTCCGGTCCTCAACCCCTGTGCCTGCCACGAGTCCGGCGTCCTGGGCGTCCTTGCGCTGCTCCGGGTTGGGGTAGAGGGGTTCGCCGTAGGCGCTGCGCTGCCGACCGGAGCGGTCCTCGGCGACCCACGATTCGGTCACTGTCGGAACGGCGGCGTTCGCCACGCCCCCGGGGACGTCTCCTGCGGTGTGCAGCCACCATCCCCAAGTCTTCGCGTACTGGTAAGTGCCCTGCGTGGGCTCGGGTTCGAGCCGTTCGACGCGCCGCGCGAACGCCTGGAGATACGCCTGCGCCGACTTCCCTTCGACCGGGTGCAGGGACAGCACCGGCGGGGTGTAGGCGACCGGGGCCGGTGCCCCGGCATCGCCCTGGACGAGGTCGCCGCCTACGCCCGCCACAGCGGCGCCGACAGTCACCAGGCCCGCCCCCAGGAGCACTTGGCGCCGCCCTGGGCTCGGGCGCACCCGCCGCGGACGCCGGGAATCGCGCAACGCCTGGAGCGTACGCTCCGCATGCGGCGTCAGCAGGGAGCCCGTGCCCTCTCGGGGATCGCCGGCCGGATCGTTGGCCGCGGTGAGCAGCGCTCGCACCTGTTCCAGGTCTCGCTTCACGTCGCCGTCCTCTCCGTCACAGAGCCTTGGTCGACAACTGCCGGTGCTTCATTCACGAGTTCACGCTCCAGCCTTCGGCGGGCGCGGTGCAGCCGCACGGCGAAGGTGGCTTTGCTGCACCCGAGCGCCTGGGCGGCCTCATGCGGATCCAGGCCGTCCCACGACACCAGCATCAGCACCTCGCGGTCCCGTTCCGGCAGCCGTTCGAGTACCCGGGCAGCGCCCAGACGTTCCAGGACTTCGGCGTCCGCGCCGGGTTCGCCGCCCAGGGTGTCCTCCTCGTCGCGCAACCGGCCTGCCAGCCGGTCCGCCCGCCCCTGCGCCCGCCGCGCGTTCGCGGCAACCCGCCGAGCGATGCCGTACAGCCACGGCAGGGCGGCGCCTTTCCGTGTCGACCAGCGTTCCCAGGCGATCGTGAAGACGTCAGAGACGGCGTCGTCGACCAGGTCCGGCGGCAGTCTGCGTCTCACGTACCTGCTCACGGCGTGGTACGAGTCGCGGTACTCCCCCTCGAACCGAGACCAGTCATCTGCGCTCTCCCCCACACGGCCTCCCCTTCCGATGATGCTCGCGGACTGTCTGTGTCCGGCGCGGCACGGCGATTACAGGGGCTTCCGCATTTTCGGGCGTTGCGCGATGGGGGACAGTGCCGTACCTGCCCTACGACGGCCAGACGACCACACCGTCCCGCACCACCAACGGCTCGGGCCGCACCTCCTCGTAAAACCGGGTCCATCCGACGTTCACGCCCCCGTCCGGCCGGCGATGGACATCATGGGCCCTGTCCGCCAACCAGGTCAGGAGGGTGCCCGTGCGGTCGAAGTCGTCCGGGTGGATCTCCTGGCGACTGGTCAGGGCCCAGCCGCTTCGCCACGCGTCCTCCTTGCGCAGCAGGACCGAGAAGAGCGCACCTCCCACCTTGTACGCCTCGCCCTGGCAACTCAGCAGAGGCTCGGGAACCTCCTCGACCTCGACTTCCTCGCCCTCCACCTCCATCACCAACGAAGACCCGGTCACGATGTTCAGCCCCTCCGGCCGGGGTCCCAGCCCCACATGCCAGCGCAGCTCCGCGACTTCCGCCTCCGACACATCGTCACGGAGGTCGAGAGCAAGCATGAGTTCATAGATGTCAGCCACGGCGGACACCCTAGATCCCGCCTCTGACAGCGGGTTGGGGCAGGATTTCTTCTCATGAGTTCTCGCCGCTGGGGCACCCATGGGATCGAGGTGATCTCGGATCGCGTGATCAAACGGTTCGCAACCGGCAACGACGGCCGTGCTGCACGCGAGTGGCGGGGATTGACGCTCCTCACCACTCACAGTCCAGGGCTCGCTCCGGAACCGTGCGAAGCCGATCTGGCAGCCGAGAGGCCCATCGTCGTGATGTCGCGGCTCACCGGCCGGCCTCTGCGTGGCACCGCCCTGGGGAACCGGCACCTCGACGCGCTCGCCGAGGCCGTGACCGCACTCCACAGCGCGGTGCCAGCCCCGGTTCTGCGCACCGTCCCGCCACGGCCGACCCTCCCACCCGACTTGGTCCGCCTGATCCACAGGTGGGCGGCCGAGGCCCCGTCGCCCCGCACCGGCGGACCCGTCGGGCAGGCCATGGACGCAGGGCTGCGCTGGCTGGCCGGTACCCGGTTCCACGCGGACCACCGGCAGGGCGTCCCGGAGGTCTTCGGCCCCGGCGACGGGAACCTCGCCAACTACCTGTGGGACGGCTCCCGGGTCCAGGTCGTCGACTTCGAGGACTCGGGCCGCAGCGACCGCGCCTACGAGCTGGCCGAGATCAGCGAGCACGTCGGCAGTTGGGTCGAGCAGCCCTTCGACGTGGCCGGGTTCCTGGCTCGCTTCGACCTTTCCCCCGCGGAGACGGCACGACTGCGGGAGTGTCGGCGCCTGCTGGCACTGGTGTGGCTGTTCCTGCTGGCGAGAGACGATCCCGGCAATCCGCGAAACCCTGTCGGCACCGCGGACAAGCAGGCACTCCGGCTCTTGGAACTGCTCGGCTGACCGCGAGCCGTTCAGTCCACGACGATCCGGTGGTCGAGCTCGACCTGGCGACGTACCAGGTACGTTCCCGGCGCATGGCCCATCGCGCCGTGCTCGGGGTGCAGGACGTACGCCGTGGCGCCCTCGTGGACGGTGAAGCAGCCCACGTCGGGGCCGTTCTCGCTGTTCGGTGCCCACGTCACCGGGCCGTCAGCCACGAGCAGGTGGGTGTTGCCGCCGTCCTCGGAGGAGACCAGGGGTATTCCGGCGGCGGGGACGGGCTCGAATGGGCCGGTGGGCTCGTAGCCGATCAGGTCCACTGGGATGAGCCCGACATCGCCCTGGCGCTGCAGTCCGGCGGAGACGGGGATGGTGGCCTCCAGGTCGAGGTGGTCCAGGACGTCGACTCCGGCGAGGGCGGTGACGTCCGCGAGTGTCGGGTGCTGTGCGGTCATGGGTGCTCCAGGTCGATTGCGGATGGTGGGCGTCAGGTCGCCCGCGCCATGCTCAGGTACTGCTCGCGGGTCAGGCCGAGCAGGCGCGCGGCCGCGGTCGTGGGGTCCGGGGTGTCGGCCGGGACCAGCAGGCCGTACTGACGACGCGTGCCGTCCCGCTCGACGGAGGCGTTCGTGCACAGCAGGACGCGCGCCCTGCCGCGGCGGCCGGGCAGTTCGTAGAGGGTGAGCCACTGTCCCGGGTTGCCGGGGTCCGGTTCCGGCGGGCCGACGCGTCTCAGCTCGGCTGCCTCGACGAACTCGGGCCATCCCATCCATTCGATCGCGCAGCGGCGGAGTTCGACGTTGGTCGTCTCCCACAGAATGCGGTCGGGGTCCCAGCGGCCGGCGATCAGGGAGTCCGGCACCCTCGTGCCGTGCCAGCAGTGGAGGGACCAGCCGTCCGGCCACACCACGGCCGGGCCGTCGGCGCAGTGCAGACGGCCTTGCGTGTCCCACCGCTGCACGTCGGGGCGGGGTGTGAGGACGGCGTAGTCCCGGCAGGCCCACCAGTACCCGGCGTGGCGGGCGACCTGCTGTTCGCCGTGGAAGACTTCCATGCCGCCGACGCCGATCCGCTCCAGGGCCTCGTACCAGGCGTAGCCCATCACCCCCCATGAGGAGACCGGCTGTCCCCGCCACCAGCGCCTGGGAAGGCGTGGGGCGACATTCTCCGGGACGGGGACTCCGGCCTGGGCGGACACCTGGGCGAGCAGTTCCGCGTGCACGGCCGGTACCACATCGATGTCGTACCGGGCGGAGCCGAAGTACCCGTCGCGGTCGGCCCAGCTGCTCAGCACATAGCGCTGGGCTTCCACCTGATCCCTGAGTTGGCCGTGGACCGTGAACCGCCATCCCGAGATCGCCGGGCTCGGTCGCAGCCGCAGCAACGCGCTCACGCGTGCGTCCACCGGCTTGGAGATCTGCTCCGTGCCCCGGTCGGCGGCCTCCGGGTGCAGGGTCATGTACGGGGTGCGCAGCAGTGCCTGCCGCGACCGGCGGCGGAGCCGGGCACGCACCCGACCCGCCCGGCCGCGCAGCACGGTGGCGATCACGTCGGGCAGCATCGCCTGTCCGATCAGGCCCGCCCACGGGGAGCCCAGCCAGACGACAAACGCGGGCGGCGGCAGGCCGCACGCCTCGTAGGCCAGGCGGACCCCCTCCTCGGCAGCCGCACGGTCCTCCGGACCGACCGCCCTCTCCACGGCCGCCCAGGACTCCGCCACGTCGCGAATCATGGCTTCCTGCGCAGGAGTCAGCCTGCTGATACGCCCGCAGGTCCGCATGACCCTCCCCTCACGCCTCGACAGCCCTCGACCCGGGCGCCGCCGGCCAACGGCGGAACCGTGGCGGGTGAGCACCGGAAACAGCAGGGGCATGATCCAGGACGCCGGGGGTCGGCGGCGCGGTTCCCGAGAGGCGTCAACGCCCGGGTGTCCCGGTCCTGTTGCCACCCAGGACCTGGCAAATCGGCGTCGACCATGCCATGTTGACCGTGCTCACACCCGCATCTCCTGTGCGCGATGCGGACAACACCTGTGCATGCGCACGCAACACAGACAACGGGTGTCCTCCGGCCGCGACTCTGCACCGCCGGGCCACCCCTGCCGCTGAAGACGGAGCCGCGTATGGACACTCCTCTCGCCACCGTGTTCCTCCCGCTCGCCCTCGCCGTCATCATGTTCGGGCTGGGGCTCTCCCTGACGGTGGACGACTTCCGGCGGGTGCGGCGCCATCCCCGGGCCGTGGTCGTGGCGATGAGCTGTCAGCTGCTCCTGCTGCCCGGTGTGTGCCTGGGGCTCGTCCTCGCCTTCGGTCTCTCCCCCGTGCTCGCGGTCGGCATGATGCTGCTGGCCGCATCGCCCGGCGGGACGACGGCGAACCTGTACAGCCATCTCTTCGGCGGCGACGTGGCGTTGAACGTCACGCTCACGGCGGTGAACGCGCTCCTGGCCGTGGTGACGCTGCCGATCATCACGAACCTCGCCCTCACTTACTTCGAGCCGGACATCGGGGAGAAGAGCATGGGGCTGCAGTTCGGCAAGGTTCTGCAGGTGTTCGCCCTGGTCCTGGTGCCGGTGGCGATCGGGCTCACCGTCCGCCGCCGCTCGCCCGATTTCGCGCTCCGCATGGACCGCCCGGTGCGGATCCTGTCGGTCGCCGTGCTCGTCATGATCATCACCGGGGCGGTGGTGGCCGAGCGGGACAACATCGGCGGCTACGTCACGGACGTGGGGCCGACGGCGGTGGTGTTCTGCGCGCTGAGCCTCGCCATCGGGTACGCGGTACCGCGCATGGCCCGGCTGGACAAGCGCCAGTCCGTCGCCTGCTCCATGGAGATCGGCGTGCACAACAGCGCCATCGCCATGACGCTGGCCATCAGTGTGCTCGGCAGCGTCAGCCTGGCCGTTCCGGCCGCCGTCTACGGCGTACTCATGAACCCCGTCGCCGCGCTCGGGGGACTGCTGATGACGCGGGGTAGCCGCCGTGCCGAGGAGGCTGCCACGCCACTCTGACCGGCGCTGAGGGCAGTCGCCCCAGGGGCCCCTTCCGTCCACGAACGGTTACAGTGCCAGGGACGGCAGCCTGGCTTGTGAGGGGTAGCGTGACCGACACCAGCGACACCCGACCCGCCGACAACGAGGCGGCCCAGGCGCCACGCCCACGCAGCCGCGTACTCCGCCTGATGCGCTACCTCCCGCTGATCACCCCTGTCCTGCTGTGGGCGGTGCCGTGCGGGGTGCTCCTGTACACCGGCCAGGACTGGCCGCTGCCGGTCACGCTCATCGGCACGCTCCTGTTCGCCATGGGCCTCGTCGGTATGCCGTACGCCATGATGCGCGGGCACGGCCGCCGGCAGGAGGACCGCTCGGCGATCGTCGGTGACACGCTGCTGGGCGGGAGCTGGGTCCTGTTCACCTGGACGGTGCTGCTCGGCGTTCCGCTGCGGATCGCCCTGACCGTGGCCGGTGCCGGGGAAGGACAGGACCGTGCCCGCATCGTCACTTGGGCCGTCCTCGCCGTAACGGCCCTGCTGCTCGGCTGGGGGTACGCAGAAGCCCGCCGCGTGCCCAGGGTGCGCCACGTCGACGTGCAACTTTCGCGTCTGGGCCCCGGGTTGGACGGACTGCGCGTCGCCCTCATCACCGACACCCACTACGGCCCGCTGGACCGGGCGCGCTGGTCGGCCCGGGTGTGCGAGAAGGTGAACGCCCTCGACGCCGACCTGGTCTGCCACACCGGCGACATCGCGGACGGTACGGCCGAACGCCGCCGCGCCCAGGCGGCCCCGCTCGGCACCGTGCGGGCCACCCACGCGCGTGTGTACGTCACCGGCAACCACGAGTACTACAGCGAGGCCCAGGGCTGGGTCGACCTGATGGACGAGCTGGGCTGGGAGCCCCTGCGCAACCGGCACCTGCTGCTCGAACGCGGCGGGGACACGCTCGTGGTCGCCGGTGTGGACGACGTGACCGCCGAGTCCTCCGGAGTGGCCGGACACGGCGCGCACCTCGCCGGTGCCTTGCGGGGCGCCGACGCCGACCACCCCGTGCTCCTCCTGGCGCACCAGCCCAAGTTCATCGACGAGGCGGCGGCCGGCGGCGTGGACCTCCAGCTCTCCGGCCACACGCACGGCGGCCAGATCTGGCCCTTCCACTACCTGGTACGGCTGGACCAGCCCGCCCTCGCGGGCCTGACCCGCCACGGTGACCGCACCCTCCTCTACACGAGCCGCGGCACCGGCTTCTGGGGCCCGCCCTTCCGCGTCTTCGCCCCCAGCGAGATCACTCTGCTCGTGCTCCGGTCACCGCAACCAGCGGCCTCGGCGTAGCGGCTGCGCTACGACGGTACGGCGGCACCGGGCATCGGCTCGCCGTCGTCCTCCGGCTCCGCCGGTGGCTCGGCGAGTTGCTCGCGTACGTAGTTCCAGACCACCGCGATCAGGGCCGTGACCGGGACGGCGAGGAGGCTGCCGACGATGCCGGCCATGTTGCCGCCGAGCGTCACCGCCAGGAGGATCACGGCGGCGTGCAGGCCGAGACCTCGGCTCTGGATCATGGGCTGGAAGACATTGCCCTCCAGTTGCTGCACGACCACGATGATGGCGAGCACGATCAACGCGTCGGTCAGGCCGTTGGAGACCAGGGCGATGAGGACCGCGACGAGGCCGGCGAACAGTGCGCCCACGATCGGCACGAACGCCGTGACGAACGTCAGCACCGCGAGCGGGAGCACCAGCGGCACATCGAGGATCCACAGGCCGATCCCGATCAGCACGGCGTCGATGAGACCGACGGCGGCCTGCGAGCGGACGAACGAGCCCAGGGTGTTCCAACCACGCGCGGCGACGGTGGGGATGTCGGTGGCGAGGCGGCCGGGTAGCTGACGGGAGAGCCAGGGCAGGAACCGCGGCCCGTCCTTGAGGAAGAAGAACATCAGGAACAGGGCCAGCACGGCGGTGATCACGCCGTTGACCACACTGCTCACCCCCGTGACCAGGGCGCCGACGGCACTTCCGAGACCGTCCTGGGCCCGCTCGACCGCGCTGTCGAAGGCCCGGTCGATCTCGGCGTCCCCGATGTTCAACGGCGGCCCGGCGGCCCACTCCCGCAGCCTCTGCACCCCCTCGATCACGCCGTCGGTCAGTTCCCCGGACTGCGACGCCACGGGAACCGCGATCAGCGCCACGACGCCCGCGGCGACGAGGAGGAACATGACGGTCACCAGCGCCGCGGCCAGGGCCGGCGGCCACCCGCGCGCACGGAGGAATCGCGTGGGCGGCCAGGTCAGTGTGGTCAGCAGCAGGCCGACGACGATCGGCCAGACCACCGACCACATCCGGTCGAGCAGCCAGAGGGCGACCGCGAGCATCACAAGGACCAACAGCAACTCGGCACACACACGCGCCGATATGTGCAACGCGGCACGCGACTTCGCGGCACTCACTTTGGCAGGCATGGGGCACACCTTATGGGCAACCTGGCTGCTTCCCACCGCCCGGCCGACCTCCGCCTTCCCGTGGGACCCGGGTCGTCACCGCCCGCCTAGATACGCTCTGCGGCCGCCAGCAGACTCGGCGGAAGGTACGGGGACTCGACTCGTATGTCCCAGCCCCGTCGGCGGGCGTGACAGGTCAGGGCGAGGACGTCGAGATCGAGGGAGCCGTCCACGTCGTCGATGCGGTCGGCGACGCTGTAGTAGTCGCGGTGAGCCTCCAGGGCGTCCAGCAGGGCCAGGTTGAAGCTCTCCTCGTCGCCCTCCACCAGCTGCGACAGCAGCATGGCGGGCGGCATGTCGAAGCCCCAGTCCTTGGCCCGCTCCGCCTGCTGCAGCGCACGCTCCGCGGCACCCTCGGGGTCGTCGCCCTTCAGGTAGGCGTGCAGGGCTTGGCGGTACTGGGTGAACGCGGAACCGTCCGGGGCGGTGAAGTTGGGGCCGGTGAGCACCAGCGGCGCCAGGTCCTCGCGTACGCCGGTGATCAGGGCGAGGTTCGTACCGAGGTGCCAGGCGTAGGCGCCTGCCGCGTCGTTCCGCTCGGCCTTGTAGCGCAGCTCGCGGCCGTCGATCGTCACCTCGACCTCGGTGCCGGGCTCCGCCATGGCGATCCGGAACAGGGCGCCCGCGGCCTGGGAGCCCAGGCGAAGGTGCCCGAGCTGGGCGTCAGTCACGTCCGGGGAGTTCGCAGCCCGCCAGGTGAAGAGATTGGCTTGGCGGGTCAGGACATGGCTCAGCTCTGCCACGCTGAGCGGCTCGCCGTCGGCGGAGGTGAACGCCTCCATGACGCGCTTCTGGTCCCGCGCGTGGAGATCCTCGCTCTCAGGCCACTCGCGGGCCGGGCGCTCCACGACAACGGGGCCTGCCGCAAGCGCGGCGACCGCGTCGCGGCGCCGTTTCCGGCCGAACGCGCCTACGCGCGGCCCGCGGGACTCGAATCCGGTGACCAGCGCGTGCGGCAGGTACTCGGTGCGCACGGCCGGCTCCCAGCCCAGCGTCCGGTACGCGAGCGCGGCCAGGGCGAGGGGGACCAACGGCAGGAGATAGCGCGGGTCGGCCGAGGAACCGTGCAGCGTCCTGTGCCGGTTGAGGAGGTCGGCCAGTCCGTCGTCGAAGCTCTTGCGGTCCTCGGCGGCCAAGGCCCGCACTGTCTGCAGGGCCACGCTGTCCGGGTGGTCCAGGAGGGGCTTGCCCGTCTCCTGGGCGCGGGCTTGGATGCGGCCCAGGGCCGCGTCGACGGCGGCGACCTTGGCCTGGGGACTCGGCGGATACTCCTCGTCGTCGCCGGTGTCGTCCAAAACGACGGCCGTCAAGGCCGTGGCGAGTTCCCCGACCGGCGTCCCCTGCGCCTTCTCGGCGAACTTCTCCCGCGCGAAGTGGAATGCCTCGCCGTGCCACTTCGCCTTGTCCCGCAGGACGGTCAGGCACAGCGCGTCGACCCACTCCCCCGGTGCGACGCGCTCCGGCGGGGCGTCCGAGCCCGGGTCGTAGCCCATGCCGAAGTTCACGTAGTCCAAGGTGACGTGGAAACTGCAGTGCGGGTGGTAAGCGGCGTACGCGACCGCACCGGCCGCCGCTTCGGAGGCATCCTTGAGAACGGCCTTGGTCTCCGCGGTGTCGAGGTCGGGTGTCTCAACCGACAGGGCACCCAAGTAGCCGAGGAATTCGTCCGCGATGGACTGCCACTCGTACACAGCCATCCGGCCCGCTCTCGACAGGGACCCCACCAGACGTCCGATGCGATTGGCGAAGTCCTCACGTGCCGCCGACACGGCCGCCTCGCCCACCTGGTGACGCTCAATCCGCACGATTCCCACTCCTTGATCGAATCTGTGCGCCAGCCTAGGCGAGGGGTCTGACATTGGCCTCCTCCTGAGGGAGGTGAAGCCATGGACGATGGGCCGTCGACACGGAATTGCCTTTCGCGGCCGGCGAGCTCAGCCGCTGTCCCGTCAAGATGTGCACGTGACGGAGCGTGAAGCGGATCTGGTGGCCTTGTTGCGCGAGCTCGATGATCCCGAGTGGCTGGAGTGGCCCCGGGACTACGACCGCGGCGCGATCGGCGCGCTGTTTGAAGACCTGGTGTCCCGGCTTGAGGATGACTTTGCCACGCGATGCGCGACCGAGCGGGACGCACAGGACTCCAGTGAGTACGGGCGCGTCACCATACCCGCAGATGCGACCGCGTGCGGGACCCGGATCGTCGTCTGCGTGAGCAAGTTCGGGTTGCTGGCCCTGGTCTGCGCGGACAACCCCGGTGCCTTCATCGGCACCGGAGAAGCACAGGCCGAAGGTGAGTTGAACGCCACGGACCTGGGCAAAGTCAATCGCGCTCTGGCCGACCTCGGGTACGCGATCGTTCCCGAGGAGCTATTGGAGTGCGACTACCACGGGCCGAGCGAGCTGCCTGCGCTTGTCCCGCGGCCCACCTGGTGGCATCGCTTCTTCGGCAGCTTCTGATGACTGTGCCACGAGGGCCAGGCCGGTGCCGGCGAGACACCCGTCGATCACGTCCGGCCGGTACTGGAGCTGCTTGGGCTCCAGCGCGGTGTGCTTCGCGCTGTCCTTCCTCTCGATCCGGCGGATGCGTCGCGCCGAGGTGGTCCCGGCACCGACGCCACGCTGCGTGCGGTGTGCCTCGCCTCCGCCGCGTTCCAGTTCGCCTTCGCGGCCATGATGACGGTCTATCTGCTCTTCCTGCCACGGGAATTGCGTCTGTCGGGTACGGCAGTCGGCCTGGCACTCGCGGCGACCGGACCGGGTGCGGTTGTGGGTTCGCTGCTGGCCGCCCGGCTGCCGAGCAGGTTCGGATCCAGCCGAGTGCTCATCCTCGCGGCAGCACTCGGGGGCGGGGTGTTCCTGTGCGTGCCCGTGCTGCACGGCTCCTCCGCCGTGACGGTTTCCGCGCTCGTGGCGGTCTCGTTCCTGTTCTGAATCGGGGGCCAGTTGGTGAACGTCACGGTCATGGGCGTGCGGCAGTCGGTCACTCCGGACGGGATGCAGGGGCGCGTGGCCGCGACGATCTCGTTCGTGGGCATGGGGATGGCTCCGCTGGGCTCCCTGCTCGGGGGGCTTGTCGCGGCGGAGTGGGGACTACGCGTCAGCCTCCTGGTGACGGCCGCGGGCATGCTGCTGTCACCGGTGACGATGGCTTCCTCCCCGCTCGCACGCCTGGGGCGGACGCTGTGACCCGACAGCCCGAAGTGGCTCAACTCCAGTTGGCAAAACGAGCGAGTTCCTCGGCGGCGCCGGGTGGAAGCGTTTCCGCCGCATGCTCCGGCAGATGCTTGATGACGTCCCGCAATTGGTCTGCGAGGTCCGGCAAGAGGGCCCAGTCCGATGCCGGAGCGTTCACCACGGCGAACAGCAAGTCGCCCTCGTAGAAGTAGGCGTCGAGCATGGGCTCTTCGAGCAGCACACGCACGGCGAGAGGGAGCACGAAGGGCAGCCCGACCTGTTGGGACACGAGGGTGCGCAGATCCGCCGGTGTGAGCTCCCCGAGCCGAGCCCGCCGCAGCGCGTGCACCCTGCGTACCAAGGGGGTTGCGTTCGAGGCGTCCGGCTCCTCCCAGCGGGGCGGGTCGAGGTCGTCGAGCGTGCGGTCGAGGTGCAGCAGGCGGTTCATGGGGGCGGGTTCGATCCGTCAGGGGGTCAGCGGGCCGGGCGGGACAGTGCCTCGGAGAGTGGCACGCCCTGTCCGGCGGCGACAATCCGGCGTGCCCGGACCTCGGCTCCTTGCCGCACACGTAGGGGGGTGCCCGTCGTGGCCCAGGGCCGCGCCCAACACCGCCGTCACGGCAGTTCACTTGCCCGCACTGTATCGAACGGTCACTGGAGATACCGATCGAATATCTCCTGACTGTCCGGAGTGAAGGTCCACCGCCGCAGAGCCCGGCGCAACTCCAGCTCGGTCAGCCAGCCGTGCCAGGCCACCTCACCGGGGTCGGGGGTGCCGGCCCCCAAAAGCTCGGCATCGCACACGCCCAGCCAATGGGGGCTCAGCCCGCGCCGGTTGAGGAACTTGAACCGGAAGCGCACCCGCGCCGACGTCCCCAACTCCTCGGCCAGTTCTCGCTCGGCTGCCCGCTCGTAGGATTCGCCGACGGCCGCCGCTCCCCCGATCCCGAGTTCGTAATGGCCCGGGAAACGGGACAGTTGTCCGGCACGTCGGTGGACGAGGTAGCGGCCGTGCCCGTCGCGGCACACCGCAACGCCGATCCGGTGCAGCCAGCCCTCCCTGACGGCCTCCCGTCGGCTCACGACCCCCAGCACACGGTCTGCCGCGTCCACGCGTTCCACGAGTTCGTCCACGACGCACACCCTCGCAGAACCCACTGACAACGCCGCGGCGCCGGTCAGCCTTCCCCGGCCGCCCGCACCCCCACGGACATCCCCACAACCGTCCCGTTCCCCGAGAAGATCACTCCCGGCTTCTCGGGGGCCTGGTTCAGGACCCACAGGCCCAGCAGCGTGGCCAGGGTGAAGACGACCGCGATCAGGACCGCGAGGACGAGTCGGCGGCGGCGTTCGCGGCGGCGCCACTCGCCGCGTGCCGTGCGGTAGACGTCGGGGTCGGGAGCGGCCTGGACGCCGTCGGCGAGGGCGGCGAGCGCCTCGCGGAGTTCCTGTTCCGTGCGGTCCGCACCGGTGTTGTTCATCGCCGGGCCTCCATCGCCTGGGTCAGGGCGGCGAGGCCGCGTGAGGTGTGGGTCTTGACGGAGCCGCAGGAGATGCCCATCGCGGCGGCGATCTCGCTCTCCTTCAGGCCGAGCCAGTGGCGCAGGACGAGCGCCTCGCGCTGGCGGGCGGGCAACTGCTGGAGCGCGTCCATCAGTACGCGCTGGTCGTCGCGGAGGATCGCCGTGCTCTCGGCGGACGCGACGAGTTCGTCGCCGGGCTTCTCCACGTGCTTGCGGACCACCTGGAGGTGGCGTATCCGCATGCGGGTCAGGTTGCAGACGGTGGAGCGCAGGTAGGCCTCCGCCGCCTCGGTGTCCTTCAGGCGCCGCCACTTCCGGTAGATCTGGTAGTACGCCTCCGCGACCACGTTCTCCGGGTCGTCGGCGCCGAGCAGGACGGCCAGGCGCAGCATGGACGAGTAGTGCACCTCGAACAGGCGGGCCACGCCGGCCTCGCGGTCGGCGTCCGCCGGGTCGCTCGCCGCGGGCGGGAGCGGTACGGCGGCGGTCGCGGTGCCGCGCTCGGGTCTCAGGTGCTGTCTCATGAGTTGCTGGCTCCCGTCTCGGGGTGCCGCCTGGCGAGCAGGCGTGACGGCAGGTCGGTCAGGTCGGCGCCGCGCGGGACGCCGAGGCGGCTCAGCACGAAGGTGCCGGCCACAGCCACGGTCATGTTGAGGAGCAGGGCGGCGAGTCCGGCGTAGATCTCGGGGCCGGAGCCGAGCGGCACGATCGAGGAGAACCCGCCCCGTACGACCATGGCGGTGCCCGCGAGCATGCCCACACCCCATCCGGCCAGCAGCGCCCGCGGGTGCAGCCAGCCGGTGTACAGGCCCACGGCGACGGCCGGGAAGATCTGCAGGATCCAGACCCCGCCGAGGAGCTGGAGGTTGATCGCGTCCTGGTCGCGCAGTCCGAACACGAACGCCACCGCGCCGACCTTCGCGGTGAGGGAGACCAGCTTGGCGACCCGTACCTGGCGCTTGGGCGTGGCCGTGGGATGGACGTACTCGACGTACACATTGCGTACGAAGCTGGTGGCGGCCGCGATCGACATCACCGCCGCGGGGACCAGTGCTCCTACGGTGATCGCGCCGAAGACGAGGCCCGCCAGCGGGGACGGCATCAGGCGGTCCACCAGCATGGGTACGGCGGCCTCGGCGCCGCCCTCCGGGGCCTGGACGCCGGTCGCGAGGGCGGCGATGCCGAGGAAGCCGAAGAGGGCGAGCAGTCCGGTCCAGGCGGGCAGGGCCACCGAGACCTTGCGCAGGGTCTCCGGGCCGTCGGCGGCGAAGCCCGCGGTCAGGACGTGCGGGTACATCAGCAGGGCGAGGGCGGAGCCGAGGGCGAGGGTGGCGTAGGCGGGCTGCTGTTCGGGGGTGAGGAGGAGGGCCGGGCCGCCGAGGCGTTCGGCGGCGCCGTCGAACACGGGGCCGGGGCCGCCGAGGCGGTCGAGGACCAGCCAGGTCACCGCGGTCAGCGAGACGAACACGGCGACGGCCTTGAGGGCGGAGATGACGGTCGGGGCGCGCAGTCCGTGCCGGTAGGTGGCGATGGCCAGGCCCGCGAAGAGGGCCACCATCAGCGCGTCGCCGGTCGCGCCGCCCGGGTACAGGCCGCCCGCCGCCAGTACGGCCCGTATGCCGAGCAGTTGCAGCGCGAGGTACGGCATGGTCGCGAGGATGCCGGTGAGTGCGACCACCAGGGCGAGCGGCGGGGAGCCGTACCGGCCGCGTACGAAGTCGGCGGCCGTGACGTAGCCGTGCCGGTTCGCCACGGTCCACAGGCGGGCGAGCAGGACGAAGGCCAGCGGGCAGACGATCACCGTGTACGGCACGGCGAAGAAGGCCGGCGCGCCGTTGCCGTAGGCGAGGCCGGGGACGGCGGCGAAGGTGTACGCGGTGAAGATCGTGCCGCCGAGCAGCAGCCAGGTCCAGACGGGGCCGAGGCTGCGGTCGGCGAGCGCCCAGCCCTCCAGTGAGGGCAGGCGGTCGCTCGGGCGCAGGCGGCGGGCGGTGACGGCGAGCAGCGACGCTCCGCCGATCACGGCGAGGAACGTCGTCGTCATGGCGCCGTCCGCCATGGTTCACCGTCCTTGGTGTGCAAGTGCCCTCACTCACGCAGTTGCGCGAGTCCCTCGTTCGGAGGACAGGAGACGGCGGGAAATTTTCTCGACATTTTCTCGACATACGCTGTCAACCGTCTCCGGTCGGTCGGCAACTCTTGCACAAACCCACAGCTGACGGGAGGGGAGGGCAGGTCATGGCACGCAGGGGTGACACCCGGCTACGGCGCGTCGCCGTGCCCGCTCTGCTGCTGGCACCCGCTGCCGGTCTGCTGGGGGTTCCGCTGTACGCCGGTGCCGATCCGCGGCTGGCGGGCACGCCCTTCTTCTACTGGTACCAGCTCGCCTGGGTACCGGGGTGCTGCCTGTGTCTGCTGGCCGCGTACGTACTGACGCACCGACATCGCTGAGCCGCACTTCCCCGTACTGATTCACCTCGTTGCTCACCTTTTGAGATCGGGAGTCGTCATGCCCACATCAGCCCCGCCCGCTTCCGGCGGCAAGGCTCCAGGCACCTCACGGATGTCACCCAGGTCCGTCGCCATCTGGGTCGCCGTCGCACTCGTCGGAGCGATCGCCTGGGCCGTACTCGCCCTGTCCCGGGGAGAGGAGATCTCGGCCGTCTGGCTGGTCGTGGCCGCGCTCGGGTCGTACGCCATCGCCTACCGCTTCTACTCGCGGTTCATCGCGCGCCGCGTCCTGGAGGTGGACGACACCCGCGCCACGCCCGCCGAGCGGCTGGAGGACGGCGTCGACTTCCACCCCACCGACAAGCGGGTGCTCTTCGGTCACCACTTCGCGGCGATCGCCGGCGCCGGTCCGCTGGTCGGTCCGGTCCTGGCCGCGCAGATGGGCTATCTGCCGGGCACGATCTGGATCATCGCGGGCGTGATCTTCGCCGGTGCGGTCCAGGACATGATCGTCCTGTTCCTCTCCATGCGCCGCGACGGCAAGAGCCTCGGCCAGATGGCCCGCGACGAGATCGGCAAGGTGGGCGGAGCCGCCGCGCTGCTCGGTGTCTTCGCGATCATGATCATCCTGCTCGCGGTGCTCGCGATGGTCGTCGTCAACGCGCTCGCCGAGTCCGCGTGGGGCACCTTCTCGGTCACCATGACCATCCCCATCGCCCTCTTCATGGGCTTCTACCTGCGCTACCTGCGCCCCGGCCAGGTCGTGGAGACCAGCCTCATCGGCGTGGCCCTGCTGCTGCTCGCCATCGTCGGCGGCGGCTGGGTCCAGGACTCCTCCCTCGCCGAGCACTTCATCTGGAGCCCGGAGACCCTGGTCTTCTGTCTGATCGGCTACGGCTTCGTCGCCTCCGTCCTGCCGGTGTGGATGCTGCTGGCACCCCGTGACTACCTCTCCACCTTCATGAAGGTCGGCACCATCGCGCTCATGGCGATCGGTGTGATCGTCGCCGCCCCGAACCTCAAGGCCGAGTCGGTCACCGACTTCGCCTCCAACGGCGAAGGCCCCGTCTTCTCCGGCTCCCTGTTCCCCTTCCTGTTCATCACCATCGCCTGCGGCGCCCTGTCCGGCTTCCACGCCCTGGTCTCCTCCGGCACGACCCCGAAGCTGATCCAGAAGGAGTCCCAGGTCCGGCTGATCGGCTACGGCTCCATGCTCACGGAGTCCTTCGTCGCCGTCATGGCGCTGATCGCGGCCTGCGTGCTCGAACCCGGCCTCTTCTACGCCATGAACGCCCCCGCCGCCCTGCTCGGCCCGACCGTGGACACCGCCGCGGAAGCGGTCAAGAACATCGGCTTCACCATCACCCCCGAGCAGCTCACCGCCGCCGCCAAGGCGGTGGAGGAGGAGACTCTGGTGGGCCGCTCCGGCGGTGCGCCGACCCTGGCCGTGGGTATGTCGGAGATCTTCGCCGGAGTGTTCGGCGGCGCCGGGATGAAGGCGTTCTGGTACCACTTCGCGATCATGTTCGAGGCGCTGTTCATCCTCACCACGGTCGACGCCGGTACCCGCGTGGGCCGCTTCATGCTCCAGGACATGCTCGGCAACGTCTGGAAGCCCATCGGCCGCGTCACCTGGAAGCCCGGCATCTGGATCACCAGTGGCCTGGTCGTCGGCGCGTGGGGCTACTTCCTCTACGCCGGGGTCACCGACCCGCTCGGCGGGATCAAGCAGCTCTTCCCGCTGTTCGGCATCGCCAACCAGCTGCTGGCCGCGGTCGCCCTGGCCATCACCACCACGGTCCTGATCAAGCACGGCAAGCTGCGCTGGGCCTGGGTGACGGGCGTTCCGCTCGCCTGGGACGTGGCCGTCACCTTCACCGCGGGCTGGCAGAAGATCTTCTCCGACGACCCGAAGATCGGCTTCTTCGCCCTCCGCGACAAGTACGCCCAGGCCATCGACGAGGGCGAACTGCTGCCCGGCGCCACGAACATGGACGACATGCACACCATCGTCACCAACAACACCGTCGACGGTGTGCTCATGGCGATCTTCCTCCTGCTGGTCCTCATCGTCCTGGTCAACTGCGCGGTGGTGTGCGTCCGCGCGGTCCGTACGCCGGAACCGCTGCCGACCTCGGAGGTGCCGTACGTCGAGTCCCGCATCGACGCGCCGGAGACCTCCGACGAGGCGCTGGTGGGGACACGGTCATGAGGAAGCGGGCCGTACGGATGCTGCGCACCGTGCGCTGGTATCTGCGGGAGCTCACCGGTGAGGCGCAGTACGAGCGTTACTGCGCCCGCCACCGGGAACGGCACCCCCATCTCCCGGCGCCCACCCGGCGGGAGTTCGACGAGCAGCAGGCAAGGCAGCGGGAGGGACAGCCCATGAGCCGCTGCTGCTGACCCCCCGGGACACGGGGCCGACGGCGTGTCGCCGCTGTCGGCCCCGTGGGCCTGTCAGGTCGGCAACGCACCTTCATGAACAGGCCCTTGGTCCCGCCGCCCGTGGAAGGATCACGGCCATGTCACCCAACCTCCCCCGCCTCCGGATCGGCCCTACCGAGATCATCGCCCTCCCCGACGGCGAGGGCCCGTTCTTCTCCCCGCGCGCCGAGGCGTTTCCCGGGGCCACCGCCGCCCAGTGGGCGGAGGCCGATGCCTACGACCCCGGCGCCGTGGACGCCGAGGGACGCTGGTTGCTGCGGTTCCGGGCGTTCGCGATCCGCGACGACAACGGCGTCACCCTCGTGGACGCCGGGATCGGTCCCGCGGACAGTCCTGCCGCGGCGTGGGCGCCTGTGCCGGGCGTCCTGCCCGAGTCGCTGGCCGCGGCGGGGATCGAACCGGGCGACGTCAACACGGTGGTGCTCACGCATCTGCACACCGATCACGTCGGATGGGCGGTGGTGACGGAGGCAGGCGGGACCAGTGGTGGCCGTCGCCCGTACTTCCCCCGTGCCGAATACCTGCTGCAGCGGGCCGAGCTCGACGCGCTCAACGCCCTCAACCCGGAGCTTCGAGAGACACTGACCGACGTGCTCTCAGCCACCGGGCAACTCCGGCTGCTGGACGGCGACACGCCCCTGCGCACGGGCCGGGTGGTCGCCACGCCGGGCCACACACCGGGCCACCAGAGCGTGCTGGTCGGCGACGGCCGGGAACTGGCCCTGATCACCGGCGACCTCCTCGTCCACGCCCTCCAGCTCCTCCATCCCCAACTCGCCTACGCGCACGAGGTCGATGCCGAGACGGCCAGGCTCTCAAGGCAGCGCCTGCTCGACCCGGTCACCGCCACCACGCTGCACCTGGCGACACCGCACCTGTCGGAGCCGTTCGTGTCCGCGTGATGTCCGCTCACACGTCAGGGAACGGCGGAGTCTCGTCCGTCACGCGCAGCAACTCCCGGGAGGTGCTCGCCTCCTCCGGTCGTACGGAGGAGGCAGGCCCCTCGTCGGTTCAGCGATGGCTCACTGGATCAGGTCGGTATGCGGATGCTCCGGCGATGCCGGGCAGACGTAGAGCTGCATGTTGTCCGTGCTGCCGACCTCGACTCCGGTCGGCTGGGCCGGGTCCAGACCAGCCGGGTGGCCGGGCGCGTAAGCGGCGGCTCGGTCCTCGTACGGCGCCCAGCCCCGTGTCCCGCCGTCCCATTCGAAGGACGCGATGGTCAGCAGCGGAACCATGCGTGCCTCGCACACGGCGCAGTAGCACGGGTGCGGGTCGGTGCGGCCCCACGGAGGCCAGCCGCCGACCTTCCAGCCCGGAGCATCGGCCAGTTCGTCGTCGTAGAACTCCGCCGGGTATTCCGCGTACGAGTCGTGCACGGCCGTGCCGGCCGCCTGCCATCTGCTCCAGTCCCCCACCGCCTGGCTCAACTCCGGGCTGAGATCGAGGCTGTTGGGGTATTCGGTGATGGCTTCCGGGGCCGGCACGCACGGCTGGGGAACGTAGCCGTCGTACTCCGCCTCGTACGGTTGCGGCGGTGTTTCGAGGATGTCGACGACCTCGGCGGTGGAGCGCCAGAACAGGGCTGTCGCGGGCTTGTAGTTCGGTTCGTGGTCGTAGGCGCACCAGAGGATCTGGAGCAGGTCCGCCTGGCCGGGCGGACGCAGCAGCGGTATGTCGCGTACGTACAGTTGGGCGACGGGCAGCAGGGGGACCGGGCTGTCCGCGGGCTGTGGAAGTCCGGCGTCGAGTCGCTCTTGGAGCCTCGCGGTGGCCTGTTCCTTGATCGCCGCTTCCTCTGGCGTGTACGCGGGGCCTTCGGGATCACGGTGCAGCCGTGCCCGTCTGCGCCTCTCCATCCGCACTTCGGTCGGCGGCCTGCGGAACCCGGCGTCCACGTGGGGGCCTTCGCAGTGCGGCCACGGCTCGTCCGACGGCCACAGCAGGGGTCCCCCTACGGAACTGTCCTTGACCGTGGGTTCCCCGGGGCGGGGGTGCAGGCGGATCGCGGGGCGCGCGAGCGGTGCGAGTTCTGGAAAGACCGCGGGCACGTCGACCGGCCGCGGTGGAGTGGTCCGTACGAAAGCCATGCGGTAATCCTGCCACCGGCCACTGACAATGCCCGGCTGCCCCGACCGGCGCGCTCATGACCGCCTCGCGGTGCGGGAGTTCAGGGGTAGAGCCCGGCGCGGAAGGCGAACGAGACCAGTTGGGCGCGGTCGCGTGCGCCGACCTTGGTCATGGCGCGTACCGCGTGGGTCTTCACGGTGAACGGCGACACCGACATCCGGGCCGCGATCTCGTCGTTGCCGAGTCCGCTCGCGACGAGGACGACCACGTCCCGCTCCCTGGGGGTCAGGGCGTCGAAGCGGCGCAGGAGTTCGCGGTCGACGACCGGGGTCCGGCTGTCCGCCACGTGGCCGATGAGCGCGGCCGTCGCGGCGGCCGAGAGGGTGCCGCCTCCGTCCATGACCTCGGCGATTCCGGCGACGAGTTCGGCGGGGCTCACGGTCTTGCTCAGGAAGCCGTTGGCGCCCGCGCGCAGGGCGCCGAGAACGATCTCGTCCTGGTCGAAGGTGGTCAGCACGATCACCCGCAGCTTCTCCGGCGGGTGCTCCTCGCGGATCCGGCGGGTGGCCTCGACGCCGTCGATGCCGGGCATGCGGATGTCCATGAGGACCAGGTCGGCGGGGTGTTCGCGGAGGAAAGGGGCGACCTGGAGGCCGTCGGAGAGGTCGCCCACGACCGCCAGGCCGGGGTCGAGGCGGAGCATCGTCCGGATACCGGCCCGAATCTCGGGCTCGTCGTCGACGATCAGGATCCTGGTCCGTGGCGTCATACGGCCGCTCCCAGGCGGCTGAACTCCGCACGGACCCGGAAGTGCCCGTCGTGCGTGTCGATCGTCAGCCGCCCGTGCGAGGACTCGACGCGCTCGCGCATCCCCAGCAGTCCGAGGCCGGAGCCCGGGCCGGAGTCCGGGGACGCGCCGGCGACACGGTTCTCCACGGTGACGCGGATCCTTCCCCCGTACTCGCGCACCTCCACCGTCGCCGGTCCCTCGCCGTGCCGGTGGGCGTTCGTGAGCGCTTCCTGGACGATCCGGTAGACCGTCACGCCGACGCTCGGCTCCACGAACCCGGCGGGGAGGTCGATCGTGGGCCGTACGTCGAGGCCGATGCTCTCGAAGGAGGCGACCAGGGCTTCCAGGCCGCTGAGAGCGGGGGTGGGCCGTAGGGCCTCGTCGTCGGTGACGGTGTCCCTGAGTCGCAGGAGCTCCAGGATCCGCTGTGTCTCGACCACGACGGTGCGGGCGCTGGAGCGCGCCGAGACGAGGGCCTGCCGGGAGTCGTCGGCGTCCTCGGGCAGACCGATCTCCGCGGCGCCGAGGTGCATGCTCAGCAGGGCGACCTGGTGGCCGATGACGTCGTGCAGGTCCCGGGCGATGCGGAGCCGCTCCTCGGTCACCCGGCGGGTGGCTTCGATCTCGCGGGTGGCGAGGGCGGTCTCGGCGCGTTCCTCCAGGATGAGCCAGTGCTCGCGGTGGATGCGCAGGGCGGCCCCGGTCGCGCCTCCCGCGACGGCCGAGAACAGCGCGGCGGCGCCCGTGACCGCGCCACCGCGGAATCCGCCCAGGGTCATGAACGCTCCGAGGAAGAACGCGGCGACCAGGGCGGTCGCGACCACCGGCTGCTTGCCCCTGAGCGTGGCCGAGAACAGGACGAGCACCGCCATCATCCACACCGACAGCGGGTCGTGGCCCACCGCCGTGACGGCGAAGGACGCCGCGCTCGCCACGAGCAGTCCCGCCCACGGCCGCCACCACGACAGGGCGACACCGCCGCCGGCGAGGAGCACGGAGAGCGCGGTGGGCCAGTCGGAGCCGCGCAGGACCACGGCCACGATCTGGCCGGTGAACACCAGCACCGCCACCGCGTAGGCGGCGAGGTTCAGCGCCTCGGGGCGGCGGACCCACAGCGGGGACGCGGGCCCGTCGGGACTGTTCTGTGCCTTGACCATGGCCCGATTCTCGTCCAGACCTGCGGCGACGACGTACTTCGAACGTAGTACGCGGCCCCGTCCCCGGCCGATGAGACTCCTGACCGAGGCGACCGTCTCACACCGAAACGATCACCATGGGACATGCGATGACTCAGACCGCTGCCGCACATCCGACAGCCGCGCCCACTGCCGGTACGACGTCCTCCGGGCTCCGCTCACTCCACCTCGTCCGAGTGGCGTTCTCCCTCGTCTGGGTGGCACTCGTGCTCACCACGTCCGCCTCGCTGGAGTCGGCGGACGGGGTCACGGCGATCGCGGGCGTGCTGCTCGTCGTCTACCCGTTGTGGGACGCCGTGGCCACGCTCCTGGAGCCACGGCTGGCCGGGACCGGCTCCCTGGACCGTGTCGGCGCCGTGAATGTGGGGCTCGGGCTCGCCACCGCGGCCGGGATGGCCGTGGCCGCCTTCTCCACCGTCGGGGCGGCCCTGCTCGTGTTCGGCGTCTGGGCCCTGCTCGCCGGGGCCGTGCAGCTCGCCGTGGCGCTCCGGCGCCGCCGGACCGTCGGCGCCCAGTGGCCCATGATCGTCAGCGGCGGGCAGTCCGTGCTCGCCGGGGCCGTCATCGCGGGCACGTCCGGCTCGGCGACGAGCGGGCTGTCCACCGTCGCCGGGTACTCGGCCTTCGGTGCCTTCTGGTTCCTGGTCTCCGTTGCCGCGCTGAGCGTCCGGGCACGGCGCGCGGGCCGCTGACCCCCGCCGTGCAACGGGGGCGGCGCGCACCGTGGGTGGCGGCACGCGGGATGCCTACCTGCCGGTCAGGGGCATGACACTCCACGTGCCGCCGTGCTCGGGGTCCGCCGTCAGCAGTACAGGTTGCCGCCGGGGGACACACCGAGGATCTGCGTGAACCGCTGGTAGGTGTTCACGCGGCTCTGCACCTGCGCCGGGTTCTTCCCGTCGCACTCCAGGGAGCCGTTGATGGAGCGGATGGTCTGGCCGAATCCGGCGCCGTTGACCATGGCGTTGTGGGGGGTCATGGAGCCGGGGCCGGTCTGGGTGTTCCAGTACCACAGGGCCGTCTTCCAGGCGACGGCCGCGTCGTTCTGCACCAGCCAGGGGTTGTTGAGCAGGTCGATGCCGAGCGCGTCGCCCGCGGCCTTGTAGTTGAAGTTCCAGGACAGCTGGATCGGGCCGCGGCCGTAGTAGGCGGCCTGTCCGGCGGGACAGCCGTAGGGCTGGCTCCAGTCGCAGTAGTGCGGGTAGTTGGCCTGGTTCTGCTCCACCACGTGGACCAGTCCGCCGGTCTCGTGGCTGACGTTGGCCAGGAAGGCGGCGGCCTCCTGCTTCTTCACCGTGTCGCTGCCGGTGTTGGCGAAACCGGGGTAGGCGCTCAGCGCCGCGGTGAGGCCGCTGTAGGTGTAGAAGGGGTTCCGGTTCGGGAACATCTGGTTGAACTGCGCCTCCGACACGACGAAGCGCGCGTCGGGGTTGCCCGGCCCGCTGTCGCAGGCGTACGGCTCCCAGTACCAGGTGCTGATGGTCGGGTCGTAACCCGGGTTGGCGTGCTCGGCTATGTACGCCTTGCCGTCGGTGTAGCGAACGATGTCACCGGCGTTGTACCACTGGCCGGCCCTCCAGCCGGGGTAGCTGGAGCACGCCGCGGCGGCGGCGTTCGTGGCGGGGAGCAGCACCGGGGCGGCGCCGGCGAGGGCGAGGACGGCCACGACGGCGGAGACACGACGTCTCGACACTGAATCAACTCCTTTGCGGGGCACGGCCGCTCCCTGGGGGCAGGACGCAGCGAGCCCGCACCGCACGCACCGGTGGACCGGACACGGCGTGGGGGCGGCCGTGGTGGGGGGTTGTGCCAGCCCACTCAACCGCTTTGGTCTGTACCAGTCAAGGGTTTAGACCAGTCAGGTCTGGACCAATTGGCGGGCGGGGGTGCCGGGTACCCCTCCCTGTGGCCCTCCAGGGAGACGTGGGAGCCACCTCACCCGAGCGTCTGTCACCGGCGTCTCGTAGGCTCCTCGCCATGAACGACGGGGTATCCGGCAGACGGGTCATCGACGGGCGCTTCGAGCTGGAGGCGCGGCTCGGTGGCGGCGGTATGGGCATGGTGTGGCGGGCGCGCGACCTGGTCCTGGACCGGGCGGTGGCGCTCAAGGAGGTCCGGCCTTCGGATCCGGGGCTGGCCGAATACGATCCGCAGGCGGCGGCCGCGCTCCGGGCCCGCGTGCTGCGCGAGGCCAGGGCGCTGGCCCGGGTCGACCATCCCAATGTGGTGACCATCCACCACGTCATCGACGGCGGGGACCATGCCTACCCCTGGATCGTCATGGAACTGGTCACCGGGGGATCCCTCCAGGACCGCCTCGAACAGGGCCCTTTGACGCCCGTCGAGGCGGCCCGCATCGGCCGCGAGGTGCTGGCCGCGCTGCGCGCCGCGCACGACGTCGGTATCCAGCACCGCGATGTGAAGCCCGCCAACGTGCTCCTGCGCCCCGACGGGCGGCCCGTCCTGACCGACTTCGGCATCGCGGCGATCAGGGAGTCCACGGTCCTGACCGCGACCGGCTCCCTCATCGGCACGCCCGACTACATGGCGCCCGAACGCATCTCCGGCGGGGAGGGCGGCCCGGGTTCAGACCTGTGGTCGCTGGCGATGATGCTGTACGTCGCCGTCGAGGGGCACCACCCGCTGCGCAGGGGGACCACTCTGGCGACGCTGGCGGCGCTGCTCAGCGAGGAGCTGCCGCCGCCTCAGCGGTCGGGGCCGCTTACGCCCTTCCTCAACGCCATGCTCGTCAAGGACCCGGCGCGGCGGCCGGACGCCGAGACGGTGGACCGGATGCTCACGGCTGCCGCCGAGGCCACCGGCCCGCAGGTGGCGCACTCGGCGACCTCGTACCCCGTGGCCCCGCCGACCGGCCCCTCCGCACCGGTGACGCCTGCCGGTTTCGGGCCGCCGCCGACCGGTTTCGGGCCGCCCCCGCAGACCGTCACCCCGGGCGGCTGGACGCCGAGTCCGGGGACAACGACCGTTCGACCCACGGCACCGCGACCCGGCGGGCGGGGGAAGCGCGGACTCGCGGTCGCCTCATCCGTCGCGGGCGTGCTGCTGGTCGGAACGCTGGTGTGGAACTTCCTCCCCGACGACAACGGCAAGGCCGACGACTCGTCGGCAGGCTCACCCGGGACGTCCACGCCCGACGCGCGCAAGTCCTCCTCCCCCACGGCGTCGGGATCGTCCCCGACGTCCCCGGCCAAGCCCGACGCGAGCCGCTCCGCTTCGGCCGACAAGGTCGACACGAAGAACGGACTGCTCACGCCGGACGGCATCCGCACGGCACTGGCGGCGATCGAGGAGGAGACCGGCCGTAACCGTGCGGGAGACCTCACGGTCTATCCCGACTACGTGAACGTGCAACTCATGGTCGAGGGCAGTGACACCAAGTACGACAGCTACACGTACCGGCTCGGTCGTGGCGTCGAGAAGGGCATCATCAGCAGCACGATCTTCCCCGGCAACCGGCCGTTCAACTTCGACGACTTCGACTGGGACGTCGTCCCCGCCCTCCTGAAGAGAGCGGAGAAGGACCTCAATGTCGACAACCCGACTTCGCGATACGTCCTGGTCCGCGCGGCCTCGGAAACGTTCGACACCCCTCTGGGACTGGCCGTGTACCTGGGCGACGAATACACCACCGGCTACTTGGACGCCGACCTGAAGGGCAATGTGACTCGCGTCGTACCCGCGGAGGACTGAGACGCTGTATGGAACGGGTTTCGGCTGCGCGCGACCTCGTGCTCGGTTACGTCCGCGCTCTGACCGCGGCCCCGTTCCGGGACCCCGGCTCAGCCCGACGCCGAAGGGTCGAGCCGGTTGATCAACGTACCGCTGACCCGCTGGAGTTCCTCGTCGTGCTCGATGTTCTGGAACCTGCCGCCGCGCGGGGGCCGGGCCAGGGCTTCGCGGAGCAAGGGCAAGGCGGGCGCCGCGTGCGAGCCCGTGCGGGCCAGACAGTTCACGATGTGGTTCGCCGTCGCGGCACTGACAGTCCGGTCGGACCGGGACTTGGCCGGGCTCAGGCCAGGGATTCGAAGTACTCCTTCTGCGCGGGGTAGTAGTCCTCGAAGTCGGGCCGGGGGCCGCCGGTGCGCGCGGCGGTGAGCATGTCCAGGTAGTACTCCCAGCCGGGGCCGATCTCCCCGACCTGCTCCGTGGAGGTGAGGTGCTGCACCAGGCGGAGTTCGGTGGTGCCGTCGGTCTCGGTCAGCAGCAGCTCCATGGACCACTGGCCGCCGTCGTCCTCCATGGCGAGGGCGAGTCGGCTCGGTGGTTCGCACGCCTCGATCCGCATCGGACACCAGGGCTCCGACTCCTCGAACAGCATCTGTACCTCGATGGTGTTACCCGGTGCCCCCTGGCCGCGCCAGGGGCCGAACCAACGGGCGGTGCGCTCCGGCTCGGTGACACTCGCCCAGACGTCGTCGGCGGAGGCCTTGTAGGTGCGGGCGATGATCAGGTCGTGGCCGGTAGTGGTGGGGACGAGGCGTCCGGTGGGCTGGGGAGTCATGCGGTCCTACCTTCTTGAGTGCATCCCGTGAGTTCGCGACTCTGGGACTGCGCGGGTGGGGCAGGGATGGTTTTCATGCTGGCTGCCTCCGATGGCTCAG